>NZ_SOHE01000015.1 GCF_004403305.1 Cryobacterium frigoriphilum | reverse complement strand
GGCGAGCCAGTCGGCCTGCCGCCAGCCCGGCCCGATGAGGCCCGAGGGGCCTCCGCTCGGCCGGGACGCCGCGGCGCCGGCGCCGGGCAGCGGCCGGGCAGCGACGTGGGCGCAGTCCCCGATCGCGTAAATGAAGGGGTCGCCCCAACTGACGAGCGACTCATCGACGAGGATTCCGGTCGACACCGGCAGCCCGGCGAGCTGCGCGAGTTCGGTGCGGGCGCCGACACCGCACGAGAGCAGCAGCAGGTCGCCGCCGATCTGCTTGCCGTCGGCGCAAATCAGGGCGTCGAAGCGTTCTACGCCGTCGTCGTCGATGTGAAACAGCAGGCTCTCGGCGCGGGAATGGTTGACCATGCTGACGCCGGCGCGGCGAGCGCTGCGGGCGAGCACGGTGCCGCCGCCGCGGTCGAGGTTGCGGGCCATCGGGATCTCGCCGTGGTAGACGACACAGGCCTCCGCGCCGGCCCGAGCGGCGGCGAGGGCGATCTCCATGCCGAGCACGCCGGCGCCGAGCACAACGATGCGTTTGCCGGCCTGCACGGCCTCGAGCACCGTTTCGGCATCGGCCAGGTCGCGCAGCACGGTGACCCCGCGCGGGAGGGGGGAGCCGGCCCAGTCGAGGGCGGCGGCATCCGTGGGCACCAGGTGCTCGCGGCGCAGCCGCTTGACGCCGTCGAGGGTCGGCACGTTCGCGCGGGCGCCGGTGGCCAGCACGAGCCGGTCGTAGGGCAGAAACGTCTCGTCGCTGAGCGTGACCGTGCGGCGGGAGCGGTTGATGGCCGTCACGCTCACGGCGGTGCGGATGCGCACCCCGGCTTGCCGGGCGGCATCGGTGTCGGTGATCTCGAGCGACTCGCGTTCCGCGTGGCCGACGGCGTATTCGGCGATCAGCACGCGGTTGTAGGCCTCGGCGGTTTCCGCGCCGACAACGGTCAACTGCACCCGCCCGGTGCGCACGCTCGGCAGCAGCTCCTCGACGAAACGCGCGCCGACCGGGCCGTAGCCCACGAGCACGATGCGTTCCGGGGTGGTCCGGCGGCCATTGTTGGTGAGATCAGACAAGGGCGCCCGCTTCCTGCAGCGCACGCACGCGCACCGTCGTTTTCTTGAATTCGGGCATGCCCGAGATGGGGTCGGTCGCGTCACTCGTGAGCGAATTCGCCCGGCCCTCGCCGGCGAAGTGGAACGGCAGAAACACGGTGTCCAGGCGGATGTCGGTGGTCACCTGCGCCCGGCAGCGCACGGTTCCGCGGTCGTTGGCGACCTCGACCCAGCCGCCGTCGACGATCGACAGCAGCTCGGCCGTCGCCGGATGCACCTGCAGGCGTGCGGCCGGCTGGGCGGTGAGCAGCTCCGGCACCCGGCGGGTCTGCGCGCCCGACTGGTAGTGCTCGAGCAGGCGACCCGTGACCAGGGTGATGTTCCCATCGAGCTGGGCCGTGGCATCCGTCGTGACCGGACGCACGGCGACGATGTGGGCGCGGCCGTCGGCGTGCGCGAAGCGCTCCTGGAACAGGCGCGGAGTGCCCGCCGAGCCGATCGGAAACGGCCAGAAGGCAGGCACGTCGGTGTCGAGCAGGGCGTGGCTGAGGCCCGAGTAGTCGGCGAGCGCCCCCGCGGTCGCGCGGCCCAGCTCGTCGAAGACCTCGGCCGGCACGGCGCTCCAGGTGGACGGCGCGTTCAGGCGCTCGGCGAGCTGCTGCAGAATCCACAGTTCGCTGCGCACTCCGGCGGGCGCGTCGAGGGCTTTGCGGCGACGGATGACGCGGCCCTCGAGGGTGGTCACAGTCCCCTCCTCCTCGGCCCACTGGGTGACGGGCAGCACCACGTTCGCGAGGGACGCGGTCTCGGAGAAGAAGAAGTCGCAGACGACGAGAAAGTCGAGGGCGGCGAGGCCCTCGCGCACGGCGCCGGCGTTCGGGGCGGACACGACCACGTTCGCGGCGTGCACGAGCAGGGTGCGCACTCCCCCGGGCTGGCCGAGGGACTGCAGCAGCTGCACGGCCGGCAGCCCGACGCCGGGGAGGGTATCGGGGTCGACGCCCCAGACGCCGGCAACGTGGGCGCGATCGGCCGGGTCGGCGATCTTGCGGTAGCCGGGCAGCTGGTCACACTTCTGGCCGTGTTCGCGCCCGCCCTGGCCGTTACCCTGCCCGGTGAGGGTGCCGTAGCCGGAGTGGCTGGTGCCGACGAGGCCGAGCACGAGGCTCAGGTTGATGGCGGCGGTCGCGGTATCGGTGCCGTCGGCGTGCTGTTCGACGCCGCGGCCGGTAAGAATGTAGGTGCCAACGCCGCTGGCCCGGCCGGCGGCAAGTCGGCGGGCCAGGTCGCGCAGCTGCCAGACCGGAACCCCGGTTTTCTGCTGCACGCGCTCGGGCCACCAGGCGCTGACGCTGCGCCGCAGGGCCTCGAAGCCGGTGGTGCGGGAGTCGAGGTAGTCGCGGTCGGCGAGCTTGTCGGCGATCACGATGTGGGTCAGGCCGAGCAGCAGCACGAGGTCGCTGCCGGGGGTCGGCTGCACGTGCATGCCGGCACCGTCCTCGGTCAACCGGGCCGTCGCGGTGCGGCGCGGGTCGACGACGATGAGGCCGCCGGCCTGCCGGGCGCCCTCGAGGTGGCCGATGAAGGGCGGCATGGTCTGCGCCACGTTCGAGCCGAGAATCAGAATCGTGGCCGCCGCGTCGAGCGCATCGACCGGGAACGGCAGCCCGCGATCGAGGCCGAACGCCCGGTTGCCGGCCGCCGCGGCACTCGACATGCAGAACCGGCCGTTGTAGTCGATGCGGCTCGAGCCGAGGGCGACCCGGGTGAACTTGCCCAGCTGGTAGGCCTTCTCGTTGGTCAGTCCCCCGCCGCCGAAGACGCCGACCGCATCGGCGCCGTGCTCTGCGCGGGTGCTGCGCAGCTTCTCGGCGACGAGGTCGAGGGCGTCGTCCCAGGACGCCGGGGCGAAGCTGCCATCGGCCTGCTTGAGCATCGGTTCGAGAATCCGCTCGGGCGAGGCGAGCAGTTCGGCGCTCGTCCAGCCCTTCTTGCACAGGCCCCCACGGTTTGTGGGAAACGCGCGGCCACTCACGGTGACCGGGGCCTGCGGGGCCGCGACCGCGGCATCCGTCACCGGGGTCGCCGTCAGCGTCATCGCGCACTGCAGGGCGCAGTACGGGCAATGGGTGGCGGTCTCTCCGACGGGGGCGACGGATGCGGCGGGGGCAGTCACGGGGTCGTGCTCCTTCTCGTGAACGGGTCAGGCGATGAAACGGGTGCAGCCGTCGAGCTAGATCTTCTGCCCGGCAACGGAGGAGCCGCGGCGCATGTAGACGAACGCGGTGACGCCCATCATGACCAGGTAGGCCACCGCGAAGCCGTAGATCGCGCTCGTGTAATCGCCGGTCGTGGTCTTGGAGTAGCCGAGCACCTGCGGAATGATGAATCCACCGTAGGCGCCGATCGCCGAGATCAGGCCGAGGGCGGCGGCGGTCTTGCGCTGGGTGTTCACGTCGCCGCTGTTGTGGTGGGCGTTGGCGACCCCGCTGCGGGCCGAGAACACGCTCGGAATCATGCGGTACGTCGAGCCGTTGCCGATTCCCGTCGCGACGAAGATCAGCACGAAGCTGCCGAGGAACGCCCAGAAGTTACCGAGCGGCAGCACCAGGGTGACGATCAGGGCGCCGACGGCCATCACGCCGAACGCGACAACCGTGACGGATGCCCCGCCGAAGCGGTCCGCAAGCTTGCCGCCCATCGGGCGGGCCAACGATCCGACGAGAGCGCCGATGAAGGCGAGGGACAGCGACGCGCTGGCGACCTGAAAGGTGGAGTACTCGGGGAACTGGTCGGCGATGAGCTTCGGGAAGACGCTTGCGAAGCCGATGAATGAGCCGAAGGTGCCGATGTAGAGCACGGCGAGAATCCACAGGTGCGGCTCCTTGAGGGCAGCGAGCGAGCCGGCGAAGTCGGCCTTGGCGTTGGACAGGTTGTCCATGTACTTCCAGGCGCCCCACATGGCGAGCACGATGAAGGGAACCCAGAACCAGCCGGCCAACGTGATGTTCAAGGTGCCGACGGCGCCGAGGGTGATGACGATCGGCACGATCAGCTGGGCCATCGAGGCGCCGAGGTTGCCGCCGGCGGCGTTCAGGCCGAGGGCGTAGCCCTTCTGGCTCTGCGGGTAGAAGTAGGTGATGTTCGACATCGAGCTGGCGAAGTTGCCGCCGCCGAAGCCGGCGAGCGCGGCGACGAAGAGCATCACGCCGAACGGGGTGTCGGGGTTGCCGACACAGATTGCGAGGGCGATCGAGGGGATCAGCAGCAGGCCGGCGCTGATGATGGTCCAGTTGCGGCCACCGAACTTCGGCACCAGGAAGGTATAGGGGAACCGCAGGGTGGCACCGACGAGGCTCGGCATCGAGATGAGCCAGAACACCTCGGCGGTGGTGAATGTGAAGCCCGCGGCGGGCAGCGACACGACGACGATGCTCCAGAGCTGCCAGACCACGAAGCCGAGGAACTCGGCGAAGATCGACCACTTGAGGTTGCGGGCGGCGATGAGCTTGCCGCCGTTCTCCCACTGCTGCTTGTTCTCGGGGTTCCAGTTGTCGATCCAGCGCCCGGGGCGGTGCACGAGAACGGAGGAGGGAGCGTCGGTGGTGCCGACGGACGGCGGACTCAGGGGGGCTGAGTTCAGTGCTGCAGACTCGACGGTTGATGACATCGCGGGGCTCCCTCAGGGGTTGGTGTCCTATTGGCTTATGGAAGACGCTACAGAGAGCGTGTTTCCGCGAGCCATGGCCGCGATTACCGTTCGGTCACTAGATGATCACACGGGCGAGGGATGCGTGTTGGGGCGCTGTCATCTGTTCGTCACATTCGGGCGGCCCGGTCCGGGGCATCCGCTCTCGTGGTGGTGGCCCCGGGCACTATTCCGGGAGCGAACAAGGTTCGGGTGCGACCGAGCGCGAGCCCACGGGGCCGATTGTGGCTTCTCGCTCACGAGATGCCAGAAAATGCCCCTTGCCCAGCTCTCTGGCTCCGCGAGACGCCAAAAATGGCCCCTTGAATCGAATTCAAGGGGCCATTTTTGGCGTCTCGTGAGGGTACGCCCCGCGCCACGGGGCCGATTGTGGCTTCTCGCTCACGAGATGCCAGAAAATGCCCCTTCGCGAGTGTGGGGCAGCTACCGTGGTGATCTCACCCGGGGATTACAGGCAGGCGGGCTGGAACGCGGGGTCGGCGGGGCCGGCCGGCTGCACGAGGGCATTCAGCACGAGCTGATGCACGACCGGGTCGTTCGGGGCCTGGTCGTGCTCGATCGGATCAAGCGGGCACAGGTCCTGAATGGTGATGTTCGTCACCCGCTCGGCCGGACCGGCGAGGAACTGGCTCTGATACGGCGTGACGACCTCGTCGTTGACCGTGGAGATCACCGTGTAGAAGGGGCCGCCGCCAGACTGTACGGCGACGAGGTCACCGATCGAGTTCAACTCGGTGAGAAACTCGGAGCCCGCAGCCTGGTCTGAGCAGGCCGCACACACCGGCTCGAGGCCGCCCATGTCGGCGGGCACTTGGTCGGGAGTCGGCGTCAGCACGCCCTCGGTGCCGTGGTTGGAGGGCGCGATGCCCACGAGGCTGTGCACGGCGGCCGCTCCCCCGAGAAAGCCCATATAGTAGCGCGGCATCATGCCGCCCTGGCTGTGACCGACGAGATCGACCTGGGCGGCACCGGATGCCTCTCTCACCTCGTTCACGAAGGTCGCCAGCTCGGCGGCCGACTCGCGGATCGGTCCCGACGCGGCGATACCGTTCGCCTCGCCGTAGTCGAGCGCGTAGACGCAGTAGCCGGCGTCCTTCAGCACGGGCGAGAGCGTCGACCAGTTCTTGACCGACGTCTCGAAGGTTCCCGGAACGAGCACCACCGGGTACGGGTGCTCGGCCGTCGGCACGCACGACCAGTCGTTGGCGCCGGCCGGCGAGATCGCGGTGCCGTCGACGGTGGGCGCGGCGGGTGCCGTAACGGCGACGCTGACGGATGCCGCGGCGCCGGCCTCGACGTCGGCCTCCGTGTCGGATGCGGCCGCCGTCGTGGCGACGCTGAGGCCGGTGGCGAGCAGCGCGGCCGCGGCGAGCGCCGTGAGCCGCGTCAGGAATGCAGGAGAAATGTGGGGGGACATGGGTGGAGCCTCTCGCGGCGGGCGCCACGCGCGCCGCCGTCATCTGCACAGGCCGAAGGCGGCGCTGCGTGGGAGTTCCGGCCGTCCGAAGACGTGCGGGCGGGGGTTGAGGCGGTGGGATGACCCACCGCGGGTGCAGCTCTGCACCGGGACCGCCGGGACGCATGAACCCCGCCTGCTTCGGGAATGAGAAGAAGTGACGAAGGCTCACGCTGCCGTCCCCTGAGCGTAAGCGCATTCATCCGCTGCAAACCAGACTCGCACCGAACCCTCAGGCGCCGGTCACGACCCGGCGCGGGCGCTGGCAGACTGGAGGGATGACGATTACTGCTGCCGCCGACGGATCCGCGCTGGGAAACCCCGGGCCGGCCGGTTGGGCCTGGTATGTCGACGACGCCAACTGGGGTGCCGGCGGCTGGAAGCATGCGACCAACAACCAGGGCGAGCTCAAGGCCGTGCTCGAGCTGTTCCGGGCAACGGCGCACCTCGACGACGACCTGCTCGTACTGTGCGACAGCCAGTACGTGATCAACTCCGTCACGAAGTGGATGAAGGGCTGGAAGGCCAAGGGCTGGCGCAAGGGTGACGGCAAACCGGTCATGAACCTCGACCTGCTGACAGAGATCGATGAGGCCCTCGTCGGCCGCCGGTTCCGCTTCGAGTGGGTCAAGGGGCACGTGGGACATCCGCTCAATGAGGCCGCCGACATTCGTGCCCGCACCGCCGCCGAGGCGTTCCAGCGCGGCCGCGCCCCGGCAACGGGCCCCGGGTACACCCGCGGCGGCGCTGCTGCTGCTGCTGCTGCGCAAACGGATGTCCCCACCCGGGCCGCCGCAACCGTCGCCACCCCGCCGAACCCGCGCGCCGCAACAGCGCCCGCTGCGCCCGCGCATCCTGGCCTGTTCGACTTCGACGGGCCCGACTTCAACGAGAGCGACGACGACCTCAGCACGGTCACCGTGACGCTCTCGCCGCTCGAGCTGACTCGCCTGCAGCAGCGTGCCGCCCGCGCCGGAGTCGGCATCGACGAGTTTCTGCGCGGTCTGATCTAACCTCGCCCGGTACTCTCACACCGGCCAGCAGCGTGACACCATGGACTAATGCCTTCGAATCCGCTCACGCCTGACGAACTTCACGCCTTCGACCTGCTGCTGACCGAGCATCGCACCGAGATCACCGACAAGATCCAGGGCCTGGCCGATACCTTCGCCGGGGTGCAGGGTGCGCGCAGCGACGGGTCGACGGATGGCGCCCACGACGCCGAAGCGTCATCGCTGCGCACCGAGTGGTCGCGCATGTCGAAGTTTCAGGGCGAGTTCGCGACCGAACTCGACGCCATCGACCGCGCCCTCGCGCGGGTAGCCGACGGAAGCTACGGCTTCTGCAGCCGCGGCGGCGAACGCATCGGGCAGGAACGCCTCGAATACCGGCCGGCTTCCGAACTGTGCATCGACTGCGCTCGGCAACTCGAGAGTTCACGCCGCCGCTAGCCGCTTCGGTCAGACCGTATCGCTGCGTCCCTGCGGGGGTAGGTCTGCGGTGAGATAGGCGAGCGCCTGAATGGTCTCCGTGGGGTCATGACCGCCGTCGCTCACGAGCTGGCCCCCGCCGACCGCGTCGAGGCCGGAGCGGCGGTGCTGACCGGCCGGGGGTGAAGAGCATCCGCTCATTGAAGGGTGCGGTGCGCGGTGCTACCGTGCCAGCATGATTCGTGCCACCCCGATTCTCGACGGCGCCCAACTCTTCGTGCGCTACGCCTATCCCCCCAACGCGCGCGGCAGCTGCGGTCCACCCGACAGCGATGCCCTGCTGCACTACGGCCAGGCCGGGGTGACGGATGCCGGGCTGCGCGAACTCGCGAAGGGTTTCGCCGGCGCATGGCCCTACCTCGAGTTGATCTCGACGGCGACCGGCATTCGGGATCCCCTCGACTACCGGGTCGTGGAGGCGTACTGGGTTGGCAGCCCGCTGCTCGAACGGGTCGGCATCACCAATATCGGCAACTCCATGGAGAACCGGTTTCGGGCCCGCACCGGGCATCAGTTTTCCCACTTGATGGAGGGAGTGTTGGCCGGCGGGGTTCCGAACCACAGCTTTCATGTCTTTGAGGTGTACCCGTGGCTCGGCCTGCTGCGCGACGACCGACGCTCGGGCACAGCGCTGACCGTGCTCGATGGCTGCCGCATCCGCTGGGGCGAAATCGTTGAGATCATCGGTGATGAGGCCGTGGTTCGCACTCGCCACCTCGCCTGGGACGGAATCTCCCTGACGCTCAGCGGATCGACGGTGGAGACCGCGAGACACGCCGTCGCGGGCACCGGATTCGTGGCCGATCTCGCGGTCGGCGACACGGTGTCGCTGCACTGGGACTGGATCTGTGACCGGCTCACCCGGGGCCAGGTCACGCAATTGCACGGCTACACCCAGCGGCACCTGCGCATCGCGAACTCCGGCGTGGAACACCGCGGCACCGCCGTGGCACTCGACGACACCCTCTGACCGGCACCGCGCAGCACAGCACCTCGCAGCACCGCACCCTCGCAGCACCGCACCCTCGCAGCACCGCACCACCCGCGGCCCGCGGGGGTGTTCAGCGCGCCGCGAACGTGGGTGACTTTTCGGCCGCACCTGCGGGCGCGGTGAGACGCGCCGAACGCGCCGGGATGGCGGCGGACCGCGGGCGGCGCCGGGCGAGCACACCGTGACGCGGGGCGAAGACCCAGGCCAGAAGAAAAGCCGCGGTCAGCACGAGCACGATGGTGCCGCCGGTCGGCAAATCCCAGGACCACGAAATGTACAGACCCACGAGAGCAGCGACCGCGCCGATCACCGGAGCGATCAGCATCATGACGCCGAGCCGGTCGGTCAGCAGCCGCGCGGCGGCGGCCGGCGTGATGAGCAGCGCGAGCACCAGGATGTTGCCGATCGTCTGCACCGAAATCACCACGGCCAGGGTCACGAGCACGTAGAGCACGATATCGAGCCAGAACACCTTCACCCCCATCGACCGGGCCATCTCGCGGTCGAGGGTGATCGCCACGAGCTCCTTGTGCAGCAGGAACGCGATCAGCAAGATTGCCAGCCCCGTGCCGCCGACGACGTACAGGTCTTCGTCGGGGATTCCGGTGATCGAGCCGAACAGAAACTGCTGCAGCGAACCGGCGTATCCCGGGGCCTGCGAGATCACGACGATGCCGAGGGCGAACGCGGCGACGAAGAACACGCCGATGATCGAGTCCTCCTTGAGGCGCCGATTCTGGGAGAACAGTGCCACGAGCACGGCGGTCAGCACCCCGGCGATGGTGCCGCCGAGCACCAGGTTGCCGCTGATCACGAAAGCGACGGCAAGCCCGGGAAACACGGCGTGCGCGACGGCATCGCCGATGAAGGCCATCCCGCGCAGCACGACGTAGGTGCCGATGACCCCGCAGACGATTGACGACATGACGGCGATCAGCAGCGCCTTGGGCAGAAACGACAGGTCGGGATTGATCAGGTCGAGAAAGAAGTCGATCGGGCTCATCGGGGCAACTCCAGAATTCGCAGCAGCGGGCTCGTCGCGCCGACGCCGAAACAATCCATCCAGACGCGGGCGTCGGTGAGTTCGTCCGGGCGCCCGGCGGCGACGACCGTGCGGTTCAGCAGCGCCAGTCGGTCGCAACTGTAGAGAGCGGATGCCAGGTCATGCGTCGTCATCAGCACCGCCCGGTCATCGCGGGCGAGCGACACGAACAGCTCGGAGAGCAGTTCCTGTGTGGGCATGTCGAGCCCGGTGAAGGGCTCGTCGAGCAGCAGGGTGGAGGGCTGCAGGGCCAGCGCCCGGGCCACGAGAACGCGCTGGCGTTGCCCGCCCGAAAGCTCCCCCACCGGCCGTTGCCGCAGGTCGTTCATGCGTACCCGGTCGAGGGCGTCCCCGACCGCCGCCCAGTCCGCCTGCCTGGGCCGTCGAAAGAGGCCAAGGGCGCCGGTGCGGCCGCTCATCACGACGTCTTCGACCGAGATCGGAAAGTCCCAGGCAAACTCATGCCGCTGCGGCACGTAGCCCACGTTGTTGCGGCCGGCCCGAGTCGACTGGCCGTTGATGAACACCCGGCCGGCGGCCAGGGGCACCAATCCCAGGATCGAGCGCAGCAGGGTCGTCTTGCCGGCACCGTTCGGCCCGATCAGGCCGACCAGCTCGCCGCGGGCGACCCGCAGGTGCACGTCCTCAAGCACGAGCCGGCCACCCAGGTCGACGGCCGCACCCTCGACCCGCACGGCGGCATCGGTCGCGGCCCGGGCCTGAGCGTCGTCGGCCCGTGTTCGCTGTGCCTGACCTTCCTCAGCCAGCGTCAGGCCGGTCACCGGTCGCCCCGGGCGGCCAGCGCCAGTCGCTTGGCCCGGTTGCCGCGCAGCACCACGACGGTCAACCCCACGATCAGCAGCAGGGCGACGAACGCGATCACGGCGACCAGAATCACGGTCGTCGATGACGTTGCAGCAGCGGATTCGGTGGCGGCATCGGCGGCCGAGTCGGCCTCGTCCGCGGAACCGGCGGCGACATCCGCTTCGGCGACGACCGGCGTCGCAGCCAGCGCTGCCTGCGGGTCGGTGGCGTCGCCGACGGCGAACCGCAGCGACTGCGTGTCCGAGACCGTGCTGCCGTCGACGAGGTCGGCGTCGATACGGAACTGGGCCAGATAGACGCCTGGTTCGGTGAAGACCCAGTTGGCGTGGGTGTGCGTATTCACGTCGACCCAGACCGAGGCCGGTTCGGGGCTGCGGGAGTCCCACAGCACCTCGGGCTCACCGAACGTGCCCGACTGCAGGTACACGACGAGGGCGCCGGGTCCGTCGACCGCGGCGAGCGACAGGGTGACGCCGCGGTCGATGACGTCCATCACGCCCGGGTCCTGGGTGTTCCAGCCCACCCACGCGACGTCGGGATTCTGCGTCTGCGGAATCACCGACACCGATTCACCAGCCGGTACTCCGAGAAATGCGTAGGCGGGGTCGCCCGGAACGGGCAGCAGGGCGGCATCCGTCAGTGCGATGACCGTCTGTTCGGGCTGGCGCCAGACGGACTGCGCGGTCGCATCCGCTTTGGCGGCGTCATCGTGCACCAGCAGAGTGAACTCGCCGTCGATGATGCGCGGGCCGAGGTCGATGTGGCCGGCGCTTAGCACGGCGGTGTCCGTCGCCACCGATTGTCCGAAGTCGATGCTCTGATCGAGCGGATCGGCGGGCGCGGCCGCCGCCGCGGAGCTCCCGAGGGCGAGCATCAGCACGGTCGCAGCCGCGAGCGGCAGTCGACGAAATTGTGGGGTGTGGAACACGGTAATCCTGAACTTTCTCGTGAATCGATTTTTCGGTGGCGGGCAGTGGATGCGCGCGGTACGGGGTTCAGCCCAGGCAGCGCAGCAGGCTGTCGGCGTTGAACTGCATCATCTCGACGTAACTCGTGACCGTGGCGTCGAAGGTGTCGCCGTAGATCGTGCAGACCTCGATGCCCTGCTCGCCGGCCACCTCGGTGAGGGTCGAGGCCCGAGCAACGAGGTTGGGTTCGAGAAACACCGCGGGCACGCCGAGGTTGCGGATCGTCTCTGTCAGCTTGCGCCGGTCGGCCAGGCTCGGCTCGGTCGCCGGATTCGGAGTGACGAATCCGGCGATGTCGAGCCCGTAGGCATCCGCCAGGTAGGCGAAGGCGTCGTGGGTGGTGACGAGCTGGCGATCGGCAGCGGGGATCTCATTGATCGTGGCCAGCAGGTAGCGGTCGAGCTTGTCGAGTTCGGCGAGGTAGGCATCGGTGTTGTCGCGGTAGACCGTGGCCCCGTCCGGGTCCTGCTCGGTGAGGGTGTCGCGCATCAGCTCGGCGTAGGCCATGACGTTACGCACGTTCTGCCACAGGTGCGGGTCGATCTCGCCGTGCACGTGCTTGCCGAGCACCGCCTGCGGCAGCTGGTAGATCTGCGCCCCGGCCGTGCCCAGAAAATCGAACTGTGGTGCCGCGGGAATCTCGGCAATGGCCTTGCTCGGCACCTCGATCACGACAGCGTCGGCGGCGTAGACGGTCTGCGTTCCCTCGCCACCACCCTCGGCATCGTACTGAACGTAGAGTTCGTCGGTGTCGAGGTTGGCCGTGAAGTCGGCGTGGCCGAGATCCAGAATGGTGGCGCCGGGCGCGGCGACATCGCCCGGGTTGATGCCCACGGCGAAGGTGAACGTCTCGGTCGCCAGTTCGACCGGTTTCGCGTTCTGGTCGGCCTGTAACCGGGCTTCGAGCGTGAGCTCGTAACGCCCCGGTTCGGTGAACACCCACGACATGTGGGTGTGTGCGTCGACGGGCAGCCGGGCAGTGTCGTCGCGGTACCCGGTGGCCTGATCGAAGCCGTCGCTCGAGTCGAAGTAGACCTCGGGGTCACCGAAGGTGCCGGTGAGATAGCCGAACACGTCGCCGGGCCCGCTCACCGCGGTCGCGCTGACAAGAACGTCGGAGGAGCGCGTCGCACCGTACTGGGCGCCGTCCCCGGCGGCCCGCAGGCCCAGCCAGACGGTGTCGAGCGACACGTTCTCGACGAGCGGGATGATCTCGGCCGCATACTTCACGGCCCCTTCGGCGAGCGAGATGTTCGGCACCCCCTCCCGCAGGTTCGCGTCAAGGGTTTTGATGATGCTGTGCTCCTCGAGCAGCATGTAGTTGCTGAAGGCGACGTCGGCCGTGACCACGTTGCGCACGTCACGCAGAGAAGGTTCGTAGGTGTGCGGGTCGGCGCTGTCGGGTACGAGCGAGGTGACACTGACCCGATCACCGCCGACATGCTCGGCGATGTCCCGCAGAATGCCGGTGGTCGCGATCACCTGCAGGTCGGCATCGGATTCGGGAGCGGTCGCGGTCGCGCATCCGCTGCCGCCGAGGAGTATGCCGGCCCCGACCAGCAGCGCGGCGGCCCGCGCTGCCGGTCGAATTCGTGTCCCCGTCATCAGTCGTCGGCGCGTGCGCTGGTCGGCAGGGCAGCCCAGCCGCGCTTCCGCTGCCAGAGAATTCCCCCGGCGGCCGCGCCGAGCACGAGCAACAGGCCGAGCGTGAGCAGCAGCGCGGGAACCGGGTTTCCGGCCCGGAGAGCGGCGAGCGGGTCGCCGGTCACGTCGTCGATGGCGTCGGCGGATGTCGCGGCCAGCTTGCGCTCGGCGGCCTCCGTGGCCACCGCCTCTGCCTCGACCTGCGCCGCGGCGAGTACCGCAGCGTCTTCGAGGGCCTTGACCGCGGCGGCGGCCTCGACGGCGGCTGCGGCGGCGGCATCCGCTGCCTCGATGTCTGATGTGAGCAGCGCCGCGTTGGAGACCGCGCCGCAGCCGCCGGAGCCAGCGAAAGCGGTCGCGGGGTCGACATCGCCGACCGCCACGGTCAGCGTCGCGGTGTCGCGGCTGACCTGGCCGCTGGCGAGGGTCACCGACTGGGTGAAGGTGAGGTGGTAGATGCCCTCGGCGCTGAATGCCCAGTTGCCGTGCACGTGTTTACCGAGGTCGACGCTGTGGGTACCGCCGTTCGCGAAGACGACCGACTTCACCCCACCGAACTCGCCGTTCAGGTACACGTTCACGCTGCCCGGGCCGTCGACGGCGTCGAGCGAGAAGGTCACCGGGCCGCTGGCCTGAGCGCTGCTCAGGGATTCGGTGTTCCAGCCGAGCCAGACCAGGTTGGTGTTCTGGGTCTGCGGGATCTGCCAGATGCTCGATCCGACCGTGCCGATCGAGGAGTACCCGGCCGGCAAGGTCACCCGCGACGACGGCTTGAGCCACAGCACCACCTGCGAGGGTTCCCGCCAAACGGTCGACTGCGTGCTGCCGTCCTTGATGAGCGACTGCAGCCGGCCGTTCACGAGCCGGGAGGCGTAGTCGACGTGACCGGCCGAGAGAATCGTGCCGCCGGCCACACACTGGGTCGCCGCCTGGGTCTGCGAGGCCGGTGCCGTGACGGTGGGCGTGGTCGGGGCCGTCGTGCCGGTGCCCGCACCGGTGCCCGCACCGGTGCCCGTGTCGCCGGAACCGGTGCCCGCGTCGACCTCGCTGCCGTCGTCGGCTTCGCCGGCGCCGGGGTCCTCGGTGTTCGGAGTGCCTGCGAAGCAGTCGGCCGGGTCGATGCCGGTCACGTCGACTTCGCCGACCGCGAAGGCCAGCACGAAGTCGTCTGAAGCGGATGCCCCGCCGGCCAGCGTGGTGGACCGGGTGAAGGCGAGGCAGTAGCTGCCCTCGGCGCTGAACGCCCAGGTGCCGTGGGCGTGCGTGTTCTTCGGGATGACATAGCTGTCGGCACTGGACAGCCCGTCGCGGGTGTTGAAGCGCACGTCGACGCCGCCGATGACGGTGGAACTCGCCTCATAGAGGGCGAATTCACCAGGGCCGGAGGCATCCGTCAGCGCCCAGTCCACGCCCACCTGCGTGTCGGCGTTCGCGATCTGCTCGGTCGACCAGCCGGGCCACAGCAGGCCTTGCTGCTGGGTCTGCGTCACCTGCCAGACTGCGTTACCCGGCTCACCGAGAAAGGCGTAGTCACTGCTGTCCGGAGCGGATGTCTGCGCGCCGGGCAGCACCTGCAGCACCGTCTGCGCGGGGTCGCGCCAGATTGCGTCGCTGGATTCGGTCGTGTCCTTGATCTGGGTCGCGAGCGAACCATCCACCAGGACGGAGGCGATGTCGACGTGACCGTCGTTGAGGATCACGGCGCCGGAGTCGGTCAGGGTGCCGTTGGCCACGTTCCACTCGATCGGGGTCTGCTCGGGCGAACCGTCAACATCCGAGTCGTCGGCCGTTGTGGCCTGCTGGCCGTTCGCGCAGCTCGTGATGCCGGTGCGGTCGACGTAGTCGGCGTCCTCCGGGTCGAGGCGGCCGGCCACGAAGGTGAGGGTGGTCGAGGTGCTGTTGCTGGTGCCGTCAAGCGAGGTCGACGAGAAGGTCAGCGGCACGCAGTAGATGCCCGCTTCGGTGACGTCCCACCAGACCTTGGTCGCGCGGGACATCGCCGACAGCGTCGTGCTGCGGGGGCCGCCGGGGGCCGAGTCCAGAGCCGCAGCGCTTCGATCGGCGTAGTTGATGAAGCTGAAGTCCCCGGGACCGGCGACATCACCGAGGGCCATGGTCACTGCGGTGTCCGACAGAAGAGAGTCCGGCAGCACACCGGTCGTATCCAGCGTCATCCCGGGAAAATCCAGGCCTGCAGCCTGTCCCAGCCGCGTCGATCCCAGGCCGGTCAGGCGCCACAGACCCTCTGGGCGCCAGTTGCTGGTAGAAATCACGAGGTCATCCGCGCGACGGTTCATGAGGCTACCGATCGCGTCGCTCGCCGTGCTGGCCACCAGGTCAAGGCCGTTATCTCCAAAGAGGTCAAGCTGAACGTCGCCGTCGGTGGCGAGGTAGACATCCGTCGTGTCGATCGCGGGTGCGCTCTTCTGCACAACCGGCGCCACGTCGAGATTCTGCAGCTCACAGGGCACAACGGTCGACGCGTCGATGTCACCGACGACGACCGTGAGTATTCCGTCGTCACTCGACCGGTGCCCGTCGGCCATGATGGCGCTCGAGGTGAGGCTCAGGCAGTACACCCCTTGAGCGGTGAAGGCCCATTCCTGATGCGTGTGCTGATTCACTCCGAGTTCGAAGGACTGCGGCAGGCCCAACCGAGTCGAGAGCAGCAGAGGACCGCGCCGGACCGGTGCCGCCGATCCACCCTGCAGGACGAAATCGGCGTCGTCGGGCTGACGTACCCCGTTGACGGAATAGTCCGTGAGCGTGGTCGTGATGGGGGAGATAACAGCGTCGGCATCGACTTCTTCGGTGTTGAACCCGGGCCAGACCCAGTTTTCACTGCCGCCCGACGTGGGAAAGTGCCAATACTCGGTGCCGACCGGGCCGATGCCGGTCAGGTCGGTGGTCTGCGTCGGTTCGGGCACGGTTTGCACCGGCTTCGTGCCGGCCAGGACGATGTTGTCGAAAGGTTCGTACAGGCGATCTCTCGTGATGCTAAAACTCATAGCGGTGGCGATTTCGCCGTCGACAAGGTGAACCCGATAGTCGATGTGGCCATTCTCATGGATGAAGTGCGTTTCGGCCTCGGGTTCCTCCTCCTCTTCTTCGATCACGTCGGGCAGGTCGGTGTCGAGCGCGCACGGCACCACCGTCTCGGGCAGATCGCCCACATAGAAGGTGAACGTGTCGGTCGCCGTCTTCACGCCGTTCGCCGTCGAGACGATGCCGACCGTCATGGTGACGCAGTACTTTCCCTCATCGCTGAACGACCAGCCCGAGTAATGCGCCCGACTGCCCTTGTTCCAGTCGACGACGGTGGTCTGCGCACTGGCTCCGAAGCGGCTGCTGTCCCAGACCTGCTGCCCGGACATCGCATCGGTGACCCGAACGATTCCCGGTGCGGCTGCGGTGCCGGAACCGGTCACGCCACTGAGCACCGCCGTCCCGCTGAGCAGCGGCATGTCCCAGGTGTAGGGGATGTTGTGCGACCGCCCCGAGATGGCCTGGTCGAGTCCGAGAACCACGCGGGCAGCATCGCCGCGGGTATAGCCGGTCAGGTCGGGAACAACAGACGGGGTCGCCCAGGTGCCACTGTCGGCGTCAAACTCGTCGTTACCGAGGTGGATCACCGCGGAGTCGAGCCCGTACCAGTCCGACGGCACGAAAACGCCCCGGGTGCGATCGGAAATTCCCAACGTCACGCCGTCAAAATCGCCCTCCTCGGCGGCCGCGGAGGCACTGAGCTTCGGCGAGATGGCCAGGTTCCCGGCCGACAAAACGACGGGTGGCTCGGTCGTCACGGTCTCGGTTGAGCTGTCGACAGAGACGGCGGACGCCATCGTGGACGCGTAAGTGGTCGTCGCGCTGACGTCGTCACCGCTGTCACTCGTGCTGCCACCGGCGACGGATGCGTCATCGCCCGTCGCGACATCGGCCACCTTCTGATCGTCGGTCGGCTCTGCTCGGGCCGATTCAGCGGCCGTAGCTGATTCAGCGGCGTCCACCTCGGCCTCCATTGTGGCTTCGGCCTCGGCCTCGGCTACGGCTACGGCTACGGCCTCAGCCTCAGCCTCAGCGGCAGCTGCGGCTACGGCCTCAGTGGCAGCTGCAGCTGCAGCGGCATCCGCTGCCGCACCGACGCTGAACTGATAGGTCGTGGCGGCCGTCGCGAGGGAGCCGGTAACACCGGCAGCGTCGGTGACGGGAAGTACCGCGTCGAGCGTCATGCTGTAGTCGCCGTGGGCGCTGAACGCCCACAGGCCGGTCAGGTCCGTGGCGCCGTCGAGCGCGAGGGTCACGGGGGCCGCGTCGCCCGTGGGCAGCGGTGCGGTGCCGAGCAGAACGGTGCCCGTGGCATCCGTCACCGAAACGGATGCCCCCTCTGGCCCGGTCACGCCGGTCAGGTTCACGGCGGCCGCGCCCGTGGCCGTGTACCCCTCGGGAAGTTCGAGGTGCGCGGCGCTGACGAGGCCGGTCACGGCCGAGGTATCGTCGACGACGAGCAGGGTGTCGGCCGGGTCGACGGCGACCACGGCGGCGGGGCTGCCCGGTTCGGTCGGCGCGGGCAGGATGCCCAGGCGCAGTGGCGCATCGACCGTGGTATCGACGGTGGTGTCGAAGACCAGGTCCAGCAGCGTCGCACCGTCGGCGGGCACGGGGGTGAGTTCGGCTGCCGAATCGGTCGCGGCGTCGGCCGGCTCGCTCGCGGCGGCGGGTGAGGTGACGAGCAGGGAGGCGAGCAGGGCAAGAACCGTGGTGACGGCAGCGGCAGCGGTGGGCCGGCGAACGTGGGGGTGCATGGATGCTTTCCACTCCCCCGCTTGCGGACGGGGAAGATGTGTCGACGTGTGTCTGTGATTGAGGCTTTGTGGTCGCAGCAAGTCCCGAGAACGAGAATCGTTATCGTTAAGCGCGCACGTATTGACTGTAGCGCTACAGCAGTGCTGCCCGGCACCATCGGCGCCCGGCAGCACTGCGCTCAGGTTTCGAGCTAGCCGACGACGAAGGTGAACGGGGTCAGGTCAGCTGCGAACCCGTTGCCCTCGGCGGTGAAATCGAAGGTGTAGGTGCCGGCCTTCTCGAAGGTCCAGGTCGCGTGCTCGTGGAAGGCTTCGGGCGCGTCAATGGTGTTGACGGTGAAGTCCTGCACGTCGCCCGCACCATCGAAGAAGGTATCGCTGCTCGACTGCTGCTCGATCAGGAACGTCGTTCCCGCCGATTCACCCGCGGCCGGCACGAAGTCCCAGTCCTCGAGCGTGACCGAGACCTGATCGCCGTACCCGAAGATGCCGGATTCGATCAGGTCGCCGGAACCGGAGAACCCGGCAAAGAGCACGCCGTTCACCTCCGCCACAGCCGGGTCCTCGGGAAGCACGAAGCCACCGAGGGCTTCGGTGTCGGTCACGACAAACTGCGAGTCGGCCGCCGCATAGACGCCCTCGGGATGAGCGGGGTCGCCCTCGTTGCCGACGGCGAGGCCGAGACCCGTGCCGGCGGAGTTGAAACCCACGTGCACGACATCGACGTGGCCCTCGCTGAAGGAATAGCTGGCGGCGGCGCTCGCACCGGTCGCTGCGGTCAGCGTGAGCGCGACCGCTCCGGCGAGCGCGGCGCCGGTCAGCACGCCGCGACGGCGGGACCGCGAGACGGACGACGGGGCGGTGGCGATACGACGGCTCGGGGCTGCGGCAGGAGCGTTGGTGGGAAGGGTAGAGATGGAGATGATGGTGCCTTTCCAGTGGCGTGCGCGGCTCGGTCGCCGCGCTTAATGAGAACGTTTCTCGTTAAGCTACGCTACACCCACGGCACCCGTTGGCCGAAATCAGGCCCCGCGCCCGGCCCGGCTAGTTCGTGTCGAGGTCCGACCGGTCGGCAGAATCGGTGGCACCGGGCCCCGGATCGGCGCGCCCGAGCAGTTCGAGCCCCTCCCGGGCCTGGTCGGCGGCCGTCTCGTCGACCACCTCGAGTGCGAAACCCATGTGAATGATCACCCAGCTGCCCACCTCGAACGCGCCGTCGTCGAGCAGGCCGACATTGATGCGCCGCGGCACGCCCGCGACCGTCACGAGCGCCAGCTGGTCACCGAAACCCTCCACCCGCTCAACTACCCGTCCCGGAATTCCCAAGCACATCATTCGCCTCCGCTCTCGCTCTGATTCTGATTCTGCAAGCTGATCAACGCCCGCACCGCGGCAAGCGCTTCGGGAACGGACGCCGCGACCTCGTCGCTGAGGCCCATCCCCTCCGCGGTATCCCGGGCGACGCAGCCCACCAGATAGGTGAGCGGCAGCGCGCCACCGAGCGCGTGCAGGCCGTCGAGCGCCGCGAGCGGATCCATGCTGTGGGCGTCGGGGGTGCCGGCGCCTCGGTCAGAGCGGCCGGTCACGTCTTCCGGCCGAATCTGCAGCACCCGGATGCCGCCGGCCGCCGCCCGTGCACCGCGCGCCGGCAGCGCATCCACGAGAACCAGCTGGTCGACGCCGTCGAGCAGGTCGTAAACCAGGTGAATGCCGCGGATTCCGTAGTCGACGACGCGCACGCCCGGGAGTGAGGCGGCGGCATCCGTCATGAATTGCCGTGCGACCTCGGGGCCGAAGCCATCGTCGCTCAGAAAGATGTTGCCGACTCCGGCCACCAGAATCCGGGCCGGCACTACATCTCGCGCATCTTCAGGTACCGCTGAAGGTCCGGGATCGAGCGTATTCCCACGACCACGGCGACGGCCGCGCTCGCGGCGAGCACGAAGACCGTCACGCCTCCGATGAATTTCATGGCCTTCCTTTCTGCTGAAAATCCGCGTCGGGGGGCTCGAGGGGTTCGAGCTCGTCGGGCGCGAAGTAGAGGTAGCGGCCGAACCAGTCGTGTAGGTCGGCCGCGGGATCGATCTCGAGGGTGACCGCGACGTGGGTACTGCCGTCGACATCGAAATGTACCCCGGCCACGAGGGCGATCTCGCCGGCCGAGAACAGGTCCTGCGCATCGGCGTGGCGGCGGGGATGCAGGCGCACCCGGCTGCCGCGGGCGACGGGCACGCCGTCGATGACAACGACGTCCTGGTCGGGTCTCACACTCTCGTCGGCTTCGGGGCTCCACCAGGGCACGTCCCCCGGGTCTTCGATTTCGAACGCGGCCGCACCCTCGAAGACGCGGGGGCTGCGCAGCGCTCCGTGCAGCTTCTCGAGCTCATCGACGGTCAGCGCCTCGCAGCGGTCGATGATGGCCGCGGCTCGTGGGTCGGTGACCCGCGCCTCGGCTTTTTCTTCCTCTGTCAGCGTCAGCACCCGCAGCGTGAGGATCTCGTCGATCTCGGTCGAGTCGAACAGGGCGACTGCGCTCTCCGGCGCGACCGAGGGGTGGTCGTAGAGAATGATCGGCGACGCCAGCAGCACGTCATCCTGCCCTTCCGGCCCCGCGAGCACGGGCCAGCAGCGCTCGTGCACACACTCGGCGGCGGATGCCTGCGCTTCGACGGGCGGGTCGAGCACGGACACGAAACCCGCGTTTTCGCAGGTCACCAGCAGGTGCGTGCCGATGAACGAGGTGGCGACGGCATCCGCTTTCACGGACGGAACGCCCGCCGCCACGTTTTCGACCGCGACCCGCAGGCGCAGCAGCAGGTCGCCGCCGAGAGGCTGGTCGGACAGCGCCTCGGCCGTCAGCCGCAGGGAGCCGCTCAGCGCGCGGCGGCGACGCACCAGCCGACCCGGTGCCGCGCCGGGTCGGCCAGATTTTTCGGAGGAGCCCGAGTCGGGCAGCCACTCCAGGTCTTCGCCGGCGGGAACCGACAGGGGCACGGTCAGCCCGCGTTCCAGCTGTTCCAGGGCGAACGGGCCGAGCTCGAGTTCGCACGGCACGGCTTCGTCCCAGCTCAGCCAGCGCGCACCGTTCACCTGCAACTCGGAGACCGGCTCGAAGTCGTTTCCGTCGGCCACGGCCCGTTCCACGGTGCGGGTTTGCAGCTGCAGAAAGCGCACGCAGACCGAAACGGTGACGGCGCCCGGCCGGGCAGCGGATGCCGACGGCGCGACCCGCAGCAGGGCATCGGTCAGCATCTGGGGTTCTTCGCCGACTCCGGCTGCGGCGGCACCGGGTGGCCCCAGAATGCCGAACTGCCAGCGGGCCTGGTTCTTCTGCGCCGACGCGCGGTAGGGGTAGAGCAGGTAGCCCTCGTAGAGCACCGCGTCGGCCACGGCGCGGGCGAGGGTGAGGCCAGGGTGCCGGCCGCCGGTCATGAGCGCACCTCTCGGCCCGACGCATCCTGCCGGCTCGGAGAATCCTGCGCTTCGGCGCAGGCCAGCAGCGTGGCGATCGCCGCTTCCCACGAGGTCAGCCCGAGCGATGCCTTGTAGTGGGCGAGGTCGCCGAGCACGTCCCGATCGAGTCGGATCCAGCCGGCGTGTGGAAAGTAGCGGTCCATGAGTTCACGCCAGACCGACACCGGCAGGGCGTAGGCGGCCTCACAGTTCCACGGCACCTGCTCCACACCGAACCCCTTCTCGCCGCGGGTGAAGACGCTGCCCGAGAACAGCAGCTCGAGCGGCACCGTGCTGTCCCGCACCGCGTGCAGGTACTTCGCGGCGGCCACGTCGAAGTCATAGGTGCACACGAGCGGCAGGTCCACTTCGGTCTGCCCGGTGAAGCCCGACACCGTGGTGCTGCACTGCAGCCACAGAAAGGACTTCAGCGTCGACGTCCACCGGGCCCGGGCGCCGAACAGGTCGAGCAGACCGGCCTCCTCCTCGGCACTGTAGGCGCGGCGCTGCGGATGGATGCGCACCTGGGAGCGCAGCGCGATCGCGTGAACGATGGCGCCGGTCGATTCGGTCAGCCGCAGGCGCGCGGTCAGCTGGGGCACGGCGGCATACGGTTCGGGGGTGATTTCGAGCACGGAGAAGCCGAGGTCAAGCATCTCGCTCACCCCGACCGCTCGTGCTGCCGGTGCCTGCCCCGACCACGCTCCGGGCCGCGGATGCCGCCCCCGCCGGCGCGGGACGGCTGCGCGCCGCCACGCGGTCGAAGAAGGCGGTCAGCTGTGCGCGGGCGTCCTGGCCGCCGTCGAAACCGCGCCACACCCGCCGCAACTCGCCGACGAGTTCGTAGCAGGCGTCGATCGGCACGAGGTAGCACTCGTACCGCCCGGCGCCGCCCCCGGCGCCCCGCGGTCCCACACCATCGGCTCCGGGTGCCCGCACGAGAAGCGCCTCGGTATCGGGGGCCACGATGTCCAGGCCCGGATTGCGTGCCCGTACGGTGTCCCAGGCCCCGAGCGCAAGCTCGGACTCGGTCGCACCGGCCGGACCCGGATAGAACGCGATCGTCCGTGCCGATCGTGAATTCTGCACGGACGTCGAATTTTCGAAGAAGAACGCGAGCCCAACCGGGATCTCGAGTTCGTCCCACTGGCCAGGCCCGAGCTCGAAGTCGGTGAAGCGACGATACCGATCGGGCACCGAGCGGTAGCGCAGGTGCGCGGTCACGTCGGTGAAGAGCAGGTAGCACGGCCGACAGGTGCACATCATCGCCCGACTGTCGACGTCGACCACATGCTGGTGCGGGTCACCGATGGGTTCCCCGCACATCTCGCAGCGCGGCCCGGTATTCCGGGCCGGGCGGTTGCGGGTGATTCGGCTCAGCACCGCGAACGCGGATTCGGCCGCGGCTCCCCCGGTTGCACCGGCCGGCCCGGCAGCGCGCGCGTCAATCACGAGGAGACCCCACCGACGAGGCTCGGCACGACGAGGCTCGGCACGGCGACGCTCGGCACCCCGTCACGCCTGAGTAGCGGCAGCGGATCCAGGTGCACTCCCTTGTCCTCGATGCACGCCCCGGCCGCGCGCACGTCGAAGTGTTTGCGGCAGGTCGGGCAGCGCAGCAGTCCGCCGCCGGCCGGCGCGGCGAGCGCCCGCTGCAGGGTCGCCCCCGCCATCGACGCCGCGCAGCGCGGGCAGTGGTCCCGAAACACGAACACGTCTGAACTGGTGCGCGTCGCCAGAATCGGCACCCCGGCCACGACGAAGCCGGCAACCTCGCCGGGGTCGAGGTCGGCCAGTTCGGGCACCGGTTGCCAGCTGCCGCCGAGGTCGGCCCGTGCGTCCGCGGTGTCCGGAGCATCGGCCAAGCGGATGCGCAGCGCCGCCACCGGGATGACCGCGGCCACCTTCACCGGTTCCTCCACGTCGATTCGGGTGACCTCGGGAGCCGCCCGTTCGATGGCGTCTTCGACGGCGAGCTTGAGGGTGACCGAGGAGGAGGGGCATCCGTTGCAGCTGCCGAGCAGGCGCAACCGCACCACACCGTCGGCGCTCAGCCCGAGCAGCTGTACGTCGCCGCCGTGTGAGCCGAGGTAGGGCCGCACGCTCTCGAGGGCCGCGGCCACCCGGGTCGGGGCGTCCTGCGGGTGCAGGCCGTGCACGAGCAGCAGCCCGGAGATCAGCTCATCCGCGACGAGGGCGCCGACCATCGAGTGCGAACCCGGTGCGCGGTCGAGCCCGTCGGTGCCGCCCGGAGCCGGGCGAATGCCATGGGCATCCGTCTCACCGGCGATCGTGAGCACGTGTTCGAGGGCCTCGCCATAAAGGTCGGTCACCTGGCGCACGAGCTCTTCGGCGCGCTCCCGGGCGAGCATTCCGCCCGCACCGAGCGCGTCGAGCAGGGTGGCGATACCGGTGTTTGCGCTGACGGTCGAGCGCGCCTCGCTCATGACGGCCTATTCGCCGGTCAGGGTCTGCGTCGGGGAATGCAGCACGTCGAGGGTCTTGCCCTCGCCGAGGTACATGTGCACCCCGCACGGCAGACACGGGTCGAAGCTGCGCACGGTGCGCATGATGTCGATGCCCTTGAAGTGCTCGCGATCATTCTCCTCAAAGATCGGTTGGCCCTGCACGGCGTCTTCGTAGGGCCCAGGCGTGCCGGAGGAGTCTCGGGGACTCGCGTTCCACGGCGTGGGCGGGTAAGGGTGATAGTTGGCGATCTTGCCGTCCCGAATCACCATGTGGTGGCTCAGCACACCGCGCACCGCCTCGGTAAAGCCGCAACTCACCGCTTCGTCGGGCACCTCGAACGATTCCCAGGTCTTGGTGCGCCCGGCCCGAATCTCTTCGAGCGCCTTCTCGGCGAAGTGCAGCGCAGCGGCGGCCGCGTAGGCCTGAAAATAGGTGCGCGCCCGGTTGCGTTCGAGCGTGTTGCTCCACTGTGGAATCGTCCACTCGAGGCTGACCGGCCCCTTGAGCGCGGTCTTGGGCAGCTCGATCTGCACGCTCGTGCCGGTCGCCTTGATGTAGCCGATGTCGACGAGCCCGGCGAGCGCCGTCGTCCACAGCCGGGCGAGCGGTCCGCCGCCGGTGTCGAGGGCGAGATTGTCGGTGCCGTCGAACCAGCGCGGCGACATGACCCAGCTGTACTTATCGCCGAGGTCGCGGCGTTGCGGCTGCGGGTTGGTGTGCTGGTTCCACGGATGCCGGCGGTCGACCGGGTTGCCGAGCGGATCCTTGGTGACGAACATTTCCTGCCCGGTCCAGTCCTGATAGTACGAGGAGCCGAGCATGATGCGGATGCCGAGGTT
The DNA here is from genome assembly GCF_004403305.1 of Cryobacterium frigoriphilum. Lineage (GTDB taxonomy): Bacteria > Actinomycetota > Actinomycetes > Actinomycetales > Microbacteriaceae > Cryobacterium > Cryobacterium frigoriphilum. The sequence goes on along the minus strand of NZ_SOHE01000015.1, from coordinate 57,296 downwards.
GATGCGCACCAGGTCGGTGGTCACGAGCTTGCCGTCGACGACGACGCCGGGGGTGACGTACATCTTGCGTCCCCACTCGGTCATGTCCTTGTAGGCGAAGTTGCAGTACTCGGGATCCTGGAAGGCGCCCCAGCAGCCGAGCAGCGTGCGCCGCAGCCCGACCTGTTCGTAGCCGGGCAACGCCTCGTAGAAGAAGTCGAACAGGTCGTCGTGCATGGGCACGACCTTTTTCATGAACTCGACGTAGCGCATGAGGCGGGTGATGTAGTCCGTCATCAGTTGGATCGTCGCGACGGTCCCGACCCCGCCGGGATACAGCGTCGACGGATGCACGTGGCGGCCCTCCATGAGGCAGAACATTTCGCGCGTGGAACGGCTCACCTGCAGCGCCTCGCGGTAGAACTCGCCCGTGAAGGGGTTGAGGCTGCGCATGATGTCGGCGATGGTGCGGTATCCGTGCTCACCCTCGTGCGGGGCGCGGGTGTTCTCGGCGAGCGCGAGCACCCCGGGGTTGGTCTCCTTCACCATCCTCTCGCAGTAGTCCACGCCGACCAGGTTCTCTTGAAAAATGTTGTGGTCGAACATGTACTCGGCCGCTTCGCCGAGGTTCACGATCCACTCGCCGAGGTTCGGCGGCTTGACCCCGTAGGCCATGTTCTGGGCGTAACACGAGCAGGTGGCGTGGTTGTCCCCGCAGATACCGCAGATGCGGCTCGTGATGAAGTGCGCGTCGCGCGGGTCCTTGCCCTTCATGAAGATCGAATAGCCGCGAAAGATCGACGAGGTGCTGTGGCACTCCACAACCTCTCGGTTCGCGAAGTCGATCTTCGTGTAGATGCCCAGGCTCCCCACGATGCGGGTGATGGGGTCCCAGTTCATCTCGACGAGGGAATCGTTCCCCCGCTCGGAGGGGGTTGCGGGAGTGGGCAATGTCGAGGTCATATCTGGCGCCTTTCGCGTGGCCAGGCCGGTATCGGTGTGGGGTGGGGACTACCAGGTGCGAACGGCGCCGGTGAGCAGTTTGCTGCCGGGCCGGCGCCAGCGGGGTTCTGTGTCGAGGGTGTTGCCGGTGATCTTTCGCAGCGCCCGAATCGTGGTGCCGTAGGGCATGATCGCCGTCGTCGACAGCTTGCCGCCGGGCGGTTCGTCCATGAAGGGCATGAACTTGTCGGGAAAGCCCGGCATGGTGCAGCCGATGCAGATGCCGCCCACGTTCGGGCAGCCCCCGATGCCGTTCATCCAGCCGCGCTTGGGCACGTTGCACTTGACGACGGGCCCCCAGCAGCCGAGCTTCACGATGCACTTGGGCGAACCGTATTCGGTCGCGAAGTCGCCCTGCTCGTAGTAGCCGGCCCGGTCACATCCTTCGTGTACGGTGTGGCCGAACAGCCAGGTCGGCCGCAGGTTGTCATCGAGCGGAATCATCGGCGCCTGCCCGGTGGCCTGGTACAGCAGATAGGTGATGGTCTCCGAGAGGTTATCCGGCTGGATCGGGCAGCCCGGCACGCACACCACCGGGATTCCCGCCTTGCTGGTCCAGCCGTAGCCGAGGTAGTCGGGCACTCCCATCGCGCCGGTCGGGTTACCGGCCATGGCGTGAATGCCGCCGTAGGTCGCGCAGGTTCCGGCGGCGATGATGGCGGTGGCCTTCGGGGCGAGGCGGTCGAGCCACTCGCTCGTGGTGATTGGCTGCCCGGTCTCGGGGTTGTTGCCGAAGCCGCTCCAGTAGCCGCCCTCGGCGTGCAGCTTTTCGTTCGGGATCGACCCCTCGACGATCAGCACGAAGGGTTCGAGCTCGCCGCGGTCGGCCTTGCGGAACCACTCCAGAAAGTCGTCGGCGCCGTGCTCGGGGCCGCACTCGAAGTCGATGAGGGGCCAGTGCATACTGATGTGCGGCAGGCCGGGAAGGGCGCCGAGGGCGATCTCTTCGATGCTCGGCTGGGTCGCCGCGGTGAGGGCGACCGAGTCGCCGTCGCAACTCAGTCCGGCGTTGATCCACAAGACGTGGATCAGGGCCTCTTCCGCGGGGGTCGGGTCAGTACGTTTGGTAGCTGTGTGGCTGGGCATCGGTGTCTCCTGGGGTTACGTCGCCTGAGTTCGTGCCGGGCGGGCGCGTCAGCCAGTCGTACCAACCGTCGAGGCCTGCGCCCGTGGTGGCGGATACGACCAGCACGTCAACATTCGGATTCAGCTGTCGAGCCTGGTTTGCGCAGCGCTCGACATCGAATTCAACGTAGGGAAGCAGGTCGCTCTTGTTGATCACCACAAGGTCGGCCGCCGAGAACATGTGCGGGTATTTGCGAGGTTTGTCGTCGCCCTCGGTGACCGACACGATGACGACCCTGGCGGCTTCGCCGAGGTCGAACAGGGCCGGGCAGACGAGATTGCCGACGTTTTCGATGAGCACCGTGCATCCCGGGTCGGGATCGAGGGCGCGCAGGGCGTGTTGGAGCATGTCGGCGTCAAGGTGGCAGCCGGCCCCGGTGTTGATCTGCACGACGGGCACACCGGTGGCCCGAATGCGGTCGGCGTCGATCGAGGTCTCCTGGTCGCCCTCGACGACGGCGAACGGCATCCGCTGTCCCCAATCGGCGAGGGTGCGCACGAGCAGGGTCGTCTTGCCCGATCCGGGTGAACTCATGACGTTGACGGCACGGATGTCGCGGCCATCGAGCCAGCCGCGGTTGCGGGCGGCGAGCAGATCGTTTCGGGCAAGCAGACTCTGCTCCAGCACGACCGTTTCGCTCGAGGTCGCGGTCGCGGCGTCGATCGCAGCCTCTGGAGTGTGGCTGTGCGGGTGGGAGTGTGAGCGGCCCTGGTCGTGCGGGTGGTCGTGCGGGTGCTCGTGGTTCGGGTTCGCAATGAGTTGCAGGCCGGGCAAAGGCACCCCGGCGACGCGTACTCCGGCCTCGTCGCTACAGCCACACGTTGAACACACCTGCTGTCGTCCCTTCTCTAGCCGACCGGCTGTCGGCTCTCTGCAGAAGCGGATGCAGAAGCGGATGCAGAAGCGGATGCAGAAGCGGATGCGACATCCACCGATACCAGATCGAGCTCGCGCCCGGCGGTCACCTGCACGTCGGCGCTGCCGCACGGGCAGAGCAGAAATTGGTCGGCCAACTCGGAATCAAGCCCGCAGCTGCGACAGCGGATGCGACCGACCGGCTGCTGCAATACGAGCCGGGCTCCTTCGAGCGGGGTTCCCGCCGCCGCGATGTCGAAGCTGAAGCGCAGGGCATCCGCCAGCACTCCCGAGAGCTGCCCGATTCGCAGGTGAACGCACGTGACCGATCGCTCGCCGGTACGGTCACGGATCGTGTCGACGAGGCTGGATGCAATCGACAACTCATGCACAATAGGCCACCTCGAAGAAACAATGTAGACCCAGGGTGCGGTCATCGCAATGCCTGATCTTCGGCGGCGGCGCCGTGGGTGCGGCAAGCCGTTGACAGCACCGGAGTTCGGGCGGATGCTGTGCGGAACCCGCGTTTTGTGCAACCACCGCGCCCAGCAGGAGGTCCGTGATGAGCAGTCCGGAACGCCCGCCGCCACCAGGTTCGGCAACGCTCAGCCGGCGTACGGTCCTGACCGGGTTCTTTCTCCTCGGCGGCACCATCGTGCTCGCGTCGTGCACGGATTCCTCGGCGACCTCGTCGATACCGAGCGGCCAGGCACGCCCGACTCCGATCGAGGTGACCGACAACCGCGGCACGGCCCTGACCTTCAGTCAGGCCGTGACCCGGGTCGTCACGATTCCGATGCCATCGGCCTCGCTCATCGTGGCCGTCGACCGGTCAGCGCAGCATCTGGTCGGCATGCACACTGCCTCCTGGGCCGCGATGAAAGACGGCATCCTGGGCCAGTTCTTTCCCGAACTGCTCACGGTTCCGCACGAGATCGCGACGAGTGATTTCACGCCCAACGTCGAGAGCATCCTCGAGCTGGAGCCCGATGTGGTGGTGCAGTGGAGCGACTCTCCCCTGATCGAACCGCTCGAGAACGCCGGCCTCACGGTCATCGGCCTCACCAACAACGGCACCCAGGACGACGTCGACTCCTGGACCCGCATCTTCGCGACCATGCTCGGTAAACCCGAACGTGCCACCGACATGAAGGCCCGCAGCGACGCCGCCCTCGCGCAGGCTCGGGTCGATGCCGCGGCCCGCACGGCGACGGGGCCGAGCATCCTCTATTTCAACCGCTTCGCCGAGGGCCTCAAGGTCGCCGGCGCGAACACCTACAACGATTTTTACATCAAGCTCGTCGGGGGCACCAACCCGGCAACGGGCGACACCCCCGCCCCCGGTACCGGCATGGTCGGCGTCGACGTTGAGCAGGTGTTGGCTTGGAATCCCGAGGTGATCCTGCTCGGCAACTTCGACGCTGCGATGCCCGACGACATCTACTCGAACCCGGTCTGGTCCGGAGTGCGCGCGGTCGCCAACCGGCGGGTGTACCGGGTTCCGCTCGGCGGCTACCGGTGGGACCCACCCGGTCAGGAGTCGCCGCTCATGTGGACCTGGCTGGCCGACATCGCCTTTCCATCCCTCGGCACGAGCGCCCTGCGCGCCCAGATCGCGGCCGACTACCCGTTTCTCTATGGCCACACACCCACCGAGGCCCAGGTCGACACGATGCTGTGGCTGGACGTGAACGACCGGTCGTCGAACTACCAGCAGTTCCATGCCGGGTGACAGCTGCCGGGTGACGGATGCCGAATAATTCAGTCCGGGTGACTCGTGCTGCCTGAGGCGCACCCCCGACAGGTTCACCGCCGTCGTGCACCACGCCGGACCCACGGCCCTGCCGGCAGCGCCGCGCCGACCCGCATCCGTACCCGGCTCCCGATACTGATCTCGTTCGGCGCCCTGCTGACCGTGTCGCTGCTCGCGCTCGCGCTTGGCCGGTTCGACGTGCCCGTCGGTCACGTCGCGCAGATCCTGGTCGGCGGCGACCTCGGTGCCGACACGATTGCTCCGACCGAGCGCAACGTCGTGCTTCTGGTGCGGATGCCCCGGGTACTGTTGGCCGCGCTGGTCGGCGGCGGTCTCGCCCTGGGCGGGGCCGCCCTGCAGGCCATCTTTCGCAACCCGCTCGTGAGCCCCGAGATTATCGGGGTCTCGGCCGGGGCATCCTTCGGCGGGGCCCTCGCGCTGCTGCTCGGGCTGGGCCCGGTTCTGCTCGTCGGCGGGTCGTTCGCCTGCGGTCTGCTCGCCCTCGCGCTGGTTTTTCTGATCACCTCGGGGCGGGGCGGTACACCGCTGCTGATGCTCGTGCTCGGCGGGGTCGTCACCGGGTCGTTCTTCTCCGCGCTCGTGGCCCTCGTCACCTACCTCGCCGACCCGTTCACGACCCTGCCGGCGATTGTCTTCTGGTTGCTCGGCAGCATCGCGGGGGCAACCCCCGGCCAGGTGCTCGTCGCGCTGGGTCCCATCCTGCTCGGAACGTTCGTCGTGCTCGCCCTGCGCTGGCGCATCAACGTGCTCTCGCTCGGCGACGACGATGCCGCCGCCCTCGGTCTGCGCCCCCGCCTGCTGCGCTGGGTCGTGCTGACGTCGGTCGCCCTGATCGTGGCCGGGGCGGTCGCCGTGAGCGGCGTGATCAGCTGGGTGGGACTCGTCATTCCGCACCTCGCCCGCATGTGGGTCGGCCCGGACAACCGAGTGCTGCTGCCGGTGTCCGTGTTGCTCGGCGGCGCCTTTCTCATCGTCGTCGACACCGTCGCCCGCTCGCTCACGGCCGGGGAGATTCCGCTCGGCGTGCTGACGGCGCTGATCGGGGCGCCGGTGTTCTTCGTGCTGCTGCGGCGGCACCGAGACCGGATCTGGGACAGTGCCTGACAGCGGGGGGCCTGACAGCGGGGGGCCTGACGGCGGCGTTACTGACGGCGGCGTTACTGACAGCGGCGTTTCTGACAGCGGCGGGCCGCTGCTCCAGCTGCGGCAGGTGGGGTTCGGCTACCCCGGCCGCCCCCTCGTGTTTCGGGACGTGAGCCTGCACCTGCCGGACGGATCGATCACGGCGGTGCTCGGCCCGAACGGCAGCGGCAAGACCACCCTGGTGCGCTGCGCCGCCGGGCTGCTGCCCGTGCATCGGGGCAGCGTGCATCGCCGAACGGCCGTCGGCTACGTGCCGCAGGCCCGCGGCTCCTCGTTTGCGTACCGGGCGTTCGACATGGTGCTGATGGGTCGGGCACGGCACGTGCAGGTGTTCCGAACGCCGGGGGCCGGGGATCGAGCGGCCGCACTGCTCGCGATGGAGCGGGTCGGCATCGCGGCCCTGCGCGATCGGTCGTTTTCGACGCTGAGCGGCGGCGAACAACAGCTCGTGCTGATCGCCCGCGCGGTGGCGGCCGAGACCAGCCTGCTCATTCTCGATGAGCCCTCGACCGGACTCGACCTGAAGAATCAGGTGCGGGTGTTGCGGCTGCTGCGTGAACTCGCGGCCGACGGCATGGGCCTGCTCCTGAGCACTCACGAACCCGATCACGCCCTGTACCTCGCCGATACGGTTGTGCTGCTGCACCCGGGCCAGGCGCAGGTGGGGCCGGCCGCGGAGCTGCTGACCGAGGTCAGCCTCTCCCGGCTGTACGGGGTGCGGGTGAGCGTCGTCGCCTACGTCGACTCACGGATCGGTTCGACCGACGGTTCCACTCATTCCTCGGCCAACGACTCGGCCCCGCGCAGCACCATCGTGACCCACTACGACGATTCCGCAACCGTACGACACGGCGAGGGAACAGCATGACCGGGGCCGAACGGTGGAGCCGGGTGCGGCGCGCCCTCACGCGTGGGGAATGGACGGCGCTCGCCGGCATGGCCGGCTTTGTGCTGCTGCTGCACGTACTCGGCTGGGGAGTTCTGTTCGCCCTCGTCGTGCCGCAGCGGTTCGACGTGGGTTCGGCCGGGCTCTTCGGGGTCGGAATCGGACTGACGGCCTACGCCCTGGGGTTGCGGCACGCCTTCGATGCCGACCATATCGCCGCGATCGACAACACCACGCGCAAGCTCATGAACGACGGCCGTCGCCCGCTGTCGGTGGGCTTCTGGTTCTCGCTCGGTCACTCGACGATCGTCTTTGTGCTGTGCGGCCTGCTGGCGGCGGGCATCCGTGGCCTGGCCGGGCAGGTGCAATCGGACTCGTCGGCGCTGCAATCGATTCTCGGTCTGGTCGGAACGACCGTCTCCGGGGCCTTTCTGTACCTCATCGGTATCATCAACCTCGTCATTCTGCTGAGCATCGTGCGGGTCTTTCGTCGCATGCGGCGCGGGGACTTTGACGAAGCCGCACTCGACGAGCAGCTCGCGAACCGCGGTTTCATTAACCGCTTCTTCGCTCGTGCGACGCGGGTCGTGACACGACCCTGGCAGATGTATCCGATCGGGCTGCTGTTCGGTCTGGGCTTTGATACCGCGACCGAGGTCAGCCTGCTGATCCTGGCCGGCGGGGCGGCCGCCTTCGCGCTGCCCTGGTACGCCATTCTGACCCTGCCGATTCTGTTCGCGGCGGGCATGAGCCTGCTGGACTCCCTCGACGGCATCTTCATGAACTATGCCTACGGCTGGGCCTTCACCACGCCCGTGCGCAAGGTCTACTACAACCTCGTGATTACCGCCCTGTCGGTCGCGGTGGCCCTCGTGATCGGATCGATCGAGCTCCTGTCCGTGCTCGTCGACCGGGCGGGCATCGTGTCTGGCCCGCTCTATCTGATCGGCGGCCTCGATCTCGAGAACGTGGGCTACGTCATCGTCGCCATCGCACTGCTCGCCTGGGTCATCGCCTTCGCCGGCTGGCGATTCGGCCACGTCGAAGAGCGCTGGTCGGCCGCGGTCCGGCCCACGGCGCCGACTGACACCGACTGATACCGAGTGACACTGACCGACGTCAGGGCCACGTTGTCGGGTCAGCGCGCGAGATCCGCGAGCAGTCCGGGCAGCATGAGTTCTTCATCAACGGCCAGTGCGACGGATGCCATGGCCTCAGCCAGGTCGGCGTCCCACGGTGTCTCCACGCTCGCGGCGCTGACGCCCGGCAGCACGAGCAACGGCGGCAGCCCGCTCAGCTCGGCACAGGCCGCTGAATAGTCCGCGGCGGCGAAGCGCCACGGCGTCCAGGCCACGCGCTCGCCGAGTGCCCGGGCCACACCGATGCCGCTCCAGTCGAAGTCACCGTGAAAGCGCAGGGTTGCTCCGCCGGCGACGAGGGCCTCGAGCAGCAGGATCGCCGCGGCACCGGGCTGACCGTTCAGGCAGACCAGCGGTGCCGAATCCGGCCCCAGTGCGTCGGCCGCGGCCGCGACCACGGCCGGGTTCTCGCAGACGAAGACGACGGACGGCACGATCCCGATCCCGTCGGCGAGCAGCTGTCGCAGGGTGAGAACGACCGGCTGTCCGGCGTCACCGAGTGCCGCGAGGGCGCGAGCGGTCGGTGACTCGACGCCACCCGGCAGCCCCAGCACGAGCACGCTCGACGAGAGCTCGTCGAGCACAACCCCCACCGATTGCCAGGCTTCCCGGCGCCAGCGCGCGGACTCGGCCGAGGCATCCGTCGGCGCTGAGTTCGACGGCGCAGCGCTCGACGGCGCAGCGTTCGACGGCGCAGCGTTCGACGGCGCAGCGCTCGACGGCGCAGTACTCGACGGCGCAGCGTTCGACGGCGCAGTGGGCGACGATGCGGCCGAGCTGGCGCCCGCGAGAGCCGCGCCCAGCGCGCTCGCGAGGCCGACCGCGAGAGCACCCAGCTGGGTGTGCGCGTCGAGGGCGTGAGCGTCATGCACGGTGCGGGCCGCGAAACCGCCGAGCGACTCCCCACTCGTCGGCAGGGCCGCGGCCACCGTCGCGAGCTGAGCGGCGAGCGCCTGTGCCGCGGCCGCGGTCGGAGCCGCGCGGCGCAGGGCGCCGGTGCGAATCACGCGATCGGCCCAGCCGGAGAGTTCGGGCCGGCCGAGACGCCGCAGGGTGTTCGCTGCGGCCTGCCAGGCGTCACGTTCCCCGGCCCGCTCCACCGGGTCGACGACCGTGCCGGTGAGGGCGACGACGGCAGCGGCGAGTCCGGCCGGCCAGGTGCCCGACCGGCGCAGCACGTCATCGAGGGTGTCGAGCGAGACGGATGCCGAGGTGCCGGCCCGCACGGGCCGGTTGAGCAGACGTGCGACCGCGGCCCGCTCCCCGGCCGAGGACTGGGGTTTGGTGACCGTGCCGGTCAGTTGGCCGGTGCTTTCGAGCCGCGTGCGCATGCGGGCCAGCAGCCACGCGAGGTCGGGCGTGCCGAGCGTGCGGCGCAGAATATCGAGGTCGGCAGCGTTGATCGGGGTCACCCCTCCTGTTTATCAGGTTCGGCGGGAACGGGCAGGGGGCGCGCGAGCACGGGACCTACTTCGTGGGCGCCTGTGCCGCGGTCTTGGCGGCATTCCTGGCCGCGTTCCTGGCCGCGTTTTTCGGCGGCAGCAGGGTGTTGGCCTCTTCGAGGGACATGCCGTTGGTCTCGGGCACCTTGGTCATCACGAACCAGAACGACAGGGCCGCGAAGAGCGCGTACATCGCATAGGTGAGCGGCAGCGACGCATCCGACATGGGCGGGAACGTCACCGTGATCAGAAAGTTGGCGATCCACTGGGCTGCGGCCGCGAGTCCGAGTGCCTTGGCACGAATCGTGTTCGGGAACATCTCGCCCAGCAGCACCCAGACGACCGGGCCCCACGAGGCGCCGAAGGAGATCACGAACACGTTGGCGGCGACGAGGGCGATCGGGCCCCAGGCGCCGGGCAGGCTGAGTTCTCCGGCGACCGTGATCGACTGGCTGAAGGCGATGGCCATCGTGGCCAGCGACGCCGTCATGCCGACGGAACCGAAGAGCAGAATGGGGCGGCGACCGACGCGGTCGACGAGGGCAATCGCGATGAGGGTGACGAGAATATTGGTGACCGAGGTCGCGACCGAGATGGCGTGGGAGTCGCGTTCCTGGAACCCGACGGCCTCCCAGAGAGTCGTCGAGTAATAGAAGATCACGTTGATGCCCACGAACTGCTGGAACACCGAGAGGGTGATGCCGACCCAGACGATGGGCTTGAGGCCGAAGCTCGAGCCGCGCAGCGACCCGGTGGTCTTGGCGCGGCGATCGCCCTCGATCGAGGCGCGCATGTCGCGAATCTCCCGGTCGACGTCGCCGCCGGGCCAGACCTTGTTGAACACGGCGCGGGCATCCGCTTCCCGATCCTTGAGTACGAGGAACCGCGGGGATTCGGGCAGCAGAAAGGCGATGACGCCGTAGATGACGGCCGGCACGGCGCCGATCAGAAACATCCAGCGCCAGGCCTCGAGGCCGAACCAGAATTCGGCATCCGCTCCGCCGGCGTTGTCGGACAGCGTCGCATTGCTGAGCAACGCGGTGAAGATACCGATCGTGATCGCGAGCTGCTGCAGCGACCCGAGTCGCCCGCGCATGTTGCGCGGGGATATCTCGGCGATGTAGGCCGGGGCGACGACGGATGCGAGACCGATCCCGATTCCGCCCAGCACCCGCCACACGATCAGGTCGACGACACCGAAGGCGAAGCCCGAGCCGAGCGACGACAGCAGAAAGACCGCGGCGCCGATGATCATCACGGGGATGCGGCCGTAGCGGTCGGCGATGCGCCCGCCGAAGAAGGCACCCAGGGCGGCGCCGAGGAGCGCGCAGGCCACGGCGAACCCGGTCAGGGCGGCGTTGAGGCCGAACTCCTGCTGAATGGCGTTCACGGCGCCGTTGACCACGCTCGAGTCGAAGCCGAAGAGAAAACCACCGAAGGCACCGGCGATCGCGAGCGCGATGACCTTGCGGTTCGTTGAGGGTGTGAGCGTTTTCTGCGCCGAAGCGGCCGTCTTCGTGGGCGGTGTGGTCGAGTCGTGTGTCATTGCGATACCTCGGTTCGTGAAAAATGCAACCTGCCGAGCCTACGCCCGAAGGGGGGTATGCAGAGAATTGCCCCCCGCGCAACCCCTACACCGGGGTGAACGACGCCCGCTAGGCTGCGGTGTTCGCGAACCCCGCTGGTGTTGGTTGCAAGGAGCGTCATGAAGCTGATCCCGTCAAAATTGTTGGGCCGCAGACGTCTGGATTCTTCGCTGCTGCCACCGGGACAGTCCGTGTCCGACACACTGCCGGTGGTGTCTGCGGGGCCGATCCCGAGCATCCGTCGTCAGGACTGGGAATTTCTCATTCGCACCGAGCGTCATCGGGACCATCGCTGGGATTGGGCGCAGTTGCAGGCCCTGCCGCAGGAAGACGTGAGCGTTGACGTTCACTGCGTGAGCGGATGGTCGCAGCTCGGAACGCGCTGGCGCGGCGTCTCGCTCGACACGCTGCTCGACACCGTGACCACCCGCACCGAGTTTGCCATGGTGCACTCGTACGGCGGCTACACGACCAACCTGTCGCTGGCCGATCTGCGCGGCGGCAAGGCCTGGATCGCGCACCGGCTCGACGACGACGAGCTGACCCCGGAGCATGGCGGCCCGGCCCGGCTGATCGTGCCGCACCTGTACTTCTGGAAGAGCGCCAAGTGGGTACACGGACTCGAGCTGATGCGCCGCGACGAGCCCGGTTTCTGGGAGCTCAATGGCTACCACATGCGCGGCGACCCCTGGCAGGAGGAGCGCTACTGGTGACAGCGGCGTGTGATTGCACCGATGGGGCGCGTTCTCGGGCCGGTCGGGGCCGCGGGTGAGTCAGGCGGTGAGCCAGCGGCCACCGACACGCTTGGTGAGCGTTGAGGTACGCGGCTCGGCGAGGCTTGCGGTCACCGCGAGCACGTGGTCGGCGACCTGCTCGGCGACCTCACGGTCTTCTGCGGTGAAACGCACGATGAGGCGGGCCGAGCCGGCGACCACGCTCAGGTCGCTGGCCTCAACCGTGGTGAGGGTGCCCGCGGCCGCAGCTGCCGCGGGCAGCACCACAGCGGGCGCGACTCCCGGGTGCAGCGCTCCGACGGCGATGGTCACGCGAAACGAAGGCATCTGCCCAGCGTAGGCGGGCCGGCTCACAGCTCGGCCCATCTTCCGGCGCTGCGCATCTCACACTTCGGCCATTTGCCATAGCCATCACCGGGCGGGCGGCGTACCGTCGAGGGAGCATCCGCTGATGAGAGGAGCTACGTTGTGAACAGCGCAGATCGAGTGTTTTCGGACCGTGTCGGTAAGCCGCAACCCGAGGCAGAATTCGACCCGTTTCCCGAGCCAGCGGCCCCGCCGGCAGTGCCGCTCAGCGTTGACATCGAAGACGCGAAAAGACATCTGGCCCTGCTCGTGAAACGGTCGGAGAGCGGCGAGGAGATCATTCTGACGCGGCGCGGGCATCCGGTCGCCCAGATCGTGGCAATCAATCTCTGACGGCCGGGGATCGGGCCGGGGCTCAGGCCGGGGCAAATCCCAGCCGGGCCGCGTTACTCTCCTGTCATGAGCAGGTTTGCAGACAGCTGGCGTTCCCACCTGCTGACGACGCTGTCGGGCAAGCACGACGGCCGACCGGCGTGGGTCGGCAAGATCGAACTCGGCGACGACCTCGGCTTTTTTGGCCCGGATTCGGCCTCCTGGGCGGTGCATGGCGGCATGGCGACGATGGTCGCCGGCATCCGGGCGCTGCTCATGCAGACGCTGCACCCGGGTGCAATGGCCGGCGTGCACGACTGGTCCCGGTACCACGAAGACCCGTTGGGCCGGCTGTCGGGCACGATCCAGTGGCTCGTCACCGTGACGTTCGCCGATACCGCCCTTGCCGAGCTGGAATCGTCGCGGGTCGCGCGGTTCCACGACCGGGTCGCGGGCACCTACCTCGACGCGCAGGGCGTGGAAAAGCCCTACCGGGCCGGCGACCCTGAGCTGCTGTCGTGGGTGCACGTGGTCTTCACCGATGCCTTTCTAGCGTGCGAAACAGTGTGGGGATCGCCGATTCCTGGCGGTGCCGACCAGTATGTGCGCGAGTGGACGAAGGCCGGTGAACTCGTGGGCGTGCCCAACCCGCCGCGCTCCGAACGCGAGTTGCGGGCGCAGTTGGAGGACTTCCGAGCGGCCGGCGTACTGAAGAGCGATGAACGCGTCGCCGAGGCCGTGCGTTTCATTCGCAATCCCCCGCTGCGCCGCTCAATGATTCCGTTCTATCGCATCATGTTCGCCGGAGCCGTCGCGTCACTCCCGGCCGAATACCGACGGATGCTCGGGCTGCGCAAGCCCAGCTGGCCCGCCATCTGGGCGACGGGCGTGGTGCTGAATCTGGTGCGCGGCCTGCTCGGCAGTTCCTCGTCGTCGGAGGACGCCGCCCGGACGCGCATTGCGCGCCTCGACGCTGCTGCTGCTGCTGCTGCTGCTGCTGCTGCTGCTGCAAACTAGGTCGGATTGGCGAAGTGTCACAGATGGCCCCTTCGACACCCTCGAGAGGCTTCGCGGGGCGTTCTGTGACATCTCGCCCGCCCCGTGTTGTTGTCGGCTCTCTCGCTGTCTACCCGTCGGAGACGTTCAGCGCTCGGGCGTGAAGAAGACGGCCACGGCCGCGGACAGCGCCGCCGGGTCGTTGACGTGGCAGAGCTCACGGGCCGAGTGCATCGACAGCAGCGGCACTCCCACGTCGACGGTGCGAATTCCGAGGCGGGTTGCGGTGAGCGGGCCGATCGTCGAGCCGCACGGCACCGTGTTGTTCGAGACGAACTCCTGATAGGTCACCCCGGCCCGCGCGCAGGTGCGGGCGAAGAGGGCCGCGCCCGTGGCATCCGTCGCGTAGCGCTGATTCGCGTTGATCTTCAGCAGCGGGCCACCGCCGAGAACGGGCAGGTTTGCCGGGTCGTGGCGCTCGGGATAGTTGGGGTGCACGGCGTGACCGGCGTCGGCGCTCAGGCACCAGGACTCGGCGTAGGCCCGCAGGCGGTCGGTCACCGTCGCGCCGAGGCCCGCACCGATGCGGGTGAGAACGTCATCGAGCAGGGGTCCGGCCGCGCCCGACCGGGAGGCGGAGCCGATCTCCTCATGGTCGAAGGCGGCGAGCACGCTGATGGCGGGGGCAGCGGATGCCTCTCCCCCGACACCGTCACCGTCACCGTCACCGTCACCCTCACCCGGGAACGCCGCGTCGCCGGCCAGAATGAGGGCGAGCAGCCCGGCGTGCACCGAGGTGAGGTTGTCCATGCGTCCGGCCGCGAACAGCTCCCCGCCGAGGCCGAAGGTCGCCGGGGGTGCGGTGTCGGCCGTGAGCAGGTCGTACCCCGCAATATCGCTGCCGTCCAGGCCGGCGAGTCCGGCGAGGTGCCCGATGAGGTCGGCCTGGGTCACATCGCCCACTCCGAAGACGGGGGTGAGGTGGCGCTGGCGGTCGAGGGTCAGGCCGTTGTTGACCTCGCGGTCGAGGTGAACGGCCAGCTGCGGAATGCGCAGGAACGGCCCGGTGCGCACGAGGTGCTCGGTGCCGTCATGGGTGACGAGGCGGCCGGCGAGTTCGAGCTCACGGTCGAGCCAGGAGTTGAGCAACGGCCCGCCGTAGACCTCGACCCCGGCCTGGAGCCATCCGTGTGAACCGATCGTGGGTTTGGGCTTGAGCTTGAAACCGGGCGAATCGGTGTGTGCGCCGAGAATGCGAAACGGGGTCGTCGGCCCGGCACCGACGGGCTGCACCCAGGCAATCAGGGCACCGTCACGCACGATGTAGTGGCGTCCCGGCTGTTCCGGCCACGCGTCGCGCTCCGCGAGTCGGGTGAAGCCGGCCAGATCAAGACGGCGGGCCGCCTCCGCGACTGCGTGATACGACGACGGTGATTCGTAAATGAACCGGGCGAAATCGTCAATGTAGCTGGGGGTGGCGTCCATGGTCCCATCCAACCACCTGAACGACGGATAGCCCCGGCAGCGCACCCTGCCGACCCAGGCTCGGTCGTTTAGGCTGGACCAGACGACTCGAGGGGGACCCATGACCGACACACCCGCGCCGCGCGCGCATCCGCCCGGCTGGTACGCCGACCCGATGGGCTCGCCCCGGCAGCGCTGGTGGGACGGCACCCGCTGGACCGATGACCTGCACGATCCCGCCCTCGAGGTTTACGGTGTAACCGCGCCCGCCGTGATCGGCCCGAACACGGCCGTTTACAACCCGCTGATCTGGGCGATCACGCTGCTGCCCCTGCTCGTGCTGTACACGGCATCATCCGTCGACGTGACGGCACAGCTGGAGCTCGTGATGGCGGGGAGCACCGCACCTCCCACCTCCGAAGAGGTCACCAATAGCTTCGTGTCCTTCGGCGTGTATGCCGCGTCGGTCGCTCTGGCCCTCTTCGACCGGCGCCGCCTGCTGAAGGATGGCGTGACCAAGCCGTTCCACTGGGCCTGGGCGTTCCTGTCCGCCGGCATCTACGTCATCGGTCGGTCGGTGATCGTACGGCGCCGTGTCGGCCGCGGCATCGCCCCGGCCTGGGTGTGGGCTGCGATCTTCGTCGTCTCGGTGATCGCGAGCGTCTCCCAGATGACCGACGCCGTGAACACGCTGTTCCCGAACGGAAGCATTCCGACGTAGCGGCGGCACCCAGGCTGGCACCGAGACAGCTGCCGGGAGGGCTTAGGCCGGCACGATCGCCGGCACCTCGACCTTGAGGGCGGCCCGCGCGAAGGCGGCGCCACCCACGGTGACGGTTTCGGTGCGGCCGAATCCGTGACGGGCACCCTCGAAGACACCGAGCCGCGTCAATAACCGCCATTTGGGGGCAATCAACTCATCGGCCGCGTCCTCCCCTGACATTCCGGATTCGGCGGAGACCACCCAGCCGAGCGAGCCGAGCCCGCGCCCCAGCACCTCGAGATACTCCGAACGGCTATCGAGCGTGCGGGTGGCGACGTAGAGCAGCAGCAGTCGAGTGGCATCGCTCACACCGGGGGTGCGACTGTGGTGGATCGTCGCCGCGAGGTAACGCCACAGCTCGCGCGGCGATTCGACGAGGGTCCGACCGCGCACGGTCAGCAACAGTGTGCCCTTGCTCACCCGCAGCAGACCGACGTCGCGCAGATGGGCGCGCAGCTCACCCAGCGGGCGGATGTGCACCTCGCGGTTGACCTCGATGGGCCAGCCCCAATCCAGCTGAGTCGACGCTTCAATCACCACGGCCGGCGGCAGGTGCCCGGCCTTCGTCAAACGGATGCCGTCGGTTCCGACCCGACGCAGGATCCACTGCACGGGAACGAGCATTCTCACCATGGCACGCTCGTTCAGCAGGATCGGGTCACTCACTCGCGCCTGCCCGACCAACTGCCGAAAACCCGGAACCAAATCGGGGAGCATTCGAGTCTCAAACTCCTGGATCACGTTCACCCTCAAAGCCTACCGAGGGAACCTGCCCGCGTGCGCCTGAAACGCTGAGCCCCGCCCCGGTTCGCAGTCGGACCGCATGGTGGCGCTGGCGCCTGCGCAGCGGCGCCGGTTGTCGAGCTGAACGAGACGCACACGCAGCTCCGCGCTGTCGGAGTCGAGTGGAAGTGTCGGTGGTATCTGGCACGCTGGAGGAATGACCGACACCCGCGCATCCGCTCTCGAAATTCTGCGAACCCTGGTCGGCAACGACGCAGCCGACTTTCACGAGGGTCAGTACGAGGCCATCGAGACGCTCGTCGATCAGCGGCGGCGCGCGCTCGTCGTGCAACGCACCGGGTGGGGCAAATCCGCGGTGTACTTTGTGGCCACGCTGCTGTTGCGCCGTCAGGGCGCGGGGCCGACCATTCTGGTGTCGCCGCTGCTCGCGCTGATGCGCGACCAGGTCGCCGCGGCCGCCCGAGCCGGGGTGCGGGCCGTGTCGATCAACTCCGCGAACCCGCACGAATGGGCCGACGTGATGCGGGCGCTGCAGGCCGACGAGGTCGACGTGCTGCTGGTCAGCCCCGAACGCCTCAACAACCCGAGTTTCCGCGACGAGCAGCTGCCCGCCCTGATCAGCCGGGTTGGGCTGCTGGTCGTTGATGAGGCGCACTGCATCTCCGACTGGGGCCATGATTTTCGCCCCGACTACCGCCGACTGCGCGACCTCATCGCGCAGATGCCGGCCGGCGTGCCCGTTCTTGCGACGACCGCGACGGCGAACAGCCGGGTGGTGACGGATGTCGCGGAGCAGGTCGGGCGGGTCGCCCCTGGCGCTTCGACCCACACCGGCGCCGGCGGAACCGCCGAGGTCGTGACCATTCGCGGGCCGCTCGCCCGCTCCTCGCTGCGGCTCGGCGTGCTGCGACTGCCGGGCTCGCGGGCCCGACTGTCGTGGCTGCTCAGCCACCTCGCCGAGCTGCCTGGCAGCGGCATCATCTACACCCTCACCGTGTCCGCGGCCGAAGACACCGCCCGGCTGTTACGGGAGGCCGGCCATGAGGTGCGTGCCTACACCGGCCAGACCGACACCACCGAGCGGGAAGAGAGCGAGGGCATGCTCAAGCGCAACGAGGTCAAGGCCCTCGTGGCCACGAGCGCCCTCGGCATGGGCTTCGATAAGCCCGATCTCGGCTTTGTGCTTCATCTGGGGGCGCCCTCCTCCCCCGTTGCCTACTACCAGCAGGTCGGTCGCGCCGGCCGCGCCACCGAGAACGCCGACGTTCTGCTGCTGCCCGGCATCGAAGACGAAGACATCTGGCAGTACTTCGCGACCTCGTCGATGCCGAGCCAGAACAAGGCCGAATCGGTGCTCAACGCCCTCAGCGAGGCGGGCGCGGCGCTGTCCACCCCGGCGCTCGAGGCCCGCGTCGACCTGCGCCGTTCGCCACTCGAACTGCTGCTCAAGGTGCTCGACGTTGACGGCGCGGTGCAGCGGGTGAAGGGCGGCTGGGTTGCCACCGGGCAGCCCTGGGTCTACGACGCCGAACGCTACGAGCGCATCGCGGCGGCCCGGCAGAGTGAACAGCAGGCCATGCTTCAGTTCGAACGCACGAGCGCCTGTCGCATGGAATTTCTGCAGCGCGCCCTCGACGACGACACCGCCGTTGCCTGCGGCCGCTGCGACAACTGCACGTCTCCCTGGTACCCGGTCGACGTGCACGACGATGCCGCCGCTGCAGCAGCGGCGGCCCTCGACCGCGCCGGCGTCACGATCGAACCGCGGGCGCAGTGGCCCACCGGCGTGGCGAGCCTCGGCGTGAACGTGAAGGGCAATATCGCCGTCACCGAGCGTCTCGCTCCGGGCCGAGCCCTCGCCCGGCTCACCGACCTCGGCTGGGGCGGCCCGTTGCGCGAGGTCTTCGCTGCGGGGGCGGCGGATGCCCCGGCCAGCCAGGCCATGACGGCCGCCTGCATTCGCGTGCTCGCCGACTGGAAGTGGGAGGAACGACCGGCGGCCGTGGTGGCCATGCCGAGCCGCGCGCATCCGTTGCTCATCGATTCGGTGGCCCAGGCGCTGGCGCAGGTCGGCCGGTTGCCATTCCTCGGCACCCTCGACGCGGTCAATGGCGGGCCGACCGGAACGAGCGGCGGCAACAGCGCCTACCGACTGGCGGCAGTGTGGGAGCGCTTCGCGGTTGGCGACGATCTGGCCGCAGCGCTGACGACGGCCGCACCCGACGGCTTCGCGGGCCGGCCCGTGCTGCTGATCGACGACGTGGCCGACAGCCGGTGGACCCTCACCGTGGCCGGACGGGCCCTGCGCCGAGCGGGTGCGGGTGCGGTGCTCCCCTTCACACTGGCCGTGCGCGCCTAGAGCTGCGGAATATTCACGACGCTGTCCGCCTTGTTACGCTAGGGAGTTGCCATTCGGCGATTTCGGCGCACACACGCACTCGCATCCACTCTTGGTAAGGCCAGCACCCATGAAGTTGAACAGCAGAATCGTCTCGGCAGCACTCCTCACCGCGGTAACCGTCGCCCTCACCGGATGCTCCGCCACCGGCGGCGACTCGGCTGGCACCGACGATTCGCTCAGCAGCGTGCTGGATTCCGGGGTTCTGACCGTCGGCACCGAGGGCACCTACCGCCCCTTCTCGTACCACGAAGACGGCTCGGGCGACCTGACCGGCTATGACGTGGACGTCGTCGAAGCCGTGGCCGCCGAGCTCGGCGTCGAGGTCAGCTTCGAAGAGACCCAGTGGGACGGCATCTTCGGGGGACTCACGTCCGGTCGCTTCGATGTGATCGCCAACCAGGTCTCGATCACCCCCGAGCGCGTCGATTCCTACGCGTTTTCCACGCCCTACACCTACTCGACCGGCGTGATCGTCGTTCCCGAGGCCAACACCTCGATCACCTCCTTCGCAAGCCTCGATGGTCTGACCACCGCGCAGTCGCTCACGAGCAACTGGTACACCCTCGCGACCGAGAGTGGCGCGACCGTCGAAGCAGTCGATGGCTGGGCGCAGTCCGTGGCGCTCGTCGAAGAGGGCCGCGTTGACGCGACCGTCAACGACAAGCTCACCTTTCTCGACTACCAGAAGCAGACCGGAGCCGACGGCCTGAAGGTCGCCGCCGAGACGACCGATCGTTCCGAGAGTGCCTTCGCCTTCGCGCTCGGCAGCGACGCTCTCGCCGCCGCGATCAGCGACGCGCTCGCCACCCTCGCCGCCGACGGCACCCTCGCCGAGATCAGCGACACCTATTTCGGTGCGGACGTCAGCCAGTAGCTCGACGTGGGCATCCGCTCACGACCCTGACCAAGAACCGGGACCCGAAGAACTGATGAATCGCGCATGAATGAATCCAGCTCCGAGCTGTTTTTCAGTTCCATCGGCCCCCTGGTGCAGGGGGCGATCACCGGCACGATCCCGCTCGCGTTGGCATCCTTCGCCATCGGGCTCGTGCTGGCGCTCGCCCTCGCGCTCATGCGCCTGTCCCGGCGGCGCTGGATCTCGTCCATCGCGCGCGTCTACATCTCAATCGTGCGCGGCACCCCCCTGTTGGTGCAGCTCTATGTCATCTTCTACGGCCTGCCCTCACTGGGCATCGTGCTCGACTACTGGCCGAGCGCCATCATTGCCTTCTCCATCAACGTCGGTGGCTACGCGGCCGAGGTCATCCGCGCTGCGATCCTGTCGGTACCCAAGGGTCAGTGGGAGGCGGCCTACATGGTCGGTATGTCCCGCAGCCGCACGCTCAGCCGCATCATTTTGCCGCAGGCCGCGCGGGTGTCGGTACCGCCGCTGTCCAACACCTTCATCAGCCTGGTCAAGGACACCTCGCTCGCGTCCTTGGTGCTCGTGACCGAACTGTTCCGCGAGGCCGAGCAGATCGCCGCCTTCAGCCAGGAATTCATGCTGATCTACCTTGAGGCTGCCCTCGTGTACTGGGTCATCTGCCTGGTGCTCTCGACCGGACAGGGTTTTCTCGAAAAGCGATTGGACCGCTATGTCGCCCGTTGACCCGCCCGTAACCCCGCCCGTGTTCCTGCCTGCAACGCCGCCGACGGATGCCGCCGCCCTGCTCACCGTGCGCGGCCTGCAGAAGAGCTTCGGCACAACCCGGGTGCTCGAATCGATCGACCTGACCGTGAACCGCGGCACCGTTCTCGCCCTGATCGGGCCCTCGGGTTCGGGAAAGACCACGATTCTGCGCTGCCTCAACGGTCTGGACCTCGCCGACGGCGGCACAATCGATGTGGCCGACTACCCCACCGTGAGCTTCGACGCCGTCCCCGGCAAGAAACAACTCACGACACTGCGCGACCGCTCCGCCATGGTCTTTCAGCACTACAACCTCTTTCCGCACAAAACCGTGCTCGAGAACGTCATCGAAGGCCCGGTCATCGTGCAGAAGCGCAACCGGGCCGAGGTCACCGCCGAGGCTCTCGCCTTGCTCGACCGGGTCGGCCTCACCGAGAAAAAAGACAGCTACCCCTTCGAACTCTCCGGCGGTCAGCAGCAGCGGGTCGGCATCGTGCGTGCCCTCGCACTGCGCCCGCAACTGCTGCTCTTCGATGAGCCCACCTCGGCGCTCGACCCTGAACTCGTCGGCGACGTGCTGCGGCTGATCAAGGAGCTCGCCACCGAGGGCTGGACCATGGTCATCGTGACCCACGAACTCGAATTTGCACGCGAGGTCGCAACCGAGATCGCGTTCGTCGACGGCGGCCTGATCGTCGAGCACGGCGCCCCGAAGGAGGTGCTGCGCAACCCCCGAGAGGACCGCACCCGGCAGTTTCTGCACCGGCTGCTCTTTCCCTTCTAAACCACCAGCGGAAGAGACGGGAACGGGCGTAAAATAGGCCGAGGAAAGGTCTGGAGCCATGGTTCACCTCCAATTTCCTCTGCGCACCGGCCGTCTCACGGCAACCGTGATTGTCGCGGCCGCCGTGCTGCTCGTGGCAGCCTGTGCGGGTTCCGGTCCGTTGGCAGCGCCGCCGACCTCACCTGCACCCACCGCCACGCCAACACCAACACCCAGCGAAACGCCCACGGCTGATCCCACGCCGACACCCACGTCCGATCCCGCATTCATCACGATCCTGCGACCGGAGGACAGCGCAACGGTGCGGATACCCATAGCGTTCGACGGAACGTCGAACACCTTCGAGGCCGCGCTCACGGTCGACGCGGTGAACGAGGCAGGCGATCAGCTCTGCGTGCGTCATCTCACGGCGACCTCCGGCAGTGGGACTCCCGGCACCTGGCAGACCCTGCTCGCCTTCGCCCCAGAGAGCGAGAGCGCCCGCCCAATCATTCTGCGGGCCTACGAGCTCAGCCCGAAAGATGGGTCGCGCATCAATCTCGTCGAGCGCCCGGTGACGCTGTCCCCCACTCGCCCGGCGATCACCTTGACGAGCCCGGCATGCGGCGATACGGTCGCCGCCGGCGGCGTACTCAGCGTGTCGGGTGTCGCCACGGTCTTCGAAGCGCAACTCACCGTGGAACTGCGCGACGCCCGCGGAACCGTCGTTTTCACCCGATACCTGATGACCGAGGAAGGCGGGGTGGAATCACTGTTCGGCGAGTTCGTGACCCTCCCGAGCGGGTTGACTGCCGGATTTTACGACCTCGTGGCCTTCAACACCAGCATGAAAGACGGCAGCGTGCAGAACGAATTCGCCGTACAGATCACCGTGCAGTCGTAGGTGCACCGCGCAGTCCTGATCTCGCACAGGGAGCCCGCAGAGTTGGGGTAATCGTCAGGTCGGGGTTACCGTGCGTTCACCTCGTCGGCGGAGGCTGTGGGCATGACTCTCCTGAGCGTGCCCGGCACCTACAACGTGCGCGCAATCGGCGACATCGGCTCGCCATGGTTGCTGCGGGCGGCGACCCTGGATGCGATCACCGAGGCGGGGGCATCCGTTCTGGCACGCCTGAAGGTCGCTCTCGTGCTTGACCTGCGCGACGGCGGCGAGCGCGGAGAGGTGCAGCACCCGATTCCGGTGCGCCACCTGCCAATCTTCGAGGCCGCGGATGCGCCGCCGCACGTGCAGCCGCTGACCGGAACGCTCGAGGAAATCTACGAGACGCTCATCTACACCCGGGCGGTGCAGCTCACCCGAGCCGTTGCGGTCATCGCCGATGCGACCGGCCCGGTTCTCGTGCACTGCGCGGCCGGCAAGGACCGGACGGGCCTCGTCGTGGCTCTCACCCTGCTGGCCGCCGGAGCCGACCCCGACGATGTCATTGCCGACTATGCGCTCTCGACCACCGAGGTGCGGCTCTTTCGCCGGGAGTTGGCCGATGCAGCGCTGCGCGAGCTGCCGTTGACCGAGGAAGAATACGAGGCGGCGCTCAGCCTGCACCTTGACAGCCCGGCCGATGCCCTGCGGCATGTGCTGGCCGTGCTCGCCCGTTTCGGCGGGGTGCAGGCGTACCTCGTGCGCGCGGGACTCACGGTCGACCAGTTTCACGCTCTGCGCGATCGCTTCGCTGCCTGCCTCGGCCCGCAGCCGACCTAAAACACCACGCGAGAGCGGGCGGGGCAGGGTCAGTCGGCGGGGCAGGGTCAGTCGGCGGGGCAGGGTCAGTCGGCGGGGCCAGCGATCAGCGTGACGGATGCGGTGTGGCTGGCTCCCGCGGCATCGGTCCAGCTGACGGCGACCGCGTCACCGACGTCGTAGCCGTGCAGCACGGCGGACAGGCTCGACGACGTGACGGCGAGTGCGTCCACGGCGGTGATGGTGTCACCGGCGACGAGGCCGGCCGCGGCCGCCGGCGTACCCTCGATCACGGCCTGGAGCAGCGCCGAACCATCGGTCGTGGTGGCGCCGACAGCGACGCCGAGAAACGCCGGGTAGCCGATGGTGACGGTGTCGGTCTCGACGCCCGATTCGATGGCGGCGACGGTCTCGAGGGCGTTCTCGATCGTGATCGCGTAGCCGGTCACGTTCGCGGTGCCCGACGATGCCGCGGTGTTGATGCCGATGACCTCGCCGTCGGCATCGAGCAGCGGACCGCCGGAGTCCCCGGACTCGATCTGCGCATTGATCTCGATGAGTTCGCTGAGCGTTTCGGCGTTGGAACCGTCGGAATTCTGTGCCGTGATGGTCTCGTCGAGCGACGTGACCGCGCCAGCGGCCGCGGTGAGCTCACCGGTGCCGCCGGCGTTGCCGACGCCCGTCACGGCATCCCCGACTGCCACAGCAGAGGTGGTGTCGAGGTCTGCGGGGGTGAGGCCGAAGGCATCCGTCAGTTGCAGCACGGCGATATCGGCGCTCGAGTCGGTGCCGACGACCTCGGCCGGGTACGTCTCACCGGTCGTCGCGACCGTGACCGAAATGCTCGTTGAACCCTCAATGACGTGATTATTGGTGAGGATCAGCCCGTCGCTGCTGAGCACAACGCCCGTGCCGGCCGCGGCCGAGCTCTCATAGTCGAGTTCGGTCTCGATGAGCACGATGCCGACCGATTGTGCGTCACTGGCCGCGGTCGACTCGAGCGTGCTCGCCGAGGAACCGGTCGAGGATCCCGGCCCGAAACCGGTCGCCGCGCCGGGACCTGCGCCGCCCGGGGCGGAGAAGCCGTCCGGCGGGCCGTCGGCGCCGCTTCCCTCGGTGCCGGTGGCCCCCTCGGTCGTTCCGGGGTAGTCGCCGGTGACGGATGTCGTGCTCAGGTCACTGCCGGCGCTCGACGCTCCGGCCTGGCCGAGGGCATAGCCGATGCCGCTCGATCCCACGATGAGCGCCGCAGCGACACCGACCGCGGCGGCGGTGCGGGTACGCCAGAACGCACGCCTCGCGACCACCGGTGCCGGGGATGCGCCCCACGACGGGTTCAGACCGGTCGTTCCATCAGCGGCTGCTTCGTAGACCACAACGTAGGGTGCGGCCGCGGCGGCTGCCGCGATCTGGTCGGGCGAACGGTCGTCATGCGTGGTCATTGCTCTGCCTTTCACTCAGGTCAACGGCCCCAGCCGTCGTCTCTGATACAGAGCAAACTGCATCCGGCTATGGGGTTCCTATGACCCAGATGGGTGTCAGGCGTGAGAAAAACGGCGCGGGCTGGCAACCGTGTCGTCTTCGGCCCGCTCGAGCAGGTACCGCGTGACGGTCGCCCAGTCCGGAAAGTCCGGTGTCAGAAACTGGATCAGTTCGCCCTCGAACCGGTCGGCACCGATTGCCGAACGGTCGTCGACGAGAAATTCCCCGCGGTTCAGGTGCTTGTGATGCGACAGGATGAGGCGCTGGTAGGCGGGGGTACCCTCTTCGGCCCCCAGATACTCGTGGACCCACTCAAGTTTGTTCTGCCACGCACTCGCGTTGCCCCACGGCGCCGTGGACAGAATGTACGTGTCGAACGATCGGGACAGGGTACAGAAGGCCTCGATCGCGCCGGGCAGAGGCTCCATGCGGGCGTAAATTCCGGGCGCCTCGTCGAGGCGCTTCTCATAGCGGCAGTACTCCGCGTTGGTCAGCCGATCGATGCCCGACTGCACATTCACAAGCGCATTGTCGAGGTCGATGTACAGGATCTTTTGGGTCATGCGGGGCTCCCATCGGCCGCACACATCCTCGTACACAGCCATCCGATCGTGGCAGTCCGCGGGCTCCGTGGCAATCCCCAATTTCACCGTTTTCGCACCGGTTCGCTCAGCCCGACAGCCGTCGACTCGCCGCTCAATCGGCGCCATTCGCTCGGGGATGCGCCAAAACGTTGGCGAAAGAGTCGGGTGAACAGCGACGGGCTGCCGAACCCCCACCGCTCGGCGATCAACGCGACGGCAACGGCGGGTTCGCCCGGACCGCCAAGATCGCTGCGGGCTCGCTCGAGTCGACGCTGCTGAATCAGCCGGTGCACGGTCACCGGCTCGGTCTCGAAGGCCTTGTGCAGCGCCCGCAGGGAGATCAGGTGAGCGGTCGCAATCGCTCCCGGCGACAATTCGGGGTCACGCAGATGCGCGTCGATGTAGTCTCTGACCCGGTGCACGAGCGTGACATGCAGCAGATCGTTTGAGGGGCAGAGCGCGAGTTGCTCGGTCGCGGCGATGCGAACCAGGTCGACAATCGCCTCCGCGATCAGCGTGCCAGCCCGCACGTTCAGCGTTCCGGCGACCCGCGCGAGCTGGGCGATCGCGGCCGCGGCGACGGATGCCCCGCCGGGCGGCGCATCCGTCACCGCCAGCCCGATCGGCGTGCGGCAGAGCGCCGCCAGATCGGTGTCAGACAGCCCCAGACGCCGCTTGGGCGCTTCGAACAGCGAGCTCAGATGCGGGCCGGGATAGCTGAGCACGCAGGGCCGCGACGCATCGAAGATGAGCAGATGTCCCGCCGGGACCACGGTGATCTGGCCGGCCTGAAACAGTTCAAGACAGCCGATGTGCTGAACGTGCACGTCGACCAGATCGCAGCCGGTCGGCTCGGCGCCGGCAACGACCTCGGGTTGCAGCGATTCGAGGCGACCGATCACGAAGCGCTCGAAGCCGTTCTGCTGCCCGAGCTCATACCGGTACTGATCGAGACGGCGGATGAGCACAACCATGGCGTTATCGTACTCACCTCGCCGCGAACCGGCCAGTGGTCGCTGCACGCACGGGAGGTGGCCGATCCGTGCCGGTGCCTGCCGATTCGACCGTTATTCCGCGACGATGAGAGCTAGCCGAGCCATTTGCTGATCGTGATGGGACTCTGATGACCGCCAACCCCCGCAACATCGCCCTCGAACCGGCCGCGCAGGCCTTCGCCGAGGCGACCGACGAGCGTCCGTACCTGCACGAGCTCCCGCCCAATGACGGCCGTCGTGCCGTCGACGAGGTGCAGTCCAGCCACATTCACAAGCCCGACATCGACGAGGACTGGGTGGGGATCGCCGGCGGACCCACCGGTCTGGTCAATGCCCGCATCGTTCGGCCCGTGGGCAGCACGGGCACTCTGCCGGTGATCCTGTACCTGCACGGCGCCGGTTGGGTGTTCGGTGACGCCCACACCCATGACCGTCTGGTGCGGGACCTCGCGATAGGAGCGAACGCTGCGGTGGTCTTTCCCGAGTACGACCGCGCGCCCGAAGCCAAGTACCCCATCGCCCTCGAGCAGTGCTACGCGGTCGCCCAGTGGATCATGCGGGACGGAGCCGACCAGAATCTGGATGGTTCACGTCTCGCCGTGGCCGGGGACTCGGTGGGCGGCAACCTGGCGATCGCCCTCACGCTGCTCGCGAAGGAACGCGGGGACGTGCACTTCGTGCAGCAGGTCGAGTTTTACCCGGTGACCAACGCGAAGTTCGACACGGAGTCCTACAAGCTCTTCGCCAAGGGATACTTTCTGAGCCTCGCCGCGATGAAGTGGTTCTGGGATCAATACACGACGAACGAGAAGGACCGCGCCCAGATCACAGCGAGTCCGCTGCGCGCCACCACCGAGCAGTTGCGCGGCCTGCCCCCGGCACTCATCATCACGAGCGAGGCCGACGTACTGCGCGACGAGGGTGAGGCCTTCGCCGCCAAACTGCGCACGGCCGGGGTCGCGGTCACCGCCGTGCGCTACACCGGGATTCTGCACGACTTCGTGATGCTCAATCAGCTGCACGACACGCAGGCGGCCCGTGCCGCCGTCACCCAGGCCGCCATGACGCTCAAGGCAGCACTGCACGCCCCGGCGTGATCCAGAAACCCGCCCGCCGCGACACCGGGCGATCCCTTAGCACTGTGTCCCTTAGCTCTGTGTCCCTGAGCTCTGGGCCTCGACTTCGCTGTAGCCCTGGTCAGTGACGACGATGCTCAGTCGGGCGGGGATCTGCTCCTTCATCGACTCGACGTGGCTGATCAGCCCAATCGTGCGCCCGCCGGCGCGCAGCGTGTCGAGAGTACCCATCGCCGTTTCCAGGGTTTCGCTGTCGAGGGACCCAAAGCCCTCATCGACGAACAGGGTGTCGAGCGTGATTCCGCCGGCCTGGTTGGTGACCACCTCGGCGAGGCCCAGCGCCAGGGCGAGCGAGGCCAGAAAAGTCTCGCCACCCGACAGGGACTGGGTCGCCCGCGCCCGACCGGTGTGCTCGTCGCGAATCGCGAGCCCGAGCCCCGACTGCGCGCCTCGAAACTCCGCCGCATCGTCGTGCTCCAGGGTGTAGCGACCGCTCGTCATCGTGCGCAGCCGCTGGTTGGCCGCCGCAACGATCTCCTCGAGCTGGGCAGCGAGCACGAAGCTTTCCAGGCGCATCCTCTTGGTGTTGGGTTCGTCGCCGTGTACGACGTCGGCGAGACCGCGAACCTGCTTCTGTTCCACGAGCAGGGCAGCGGATGCCGTGAAATGGCGGCGAACATCCGTCACCACCGTCGAGAGCTGGCCCGCACGCTCCGCGACCGAACTGTGCCCGGTGAGGGCATCGTCACGCGCGACGCTGGCCTCGCGCAGCAACAGGTCGGCGGGTTCCCGGTTCACGGGCTCGAGGGGCAGCCCGATCAGGTCGGGTTCGGCGAGGGTGGCCTGCGCGGCGGCGAGAGCGTCATCGTGAACGCGCACGAGTGCCTGCCGACGGGTAATTTCGGCCGCGGTCAGGCGCGCCGTGCCCACCTCGTCCGCACGATCGAAGTGCTCCTCGAGAAGCTGTGCGGCGAGGGCACCGCGAACGGTCGTGTCGGCGTCGGCGCGCTCCCTCGCCTGTTCGAGGGCGTCCACCAGCCGGCGGCTGAGGTCGCGCTGGTGCTCCAGATGGGCGACCTGATCACCGATGCTCGCGAAGTCGCCGCGGTGCACGGCCACGCGGGCGGCGATCGTCTGCCGATGGCTGAGGCGCTCGGTGTGGGCACTGGCGGCCGCATCCCGACTGGCACGGGTGTCGACGAGCCCGGCAGCTGCCACGGCCAATTCGCTGCGCAGTCCCTTCACCGAATCGGCGAGACTCCCGGTTCGGGCGGCGGCGGCCCTGGCCGTGCTCTGGGCGTCTGTCGTGGTCTGCACCTCGACGGTCAGCTGCGTCACGCTGCGGTCGCCGGCCCGCGCCCGTGCGGTCGCCAGTCGGGTACCGATCGTCTGCACCGTGTCGTGCGCGTCGGCGAGGTCGTGCTGCCGCGCGGTCATCGCGAGCCGGGCCGCGTCGAGGTCGATTTCGGTGACCGGGTCGGGCACACCGTTCGACGGATGCGGATGCTCGGCCGCCCCACACACTGAACACGGTTGCCCCGGTACCAGTCGGCTCGCGAGTTCGGAGGAAAACCCGGCGAACCGGGCGGCCAACAGCGCCTCGTAGCGGGCCGCGGAGGCGGTGTTGGCGGCACTGGCCGCGGTCTCCCCCTGTTGCGCGACGCGCAGCTGGTCGGTGCACTCCGCGACGACGGTGGCGGCCGCGAGCGACGCTTCGGCCCGGTCGCGATCGGCGGTCGCGTCGCCCTCACGCGCCGCCAGCAGGGTCATGTCGGCGAGATCGGTCTCGGCGAGAGTGATCTGCTCTGGCAGCGCGTCGATACGGGATTGGGCGTCGGCCAGCTCGGTCGCGGCGGAGTGCACCCGCGCCGCCAGATCGGTGATCTCGGAGTCGAGTGCGGGCAGGCGCCGCTCGTCACCGAGGGCATCATCGAGGGTGCCGAGGCGGCCGAGCAGCGCGTCGAGCAGACCGCGCACGACCGTCACGGTGACGGCGTCGGCGTTTGCATCGGTGTCGGCGTTGGCGTCGGCGTCGGTGAGCGCGAGATCGCACCAGCGGGCGCGGGCATCCGCTTCGGCGGTGAGAGCGGCGGCGAGATCGATGGCCGACTGCTCGGCCGCGCGCACCTGTGGCCAGACGCGGGCGGCGCGAGCGGCCCTCTGCAACACGAGACGCTGCGCGTCGATCGCCGCGCGCGCCTCGTCGAGTGCACCGAGCCGGGCGCTCGCGGCATCGCGGCGCTGCTGGCGGCGAGCGACGTCATCGACCTGTTTCTGGCCGGCCACCGCGGTCAGCAGGGCCAGGGCCGCCCGATCGGACTGCTCAGCGGCCGCGGCCAGTTCGCTTCGCAGCGCGGTCAGCGCAGCGTCAAACCAATCGAGGTCTGGCGTCGGCGGCGCAGCATCAAGCCGCAGCTGGATGGCAGCGGATGCCGCCCGTTCCTCGATGCTGCGCACGACGTCGGCGAGCTGCCCGTCGACTAACTTTCGGCGCACGATCAACGCGGATTCGAGTTGTTCGAATCGCGCTGTTCCGAACAGGGTACGCAACACCGTGCGGCGATCCTCGGTCTTGGCGAGCAAGAACTTCTGGAATCGGTTCTGGGCGAGCAGGATCACCTGCAGAAACTGGTCGACCTTGAGCGGCAGGATGCGGCTGAGTTCGTTGCCGACGTCGACCGGTCGGGCGGCCACACCGATGAAGTCGTCTCCCTGCCGTACCTCGAGCACGGCGTCGGGCTGCGAGATCGTGGTTCCGCCGCCGCGCTTCTTCGGCCTCGGATACCGCGGCGTGCGGTACACCCGGTATTGCTGCCCACCGACGCTGAAGACAAGCTCAACGAAGGTCGGGTCGTCGGGTGCGCAGTGGTCGCTGCGCAACGACAGTTCACCGCCGTCGAAACGCGGAACCTGCGCGTAGAGGGCAAAACAGATGGCGTCGAGGATGCTCGATTTGCCGGCCCCGGTCTTGCCCGTGATCAGGAAGATGCCATCGTCGTCGAATTTCTCGAAGTCGATGAGCTGTTCGTTCTTGTAGGGTCCGAAGCCCGCGAGGCGCAGGCGCAGAATCTTCATGACCGCACCCCCTGCGCGGTCGACGGCGCGCTATGCTGCTCAGTCGCGCCGTGCTGCTCGGTCGTGCTGTTCTGCTCGGTCGTGCTGTTCTGCTCATTCGTGCTGTTCTGCTGCTGCAGAATTTCGGTGATCAGGGCGGCCTCGAACTCTGTGGGCCCGACACCATTGCGCACGTATTCGAGAAAACCAGCCACAATGTCCGGGTCGGACTTCGCCCTCACCCGTTCCCGGTAGGTCGAGGCCTCGGGGTCCACCACCACGCTGGGTCGGTGCTCGAGCGCCACGCAGAACGGAAACCGCTCATGCAACTGCCGCATGCCGTCGAGCGGGCGCACCCGATCGGTGAGCACGGCCTTCACCCAGTCGCCCTCATTGCGTCGAAGGCTCGGGTCGCCCAGGAGTTCGTCGAGGGTGCCGGTGATCTGGCTCAGGCGCCGCGGAACGGGCAGGTCGACCCACTCAACGTCGGCATCGGCCCCGACGGCGCCGAGCTCGACGAGCCAGGCACCCCGCGGCTTGCCGGCCTCCGAGAATGAGTAGTGCAGCGGAGCCCCGCAGTAACGCACCCGGTTGCTGAGCGTGGCGCGGCCGTGGATGTGGCCGAGGGCAACGTAGTCGGGACCATCGAACACGCTCGTCGAGACGACGTCGAGGCCACCGGCGGTGATGTCCCGCTCGACCTCGCTGGCCTCGGTCGCCGGCGCACTACCGGCCGCGAAGCAATGGGCAAGCACGACGCTGCGCCCACCGCGCGCGGCCGCATCGGCCCGCACCCCCCGCATGACAAAGCCGAGCACCTGCTCGTGGGTCTTCAGTTCTTCCTCAGGGTGATGATGGCGAATGATGACCGGCTCCAGGTACGGAATGCCGTAGAAGTGAACGGGCCCGTGGGCATCCGTCACCGTGACCGGCTCGAGGTATTCGTCGTGCCGGGTGATGATGTGGATGCCTGCCAGCCGCGCCCACTCGGCCTGAAAGCCGAGTCGGGCGGCGGAGTCGTGGTTGCCGCTCGTCATCACGACAATGGCGCCGGCAGCCTTGAGCTGTCGCAGCACGGTCGTCAGAACACCGAGGCTGTCTCTGGAGGGCATCGCCGAGTCGAAGATGTCGCCGGCGACGACGACCACGTCGACGCCGCGGTCACGCACGACCTCGACGAGTGCGGTCAGTACCGTGCCGAGATGTTCGAGGGTGGGGTGGGTATGAAAGGTGCGCCCGATGTGCCAGTCCGAGGTATGCAGAATCTTCATGCCTCCCACGCTAACGGCCCCCTCCGACACTGCCCGCCGCCCACCCCGGACGCGGTTCAGCGCTTCACAAATATTCTTTGTTTATCTGTGTTTGCTCTTGCATGTAAAGATGAACGAAGCTACAGTCAGTGCTACAAGCCGGATTCACCCCCGTTCAGCTCCGTTTCATCCCGTGTTCACCACATCCACTCACAGTCGCAGTCACTCACAGTCGAGGAGGCATCATGTTCGCCGAAGAACGTCAGCTGTTGATCGCCGAACTCGTCACCGAGTGGGGCCGCGTCACGGTGAATGACCTCGCCGCTCGCTTCAACGTCACGCCCGAGACCGTGCGCCGCGACCTCTCCACCCTCGAAGACAACCGTCAGCTGCGCCGGGTACACGGCGGCGCCGTCGCCACCGACCGGCAGAGCCTGTCGGAGCCCAGCCTCGAGGTGCGCCAGACCCAGCGTCTCGATGAGAAGTCCCGCATCGCTGCGGCCGCCCTGGCCATGATGCCGCTCGGTCGCACCGGCTCCGTGGTGCTCGACGCCGGCACCACCACCGAGCGCCTCGCCGATCTGCTCTGCGACTGGGTTCCTGCCCCCGGAGCCGACCCGTTGCTCGTGATCACCAACGCCATCCCGATCGCGTACAAGCTGTCGGGAACGGATGCCGTGCAGCTGCATATTCTGGGCGGTCGCGTGCGCGGGCTCACGCGGGCCATTGTGGGTCGCACGACCATCGAGCAGCTCGATGCACTGCGGCCCGATATCGCCTTCATCGGCGCCAACGGCGTGCATCCCGACTTCGGTTTCAGCACCCCCGACTCCGTCGAAGCGGCCGTGAAGACCGCGATCGTGCGCTCGGCCCGCCGTGTTGTGGCGCTGGCCGATTCATCCAAGCTCGGCGAGGAGACACTCGTGCGTTTCGCGACGCTCGGGGAGATCGACACCCTCATCACCGATGCCGCCCCCCATCCGGAACTCGCCGCAGCCCTCGCCGCGGCCGACGTAGAGGTCGTGATCGCGTGATCGTAACGCTTACCCCCAACCCGAGCCTGGATCGCACGATCGCCCTGCCCGGCGCTCTCGCCCGTGGCGAGGTACAGCGGGCCGTCTCGGCGCACCAGGAACCCGGCGGCAAGGGCGTCAACATCTGCCGTGCCCTCGAGGTCTCCGGGGTGCGCAGCCTGGCCATACTTCCCGGCGACCCCGAGGACCCGGTGTTGCTCGCGCTCACCGCTCAGGGTGTTCCCCACCTCGGCCTGCCGATCGGTGCGGCGCTGCGCAGCAACGTCGCGATCACCGAGCCCGACGGCACCACGACGAAGGTCAATGAGCCGGGCCCGGCACTGACAGCGCAGCAGCAGCACGACCTCGTCGACCTCGTGCTCAGCCAGGCCGAGGGTGCGCGCTGGGTCGTGCTCGCCGGATCCCTGCCGCCGGGCGTGCCGGCATCGTTCTATGCCGACGTCACCCGCGCGCTGCGCACCCGCTACGGAACGGCCGCGCCGCGCGTGGCGATCGATTCCTCGGGGGCGCCGCTCGCCGCATCCGTCGCCGCCGGCCCCGACCTGCTCAAGCCCAATGCCGACGAACTCGCCGAGCTGACCGGCATCTCCAACCCCGACAGCCTCGAAGCCGACCCACAGCTCGCCGCGGCCGCCGCACAGACCCTGATCGCCGCCGGTGTCGGCGCCGTGCTCGCGACCCTCGGTTCGAAGGGCGCGCTGCTCGTGACGAGCGAGGGCTACTGGCTCGCCACGACCCCGCCGATGGTGGCGGTCAGCACTGTCGGCGCCGGCGACTCGGCCCTCGCCGGATTTCTGCTCAGCAGCAACGCCGGGGCATCCCCCGCCGACTGCCTGCGTCAGGCCGCCGCGCACGGCGCCGCCGCCGCCGCTCTGCCCGGTTCCACCGTGCCGGCCCTCGAACAGACCGATCCCGACGCCGTCACCGTGACCGCTTTTTCCGTCACTCCCGATTCCCTCACCCCTGCAGTACCGAATGAAGTCGTCACCGTGGCGGCGTATCCCACCCATCCAAAGGAGGATGACCAGTGAGTGCACTGATTACCCCGGAGCTTGTCGCTCTGGACAGCAACCTCGGTCTCGAGCCGTCGACCGTGATTCGACACCTCGTCGAGCTCGTTGTCGCTAGTGGCCGGGCCACCGAGGTCGACGGGCTGTTGAAAGACGCCCTCGCCCGTGAAGCCAAGACCTCGACCGGCATCCCCGGTGGCCTCGCGATCCCGCACTGCCGCTCCACCGCCGTGACTCAGCCGACCCTGGCTTTTGCACGACTGGCGAGCCCGGTCGATTTCGGATCGAAAGACGGCCCCGCCGACCTCGTCTTCTTCATTGCCGCCCCCGATGGCGCCGACCAGGAGCACCTGAAGCTTCTCGCGAAGCTCGCGCGCTCCCTGATGAAGAAAGACTTCACCGCGTCCCTGCGTTCGGCCGGATCCGCCGCCGAAATCGTGCAGCTCGTCGGCGCCGTCGTGACGCCCGTTCCGGTTGCCGCCGGTGGCGTGCCCGCCGCGGAAACCGGAACCGGCACCGGCACCTCCGCCGGCGCACACACCGCCATCAAGCGCCTCGTGGCCGTCACCGCCTGCCCCACCGGCATCGCCCACACCTACATGGCAGCGGATGCCCTCGTCGCCGCCGCGAAAGAGGCCGGCGTCGACCTGCAGGTCGAAACCCAGGGCTCGGCCGGCGCCACGCCGCTCGCCTCGTCGATCATCGCCGCCGCCGATGCCGTCATCTTCGCCGTCGACGTCGACGTGCGCGGCCGTGAACGGTTCGCCGGCCTGCCCGTGATCAGTTCCCCGGTCAAGCGCGGCATCGACGAACCCGCGAAGATGATCCAGGAGGCGCTCGCCGCCTCCGAAAACCCGAATGCACGCCGGGTCGCCGGCGGCACCGGTGCCGTGGCCGACGACTCGACCGAGGCCAACGAGCACTTCGGCCAAAAGGTCAAGCGCGCCCTGCTCACCGGTGTCAGCTACATGATCCCGTTCGTCGCCGGCGGAGGGCTGCTCATCGCCCTCGGCTTTCTGCTCGGTGGCTACCAGATCACCGAGGTTGCCGATGACGTGGTCATCAACAACAGCTTCGGCAACCTGCCCGAGGGCGGCCTGCTGGCCTACCTGGGCGCGGTCTTCTTCAAGATCGGTGCCCTGTCGATGGGCTTCCTGGTTCCGGCTCTCGCCGGCTACATCGCCTTCGCGATCGCCGACCGCCCCGGTATCGCCCCCGGCTTCGTCGCCGGCGCGGTCGCCGGCTTCATGGACGCCGGCTTCCTCGGCGGAATCGTCGGTGGTCTGCTCGCCGGTGTCGTGGCCGCGAGCATCGGTCGGCTGAGCGTTCCGCGCTGGCTGCGCAGCCTGATGCCCGTCGTCATCATCCCGCTCGTCGCGTCGATCGTGGCCTCCGGAGCGATGTTCTTCGTGCTCGGCGGTCCCATCGCGCTGCTGACACTCGGCCTGAGCGACTTCCTCAACGGCCTCACCGGTGCCTCCGCCATCGTGCTGGGTATCATCCTGGGCCTCATGATGGCCTTCGACCTCGGTGGCCCGCTGAACAAGGTCGCCTACGCCTTCGCCGTCGCCGGCCTCGGCGCGGCAACCGTCGCCAATCAGGCGCCGTGGCAGATCATGGCCGCGGTCATGGCCGCCGGCATGGTGCCGCCGCTCGCGATGGCCCTCGCCACGGTGATCAACAAGAAGCTGTTCACCATCGCCGAGCGTGAGAACGGCAAGGCGGCCTGGCTGCTCGGCGCGTCCTTCATCACCGAGGGTGCCATCCCGTTCGCCGCCGCCGATGTGTTCCGCGTCATCCCGGCCAGCATGCTCGGTGCAGCCGTCACCGGTGGCCTGTCGATGATGTGGGGTGTCACGAGCAAGGCGCCGCACGGTGGCGTGTTCGTGTTCTTCGCGATCGACAACTTCCTGCTGTTCGTGCTGTCGATCGTCATCGGTACCGTCATCTCGGCCTTCGCCGTGGTCGGCCTGAAGCGCTACGTTGTGCGCAAGCCGAAGGTTGACGAGGCCGCACTGGCCACCGCCTAACCTTGAGTCAGGCCGCGGCCTCGGGATGGGGCCGCGGCCCCGCCCCGAGGCCGCGCTGACGCGGGTAGTATCCAGCACAATCCAGCAGTTCACCAGCCAGCAGTTCACCAGCCAGCAGTTCACCGGCCAGCAGTTCACAGAACTCAGCAGTATTGCGAAGAATCGAGGATGTTCCGTGCCCACCGTTTCAGAACAGACGAAGTCCACCGAGGCGCAGCCCGCGGGGAATAAGCACGAACCGTCCTCGACGCGGTCCTACTCCGGTGTGGGCGTCACCCCCGGACGAATCATCGGCGTCATCCGCCAGATGCCCTCCCCCGTCAGCGAACCCACACCCGGCGAACAGCTCAGCGGCACGACCGCCGACGACGCCATCGCAGCGCTGCGCACCGCGTCGAAGGCCGTGCACGCCGAGCTCAAGAACCGGGCAGAGGGCGCGAAGGGTGCTAGCAAGGCCGTTCTCGAGGCCACCGCGCTGATGGCCGCCGACCCGCTGCTCATCAAAGGCGGCATCAAGCTCATCAACAACGCCGGCCTCACACCGGAACGCGCGATCTGGGAGGCGGGAGCATCCGTCGCCGAAATGCTCCACAACCTGGGCGGCTACATGGCCGAACGGGCCGCCGATGTGCTCGACGTGCGGGCACGGATCGTGGCGGAGCTGCGCGGCATGCCCGCCCCCGGTATCCCCCTCTCGGACACCCCCTTCATTCTGGTCGGCGAGGACCTCGCGCCGGCCGACACCGCCACGCTCGACCCGTCGATCGTGCTCGCCCTCGTCACGTCGAGCGGCGGCCCGCAGTCGCACACGGCGATCATCGCCCGTGCCCTCGGCTTGCCAGCCATCGTCGCCGCGGCCGGGGTCGAAACCCTCGCCGACGGCACCGAGATCTATGTCGACGGCGCCGCCGGCACCATCACCCTGAACCCGGGCGCCACCGAGCGCGCCGCCGCCGCCGCGTGGACGACCACGAGCGCCGTGCTCTCGGTCTTCGACGGTAACGGTCGCCTCAAAGACGGCCACCTCGTGCCGCTGCTCGCCAACGTGGGCGGCGCGAAGGATGCCGTCAAGGCCGCCGCCGCGAACGCCCAGGGCGTGGGACTGCTGCGCACCGAGTTCTGCTTTCTCGGCCGCGACACCGAACCCACCATCGACGAACAGGTCGAGGCCTACCGCGGCGTCTTCGACGCCTTCCCCGGTAAGAAGGTCGTCGTGCGCACCCTCGACGCCGGCGCCGACAAGCCGCTGCCCTTTCTGACGGATGCCACCGAGCCCAACCCAGCCCTCGGCGTGCGCGGGTACCGCACCGACTTCACCTCGCCGGGAGTGCTCGAACGCCAGCTTCAGGCCATTGCACTGGCCGCTGAGGGCACCGAGGCGCTGGTCTGGGTGATGGCCCCGATGATCTCCACGACCGATGAGGCCGAGCACTTCGCCGGCCTGTGCGCCGCCGCGGGCCTCCAGATTCCCGGCGTGATGGTCGAGGTTCCCTCGGCGGCGATCATGTCCGCGAGCATCCTCACGCACGTGGAGTTCGTGAGCCTCGGCACCAACGACCTTACGCAGTACGCCATGGCGGCCGACCGTCAGCTCGGCCCGCTCGCGGCTCTGAACACGCCGTGGCAGCCGGCCGTGCTGCAGCTGATCCGCCTCACCGCGGCCGGCAGCGAGGCCGAAGGCCACCACAAGCCAGTGGGTGTGTGCGGCGAGGCCGCGGCCGACCCCGCCCTCGCCGTGGTGCTCGTGGGAATCGGTGTCACGACCCTGTCGATGACGGCCCGGTCGCTGAGCGCCGTCGCCGCCGTGCTCGCGAGCGTCACCCTCGCCGAGGCCCGCGAGATCGCCGCGCTGGCCCTCACCGCTCCGACGGCGACCGAAGCCAAGGAACGCGTGCGTGCGGCCCTGCCCATTCTCGCCGAGCTCGGTCTGTAGCCTCGTTCTACACGGCAACAATCTCGCTGTGCCCCTATTCGCTTCATCCCCGACCCAGGAGGACCCATGTCCGAACGTAAAGTAACCATCGCCAGCCGTGTTGGCCTGCATGCCCGCCCCGCCGGAATCTTCGCGGAGGCCGTCGCCGAGCTGCCCATCGAGGTCACCATCGCGATGGAAGACGAGCCGGCCGAAGACGCCATGGACGCGTCGAGCATCCTCTCGCTGATGAGCCTGGGCGCCGCCCACGGCGACGTCGTCGTGCTGCGTGCCGAGGGCGAGGGCGCCGATGAGGCGCTCGACGCCCTCGTGAAGATTCTCGAAACCGACCTCGACGCCGAGTAGCCCACCTCTCGTTCAGGAGCGTCGTTCAGGACCGCGCCCCAAACGGGTGGGCGCTACGGCCGTTACCGTAGCGGTCGCCCGTTCGGGGCGCGCTCGCGCCGGGCCCGGGCGAGCTGAAGCGTCACTCGGTGAGGGTGATGAACGCGCTCAGCTGCGTGAGGCCCTCGACACTCGTCGGCAGGGTGTCGGTGATCGCGGGCGAGTACACCAGAAAAGCGGCCCACTGGGCGCGCGAGATAGCCACGTTCAGCCGGTTCGCGAGCAGCAGGAATTCGAGTCCACGCGGCACCTCTTCGGCCGAACTCGCCGCGAGTGACACGATCGCGACCATCGCCTCCTTGCCCTGAAATTTATCGACCGTGCCCACGGGGACCCCGTCGAAGCCGGCCGCCCGCAGGTGCTGCCGCAGCAGCTCGACCTGGGCGTTGTATGGCGCCACGACGATCACGTTGTCGGCCCGTAGCGGCTCGGTCACTTCGGCGGATGTCCAGGGTCGGCCAAGCACACCGCGCACGATCTGCACGACCGCGGCCGCTTCTTCGGCCGACGACGTGGAGTTGCCACTGTGCACGACGGGAACCGCGTGCAGTCCCGGAACGACACCGTCGAGGCTGCGCGTGGAGGCATGGGAGCGCAGCTGACCGTCGTAGGACAGGGCGGAGACGGGCGCGCAGACATCCGGGTGCATGCGCCAGCTCGTGGCGAGAAAGTACCCGAACTCGGGCGGCAGCACCCGGTGGCCGGCACTGAGCCAGCCGAGGGCGGACTCGTCGACGGGCTCGGGATGCGTGCCCTGACTGACCTGCGGCAGCTGTTGCGGGTCGCCGAGCAGCAGCAGGCGACGAGTGGCGACGGCCGCCGCGATCGTGCTCGCGAGGGAGAACTGCCCGGCCTCGTCGATCACGAGCAGGTCGAGCGAGCCGCGCGCAATACGGTTGGTGTTGCTGAAGTCCCAGGCCGTGCCGCCCACCACGAAACCGCCGGCCTGGTGAGTGAAACGCGCGAAGGTCTTGGTGTCGAGAGCGGTCCACGGCACGGGCTTCTTCTCGTCGCCGCCCTTGGCCTTCTTGCCGACGCGCTCGGGCCCCAGCCCCAGCTCGGCCCCGGCCATGATCACCGCGCGCAGCATGTTTTCTACGGCGGCGTGGCTCTGCGCGACGACCCCGATGTTCCAGCCGTGGTTCACGACGAGGTCGGCGATCACCCGCGACCCAACGTAGGTTTTGCCGGTTCCGGGCGGTCCCTGCACGGCCAGGTACGAGTCACCGAGCGCCAGCAGGGTGTCGCGAATGGCGCTCTGCACATTGTCGTCGATGACCGCTGTCAGTGCTGCCGTGCCTGCGGGCCCGACGCGGGGCGGGCAGCGCCGCAGAATATCGAAGGCTGCGGTGGGGAGGTTCTGCGGCTGGGCGTCGAGCACGGCACGGCCCCACTCGGCGATTGCGTCTACCTGAGTTCCGGCCGGCGGCGGGGTGCCGGGCGTGAGCGCCATCGGCACGGCGTCATGGTTTGGCGCCCCGCGTTCGAGTTGCTCTTCGATGAGGTACACCGAGTCGTCGATCACGTCGACGACGGTCGCCTTGTTGTGCGCGGTGCGGGCGCCCGGGGTGCGACTGCCGGTGATCGGCGGGTACGGTAGCCCGTAGACCAGAAACGGCTGGGATCCGATCTTGAGCGAGCTGCCGGGCGCAAGCGTACCGGTGATGCGCAACACTCGTCGGTCAAGCAGCTGGCGCCCCTCCCGGTGCCACCCCACATCGACCGTGGCGGAGTCGATCACGAGCACGTCGCGGGTATCGGCCCAGTCTTCTACCGGGCTCGCGAGGCGGTTGAAGTGGTCCCACCAGAATGATTTCTGTTCTCGGCGGTGATAGTCGATGGCGGCGGATGCGAGCGCGAGAGCGGTCTGGTCATTCGTGCGTTCGAGGCGGGGCACGGTGGCGAGCAACGCTTCGAGCTCGAGGTAGACCGGATCGGGCTCGCGCACAATCGGGGCGAGGTCGAGTTCGGTGCTTGCCGGCAGGCTCGTCACGGGGTTTTCGGCGGCGCGGACGAGCAGCCAGTCCCTCAGCCGCAGGGTGGACCGGCAGTCGTAGGCGTTGTAGCGGGCGATGTCGCCGAGAACCTCGGCGGCGGCATCCGCTTGCCCGGAAGCAGCCAGGGTGCTGGCGCGGGCGTACTCGGCGATGGAGTCGGCGGCGTTGGCGACCCCCTCGCGCTCGTCGGCGCCCATGTAGAGCGGCTCGAGTTTCTTGAGGGAGTAGCTGCGGCTGCCGATGCGCAGTCCCTGCCGAACGACGGGGTATAGGTCGACCAGTACGTTGTCGCGCAGCAGGTCGTCGACGGCCTCTTCGCCCACGCCGTGGCGGGCGGCGAG
Source organism: Cryobacterium frigoriphilum (assembly GCF_004403305.1). Lineage (GTDB taxonomy): Bacteria > Actinomycetota > Actinomycetes > Actinomycetales > Microbacteriaceae > Cryobacterium > Cryobacterium frigoriphilum. The sequence goes on along the minus strand of NZ_SOHE01000015.1, from coordinate 17,322 downwards.
CATCAGCAGGTGGGTGCGCTCGTAGGGTGCGTAGTGGTAGATGTGCAGGTTGGGGTAACGTGCCCGCCGCTCGGCCACATAGGCGAGAAAGTCGATCAGGGCCTGGCGTTCCTCGGCGTGGGTGTGCGCCCAGAAGGGGCGAAAAGTGTCGTCTTCTTCGACGAGCCCGAAGAGATAGTCGAGCCCCCAGACGGTCGCGGAATCGGGGGTGTCGGCCCCCTCCTGGTACAGCGGATCGCCCTCGAAGTCGAAGAAGATGTCCCCGGCGTCGGGCTCCGGCAACGCGGCGAGAGCCTCGGGCTGAATGACGCGCCACCCCGGTCGGCCTGCCGGGGAAGCGACCTGCAGCGCGGCCTGCTGACTGAGCGTGGCGAGGGTCACGGCGCTGATTCCGGGCACCACGCCGGTCGTGTCAGCGAGTTGTTCGATCGTGACAACCCCGGCCGCGCGCAGCCGCAGGCGCTGACTGAGCCTCAGGTTCGCAACGAGCAGCACGTCGCGGTGCTGCTGCACCTGTTCTTCACAGAGCGCGCACCGACCACAGGCGGCGTACCGCAGGTCGCCCCATGGCGTGGCGGTGTCCTCGGCGAGGCGCTCGTCGATCAGGCGCTCCAGCCGTGCCCGGCGGGTGCGGTAAACGGGAAAGATGTCCCGTAACCGGTGCGTGCTGGTGCGCCCGTCACCAAGCACGAGGTGCACGTTTTCACCCGTACTGACACCGATCTTCTGCAGCTGCTCGCTGTACGCCGCGAGCTGCAGCAGGGCCGTGATCTTGGCCCGGCGCGCCAGCTTCGTGTCGTAGACCTCGTAGATCGGGTTCTCGCCCGGCTTCGACGAGCGGATGATGAAGTCGGCGTACCCGAGAAAGCGCCCGTCGAAGAAGGCCGCCTGAAACACCACGTCGGCCCCGGCCCGCAGCGCCGCCTCACTCTGCGCGGCAGCGGTGGCGATCTCACTGATGGTGGGGCGCTCGATTTCGACCACATTGTGGCTGCCGCGCAGCCGCTCGAGCATGCGGTGCTCGTGCACGTCGCCGAGCACGGCGGTACGTTGCAGCATGGCGTCGGCGGGTTCGGCGGTGGCCGGGATACGCCCGAGCTTTGCGTCAAGGCGACGCATGGAGGCCCATTCGCAGGTGGCGGCAGCGCTCAGGTCGCTCGCGGAGTAGACGACCGTTGTGGGATCGAGCAGAAACACGGGGCCTCCTGAGGCGTGGGGTCTTCGGACCTCTCGAGGCTAACGGAGACCTCCGACATCCGCTTTCGTCTCGGCCAGGCCAGACAGCGCCCCGAGGGCCTATCGCCCAACCCCATCGTTGTGTATCGTTAAGCTATCGTTGAGTATCGTTCGCGGTTCATCCAGAGTTCTACATGCCGAGGAGGCAATCATGGGTAATTCATTCCCCACAAGCGGGTTCGGCGGCGGCTCGAGCTTCGGAGCCGGCAACATCGACGGCATCTGGCAGGCCGTCGAGCAGTTCCGTTCCAGGTTCGAGAAGCAGACGGGCACCCGCGCCGGTCGCGGCGAAGTACGCGCGGCGGTGCTGGCCCTGCTGGCCGAGCAGCCGATGCACGGCTACCAGATCATCCACGAAATCGAAGAGCGCAGTGCCGGCAGCTGGAAGCCCAGCGCTGGCTCGGTCTACCCAACCCTGCAGCTGCTGGCCGACGAGGGTCTCATCAGCGCCGAAGAGTCCAACGGTCGCAAGATCTATTCCCTGACCGAGGAGGGTCGCGAAGCCGTCACCGACGCCGACACGACCGCTCCGTGGGCATCCGCGGATTCCTCCGCCGGCCACGGTTTCGCAGCGTTGCCCAAGTCGGGCGTCGAGCTCGCCCAGGCGGCCGCTCAGGTGGGTCGAACCGGCACCCCCGAGCAGATCAAGCAGGCCGTCACCGTACTCGACGACGCTCGTCGTCGGCTGTACTCGATTCTCGCCCAGGACTGACGGGGTGCCATCGGCTCGTCGAGGCAGCAACGACTCAGAATCGGGCGCGGGCAATATGCGCGCCCGATACCGCCGCATCCTGCGATTTGCCAGCTGGTATCTCGCCGTCACGTGGTGGTTCGAGCTGTTCCTGCCCCGAATCGGGCTGATCAAGGTCGCCGAGCGCACCCGCACGAAGCGCATGCGACGCTTCGCACGGGGTTTCCACGTGCTGGCGGCCGACCTTGGCGGGCTGATGATCAAGGTCGGGCAGTTCATGTCGTCACGTCTCGACGTGCTTCCGCCCGAGATTACCGCCGAGCTTGAGGGGCTCCAGGACGAAGTCGCGCCCGTGTCGTTCGCCGCCATTCGCGCGGCCGTCGAGGACGAGCTGGGCATGCCACTTGAGCGAGCGTACGCACTCGTCGACGAGACTCCGGTTGCCGCCGCGTCGCTCGGGCAGGCGCATCGAGCCAGACTCACCCCGCGCGACGCCGCCGACACCGGGCTCGACGAGGTCATCATCAAGGTGCAGCGACCGGGCATCGATGAGATCATCGACGTCGATCTGGCAGCCCTGCGCAAGGTGGGCGGCTGGCTCAGCCACGTCAAGCTCGTCTCCAACCGGGTCGACATGCCGGCGCTCGTCGAGGAGTTCGCACTCACGAGCCTCGAGGAGATTGACTACCTGCATGAGGCCGCCAGCTCCGAGCGTTTCGCGGCTGCCTTTCCGGACGACGATCGCGTCAGCGTGCCCGTCGTCGTCTGGGAGCGCACCACCCGCCGCGTGCTCACGCTGGAGGACGTGTCGGCGATCAAGATCACCGACGTGGACGCCCTGGTCGCGGCGGGCATCGACCCGGCGGAGGTGGCCCCCGTCTTCGCTGCGGTCATGTTTGACCAGATGTTCACCAAGGGCTTCTTTCACGCCGATCCTCATCCCGGAAACATCTTCGTCACTCCGGTCACCGACGGGTCCGATACGGCCGCGGAGCGTGGGTGGAAACTCACCTTCATCGACTTCGGCATGATGGGCGAGGTGCCCACCAGCACGCGCACCGGGCTGCGCAAAATGCTCATCGCCGCCGCCTCGCGAGATGGGCGCGGTCTGGTCAATGCCATGAACGACGTTGGTGTGCTGCTTCCCTCAGCGGAGACGACCGAGCTTGAGCGGGCAATGACCACGCTGTTCGCACGCTTCGGTGGCATGGGTTTCGCCGAGCTGCGCGAGGTGGACCCGCGGGAGTTCCGCGACTTCGCCGTGCAGTTCGGCGATGTCGTGCGTTCGCTGCCGTTTCAGCTGCCTGAAAACTTTCTGCTCATCATCAGAGCGATGTCGCTCACCTCCGGGGTGGCCAGCGCCCTCAATCCCGCGTTCAATCTCTGGGATTCCGTCGAGCCGTATGCGGCGCAGCTGCTGCGTGACGAGAGCGGCAACCTGGTGCAGGACCTCGCAAAGCAAGCCATGGAGACGGCCGGAATCGTCTTTCGTCTGCCGAAACGAGTCGATGAGCTCATCACCCGATTCGAGAACGGCTCCGTAGCGGTCACCAATCCGGGCCTGGAGAAGCGCGTCGCCCGGCTCGAGCGCACCATTCGACAGGCGGTGTCGGCGCTCGTATTCGGCGCACTGCTGATCGCCGGCGTGCTTCTGAGAGCGGATGACGCGGTGCTCGGAACCGTGCTGATGGTCGCCTCGGTCGCACCTTTACTGGCGGCACTGTTACCTGGTCGCCGCGGCCTCTGATCGTTATTCCTCCGCCGTGGCCGGGGTGTTTGCACACTAGAGTGTCAACATACCTAACTTGGTTACCCATTGTGTTGCACCAATGATGATGAGAAGGAACCCACCGTGACTGAACACCAGAATTACCTCGGAAACGTTGACAGCACCCCCGATGAGACCGAGCACACGATTCAGGACTGGACCGACCTCGGCCAGGAAATGTGGTCGTACCTCACCGGCAAGGGCGCCGCGATCAACTACAGCTTCATCGACATGCACGTCGAGGTTCCCCGCGACATCGGCCCCGACGCACCCCGCGCGACCTGGAAGCTCAACGGCACGCTGCGTGTCACCACGAGCGACGCCGACAGCGCCGGCTCCGACCCGCACCGCGCGTAGTCGTGTCCCCCGCCACGACCTCGACCGTGCACTTGCACGTCGACCTGGCCTTCTCGCTGTCGGAACCTGCCCTGGAACCCGCCTCGGCTGACTCCCCGGCAGCGGCGACGCCGGATACCCTGACCGGAACGATCACCGCCGACGGCACCGAGGTCACGGTCTTCACGAGCGACCCCGCACTTCTCGCGCAGGGTCGCTCTATGGACCTCGGTCAGGTACGCGGAATCGCCGATGAGCTCGCCAGGCAGGGCCTTACCGTGGCGCTGACCGGTCCCTCGGGACTGATCGCCAAAATCGGCGCCGTTGACGCGCCCCTGCTGCAGCGCCTGGTGACGAAGTCGCCGAATATCACGCTGGGGTCAGCATCCGCTCTGGCCCCGATGCTCAATCTGGCCCCGATGCTGCTCGGTCGCAACCGTGCGGCGACGCGGGCGGTTGCGGTGTCCCTGCCCCCGTCGACGCTGTTTCCGCTCGTACCGACACTGGATCGCAAGAATCGGCGTCGAGTCACGACGACCCACTACACGCCGGGAAGCGGGCGCCCGCGCCTGATCTTCGTGGTCGGATCACAGAACTGGGACGGCAAGCCGCCACGGGAGTTCGATCTGCTGCCGACGACCACGACGATCGGTTCGGCCGCCGAGGCGAGCCTGCAGCTCGGCGGGCTGAAGTCGTTCCACGCCGAAATTCGTCACGACGAGAACGACGAGTACGTGCTGTATCCGCTCGGTGACGTGTCGGGCAATGTGCGGGAATCCGACGACGACGGGTTCGCGCGCGGCCGGGGCCAGATTCTGCGCACCGGTGCCCGGATCGAGATGGGACCGTGGCGGATGGCGTATTTCCGGGAGGAGTTCGCCGACCACGGCCGCCCCTTCGGCGGGCGGGTCGGCGGCGAACTAGCGGTTCAGAAACCCCAGCCACCGCGCCGCAGTATGGGCTCGTAGCCGGCTCTACTGGAAGGAGTTCAGCCAGACGGCGCGGGTACCGGATTCGCCGATCGCCACGACGGCAACCGTTGAAGCCACGGCGACCAGAATGACAAGGACCGCAATCACCACGGTGAGTGCGGTCCTTGTCTGTGCACCGCGCAGCACACCGGACCACCGCGCCTCAGGCGTCACGACAAACCGGTGCCAGCCCCACTGCACGGTGGCCAGCGCGAACAGAGCGATCGCCCAGGGCAGCAGGGTGCGGGCCAGATCCATGTGTGTCCCGAGCAGCGGGGTCGCCGCCACGCGCTGGGCCAGCCATTCCCCGGCCTCGACCGTGAGCGGCACCAGCACCAGCGCGACGAGGGCCAGAACCGGCGCGACGATGCCGATGCGGCGCCGGGCGGCCGGCCACACGGCGGCGAGCACCGCCGCAAGCGCGGCGACCGGCACGAGAACGACGACGCCGTGCACGAACAGAACATGCAACGGCAGGCCGTTGAACTGCCAGTCAATATCCACTCAGCGAGCGTACCCGGCCGGCCTCGGCTTTTCCCTGTTGACGACGCCGAACGCCCCTCACCGCCACCACGTTCCCGTACCATTCGACGGAGTTTCACCCGGATTCGACCGATTTCACGCGGTAACAGACCTTTTCGGCGTCAGATTCCGTCGAATGGTACGCGGCCGGGGCGCGGCGGCGGTGCGGGCACTGTGTTGAAACCGGGCCCCGTGTTGGAACCGGGCCCCGTGTTGGAACCGGGCCCGGGGTTGCTCACCCGGCATCAGAACGTGTGGACCAGCCCGAGTCCGTGTCGTTCGGCACGGCGCCGATACGCGGGCTCAGAGTTTGCGGCCGAGGCGCCCGATGTGTCTGACGGATGCGCCCAGGTCGAGCGCGGCACCGTCGTTTTCGCCCTCGGCGCGGCCCGCCAGCACGCCGTAGACGAAGGTACCCTCGCCGGCGGCGTGTGCACGGGCGGCCGTCTCGGCCAGGTACTGGCTGAAATGCAGGTCGTCGCGGTGGGCACCGAGTGCTTTCTCGAGGTCTTTCGCGGCGCTCGCCAGGCGACGGTACTTCTTGCCCCCGCCGGCCCCGGCCGCGACCGCCTCCGCGGCGTGCCGCAGCCTCAGTGCGGCCTGGCCCACCTCGTGCAGGGCGGCCGGCACGGTGTCGGAGCTCGCGAACGCCGACTGGGCGCCGTGGCCGGCCGGCGACTCGGCGGCGGCTGCGGTGCGGGCGGCGAGGGCGACATCCGTTCGTTCGCGCAGGTGTTTTATGCCGCGTCCGAGGGACTTCGTGACCTCGCGGGCAGCGGTCTCATAGGTCTCCGGCGTCACGGCGGGGTGCAGCAGAAAGACGTCGAGCCGGTCGAGCAGCCCGAAGTACTGCCTACTCGTCAGCACCCGTCGCAGTGCGTCGTGCGCGGCCACATAGCCCTCGCGGGTTTCGGTGAGCAGCCGGGCCTCCGCGGTCTCGTCGGCAAGCGGCGGGGCGAGCTGCTCGAGTCGTTTCGCCACCCGGCGGGCACGCACCTCGGCGTCATTCGCGGCCACGAGTGCCGCGCCCACCACGGCCAGATCGGCCCTCAGTGCCTCGACCAGGTCAGCATCGAAGAGTCGCCGGTAGACCGAGAGCACGCTCTGCAGTCGTCCGACCGTGATGCTCATGGTGTGCACGCTCTTCGGCTCATCGGCCCGGGCACGCGGGTCGACCTCGAGCAGCCGCTCCCCCAGCATCCGCAGCGTGGCGACGACGGATGCCGCGCTTCCGGCGTGCGGTTCGGCCCGCTTGGTCGGCCGCTTCGACGGCGAGGTCAGCTCGGCGAGCGCGTCGGCGCCGAGCGCCCTGGCGATCTTGGCCACACTCGTCGACGGCTGCGCCCCGGCCGTGAGCAGCGCGGCCTCGATGGAATCGAGCAGAAGCGTGCGCTGCTTGCGGGTGTCGGGGGCGGCCGAGAAGAGTTCGACCTCCCACTCGCGCCACTTGCGAAAGACGCCGCCGCGCATGTCGGAGGCCGACACGTCATCGTCGGCGAGCTCGGCGACCGCGTCACCCGCCTCGTTCAGCAGCAGAACGGTGGTGCGAATGGTCGTGATGCGGGCGAGCGGGGTCAGCGGCCGGTCGCGCACGATCGTGCGGATCGGGTCGAGAACGCGGGCAGGCACATCCGTCGCCGCGTGCCCGCCACCGACCTCGTGGCCGTTGCTGTCATCGCGATCGAGCAGATCGTGTGCGTCGGGCTCGAGCGGCCACTGCAGCTCGGTGCGTCCCTCGCGCGCGGGCAGTTTGATATGCCAGCCCGCGTCACCGCCGCCCTCGCGGCGACGCAGAATGATGCGGTTCTGGGCGAGGTTCATGGCATCGGTGTCGAAGTAGACGGCCGTGAGCGTGATCGTGCCGGGAAACTCGAGGGCCGCGATGCCGGCGATCTGCAGCAGGTCGGGCAGCCGCAGCTGGCGATCCACGTCATATTTGCGTTCGATCTCGGTCATCGTGGTCGCCGATCGCGTTCCCCTGGAAGTCATGGCGCCAGTCAAGCAGATTGGCGGGCGCCGCGGGAGATGTGAGCCCGGTTGGGGCCACGCACACCTCCCGCGGAGCGGATGTCCGCGGCTCAGACCGCGGTCACCCCGCGTTCCCCCGTGCGCACCCGCACAATCTCGCTGACCTCGGTGGCCCAGACCTTGCCGTCGCCGATCTTGCCGGTGTACGCGGCATCGACGATGATCTGGATCGTCGCGTCGGCTTCGTCCTCGGTCACGACGACGTCGATGCGCACCTTGGGCCGAAACGCGATGTTGTATTCGGCCCCGCGGTAGATCTCCGAGTGCCCCTTCTGGGCGCCGTAGCCGCTGACCTCGGTGACGGTGAGGCCGTTGACGTGTCTGGCGGACAGCGCTTCGTGCACGGCGTCGAGGCGGTGCGGCTGAATGATGGCGGTGATGAGTTTCATGGTGCTGTCCTAACGGTGGTGGGGTCGCGGGTGGAATGGTGCTCGCGGGCCGTCAGGCCCGTTCCGAAACGTAGGCCGTTTCGGCGTGCAGCGTCACGTCAAGACCGGCGTACTCGTCTTCTTCGGTGACGCGCAGGCCGATGGTCTTGTTCAGGCCCCAGGCGATGGCGTAGGTCATGACGAAGGAGTACGTGCAGGTGACGGTGATCGCGACGAGCTCCCGCCAGACGATGTCGAGGTTGCCGCCGAAGAGGATACCCGTGATGCCGGCGGGGGCGGCCGAGTCGGCGAAGAGCACCACGCAGATGACGCCGACCACGCCGCCGACACCGTGCACGGCGAAGGCATCAAGGGTGTCGTCGATGCCGAGCTTGGTCTTCCAGGTCAGAGCGAGGCAGACCACGGCTCCGGCGGCGAGGCCCACGAGCAGGGCGCCGATCGGGTCGACCGCGTCGGCCGAGGGGGTGATGCCCACGAGTCCGGCGATGGCACCGGATGCCATACCGAGCGTCGTTGCCTTGCCGTTGCGGATTCTTTCCACCAGGCAGAACCCGATGATGCCGGCCGAACCGGCGAGCAGGGAGGTGAGCACGACGTATTGGGCGAGAAAGTTCGCGCCCGCGGCAGAGCCGCCGTTGAAGCCGTACCAGCCGAACCAGAGAATTCCGGCGCCGAGCACGACCATCGGCAGGTTGTGCGGGCGGTGTGCGGCGGACTTGCGTTTGCCGAGCACCATCGCGAGGGCGAGGGCGGCAACGCCGGCGTTCATGTGCACCGCGGTGCCGCCGGCGAAGTCGTGCAGTTCGATCACGTTGCGTAGCCAGCCGCCGACATAGCCGGATTCCGGGTCGCTGAAGGTGAACACCTGGTGGGCCAGCGGAAAGTACACGAGGGTGAGCCAGAGCGCTGAGAACGCAATCCAGGCGCCGAACTTCATGCGACCGGCGGCGCCGCTGGCGACGATCGCGATGGTGATCGCGGCGAACAGGATGAAGAAGGCCGCCCAGTAGAGGCCCTCGGCCCCGCCGGTCTCCAGGTCGGTGACGAAGGTCTGCAGGCCGAAGAATTCGAGGGGATCCCCGATGATGCCGAGGCCGCCCCATGAGTTGCCGGAAACCATGCTGTAGCCGTAGAGAACGTAGAGAACGCTCGTGACGGCGAGGGAGCTCATGACCATCATGAGCATATTGAGAATGTTCTTGGTGCCGAGCATGCCGCCGTAGAACATGGCGAGTCCGGGAAACATGAGTGAGACCAGTGCGAATGCGGCGAGGAGCCAGGCGAGATCGGCTGCGGGCATTGTGTCAACTCCAGGGTGTCAAGGTGCAGGGGTGTGAAAGTGCAGGGGGTGAACGGGGTGGGATTTAGGAGCGGAGCCAGGCGGCGGCATCCGCTTGATGGCCAAGAAAGCCCTTGTAGGCGGCCATGTCCTCCGGCAATTCGGCGAGCACCTGTGCGAGCTGGTCACGCCAGACGGGTACGGTCTTGATCTCGGCGAGGGAGGCCATGAAGGTGCGAATGCAGAAGGTGATGGCGCCCGACATTGGCAGCCGCACGAAGTGTTCGAGTTCGATGCGTAGCTGCAGCTGGCCGAAGTCGCGTCGCTGCACGAGCTGCGGCAGGTCGTCGGTCCACTCGGGAAACTCTTCGAGGCTGATGTCGAGTTTGCGGGAGCCGGAGGCGGAGAGGGTCCAGTTGGCCCGGCGGTAGAGCTTGTCGGCCGGCAGCTGCATCAGGAACTGCTCGGCGCGGCTCGTCATGCCCTCGCCGGTCATGCGCGGCACCGGGCCGTGGATCTCGCGAAAGTTCATGCCGACGTCGAAGGTGACCGACCAGGCGGCGGCGAAGGTGACGAGTCCGGCGTCGAAGAAGAGCTGGCCGTCGCGCTCCTTGACGAGCAGCAGATCGTCGGGTACCTCGCGGCCGAGAAAGGTCAGCGGGTCGAGTCCGAGGCTCCCGAGGTCGCCGAGCACGAAATGCTGGTCGGTGCCGAGTACGTCGTTTTGCCAGTGGAAGTGGACGCCGTCAGGGTCTTCGTCAAGGTGCATGATGCCCGGGTACGACACGGCGAGGTCACGCAGATAGTAGAGCAGCAGGTCCCAGCAGGCGGGCATCATGCCGGTGAGGATCTGCGCCCGCCCCGGATCGGCGTCGAGGATGCGGCGGCGTTCGGCCATGATGACCGGGTAGTCGGCCCCGCCGAGATCGACGAGGTGGCTGCCCCACTGCCCGGCCGCGGTGGTGCGGGTGGTGCGGCCGGGTTCGACGTTGACCGAGTAGCGAAAGGCAGTGAGGTCGTCGGGAAACGGCCACGGCAGGCCGGCGAGGTGATCGGCGGTGGTCTCGGCCGCGGCCAGCTCGAGTGCGGGGGCCAGCTCGGGGGCGGGGGCCAGCTCGTCGGGGGCGGGGGTCAGCGTGTTCTGGATCACTAGAGGTCGACCTCGATTTCGTCGCCGCGCGAGACGCAGCAGAGCATGGATGTGTGGGCGGATTTTTCCTGTTCGGAGAGCACGTAGTCGCGGTGTTCGATGCTGCCCGAGCGCACCGGAATACGGCACTCGCCACAGACGCCCCTGCGGCAGAGGTTCGCGACCGGCACGCCGTGTTCGAGCAGGGCGTCGAGCAGGCTGACTCCGGCCGGTACCTCGAGGCGCGCGCCGGTCGAGGCGATCGTCGCGGTGAAGGGCAGGCCCGGCTGCTGTGGCGGCACCTCGAAGCGTTCGGAGTGCAGTCGTTCCGCGGGCCAGCCGGCCTCCTGTCCGAGGCTCAGGTAGGTGTCGAGCAGCGAGACCGGACCGCAGGCGTAGGCGTGCGTGCCCATGGGCTGGGCGGCGAGCCGGTCGCGAAGCAGTGCCGCGGCATCCGTCTGATTGTGCGCCTCGAAGAGGGTGATGGCGCCCGAGTCGGCGAGTTCGCGCAGGTCGTCGACATGGGCGCCATGGCCGGTGCGGTAAACGTAGACGACCTCGGCCGGTCGGCCCCAGCGAGCCGCGGCCCTGGCGTGGGAGAGAATCGGAGTGACGCCGATGCCGCCGGCCACGAGCAGCGACCGGCGAGCCGTCGTGCGGGGCGCGAACAGGGAGCGCGGCCCCTCGACCATGACCGTCGACCCGACGTGCAGGGTGTCGTGCAGCCAAGCTGACCCGCCCGACGCGGCCGGGTCGCCCGGTTCGCGGCGCAGCACCGAAATGCCGTAGCTGAGGGGGTTCACGCCGTCTCCGACGAGTGAATAGGTGTTGCGCACCGCGCCGGCGGTCACGATCAGGTGGCTGCCGGGTTCGTACGAGACCAGCCGACCGCCGGCCGGATCGGCACACTCGAAGTGCGTGATGGTCTCGGTGAGGCGTGTGACGGCGATGACGGCGAGCTGCCGCAGGCGGGTTTCCGACGACGGATGCGCGTGCACCGACGGCGACTCGACCGCCAGCAGGTTCATGCCGCCACGGCCAGTTCGTGCGAGAGCGCCGGTGCCACCATCGACGCGAGAAAACTACCGCGCACCTCGGAGCTGTGGGCGTGGATCTCGACCAGGCGCTCGCAGCCGGGACAGGTCACCGCGCTGCCCGGGTTGCCCACAACCCGGCTGGTCTGCCGGCAGTGCGCGCAGAACAGGGGAAGATCCCGGGTGTGCGTGACCCGGCAGCGAAGTTCGGGCGGCAGCACTCCGGAAGAGCGGGCCAGAGCCAGGGCCTGCAGCACGTCGTACCGGCCGCCGACAATGTAGACGCGGGCACCGACGCGGCTGGCGCTGAGCGCGTCGGCAAGGGCGGCTGACTGCGGAGCGCCAAACTCGGCGAAATGCAGCATGGTCGTCGGCGCGAGGCCCTGCGCCTGGCCGAACACGGCACGGGCGGTGGCGGCTTCGGCCTCGCCTCCGACGCCGATGATGAGGTGCGATGCGGCAGACCGGTCGAGATCTGCACTGGGCCACTGCGGAAGACTGCGGGCCGGCGGATAAACGATGAGTGTCATGCAACTATGTTCACTGCTATTCAACGATTTCGTGTTTCACCGGTGTAAATTCGGGGTTGCAATCACCGGCCACCACCCCCGTTCGAGTAGAAACCGGATTGAATCGAGGGGATTTAACACGGTGGAAACCTGCGAAGAGTTTCCTGAGAGTAATTCTTGGTTACGCAAGTTCAACAACTTCCTGAAGGAGACCATCCCATGACACTCGACACCACTACCGCCGAATTGAACGGCACCCTCACCAAGGCCGGATCCATCCACAAGGTCGAAAACGCCTTCCTCAACCTGCCGAGCATGAATATCCTGGGCTCCGAGGGATTCATCGGTGACGCCCTGTCCAACCCGGAGGGTGCCGCCATCAGCTCGGGCTTCTTCGAGCTCAAGGCCTCTGCACCCCTGGTCTACGAGTACACCTATGACGAAATGAAGGTCGTCGTCGAGGGCGAATTCATCCTCACCGATCAGGCCACCGGCGAGGTCACCCGCGCCAAGGCCAGGGACGTGCTCTTCTTCCCGAAGGGCACGACGGTCAAATTCGAGACGGATGACTACGCCCTCGGCTTCTACGTCGGCGCCCGTACCTTCGCCCCCTAACCATGACGACCTCCTTCACGAGCGTTCCGCGGGCCACCCCGGGGGCTCTGCTTGCCACGGCCCGCGAAATTCTCGTGGTGTCGTTCGGCGACGATGGCCGCGCGGCCGCACTGAACACGTGGCCGCGCGGCTCGCACCTCGCCGCGCGGTGGTGCGAGTTCGCGGCCGCCCGGGCGGACAGCGCGGCCCTCACCCGACTGCGCACCATGCTCGCGACCTCCACGGTGGGCTTTCGCCTGCTGCTCGCGGGCCCCGAAACGGATGTCTACCTCGCCAGGGCGACCGCGCTGGACTGCGGCGCCCTCGATGAGGAGCTCACCCTCGTGGTCACCTCGCACGCTCGTCGCCAGGTGCTGTGTGCCCACTGCAAGACCCTGACCGAGACCACCGAACCGATCGGAGGCACCGTGCCCTGTACCGGCTGCGACGCTCTCATGCTGATCTACCACCACTACTCTCGGCGCACCGCGTCATATCTGGGCTTCATGGTCAACGCCGAAGAGCTCTCGTGAGCGCCGTACTCGCCGACACTGTGCCGCCGCTCGTGTCGACTCCCCCGATCCCGAACGCACTGAGCCTCACCCTGACGAGCGTCGTCGACCTCACGTCGCAGATCCGGGCCTTCACGCTGCGCGCACCGAACGGCGCGGTGCTGCCAGAATTCGTGCCGGGCAGCCACATTCTGGTGCGCTGCGGTGAGCGCACGAACGCCTATTCCCTGACCGGCAGCGGGGTGCATCCGCTGGAGTACACGATCTCGGTGCTGCGACTGCCGGGAGGTGCGGGCGGCTCGACCGCTCTGCACGCCCTGCCGCTCGGTACCACCGTTCAGGTTTCCCGGCCCCGCAGCGCGTTTGCTCCCGTTGCCACAGCGAAGCACCACCTGTTGATCGCGGCCGGCATCGGCATCACGCCGATGCTCTCGCACCTCGCGGCCGCCCGGGACTGGAACCGCTCGGTGTCGCTGCTGTACTCCTACCGGCCCGGCACCGCGGCACACCTCGACGAGGCACGAGGGTTCGGCATCGACGACCTCGTCGAGAGCACCACCCGCGAACAGTTTCGCCGCACCCTGGAGCAACGCCTGCGCAGCCAGCCGGTCGGCACACACCTCTATATCTGTGGCCCGCAGGGCTTCACGGATGCCGTACTGCTCGCGGCCGCCGAGGCCGGCTGGCCCGACAAACGCGTGCACTACGAGCTGTTCGGGGCCGCCACCCTCGACCCGGGCGCCCCCTTCACCGTGCGCCTGGCCCGCAGCGCCCGCAGCGTGCCGGTCGCCGCCGGGCAGTCCCTGCTCGAGGCCCTCGAAGCGGTCGGAACTGCCGTGCTCAACCTGTGCCGCCGCGGAATCTGCGGAGAGTGCGCCCTTCCGGTGCTCGCCGGAAAGCCCCAGCACCGGGACCTCTACCTCAGCCCCGAGGGCAAGGCCGCCAACGACACCATGATGTGCTGCGTGAGTCGCGGCCACGAGAACGAACTGGAGCTCGACCTGTGACCCTCTCGCCCCCTGCCCACACGACTGCAAGCGCCGCATCAGCGCCCGCACCCTCCGCGCCGGCACCCCCCGCGCCGGCGGTACCGATTGCGGCGCGCGCCGTGACGCTGCCTTTTCCGTTTCCGGCGGACCAGTACCGGTACGGCACCAATGTCGAGGCGGCCCCGAAGTTTGTGGCCACCGAGGCCGGCGGCTGGGGCGCCCGAGTGCTCGACATCGACGCCGACTACGCGAGCGAACTCGCCGAACGCGCCCGAATTGTGCAGCGCGACCCGAGCCGATGCCAGACCCTCGAACATATGCGCCCTGCAGTATGGGACACGATCACGACACTGCTGCCCATTCTCGCCACGGAATATCCCGATCTGATGGCGTACACCCGCGACGGACGGCACTGCACCTGGCGCAACGACCTGCTCGGCCTGAGCCTCGAGTTCACGGTCGGTGACGATTCCTCGCTCGGCGTCGACCCGCTCGAATTCATCAGCGGCCAGATTCAGGACGACATCGCCATTCTCGACGAACGTGAAGGAGCGCTCTGGCTCGATGCCGGCGTTGTGACCTTCGCCGCCGACTGGTGCCTCGGCTTCGACGTGGGCATGCGCTTCGCCGAGATTCACGGGCCGGTGCCGCGGGTGCACGGGGAACGCATCGTGAGCCGGGCCGAACAGTTTTTGATGCACCTGCAGCCGGGCGAGACGTTTCGCCGCACCAACTGGAGCATGACCGTGGACCGGCGCCTCGACACGAGCACCGACGTCTATCCGGAGTGGGGTCGTGATCGTCGCCTGATCGAGGATGACCCCAACTTCGCCGATCGGATGCATCTGCGGGTGGAGGTGCAGCACCTGATTCGGCTGCCGACATCCGGTGCCATTCTCTTTCTCGTGCGCACCTACCTGATCTCCCTCGCGGAGATCGCCACCGTGCCGGCCTGGCGCGAACGGGTTGGGCGGGTTCTCGAGGAGCTGCCGGAGGACATGGCCGAGTACAAGGGCCTCACCCGGTTTCGACACCAGGCCGCCGACTGGCTGCTCGCCCCCTGAGCCGTACTTTTTCCGCGAGTGAGCAGTCGTGGTGACTGGCCGCCGGTCGCCGGGCCTCCGGACTCGCGCGTGGCATCCGCCCGCGGAGCCCGACTGACGCTCCACCGCGACGGCATGGGGCCTTTTCTGGCTTCTCGTGAACGAGACGCCAAAAATGGCCCCTTGGGCGGCCTGGCCAGAGGGCGAGAAGCCAAAAATGGCCCCTTGAAACCGGTTCAAGGGGCCATTTTTGGCTTCTCGCGGAATGTAAATGCCTGACATGGGGCGTTTTCTGGCTTCTCGTGAACGAGAAGCCAGAAACGGCCCCTTGGGCGGTCTACGGGGCGGTGATCGCGAGGAAGCTGATCGGCAGGGAGATGAGTTTGAGGGGGCCGTGGGGGCCCTCGCCGTCGAGCAGCAGGGAATCTCCGGGATGCATGGTGTACTCGTAGGCGCCGTGGCCGTAGACCATGATTCCGCTGAGCATGTAGAGAAATTCGGTGCCCGGATGCTGGAACAGCGGAAAGATATCGGAGGCGTCGGTGAGCGTGACCAGGGTCGGTTCGATCGCATCGGAGCGGCCCTTGAGCGTGCCCAGAACCCGATATTCGTGGCCGTGCTGGGTGCCGCTGCGCACGCTCAGACTGCCCTCGCCGCTCTTGGTGAACGTCGCGTCGCGGTCGGTGTCGGCGCCACGGAACAGGGCAGTGACCGGCACGTTCAGGCCTTCGGCGAGGCGCTGCAGGGTGGTCAGGGAGCACGAGGTGCTCGCGCTCTCGACCTTGCTGATCATCGCCTTCGACAGGCCCGTGCGCACCGCGAGATCGGCCGCGGAGAGCCCGACCTCTGCGCGGTAGTACCGCACCTGAGTGGCGATGACGCGCTCGAGGGCACCGGGTAGAGGCTTGGACTCCGCGATGTCTGACACCCTCCGATCTTAGGCGACAGTCCCCTGATCGGTCGGGACGAGCAGGGCCTGCAGCGCGTCGGCGAGCGCCGCGGCGCCGGCCTCGGCATCGCTGTCTTCGACGTATTCCTCTGGCGAATGTGAGATGCCGGAGGGGTTGCGCACGAACAGCATGGCGGTCGACACGAACCCGCTCAGAATGGCCGCGTCGTGGCCGGCGCCGGTGTCGAGCACCGGGGCTCCCGGCAACACCACGGCGAGCCGGTCGCGCAGCGCCGGGTCGAAGTGCACGGTGGCGCTGAGCGATTCCTCGGTGAGCGTGACCGTGCAGCCCTCTTCGGCGGCGATCAGCTCGGCTCCGGCGTAGATCTCGGCGACGACGGATGCCGTCACCGCGTCATCCATGTGCCGCGCGTCAAGCCACAGGTCGACCCGGCTGGCGATGACATTGGTGCCGCCGGGTACCGGCTGCAGGCGGCCGACAGTGGCACGTGCCTGCGGGTGGGCTCGAGCGGTGTCGCGCACGAGCACGACCAGTCGCGCCGCGGCCACCATGGGGTCTTTACGGTCCGCCATGAGAGTGGTGCCGGCGTGGTTGCCCTCCCCCGACACGCTCAGCCGCCAACGCCCGTGGCCGAGCACGGCGCTGCCGATGCCCACGCTCTGCTGCGCATCGATGAGGCCGCGGCCCTGCTCGACGTGCAGCTCGACGAAGGTGCCGAGGCGGGCGACCGACTCGGGGTCGGTGCCGACGAAGCGGGGGTCGAGGCCGTTGCGGGCGGCGACCTCGGCGAAGGTGTCGCCGTTCAGGTCGGTGAGAGACCGGGCCCGATCAGGGTCGATCGTACCGGTGAGCAGTCGGGAGCCGAGGCAGGCGACTCCGAAGCGGGAGCCCTCCTCCTCGGGAAACACGGCGAGCGCGAAGGGGCAGAGCGGGCGCACCCCGCGGGCACGCAGCAGGTCGACGGCGACGAGCGCCGAGGCGACGCCGAGCGGCCCATCGAAGGCGCCGCCGCCCGGCACCGAGTCGAGGTGGCTTCCCGTGACGACGGCCTTCGCCGCTGCAGCATCCACGCCCGTGCCCTCGGGCCACCACGCCCAAATCACGCCGTTGCGGTCGGTGTCGACCCGCAGACCGCGCTTGGCGGCCTGGGCGAGATACCACGCCCGCAGATCGTGTTCGGCGGTCGAAAACACCGGCCGCGAGTAGCCGCCACGCACGCGATCGGCGCCGATCGCGGCGATCTCGGCGAGCAGCCCGGTCACGGTATCGCCGGTCACGGTGACGCCGGAGCGCGGCGTGCCGGCGGGGGCCGCAGCATCCGCCCGGCCGGTCGTGGTCACGCGTCGCCCCGGCCGGCGGCGGCGAGCGCGGCAACCCGGAA
>NZ_SOHE01000006.1 GCF_004403305.1 Cryobacterium frigoriphilum | reverse complement strand
AGCTACGACTTGGTCCCGCTTGAGGCCGGCAGCTGAACAGCTTTCCGAACCTGTGGGGTACGTGTGATTACATTACGCACCCCCCGCAACACCGTCAATTACAAGCCACACCCCGGGCGTGTCGCCCCACCCCGCACCCACCGACCCACAGGACGGCCCACCCGGTTTCGACCAGCGCGCTACGCGCGCAGGCTCAACCAGCGAGGATCCGCTGGTTGAAGCGCGACGAAGGAGCGGTCGAAACCAACCTCGGAACGCACGGCCGGGTCTTGAGGCCGGCGTGCGCGGTTTCGACCAGCGCGCTACGCGCGCAGGCTCAACCGACGGAGGAGGGATCGGCGATCACGGCGTGACGCACCACGACGGCTTCGCGGTCGGGGCAGCCCCGCACGGCAGGATCCGTGGCTAATGCAGGAAAGGTATGGCCACCCAGCATCCGCAGACCCGGACCTGTGCGGCACCACCCGCGCAACCCACCAATCTTCCTGAATTCGCCACCACAGCAGCAGCGGGATCGATGAAGAGTGAGGTGTGGGACGATGGGGCGGCGATGATGAGGCGCAAGTCCTCATTTTGACGGACTGCGGGGGTGGAACGGGCGCTGGTACCGTTGTCGCACACTGAGCTTACGGACCGCGAAATCTTAGCGTCCGGGCCCGGACGATTCGCGCACGGAGCACAGCACTCAGCACGGCTCGAGCGCACCGATAGGAATGTGACGGAACAACCCAAGCCTGGAGCGCCGACCCATGCGGATTACCTGCCCCTATTGCCAGTCGGATGCCCGGCTGTCGCCGAATCCGGAGCACACCGTGCGGGATGCGCTGCCGGTCTACCGGTTGACGTGCAGCGGGTGTGACCGCACCACCGTGCGTCCCGACAACCAGGAGCTGCTGCTCGTCGCGCTCGTCGGCACGCGCCACGGCTGCGGGGAGCACGAGCTGACCGTGGCGGCGGAGGAGACCCGCAGCATCCGCTTTCATACCGACCCGAGCGGGCAGCGTACCCCGGTCGTGGAACACACGGCCCTGCTCGAGGGCATCACGCGGGGGGCGGAAGCATCGCGATCGTTCAGTCTGCTGCTCGTGACCGAAGAGGTCGGGGCGCGGTACCACTCGGCGAACGGCAACATTCCCTATCGCGCGGTGCGCGGCTGGATC
Source organism: Cryobacterium frigoriphilum (assembly GCF_004403305.1). GTDB lineage: Bacteria > Actinomycetota > Actinomycetes > Actinomycetales > Microbacteriaceae > Cryobacterium > Cryobacterium frigoriphilum. The sequence goes on along the minus strand of NZ_SOHE01000006.1, from coordinate 77,815 downwards.
GTGACCGACGGCGAGATCCGGGCGCTGTCCCGCGAGGAGGTGTGGGAGGTCAGCTGCCGGGACAACGGCCTCGATCTGCCCCTCGACCCGGAAGCCGGGGTGCACTACGTGGATGCCGACGCGATCCCGCATCCGTATCGCTGGCAACTCTCCCCTGCGGCTCGCGTCGCCTTGTAAGTCCGGAAGTCTGAACCCACCCGTACTCACCCCGCGATTGGGGCACGGCGGCAATACACTCACACCATGCCGTTGAACCCTGCCGCCCTGACACCTGATGCCCCGAGGCCTGCCGCCCCGCCGCCTGCCGAACTGATCGTCGTCGGCGAGGCGCTCGTCGACGTCGTCACGACCGCCACCGGCTCGGTCGACTACCCCGGGGGATCCCCCATGAACGTGGCGATCGGGCTGGCCCGGCTCGAGCACCCCGTGCAGCTCGTGACCCGAATCGGCTCAGACCTGCGGGGAGCGGCGCTGCAACGGCACATCGAGCAGTCGGGCGTTGCCCTCTTTCCCGGTTCGCTGCGGGACGAAGCCACCTCGACCGCGACAGCGCTGCTCGACTCCGCGGGCGTCGCCAGCTACGACTTCAACATTCACTGGTCCCTCGATTTTGTCGAGCACCTGCCGACAACGCCGTTGCTGCACCTCGGCTCGATCGCGGCGTTTCTCGAGCCCGGGGCGACGGATGCCCGGCGCCTGCTGAGCGAGGCCGCCCGGTCCTCGGGCGGCGCCGGTACCATCGTCACCTTCGACCCCAACATTCGGCCGTCGCTGCTCGACTCCCACGCGGATGCCGTGGCGACCGTCGAAGACCTGGCCGCGCTGTCGACGGTCGTGAAGCTCAGCGACGAAGACGCGCGCTGGCTCTACCCGACCCTCACGGTCGACGCGGTGCTGGACCACCTGCTGACCTTCGGGCCGGCACTCGTGATTGCGACCCTCGGCGGCGACGGTGCCCTGCTGGCCACGGCGGCCGGCGAGCGGGTCGCCGTTAACGGAGTCGCGGTGGAGGTAGCCGACACGATCGGCGCGGGCGACTCCTTCATGAGCGGAGTGATCCACCACCTCGCGCGGCTGCTCGAGACCGGCACAGCGCCGGGGGCACTGCGTGACGGAAGCGTCTTCACCCGCGCTGAGCTGCTGCGTGCCGGCTCGTTTGCCGTGCGCTGCGCGGGAATCACCGTCTCGCGCACCGGCGCGAACCCGCCGACCCTCGCCGAGTTGAACACCCAGCACGGGGACTCCGTCGCGAACTGAGCTCGTGCTCTGAGCTCGTGCTCTGAGCCTGGCACCACGACTCAACCGAGGCGCGGTCACGGGCCGACCCCGGAGACCCGCGGCCCGCGTTCCGCCAGGGCCAACCTGTGCCGCGACTTCACCGGGCCTGACGAGACCGGCCTGACGAGACCGGCCTGACGAGACCGGCCTGACGAGACCGGCCTGACGAGACCGGCCTGACGAGACCGGCCTGACGAGACCGACGCTAGTGCTTGGCGACGAGGGTGAGCACGTCGTACGACGCGACGAGCTCCTCTTTCTGATTGGTCAGCACGGCGTCCCAGCGCACCTCGCCGTATTCGTCGGTCTCCCGCGGGGTGATCTGCTTGGCGGTGAGAGCCACGCGAATACTGTCCCCGGGCGAGACCGGCGTCACGAAACGCAGATTTTCGAGGCCGTAGTTGGCGAGCACGGGGCCGGGAGCCGGGTCGACGAAGAGACCGGCGGCCCAGGACACGAGCAGGTAGCCGTGGGCGACCCGGCCGGGAAAGAACGGGTTCGCGGCGGCGGCCTCCTCGTTCATGTGCGCGTAGAAGGTGTCCCCGGTGAACTCGGCGAAGTGCTCGATGTCGTCGAGACTGACCGTGCGGGCATCCGAAACGATCTGGTCGCCGATTTTCAGTTCGGCGAGGCTCTTTCGGAACGGATGCCGCGCGCCGGTGTGCCGGGCGGCACCCTGATGCCAGATGCCGGTGATGGCGGTGAGCATCTCGGGGGAACCCTGAATCGCGGTGCGCTGCATGTGGTGCAGCACCGCACGGATGCCGCCGAGTTCCTCGCCGCCGCCGGCGCGGCCGGGGCCGCCGTGCACGAGCTGCGGCACCGGCGAGCCATGCCCGGTGGAGGTGCGGGCATCGTCGCGGTCAAGCACGAGCACCCGGCCGTTGAACGCCGAAATTCCCGTCATGAGCTCGACGGCGATCTGCGGGTCGTGGGTGGCGATGCTCGTGACGAGCGATCCGCCGCCGCGCCGCACGAGGTCGATGGCCTCCGCGACGGTCTCGTAGCCGAGCACGCTCGAGACCGGGCCGAAGGCCTCGACCTCATGCACGGCGGCAGCCTGGGCGTCGGCGAAGCGCAGCAACAGTGGAGCCACGAAGGCGCCGTGCGGGGCGGGCGCGATGGCGCCGTTCGCGTGGGTGACGAGCGGGGCATCCGTCGTTCCGATGACGAGTTCACCGCCGGCCTCGACGAGTAGGCCGACCTGGCGCAGCACCTCGTCGCGCTGGTCGATCGAGGCGAGCGGGCCCATGGTGACGCCCGGCGCGCGGGGGTCGCCGAGCACGGTGCGCGCCTCGATGCGGGCGCGCACGGCGGCGATGACATCGTCGACGGTGGCCGCGGGCACGATGACGCGGCGAATCGCGGTGCACTTCTGGCCGGCCTTGACGGTCATCTCGGTGACGACCTGCTTGACGAAGGCGTCGAACTCCGGGGTTCCGGCGACCGCGTCGGGGCCGAGCACGGAGGCGTTGATGGAGTCGGTCTCGCCCGTGAACCGCACACCGCCCGTCTGCACGGAGTCGTTCGCACGCAGTTTCTCGGCGGTCGAGGCTGAGCCGGTGAAGGCCACGAGGTCGCCGAGGCGCACCTCGTCGAACAGGGTGGGCACGCTTCCGGAGACGAGCTGCAGCGAGCCGGCCGGCAGCAGTCCGGAGTCGACGAGGATACGCACGAAGGCTTCCGTGACGTAGCCGGAGGGGGTCGCGGGCTTCACCAGGGTCGGCACGCCGGCGAGAAAGGCCGGAGCGAACTTTTCGAGGGCGCCCCAGACCGGAAAGTTGAAGGCGTTGATCTGCACGGCGACGCCGGGGAGGCGGGTGTAGATGTGGCGGGCCAGAAACGAGCCGTCTTTCGAGAGCGGCTCGACGGGGCCGTCGACGTAGACGTGCGCGTTGGGCAGGTCGCGGCGGCCCTTCGAGGAGTACGTGAAGAGCACGCCGATGCCACCGTCGATGTCGACCATCGAGTCGATCTTTGTCGCGCCGGTGCGGCTCGACAGCTCGTAGAGCTCGGGCTTGCGCTCGGTCAGCAGCAGCGCCATCTGCTTGAGCAGCATGGCCCGCTGATGAAAGGTGAGCTCGCCGAGCGAGGCCTGGCCGACGGTGCGGGCATACTCGAGGGCGGCGCCGAGGTCGAGGCCGGCGGTGCTGACCCGGGTGACGAGTTCACCGGTAGAGGCGTCGCGCACGTCGACGGGTGCAGCGGCTGCGGGGGCAGACACAGAGGCGGAGTCGGTTGCCGGGGTCCACCAGGCGCCCTGCACGTAACTCGGCAGCACGGTGTTCGGCAGGATCGGTGCGGCGTTCATCGGGTCTCCTGTGTGGTCAGCGCGGTGCGGTGGGTGGGTGCCGGGGCCTCGGCGACTGCGTTTTCGGCGACTGCGTTTTCGATGCCCGGCCAGGCATAGAAGCCCTGGCCTGACTTGCGGCCGAGCTTGCCCTCGGCGACGAGTCGACGCAGCAGGGCTGGCGGTTCGAACCGGGCGCCGAGCTGGGCGTGCAGGTACTCGGCGATGCCGAGGCGCACGTCGAGGCCGACGAGGTCGGTCAGTTTCAGCGGTCCGACCGGGTGCTTGTATCCGAGCACCATGGCGGCGTCAATATCCTCGGCGGAGGCCACGCCGTCTTCGAGCATGCGCATCGCCTCGAGACCGAGAGCGACGCCGAGCCTCGACGACGCAAAACCGGGAGCGTCGCTGACCGTGATCGGCGTCTTGCCGAGGGCCGCGACCCAGTCCTGGGCATCCGCCACCAGCTCGTGGCTCGTGAAGGTTCCCACGACAATTTCGACGAGAGCGGATGCGGGCACCGGGTTGAAGAAGTGCATGCCGAGAAACCGGGCCGGCCGAGTGAGTTCGGCGGCGAGGTCGTTAATGGCGATCGACGAGGTGTTGCTGGCGAGTGCGGCGCTCGCGCTCAGCACCGCTTCGACGCGGCGCAGGGCGTCGACCTTGAGCTCGAGCACCTCGGGGACGGCTTCGACGACGAGGTCACGATCGGCGAACAGCGCGAAATCGTGGCCGACCACGAGTCGATCGCTGAGCTCCTGCAGGGTTTCCCCGGTCGCGCCGCGGGTGATGCTCGCGGTGACGGCGCGCAGCACCCGCTCGCGGGCGGCATCCGCTTCGCTCGCGTTGCGTTCGACGAGCGTGAGATGCGCGCCGGCGAGCAGAAAGGCGTGGGCGATGCCCGCTCCCATGCGTCCGCCGCCGAGCACGCCGACGCGGTCGGGCACGCCGTCTTCGCCGCGGTCGCCGATTTCGAGTCCTACTGTGGTCATCGCACGTTCCTCCAGGTCTGTGGGCATGTCAATCAGACTCGTTCCAAAATCAGGGCCGAGCCCTGGCCGACGCCGACGCACATCGTGGCGAGGCCGTGCTGGGCATCTTCGCGTTCCATTCGGCCGAGCAGGGTCACGACCAGTCGGGCGCCGCTCGAGCCGAGCGGGTGACCGAGGGCGATCGCGCCGCCGTCGCGGTTCACGATTTCTTCATCGAGTCCCAACCGACGGATGCACGCGAGCGACTGGGTCGCGAAGGCTTCGTTGAGCTCGATCGCACCCAGATCACTGATGCTCAGTCGACTGCGGGCGAGCACCTTCTGGGTGGCCGCGACGGGGCCGAGGCCCATGATCTCGGGGGCCAGGCCGACACTTGCGCCGAAGACGATGCGAGCGCGCGGCACCAGGCCGTAACGTTTCACGGCCTCACCGCTCGCGACGAGCACCGCCGAGGCGCCGTCGTTCAGCGAACTCGCGTTGCCGGCCGTGACGACGCTGCCACCCGCGACGATGGGTCGCAGTGCGGCGAGCCCCTCGAGGCTCGTGTCGCGGCGCGGGCCCTCGTCAACGAGCACCTCACCGTTTTTCGTCGGCACGCCGACGATTTCATCGACGAAGTGGCCGGCATCGATCGCGGCGGCGGCGCGCTGCTGGCTGCGCAGGGCGAAGGCATCCGCTTCAGTGCGCGTGATGCGGTCGACGCGGGCGACCTCCTCGGCGGTTTCGGACATCGAGAAGGTGGCCTTGTCGCGGGCGGCGAGGCGGGGGTTGACGAAGCGCCAGCCGATGGAGGTGTCGAACTGCGGGCCGGGTTTGGCCCAGGCGCGGTCGGGTTTGCCCTGCACCCAAGGGGCGCGGGTCATCGACTCGACACCGCCCGCGACGATGAGGTCGGCGTCGCCGGCCCGGATCGCCTGCGCGGCCATCGTGATGGCGCTGAGCCCGGAGGCGCAGAGGCGGTTCACGGTGATGCCCGGCACATGGTCGGGCAGACCGGCCAGCAGGCCGGCCATGCGGGCCACGTTGCGGTTGTCCTCGCCGGCCTGGGTGGCGGCGCCGAAGATGATCTCTTCGATCAGGGAGGGGTCGACGCCGGCTCGGCGCACGGCCTCTGCGACGACGAGCGCCGCGAGATCGTCAGGGCGTACCTGGGCGAGCACTCCCCCGTAACGTCCGACGGGCGTGCGTGCTCCTCCAACGAGGTAGGCCTCGGCCATGTTTTCTCCTGACAGCTCTGTCGGTGGGGCGGTCGAACCGTGTTTATCACCGAGAAATAAGTGACCGACCGTTCGGAAAGTAATTCTGTCAGATCACGGGGTTCGCGGCAAGCATCAGAAATTCACCAACTGGGGATGCCGGGCAGCCCCATTCGCGGCGGCTCTGTGCAAACATGAACCCATGGCCAACTACCGCCCCGTCGGAGATGACTTCGTGCGGCCCACGCCCCCGCGTCTCGGGCGGATCGCGGCCCTCGAAGTGCAAGCCGGAATCAGCGAGGGCGCGCTCGAACTGCCCAGCCTGCTCGACCCGGTCGGCCCGATCGACTTCGTCGACGTGAGCTACGAAATCCGCGGTGGCGCCGAACACGGCCGCGGTCTCACGGGCGCCGTGCGCACCTTTCTGCACCCCGAGGACACCTCCTGGGCGAGCGTCGAACGCCTCGCCGCGAGCCACGTGTGCGATCGGGTGCGTTTCGACACCCGCGAGGTCACGGAACCGGTACCCGAGTGGGAACGGGTCGTGGTGCGCGTCGACGGCACCAAGCTCGCGGCCCGGTATTCGATCTGCAGCGGATACGAGGCGGTCGCCTTTCGCGCCGGCGACCGCATCGTGAGCAGTGTCTTCTCGGTCTTTGACGCGTCCCTGTTCGACTCGTCGTTTCGCACGTTCATCTGGCCGCGGCCCGGTTCCTCCCACGAGTAGGCAGTTTGTGCTCACTCGCGGCACCGAAAAGGCGGCATCAAAAAGAGGGGCACCCTCCGCTGTGCGGTGGGTGCCCCTCGGGTTGAGCGGGTCTAGCTAGACGTTGGCGAGTTCCTGGATGGCGGCGTCACCGGGGCCGGCCGACATGTAGCTGGCTTCGATCTCGGCGCGGTCGAGCAGCTCGTCCATGCGGCGCTTGCGCTGCTTCGGGATGAGCGTGACGACGGTTCCGGTCTTGCCCGCGCGGCCGGTACGGCCCGAGCGGTGCAGGTACGTCTTGTACTCGTCGGGCGCGTCGGCCTGGATGACCAGGTCGATGTCGTCCACGTGGATTCCGCGAGCCGCGACGTCGGTGGCGACGAGCACGTTGACGCGGCCGCTCGTGAGCATCTGCAGGTTGCGGGTACGGCGGGCCTGGTTCAGGTCGCCGTGCAGGCTCGTGGCCTTCACGCCGGCGTCTTCGAGCTGCTCGGCGAGCTGCTCGGCATAGGCGCGGGTGCGGCTGAAGATGAGCGTCTTGCCGTCGCGGTTGACGAGCTCTTCGATGATGCGGCTCTTGTCGCGGTGCTCGATGACGAGCACGCGGTGGTCGATCGTCGAGGAGGCCTGGTCTTCACCGGCGACCTCGTGCACGGCCGGGTTGGTCAGGAATTCCTTGACCAGCGAGGCGACACCCTTGTCGAGGGTGGCCGAGAAGAGCAGCTTCTGGCCGCCGGACTTGGTCTGACGCAGGATGCGCTGCACGGGCTCGAGGAACCCGAGATCGCACATGTAGTCGGCCTCGTCGAGCACGGTCACGACGACCTCGGAGAGGTCGAGACGACCCTGGTCGATGAGGTCTTCGATGCGACCGGCGGTACCGATGATGATGTCCACGCCGCGCTGCAGAGCGCTGACCTGGCGGTACTGCGGAACTCCGCCGTAGATCTGGGTGGTGAAGAGGCCGACGCTGCGGGCGATGGGCTGAATGGTGCGGTCGATCTGCAGCGCGAGCTCGCGGGTCGGGGCGAGGATGAGCGCGCGGGGCTTGCGGGCCATCTTGCGGTCCTTGGCGCCGTTGTTCTCCATCAGCTTCTCCACGAGGGGAGCGCCGAAGGCGATCGTCTTGCCGGAACCGGTCTTGCCGCGGCCGAGCACGTCGCGGCCGGCGAGCACGTCGGGAATGGTGGCGGCCTGGATCGGGAACGGAGCCGCGGCACCCATGGCGGCGAGCTCGCGCACGATGTTCTCGCCGAGGCCGAGGTCGCCGAAGCTCACACCAACGACATCGGATGCCGTCGTCGCGATGGCTTCGAGGCGCTCGAGGACGACGTCGTCGCCACCGGCGAAGGTCGGCTTGGCGCCGTTTTCACTGCGCTTGGGGTAGAACTTGCTGTCGCCGTCGTCCGAACGCGAGGGACGGTCGTTACCGAAGTCGCGGCGGGGCGGGCGGTCGTCGTTGGAACGGCGCGGCGCGCGATCTTCGTAGCTGCGGGGAGCGCGCTCGGCGCGGTCGCCGTATGAGGGGCGTTCGGTGCGGGCCGGACGCTCGCTGCGGTCACCGTACGACGGACGATCGTTGTTGTAGGCCGGGCGCTCGGTGCGCGGGGCACGGTCGCCGTAGGACGGACGCTCCGTGCGGGCCGGACGCTCGCTGCGGTCACCGTACGACGGACGATCGTTGTTGTAGGCCGGGCGCTCGGTGCGCGGAGCGCTGTTGCGGTCGCCATAGGAGGGGCGGTCGTTGTTGCGGTCGTTGTTGTATGCAGGACGATCCGTGCGCGGGGCGCGGTCACCGTAGGAGGGACGATCGTTGGAGCGGGCCGGACGGTCGTTGCGGTCGCCGTACGACGGACGGTCGCCACGGGGAGCGCTGCTGTTGCGGTCGCCGTAGGACGGACGGTCGTTCGAGCGGGCCGGACGGTCGTTACGGTCGCCGTACGACGGACGGTCGCCACGGGGAGCGCTGTTGTTGCGGTCACCATAAGACGGACGGTCGTTCGAACGCGCCGGACGGTCGTTGCGGTCGTTGTTGTAGGCCGGGCGCTCGGTGCGGGCTCCGGTCGCGGGACGTTCGGAGCGGCCGGCGCCGTAGGCGGGGCGGTCTCCGTAAGCGGGGCGCTCGTTGGCCTTCGCGGCGCGCTCGTCGGCGTTCCAACGGGCCTTCTTGGGCGCACCCTCGTCGGCACGGAAACCGCGGTGACCGGGGCTCTTGCTGCCCTGATTGTTCGAGCCGCCCCGGTTCGGGGCGCCCTTTGCAGAGTACTTCGGGTCGTAGTTCTTACCGCCGACGGCGGGATTCTTGCTCTGAGGCATAGAAAAGTTCCTGGGTTATGTTCAGTACATGGCAGAACAACGTCGCACAGCGACGTAACTGAGAACCCGGGCAGTCTATGGCCGGGGCCGTTCACATACAGTGATTTTTCACCAGCGGATTACTGGGAAACCGGCCCAACTTGACTTACAAACCCATCTGCGCACACGTGAAGAAAGCGCAGTGTCAAGAGCCGACTTGTCTACGCTACCGGACGATGGGCACAATGTCACGTCATCGCCAGAAAATTGTTGCAATCAGATCAGTGCCAATCAGATCAGTGCCAATCAGATCAGTGCCATTCAGATCAGTGCCATCAGTGCCGGTGCTGCAGGTCCCAGGCGGGAAACGGATCGAGCGTTGCGCTCCAGTGAACCGGGCCGGCAAGAAACTCGGCGTCGTTCAGCAGGCACTCGTTGAGGTTGCGGGTGAGCCGGTTCACGTCGAGGTTGCGGCCGAAGAAGGCAATCTCCTGGCCCCAGGTCGAGTCGGGGTCACTCGTGAGCATGCCGGTTGGCTCGAAGGTGACGGTGCCGCCAACGCTGCTCCAGGAGCCCACCACTCCCGGCCGCGAGGCGAGGCGAAACAGCCCCCGTGAGCGCAGGATATCGCCAGACTCCCCCGAGCGATTCGCGAAGAAGTGGGCGAGCCGGGCGGGATGGAAAGGCCGCACGTCGCGGTAGACCACACACGACAGTCCCTGCGGGCTCTGCGACAGCAGCGCGTCACCGTTGAGCTGACGCACCCAGCCGGGGCTGCGGGCCAGCCAGGCGTGCATGTCCCGCCGGGGCGCCGGCCAGGTTGCCGCGGCCCCCTCGCCGTGGATTGCGAAGACAATAAAGCTCGAGGGGTTCAGCAGCCGCACGAAGTCGCGAATGTCTCCGCAGACCGCGCGGCGAACGAGGTCGCTCTTGTTGATCACGACCACACTCGCCCACTCGATCTGCTCGACGAGGGCGTCGCCGCGGGTGCGGTCAGAGGGGGTGCGGTCAGCGGGGGTGCGGTCAGCGGGGAGGCGATCGAAGGAGGCCTGGCCCACAGAGCCGACCGCGGCATCCGTCGGCGAATCGGGCACGGACCCGTCGCTCTGCAGGTCATCCCAGAAGCGGGAGGCGTCGAGCACTGTGACGAGATCGCCGAGACGCACGGTGGGCGCGCCGCGCTGTTCGTCGCGGTCGGGGGCGAGAAAACTCGCGACCTCGAGCGGGCCGATCGAGGGGTGCGCCTCGACGAAGACCTCGCGATTGCCGGGCACCGCGCTGCCCTGCCAGGCCTGCCACGGCGCCAGGGCGAGCGGGCTGTCGGCGAGGGTATCGGCATCATCGGGCAGGAGGGCGCGCGGGTGAATCGCGGTGCCTCCGAGGGCACGGGCGACGGATGATTTACCCGCGCCGGAAAGGCCGCTCACCACGTTCACCCTCAGGAAATCTTCTGTCTGCATGCCTGCTAACCTAATTGATAGTGGTTATCAATAAGAAATCGAAAGGACAGGCATGAAGGTTCGTAACTCGCTCAAGAGGCTCAAAATGGTTCCCGGATCGCAGGTCGTGCATCGCCGCGGCCGGGTGTTCGTGATCAACAAGCTCAACCCGCGCGCGAAGGCTCGCCAGGGCTGAGCACCACGCCCGGCGACGGTGCTGCGTGCCGATTCTGCCCGGGCGGGCGGCTGGCGTATTCTCAGGACACACCGCTCCATTGGCGGCCCGACCGTCCGTTCGGAGATTCGTGACCACTCGCCCCCGCCCCTCGGGCCGGCCTCGCCTGCGCCTGATGCTCGGGGTGGGCACGGTTGCGATCGTGGGGACGATGCTGCTCGCCGGGTTTCACACCCAGCTGTCCGAGCTGCGGCCCGATGACCGCAGCGACGAGGCCAGTGAGCTGGTGACCCCCGCGATCGTGGGCATCCGCACGTTCCTGCCGGCCGGGGACGTGCAGATCGATGAGGACGTCGAGTACGCGACCGAGCTCGACGGCACCCCGCTGACCCTCGACGTCTGTTCTCCGGCCGAAGCGACGCCAACTGCCACCGCCACTGCCAGCGCCGGCGCGGAGGCCGCGGCCGCGCAGACGGAATCCGCAACGCCGGCCGCGACCGACAGCGCCGATGCGGCCGACGACGCCGACGCCGATGCCGATGATTCGGCGAGCGCGGAGTTGCGCCCCGCTGTGCTGTCGATTCACGGCGGCAGCTGGGCGCGCGGCGACAAGGCCAACAGCGATTGGCGCACCGTCTGCGAGTGGCTCGCGAGCGAGGGATTCGTGGCCTACTCGGTGAATTACCGGCTCGTGCCCGACGTGGTCTTTCCGGCGGCCCTCGATGACCTGACCGCGGCCGTGAGCTGGATTCGCGACGACGACAACGCCGAGAAGTACGGCATCGACCCCGACCGGATCGGCGCGTTCGGCGGCTCCGCCGGCGCCAACCTCGCGGCGGTACTCGGCGCGACCGGTTCCGGCCCGCTCACCGACGGCGCCCGCGTCGCCGCGATCGCCGCGCTGTCCGGCCCCGTGGACCTGACCTACGACGGGCTCGTTTCGATCGGGGCGAGCGACAGCCTGCAACAGATTGCCCGGGAGTACGTGGGCTGCGACTCGCTGCAGGACTGCGATGCGGCGACCGAGGCATCCGTCGCCGACGCCCTCGACCGTACCGATCCTCCCGTCTTCATCGCCACCTCGGAGCAGGAATACGTTCCCCTCGTGCAATCGACGGACTATGCGGATGCCCTCGCCGACCTGGATATCGACCATGAGCTCGTCACCGTTCCAGGGACACTGCACTCGATCGGAATTCTCGACGAAGCCATGCGCGCGCGGGTCGCGACGTTTCTGCACCGATACCTCGGCATCTAGCCCCCGTAAATTCATACCGCGTCGATTCACCCCCTTTATGGGGCGACCTGACGCGTCGCGGTTGTGAGGTCGCGCACCGGCTGCAATACTGTCGCCGCCGACCCTCCATGTCGGTCTTGAACACGGTGTGAACAAGCAGCGCGCCTGAACAAGCTGCGCGTTTCGAATGTACGAAAGTGGGGTCACGAGTGCGCTCACAGCCGAGCCTCCGTCGCCCTGTCACCGTCTTTTCTGCCTTCTCTGCCTTCTCTGCCTTCTCTGCCTTCTCTGTGGGACTCGGTCTCAGCGCGCGAGCGCTGGCGGTCTCACTGGCGCTCGCGGTGATTTTCGGCCCGGCATTCGGCCCTGTTGCTGCGGCGAGCGCCGCCGAGTCGAGTGCCGCGACCCGTTTCGATCTGACCAGGCCAGACGTGCATCCCGCGCCCCCGGCCGCACACCCTCCCGCGGCACCCCCCGCTGCCACTCCCGCCGCCACTCCGGCTGACCCGCCACAGCAACCTCCCGCAGCCACTCCACCAGCGACGGCTGCGCCGACACCGACACCGCCCGCGATACCGACGCCGACGCCGTTCGCGACACCAACGCCGAGCAGTCCCCCGCCGGCATCCGCTGGGCCGCCACCGCCACCGGTCGTGGTGCCCGTGCCGATGGCGGGGCCAGTTCCGGGGCCTGTTCCTGTTGTTCCCGTGTCGGTACCGACGCCGCCCGCGAACCCGCCCACCACCCCGCCCACCGCAACGACGATGACGCCCTCCGAACCGCAGGCCGATCCGATTCCGCAGACCGCTCAGCTCCCGGCGGAGTTCGCGCTGCAGTCCGCGCTCGTCGCCGCCGAACGCGCAGCAGCGAGTGCCGCAGAGCGTGCGGCGGCCGCGGAGCGGGCATCCGCTGCCCGAACCGCGCGCATCATGACGGCGCTGACCGAATATGACGCCGCAATCGTCGAGGTCGACACCGCCACCCGTGCCGCAGCAGACGCTCGCGCCGACCACGAAACGGCCCTCAGCCAGTCCGCTCTCGTGCACCGGCTCGCCGACTCAGCCGGCCGCACCGCAACGGCCTCGCAGGTGTCGCTCGCCGGTCTGGTGCGGGCGATGGCCCAGGGTGAAGCCGGCACGGCAACGGCCGATGCCCTGCTCGACGGCGGGCCCGATGCCAATCTGCTCTACCGGCTCGGGGCGCTGGATCGGCTCGGTTCCCTGACGGAGAACATCCACACGGTGCGGGCACGCGTCGTGGCCGAGCGACAGCGCGCCGACGACCTCGCCGAGCAGGACGCCGCGCTCGTGATCGCCCTCGACCCGGCCCCGGTCGCGGCGGCCGTGGCCGCTGTGGCGACCGCCACCGCCACGGCCGACGCCAGCCGCGAACGCCTGCTCGCGCTCGGCGCCGAGCTGTCGATGAGCACAGCGGTGTTTTCCAGCACCGGCGTGACATTCGCCTCGCTGCTCTCGGCAGCGGATGCCGGCCTGCTGAGCGATCAGGGCTGGGCACGTCCCGCGGTCGGCCGGGTCACGAGCGGGTACGGTTCGCGCCCGGACCTGCCCGTTGCGGGCGTCGGCGCCGTGCACTTTGGAACCGATCTGGGTGCCGCGTGTGGCGCGGGCGTTTACGCGGCGACCTCCGGAATCGTCGCGGCGGTCGGCGAGGCCGGCGGCTACGGCAACTGGATCCTGATCGACCACGGCGAGGGAGTCGCGACCGGATACGCCCACGTCGCCACCGCGTCGACGCGGGTCGTCGTCGGCGAGCGGATCTCGGCCGGCCAGGTCATCGCCGAGATCGGCAGCACCGGCGCGTCGACGGGGTGCCACCTGCACTTCGAGGTGCGCCTCGGCGGAATTCGGGTAGATGCGGTGCCGTTCCTGCACTCCCGCGGCATCCGCTTAGCCGCCCCCTGCTCACTCGTGTCAACGGTTGCGAGGTGTGGGAGGGTGAGGGATGGGGAAAATACGCAAGACCGGGACTTTTGTGCTCAGCGCCGCCACGCTCGCCGTGCTGGCGGGGTGTGCGGGAGCGGCCGGGTCCGGAACGAACGTCTCCGGCGCGGCCACGCCCGCCGCAACACCGACCGCCACCTCCACGCCCGAGCCGTCGGCGTCGCCTGCGCCGTCACCGAGCACCTCCTCGCAAACGGGCTCCACCGGGGTGTGGAAGATCGGCCCGAACGGCGAGTGCGACGCCGGCCAGCTCGAGTTCGCCCTCGAATCTCGGCCGATGGAGAGCGGCATGAGCCAGTTCTACTGGAACCTGCAGCTGACCAACACGAGCGACACGGCCTGCACCCTGACGGGCTACCCGCAGGTGCAGCTCGTGAGCTCGATCACCGAGACGGGAATTGGCGCCTCGGCCGGCCGTGACGCCGGGGCGGGGCAGGCGGAGGCCGTCGTCGACATGCCGATCGGAGCATCCGCTTATAGCCTGCTGCACCTGCGCCAGGCCGGCGTCTACGACTGCCCGATCGTGCCCGTGGCCGAGCTCGCCGTGACCCCGCCTTACTGGGACACGTCGCGGGCCGTGGCCACGCCAAACGAGATCGACGGCTGCGACGACCTCACCACCGAACTCGTGACCGCGGGCCCACTCACCGCCACTCCCCGCGAGTGAGCGCTTTCCTCACATGGCGCGGGTAGCGGATGCGGGGTGCGTGCGGCCGCGGGCCAGCGCACGACGCTCACGCGGGGACTCCACGACGAAGTAGAGCACCGGCAGTACCACGAGGGTGAGCAGCGTCGACGAGACCAGGCCGCCGATCACCACGAGCGCGAGCGGCTGCGAGATGAAGCCGCCCTGCCCGGTGAGGCCGACCGCCATCGGCAGCAGCGCGAAGATCGTGGCGAGCGCCGTCATCAGAATGGGGCGCAGGCGTCGACTCGCACCGTTCACGAGCGCGTCGTGCACGGACTGGCCGCGCCGCCGGTACTGGTTGACGAGGTCGACGAGCACGATCGCGTTCGTCACGACGATTCCGATCAGCATCAGCACGCCGATCAGTGAGGGCACGCCGAGTGGGATGCCGGTGATCACCTGCAGCGCGATCGCGCCGGTCGCCGCGAACGGCACCGAGACGAGCAGCAACAGCGGTTGCAGCAGCGAGCGGAACGTGGCGACCATCACGATGTAGACGATGAGAATGGCCACGAGCATCGCGATGCCGAGTTGTTCGAAGGCCTCGGTCTGGTCGGCACTGACGCCGCCGAGCTCAGCACTAGCGCCGGACGGCAGCGGGGTGTCGGCGAGGGCCGCGGTGATCTCGGCGTTCGCGGTGCCGAGGTCGTCGCTCGACGGCGTCGCCGACACCGTCGCGGTGCGCAGCCCCTTCGTGGTCGTGAGGTTCGACGGCCCGTCGACCTGGGCCACGGTCGCCAACGCGCTGAGGGCGACGGTGCCCGTGCGGGTGGTGATGGGCAGGGCGGCGAGCTCGGCCGTCGTGGCGGGCGGGGCATCCGCCTGCAGATACACCGACAGCGAGCGCTCGTCGATGACGATCGACCCGATCACGCTCGGCTGCATGGCCTGCGAGACGAGGGTGCCGAGGGCGAGCTCGCTGAGGCCGGCCTCGGCGGCGGCGGCGCGGTCGACCGTCACTGCGAGGTACGGCCGCGAGGCCGCGAGATTACTGGTGCTCTGCTCGATGGCGTCGAGGCCCGACACCGCGGCGAGGATATCGTCGGCGGCGACCTGCAGGTCGGCATCCGTTTGCGCGGTCACGTTGATTTCGATGTCGGAGCTGGATCCGAACCCGTCGGAGGCGGCGATCGTGATTTCGCCGGCGCCGTCGAGGGCGTTCAGCTCGGTGCGCGCGCGGTCCTGCACGGTGTCGGCATCGACGCTGTCGTCGGTGGTCACCGAGTAGCTGACCGTGCTCGTCGAGGGGGCGCCGCCGCGGAACGCGCTCTGCAGGTTGCTGCCGCCGATCGAGACCTGAACGATGCTGACCCCGTCGAGGCCGCGCAGGGTGTCGTCGACGGCGACGGATGCCGCATCCTGCGCCGCGAGGCTCGTTCCGACGGGCAGCACCTGGCTGACCCGGAAGGTGTCCTGGCCGGTCGAGCCGAGAAAGTTGACCTTCATGAAGGGCAGCAGGGCGACGGTGCCGCCGAGCACCAGCACGGCCAGCAGCAGGGTCGCGACGAAGTGCCGCAGGGTCCAGCCGATGATCGGCAGGTAGCCCTTCTGCAGCCGGCCCGGGTTTTCGGCCAGTTCGGGGGCCCGGTCGGGGGCCCGGTCTGGGGCCCGGTCTGGGGTCGGTTCGGCGGTAGCGGATGCCCCGAGCTCGGTGCCCTGCGGGTTCGCGGCGGGTTTCGGCGCCCGGAGGAACCAGTACGCGAGCACCGGCACGATCGTCAGCGCGACCAGAAGCGAGGCGAGCAGCGCGATCGTCACGGTCAGGGCGAAGGGGCGAAACAGCTCCCCGGTCGAGCCGCCCACGAACGAGATCGGCAGAAACACCGTGACCGTCGTGATGGTCGACGCCGTGATCGCACCGGCAACCTCGCGCACCGCCGAGATGATGGTCGCGGCGCGGTCGGAGCCGGCCACAAGGTGCCGTTTGATGTTCTCGATCACGACGATGGAGTCGTCGACGACCCGGCCGATGGCGATCGTGAGCGCGCCGAGCGTGAGGATGTTGAGCGAATAACCCACGGTTTGCAGGCCGACGAAGGTGATCAGCACCGAGGTCGGAATCGAGATCGCGGTGACCAGCGTGGCCCGCACCGAGAGCAAAAAGACCAGAATCACGAGCACCGCGAAGACCAGGCCGAGGATGCCCTCCTGAGTGAGGGCGTCGATGGACTCCTGAATGAAGGGAGCCTGATCGAAGACGACCGTGAAGGTGGTGCCGGCGACGGCGCTTTCAAGCCGGGGCAGAAGGTCACGCACGGCCGTCGAGACGTCGACCGTGTTCGCCGCGGGGACCTTGGTCACGGCAATCGTCAGGGCCGGTTCGCCGTTGACCCGGGACACACTCTGCACGGGGTTGTCGACGAGAGCGACCGCGGCGACGTCGCCGATGGTCGTCAGAGCGGGGGCCGCGGCCGCGCCTGCTTCAGCAGCGGATGCACCCGCTGCGGCCGCGCCATCCGTCGCCGCTGTCGTGCCGATAGCCGGGCCTATCACCGGCAGCGCCGCGATCTCGTCGACCGAGCCGAGCTTGCTGCCCGCCTGCACCGAGAGGGTCGTGTCGCCCTCGGTGATGGCGCCGGCCGGAATCAGTGAGCCGTTCTGCTGCAGGGCGTCTCGAATGGCCTGCGTGCTCAAACCCCGAGCGGTGAGTTCGTCGACGTTCGGGGTGATGGTGACGCGCTGGCCGACATCGCCGACCAGGGCGGCCTCCCGCACGCCGTCGACATCGCGGATGTCGCCGAGCACGCTGCGCCGCAACTCGTCGGCGAGGGTCGCGTTGTCGCCGCCGGCAACCGCGAGGGAGATCACCGGGAAGTCGTCGATGCTGCCGCTGATCACCTGCGGGTCGAGGTCCTCGGGCAGGGTCGCCTTGATGCGGTTGATGGCCTGGCTGATGCGGGATTCGGCCTTGACCAGGTCGGTACCGTAGGTGAACGTGGCACTCACGAGCGAGGCGTTCGTGCTGCTGGTCGTGGTGGTCGTTTCGAGGCCTTCGAGGCCCTGGATCGCCGTCTCGATCGGCGTCGACACGTCGTCGTTGACGACCTCGGGGCTCGCGCCCGGGTAGCTGGTCGACACGAGCAGCTGCGGCAGCTGCAGCGAGGGAATGAGTTCCTGCTTCAGGCTCGTCAGCGCAAGGCTGCCGAAGACCGCGGCCACGATGGTGATGAGCGCGATGAGCGCCCTGTTCTTCATGCTCAACACGGCGAGAAAATGCACGCGCTCAGTCTGTCAGTCCGAGCGGCGGGGAGTCAGGCCTGGAGGCTGGGAATCCCTCAGCGGGGTCAGACGACGTCGGCGAGAAAGCCGGTCTCGGGCAGCGGATGCCGCGCGAGCGACTCCCAGGCGAGGCCGAGCGCATCCACGGCCCGGTCCATCTGCTCTGGGTTCGGGCTGAACGGCAGGCGCAGAAACCGCTCGAACGCCCCATCGATGCCGAAGCGCGGCCCGGCGGTCACGAGCAGTCCGTGGTTGCGGGCCGCGAGCGCGAGCTGGGAACTGACCGGCTGCCCGAGGTTCACCCACGCGGTGATGCCGCCGTCCGGGTGCGGCACGCTCCAGCTGGGGAACCGTTCGGCGAGCCGGCGCTCGAGATGGTCGCGGCCTGCCCGCAGCTGCTGGGCGCGGTGCGCGAGAATCTGGGGCATCTCGGGCAGCAGCCGGGTCACGAGCAGCTGCTCGAGCAGCGGAGTGCCGAGGTCGTTCGAGGAACGAGCCCCGACGAGTCGGCGAATCAGCGCGGGATCGGCACGAATCCAGCCGATACGGATGCCGCCCCACACCGATTTACCAACCGAGCCGATCGAGACGACGGCCCCGGCCTCGCGGGCACCCTCGGCGTGAGCGGCGAACGGCGGATACTCGCCCGCCCGGTCGATGTCGAATTCGGCGATCGTCTCGTCGACGAGCAGCACGGTTCCGGAAGCGGCGGCCGCCGCAATCACCCGCTCGCGCTGATCGATCGGCATGCTCTGCCCGGTCGGGTTCTGAAAGTCGGGCATCAGGTAGCCGAGCACCGGATTGCTGCGCTGCAGGGCCTGCAGGAGGGCGGGTTCGTCCCAGCCGGGGGCCGTTCCCGATGCCAGCCCCGCTTCATCCGCTGCCGCCACGCTGACCGGAACGAGCCGGCCGCCGGCCGCGCGCAGGGCCTCATAGGCGTGCGGGTAGGTGGGCATTTCGATCAGCACCCGGTCGCCGCGGCTGATCAGCACCCGGGCGAGCAGGGCGATCGCGTGCTGGGCCCCGAGGGTGACCATGATCTCGTCGGCGCTGGTGGGCAGGCCGCGCACCCGGTAGCGCTCGGCGAGCGCCTCGCGCAGTTCGGGGATGCCGACCGGGTCGAAGCCGGAACCGCCGAGGTGACGGGAGAGGTCCCCGGCGGCGGCGACCGCGGCATCCGTCAGCCCGGGCAGCGCCGGCATCGAGGCCTGACTGAAATCGAGGATGCCGGTGATTGGCTCGGCGGCCGGGGCGAGCGCTCCCGGGAGGGCGACGACGCTGCCGGAGCCGCGCACGCTCTGCAGGTAGCCGGCGCCGCGCAGGGCGCGGTAGGCGGCGGTCACGGTCGTGCGGCTGACCCCGAGGCGTTCGCCCAGCTCGCGCTCGGCTGGCAGCCGGGTGTGGCTCGCGAGGCGGCCATCGAGCAGTAACAGGCGGATGCGCTCGGACAGGCCAACATACGCGCTCGAGCCGCCGCGCCACTCACCCAGCAGCGTCTCGAGGGCGCGGGCGCTGAGCGGAGTCGGAGACATAAAACCACCCTACGCAAATTGGCTACTTGATAACAGTCCAAATCTGGCATTGGATGGCACTTATGACCCAGAGCTACCCCTACCGCTACGCGCAACTGCTGATTGGCCTCTTTCTGTACGGAATCGGCATCGCACTGATCGTGCGCGGCGAAATTGGCGTGGCCCCGTGGGACGTTCTGACCCAGGGCATCGACAACCACACCGGGTGGGGATTCGGTCTCATCACGATCATCACGAGCGCGGTCGTGCTGCTGCTGTGGATTCCGATTCGGCAGAAGCCCGGCATCGGCACCATCCTCAACGCGATTCTGGTGGGCCTCGCGGCCGACGTGGGGCTGTGGCTCGTGCCGACCGGGCAGGGCCTGCCCCTGCGCATCGCGTTCTTCGCGGTCGGGCTGCTCGTGCTCGCGGTCGCGACCGGTCTCTACATCGGCGCGCACTTCGGCCCCGGCCCGCGCGACGGCCTGATGACCGGGCTGCACCGCCGCACCGGCTGGAAGATCTGGATCGTGCGCACGGGACTCGAAGGCGTTGTGCTGCTCATCGGCTGGGCTCTCGGCGGCAATGTCGGCGTGGGCACGGTGCTCTTCGCCGTCTTGATCGGGCCGATGGTCAACATCACGATGCCGCTCTTCGCGATCAAGCGGCCGGCATCCGCTCAGAAGCCACTTCCAACCCGGGACGCGTCAGAGATGGCCACGCAGGCCTGATGATGGTGCTGTCCTCGGCGTCGACCGGCGTCGGCGGGGACCCAAGGGGCCATTATTGGCTTCTCGCTCACGAGAAGCCAAAAAACGCCCCTTCGAGTTGAGGCGGCGACGCGAGGCGCGTCGAGAGGCGCGAGTTCCATCCTGACGGGCCTCCTGGACATGCGCTAGCTAGAGGGTGCGCTCGGCATAGGCGAGCATCGCGTCACGCACGAAGGCGGCACCGGATGCCCCGCCGTAGTTGGCCGCGAATCTCGCGTCGGCGACGTACATCTCGGCCAGCCCGGTGAAGTATTCCTTCGGCGGACCGGCCTCGCCTGAGCCCGGGGTGCCCGGGATGCCGCGTAACCACTCGAACTGCCGGTGCGCGAGGGCCTGCGCCTCGGCCCCGAGCGGGTCGAGGCCGGCCGCCGCCGCCCGCTGCCAGTCGGCCCCGAGAGCGGCGGACCGCTCCTTCCAGTCGGCTTTCTCGGCCGCGGACATGCCGCGCCACCAGGAATCACCGCGGGAGTAGGCATCCGCCCCCCAACGCTGCTCGACCTCCTCCTTGTATTGGGTGTGGTCGAAGCCGTCAAACATCTTCTCTGCCATGAGCCGTTCTCCTCCGTTGAGGTCAATCAGGGTGCTTCCGACCGCGCGGATCTGCCGGTCGAGGCGTTGCTGCTCGCTGCGGAGCCACTCGAGGTGCGCCGCGAGCGCGACCGCCTCGTCGGTCTCACTCGCAAGCACCTCGGCGATCGCGGGCAGGCCGAGGCCCAGCTGGCGCAGCAGCAGAATGCGCTGCAGCCGCACGAGCGAGCGCTCGTCGTACTGCCGGTATCCGTTGGCGCCAACGCGGCTCGGCGGCAACAGTCCGACGGCGTCATAGTGGCGCAGCGTTCGGCTCGTGGTGTGCGCGAGCCGCGCAATGTCCTGGATCGACCAGTCGCTGTTCTCTCGTGCCATGACACCCACGTTAAAGGTTGACCCAGCGTCAAGGTCAAGGTCAGGCGCAGAAGTCGCGCAGGGTGCCCTCGAGGGTGGCGGCGAGCGCGCGCACCGAGGCGACATCGGCCCACTCCTCGTCGGCATGGGCGCCGCCGCCATCGACCCCGAAGACCAGGCACGGGATGCCCGCCGCCAGAACAAGGCCGGCATCGGTCCAGAAGGGCTCGCCGCGGTGCGCGGGGGCGCGGCCCAGCACCCGGGTCGCGCTCGACTGCAGGGCCTGCACGATCGGCCAGTCGACGTCCGCTTCGAAGGCGGCGCGGGCCACGAGGCGGCGCAGCTCGAACCGGAAGCCGGGCACCGTGGCGGCGAGGTCGTCGAACAGGGCGCGCAGCTCGGCCTCGACCGCCGGCGGGGACTGGCCCGGCAGCATCCGTCGTTCGAGGGTCATCGTGCAGGATGCGGCGACGGTGGCGGCATCATCGCCGCCCGAGATCATCGAGACCCGCACGGTGCCGTGGCCGAGGGTCGAGTGCGGCGGGGTGGCTTCGAGGCGCTCGCGCAGCGCGTCCAGGGCCGTGAAGACCCGTGCCGCGTGCGCGATGGCGTCGACGCCCCGCTCGGGCTGTGAGCCGTGCGCGGCGACCCCCGTGAGTTCCAGCTCGAACCAGGCGAATCCGCGGTGGGCGAGGGTGAGCTCGAGGCCGCTGGGCTCGGCGATGATCGCGGCATCCGCTGTGAATCGGCGCAGCACCTCCTCGGTGCCGAGGCTGCCGAACTCCTCATCGGCGACGAGGGTCACGATGATGTCGCCGGTCAGGCCGTTGCCGCCGGGTGCGACGACGGATGCCCGCGCCGCCGCCACGAGAATCGCCGCGACCCCGCCGAGCATGTCGAAGGAGCCCCGGCCGAAGATTTTGCCGTCTCTCAGCTCGGCCGTGAATGGATCCCCGGCGTAGGTGGCGACGCCGACGGTGTCGAGGTGGCCATTGAGCATGAGCGAGCGACCGGCACCGGTTGTCGCGCCGGTGCCGCGGCAGACGCCGACGATCGAGGGGCGGCCCGGGCGCTCTTCGAGCCGGTGCACCTCGAAGCCGCGAGCAGCGAGCCAGTCGGCGCACCAGGTCGCGATGCGCGCCTCTCCGGCCGCCCCCGGCACGAGGTCGGGGTTGACCGAGTCAATCGCGATGAGAGTGCGCAGCAGCTCAATCGGGTCGGGGGTCGTGAGGTCGTCGGGTGTCGTGAGGTCGTCGAGCATGACCCGAATGTACCTCTCTGATGTCTCGGGCAGGTTTCGGCCGCAGATCTCGGCCGCGATACCCGAACACCTCCCAGAGCGGACTTGTTAGGGTAAAACATGGCCGCATCTGCGACGCACACTCCCCTGCCGAACGAGGCGAAACCGCGCTTGTCGGCCGGGCTGATCCCGGCCGCCATGCTCTCGGGTTCCGCCGTTCTCATCTTCGCGCTGCAACTGCCTCTTGCCGGATACGGCCTGCTGGCGGCATCCGTCGTCGCTGCGTTCTTCGTGAACCGGGCCCTGTTTCGCGACCTGTTGCTGCTCGCGCTCGGGCTGCTGATCATCAGCACCATCTCGCTCGAAGCCAACATCGACTACCCGAACATCGCCCTGATGGGCACGGTGCTGACGCTCTCGGTACTCGTGCCGTATCTTCTCTCCCGCTACGCCTATAAGGACCACGCAATTCGGTTTCCGATTCGCACCGGGCAGCGCTGGACGACCCTGGAACGCTGGTACCTGCCGCTCGTCGTACTGCTCGGGTACCTGATTCTGCCGAGCTATTTCATCGGCAGCGGCGCCTACCTCAACTGGCCGGCGATCAGCACGCCCGACGAGCTCGCGCGCCTGTTCGTGGGGGTCGGCTTCGTCGGCATCTGGGACGAACTCTTCTTCATCTGCACCGCGTTTGCCCTGCTGAGACGACATTTTCCGGACTGGCAGGCGAACCTGCTACAGGCCGTCATCTTCACCTCGTTTCTCTGGGAACTCGGCTACCAGAGCTGGGGCCCGCTCATGACGTTTCCCTTCGCGCTGCTGCAGGGCTACACCTTCGCCCGCACCCGCTCGCTGACCTACGTGGTCTGCGTGCACCTGCTCTTCGACCTCGTCGTGTTTCTCGTACTCGTGCACGCCCACAACCCCGAATGGCTCGCAATTTTTCCGTACTAGGGCTCTCGGGAGACACTCAGCCCCAGCCCTTGCCGAGCGCCGAAACGCGATATATCGTGTTACTCAACAGACGCGATATATCGCGTCGTTCGCGGCACTCGCGCTGTTCACCTCGCGCATCGCGAACCATACCTACGGAAAGGATGCACGGTGTCTCTGGAAAAATGGCTGGTCGCTCCCGGGCAGAGCAAAATCATCGACATTGAGCTCGTCCGCAGGCTCAAGGTCGGCCTCATCGGCGGCAAGATCGACGTCATCGGCCACGACGAGCCCGGCGCCCGCATCGAGGTGCACAGCGTGACGGGCAAGGATCTCAAGATCTCGATGGACGGTGACGCCCTCGAAATCGACCACCCACAGCTGCGCTGGGACAACTTCATCGAGGTCTTCGGCTCGTTCCGCGGCACCGCCCAGGCCGACCTGAGCCTCATGGTGCCCCGCGATGTGGCCCTGAAGTTCGGCGTGGTCTCTGCCGACGCCCTCGTCTCCGGGCTGCGCAACGACGCCAAACTCAGCACCGTCTCCGGCGATCTCGTGATCGACGACGTGACCGGCGACCTCGAACTGAACGCGGTCAACGGCGAGATCTCGGTGCGCAACCATGTCGGCACCATCGCGGCGCACACCGTGACCGGCGAGGTGACGGCGAGCGGCAACATCCGTCGCTTCAGCATCGACGGGGTCTCGAGCGACGTTTTTCTTGACCTCACGGGCACCCCGGATCAGGTCAATTCGAACACCGTCTCGGGCAATCTGACCGTGCGTCTCGGTGCCGATGTGGCCGCCCGCTACCGTCTCAACACGGTCGCCGGTACCCTGCAGCTTGACGACCAAACGCTGCGCACCACCTTCGGCAAGGGCTATCAGGGCAGTACCGGCAACCTCGACAACACCTTTCTCGAACTCAACGCCAACTCGGTCTCCGGCAATATCTCGGTCGTGCGCCGGGCAGCCGCGTCTGAAACGCCGCAGGCCCAGGCGACGGATGCCGCCGAGCCCGCCACCGCACCCGGCGAGGCCGCGTCATGACCCCCGTCTTCTCCCACGGCAGCCTGCGGCTCTACCTGCTGAGCCTGCTCGCCGAGCAGCCGAGACACGGCTACGAGCTGATCCAGGCCCTGAGCGACCGCTTCGGCGGCACCTACAGCCCGAGCGCCGGCACGATCTACCCACGCCTGGCCAAGCTCGAAGAAGACGGCCTGGTGACCAAGACGGCCGACGGCCGCAAGACCGTCTACGAAATCACCGACGCGGGGCGCTCCGAGCTGCTGGCCCGCGAGGGGGAACTCGGCCGCGTCGAGAGCGAGGTCACCGAATCGGTGCGTCGGCTGGCCGACGAGGTGCGTTCCGGGGTCAGCGCCGCGATGAAGAGCCTGCGGGCCGACCTCGCGAGCGCCGCCCGGCAGGCCAAAACGACTGCCTCCGCCGCGCCAGCGTCGACCCACGCCGATGCCCACCTCGCGTCAACGCGTGCCCTGCACGAAGCCGACCTGGTGCTCAACGAGTTTCGGCACCAGTTGCGCGCCGACCTGCGCACGCAGGCCGCGGGCGCGGGCCTTCCCGAGGAGACCGTGTCTGCCCTGCGCCGTCAGCTGGATGCGGTGCGGGCGAGCATCCTCGCGACCCAACCGTAGCGCGGCCCGCCCCCGCGAGTGAGCACTTTCTGCGCTTCCCGCACCCGGGAAGCGCCGGGAAGCGCCGGGAAGCGCACAAAGCGCTCACTCGCGACAATGGGGCGGGAGCGCGTGAACTTGACACCGGGAGGCAACGGTGTAGTGTCATCCCTCGTGACACCAGAGGGGCCCACCCCCACCCCAGAAAGCCGCTCTCCGAAGCGATGGATCATTGGCGATCCGCTTCCGAGCGAGCACCTCGAGGGCCAGCTGCTGCCCAAACACCTCGCGCTGCCGATCTTCGCGAGCGACCCGCTCTCGAGCGTGGCCTACGCCCCGCAAGAGCTGCTGATGATTCTCACCCTCGGCGGACTCGCCTTTCTGAGTTTCGCGCCCTGGGTCGCCGCGGTTGTCGTGGTGCTGCTCGTCGTGGTCGTCGTCTCGTACCGGCAGCTGATCAAGGCGTACCCCTCCGGCGGCGGTGACTACGAGGTCGCCCACAAGAACCTCGGCGAAAAGGCCGGCCTCATCGTCGCGAGCGCCCTGCTGGTCGACTACGTCATGACCGTCGTCGTCTCGGTCGCCAGCGGCGTGGACAACATCATCTCCGCCATTCCCGGGCTCGACCCGTTGCGGGTCGAACTGGCCGTCGTCTTCATCATTCTGCTCGCCGCCGCCAACCTGCGGGGGGTACGCGAGTCGAGTAAGGCCTTCGCCTTCCCCACCTACCTGTTCGTCGGCAGCGTTGCCCTGATGATCGTGGTCGGCCTCGTGCGCATGGCTCTCGGCGACACCCCGACCGCCGAATCGGCCGGCTTCGACGTGGAGGGCCACAGCCTCGCGCAGTCGGCGTTCATTCTGCTGCTGCTGCGGTCCTTTGCGAGCGGATGCTCCGCCCTGACCGGCGTCGAAGCGATCGCCAACGGGGTCCCCGCGTTCCAGCACCCCAAGGTGAAGAACGCCCAGACCACGCTCGCCCTGATGGGCGGCATCGCGATCGTGCTGTTCGTGGGGCTGACCGCTCTGGCCCTGGCCTCCCAGGTGCACTACGCCGAGAGACCGTGCGACCTGATCGGCTGGGCCGAGTGCGCGACCGACCCGCAACGCAGCCTCATCGCCCAGGTCGCCGCAGCGACCTTCGGAAACTTCTCGATCATGTTCTACGTGCTGCAGGCGGCGACCGCAGCCGTGCTGCTGCTCGCGGCGAACACCGCGTTCAACGGATTTCCCCTGCTCGGCTCGGTGCTCGCCCGCGACCAGTACGCGCCGAAGTCGCTCAGCACCCGCGGCGACCGCCTGATCTACTCCAACGGCGTCATTCTGCTGGCCCTCGCGGCGATCGTGATCATGGTGGTCTACCAGGCCAACCTCACCGTGCTGATTCAGCTGTACATCATCGGTGTCTTCGTCTCGTTCACCCTCGGCCAGACCGGCATGGTGAAGCACTGGCTGACCCTGCTGAAAACCAAGCCGGCCCATCGAGGCTCGATCATCATGAGCCTGTCGATCAACGCCTTCGGCGCGATGCTCACCGGCATCGTGCTCATCGTCGTCACCGTCACCAAGTTCACCCACGGCGCCTGGCTCGTGTTTCTGATGATGCCCATCTTGTTTGCCCTCATGATGGGCGTCAACCGGTACTACCGCGACGTGGCCCGTGAGATCGAGGTCGACCCGATCACGACCTTCGGCTCGCAGGGCGACCACGCGATCGTGCTCGTCGGCAAGATGCAGAAGCCCGTGCTGAAGGCCCTCGATTACGCCATCGCGGCCCGCCATGTGAGCCTCGAGGCCGTGCACGTCTCCATCGACGACGCCGAGACCAAGGAACTCAAACGTGCCTGGGTGAAACAGAACATCCAGGTACCGCTGCGCATCGTCGCGAGCCCGTACCGGGACATCAGCTGGCCGCTGATCAGCTACATTCGCGACCGCCGCGAAGACCACGGTGCCGAGGTCGTCACCGTGTACACGCCGATCTACATCGTGGGCCACTGGTGGGAGGGCCTGCTGCACAACCACAAGGCCCGCCGCCTGCGCCAAAAGCTCATGATGGTGCACGGCGTGACGATCGCCCTCGTGCCTTGGCTGCTGGACTCCTCCGAGCTCATTTACGGACGTCGCTCCCGCCCGATCCCCGGCCAGGATCGCCGCGGCGAGCCGGTGCGTTCGCGCCCGGTGCAGCGCAAGTCCCTCGCGCCGCTCGGCACCGGAGCCATCACCATGCCTGGCAAGGTCGTCAAGAACGGCAGTCCCGTCGTCGGTGCCCCGTCGAACCGTTCCACGCCGAAGGCATCGCGGCGCCGAAAGCGCCGGTAACGCGTGCGGCTGATCCTGGCCGCCTTCGTGGGCGGATGTCTGGGCACCAGCCTGCGCTTCGCCGCCGATCTCGCCGTTCCCCACAGCAACGACCAGTTTGCGGCCGGAACCCTCGTCGTCAACGTGCTCGGTGCCCTCGTGCTCGGCTGGCTGGTCGGCGGGCTGTGGACGCGTCCGTCCGTGCCGGCCTGGCTCAAGGTCGCCCTCGGCCCTGGCCTGCTCGGCTCCTTCACCACCTTCTCGGCGGTGATGGTCTCGGTCGTCGCCCAGGGGTCGACCGGGCTGTGGGCGCTGGCCACCGGCTACCTCATCGCCTCGGTCGTGCTCGGCTTCGGTGCTGCGGCGCTCGGCCTGTGGTTCGGCGGGCGTCTCCCCCGACCGCGAGAACGCTCATGAGTGTCTGGGCCCTGCTGAGCGTGGTGGTCTGCGGCGGCGCGGCCACCGTCATCCGTTACCTCGTCGCGCGCGCCTGGCCGGTGCGCCCTGGGCGGCTGCCGGGCGGAGTGCTGCTCGTGAACGTGGTCGGTTCGGCGCTCGGCGGCGTCGTGCTGGGCCTCGCCGAGCGCGCCGCGATCTCGGCTGACCTGCAGCTCGTGCTGCTCACCGGGGTGTGTGGGGGCCTCACGACCTTCAGCACCTGGAGCGTCGAGACGATCGAGCTCGTGAACCGCGGCCGCTGGCGCTCTGCCGTGGTCAATGCGGGGCTGACCCTCGCGCTGGGCGTGGGCGTGGCAACGCTCGGCTACCTGCTCGCGCGCTGACCGTCGATGTGCCGCGACCTACCGCGTGCGCAGCGCGGGCAGCCGTTCGAGAATCGCCCTGGCCGTGCGGCGCGCCGCCCGCGCAGCCCCAATGGTGCTCGCCTGCGGGCCGTAGCCGGCGAAGAAGATGCGGGGGTCGGCGACGGATGCCCCCTCCTGCACCCGCAGGCCGCCCGCAGCTTCACGCAGCCTCAGCGCAGACAGGTGGCGCACTTCGGGCCGAAACCCGGTCGCCCAGAGCAGCGCGTCGGCCGGGCTGAAGCTGCCGTCGGCCCAGCGCACGCCGGTCGGTTCGATGCGCGTGAACATCGGCCGGTCCGCGAGCACACCCCGCTTGATTCCGTTGCGGATACGCTCGTTCATCGGCACTTTCGTTCCGCTGACGATGCTCGGCAGCTGGCGCCCGGCCCGTGCGGCCGCGTCCTGTGCGGCGACCGCGGCGACGGCCGCCTCAAGATCGAGTGACTCGCTGTCGCTCCATTCCACTGGCCGGCGCGTCGCCCAGGCGAGGTGGGAGGCGACCGGTTCGAGTTCGAGCAGAAACCCGATCGCGCTGGTTCCGCCGCCGATGACGACCACGTTCTGACCGGCGAATTCGTCGGCCGTGCGGTAATCACTCGTGTGCAGTTGACGACCGCGAAAGGTCTCGGCCCCGGCATAGTGCGGGCGAAAGGGTGCGCCCCAGGTGCCGGTCGCGTTCACGAGGATCTGCGTGGTGGTGCGGTGATCTCCGTACAGCGCCGAGGTCGTGTCGACGACGAGGTCGGGGCCGCGGGTGCCGACCCGGGACACGGCGACCGGGCGCACCACCGCAAGCTCGAAGTGCTGCTCGTAGCGACGGTAGTACTCGGTGACGACCTCGCTCGCCGGTCGCGCGCGGTCGGCGTTCTCGAAGCTCAGGCCGAGGTCGGTGAGGCCCGGCAGGTCATTCACGCGGTGGGCCGTACCGAGCTTCAGGGCCGGCCAGCGATGCTGCCAGGCTCCGCCCGGCTGCGGACCACGGTCAAAGATCACAAAATCCCGCCCGGCGACCAAACCGGAGCTGCGCAAATAGTAGGCTACTGACAGGCCCGCCTGCCCTGCTCCGACGATCACTACAGGCGCACTCGCATCGCTCGGCATCACAGCCCATCTCATCAGGTACGCCTGAGAGGTGGGTCAGCAAGCCGTTCGTTCGGCCATGCTAAACTGGCCTCTAGTTTTTCCATTCCGTTCGGCAACTCCCGGGAGACTCTGGCTCACCCGGCCTGGCATCGTAAAGGGGGTCACGCATGGGGCGCGGCCGTCAAAAAGCAAAACACACCAAGGTGGCTCGTGAGCTGAAGTACTTCAGCCCGGACACCAACTACAACGCGCTCGAACGCGAGCTCACCGGGCATCCGGCTGACCCGCGTCTCGACGAAGACCTGGCGAAGTGGCCTGAGTACGAAAAAGAGAAGGCCGAAAAGGCCGAGGCTGCGAAGAACAACGCCACCGACGATGAGAGTGACGAAGACGAGCGATACGTCGATCACTACGCCACCGAACACTATGCCACCGAAGAAGAACAGCGCCGCGCGTAACCGCAGCGCCGTTCTGGTTCAACACCAGCAGACAGCAAACCCCGTGGGCCCGACCAGAACCGGAGCCTCACGGGGTTTTTTGTTGCCTGACTCCGTGCGTTCTAGCTGACGGCCTGTTGCCTGACCGGGGGCCGGTCGCTACGCGGCGTATCCGCCGACGAGGCGCACGGCGCCGCCGTTGACGCCCTTGGCGCCCTGCTCGAAACCGGTGATGTCGCGCGCTGCCATCGACACCCGGCCGGTGACCCAGGCGCTGATTCCGCTGCGATCGAGGCGGGCGATCACCGAGGAAGCGGATGCGGCATCCACGACCGCGAACATACCGATTCCGAGGTTCCAGGTTCCCTCTGAGCTCTCGAGGGAGGTTCCGGCCATGTCGCTGAGCACGCGAAAGACGGGGGCGGGCGACCAGGTCGAGCGGTCGACGTCGACCCAGGAGCCCAGCGGCAGCACGCGGGCCAGGTTTGCCGCGATGCCGCCGCCGGTGACGTGGCTGAGGGAGTGCACGGCCCCGGCCAGGTCGGGGTCGTTCAACACGTCGAGCAGCGGGCCGGTGTACAGGCGGGTCGGCTCGAGCAGAACCTCGCCGACGATTCCGCCGAGGTCGTCGGACCGATCGGTGAAGTCGACGCCGGTGGTGCGCAGAATACTGCGCACCAGGGAGTAGCCGTTGGAGTGCAACCCGGAGGAGGCGAGGGCGATGACGACGTCACCGGAGACGACCCGTTCGGCCCCGAGCACCTGGTCGGCCTCGACGACGCCGGTGGCCGCGCCGGCCACGTCGTAGTCGTCGGGCCCGAGCAGCCCGGGGTGTTCGGCGGTTTCGCCGCCGACGAGGGCGGTTCCGGTAGCGGAGCAGGCCCGCGCGATACCGGCGACGATGTCCGCGATGCGCTCGGGAACGACCTTGCCGCAGGCGATGTAGTCGGTCATGAACAGCGGGCGGGCACCGACGACGATGATGTCGTCCACGACCATGCCGACGAGGTCCTGACCGATGGTGTCGTGCTTGTCGATGGCCTGGGCGATGGCTACCTTCGTACCCACGCCATCCGTCGACGTGGCCAGCAGGGGTCGGCGAAACCGGGTGAGAAAGCTCACGTCGTAGAGTCCGGCGAAGCCGCCGAAGCCGCCGAGAACCTCGGGGCCGTGAGTCTTCGAGACGGCGGCCTTCATGAGGCTCACGGCGAGGTCGCCGGCCGCGGTGTCGACACCGGCGGCGGCGTAGGAGGCGTTGCTCATTCTTGTCTTCCCGGATCTCCGAAGGCGGCCTGAACCACTGGGGTCTGTACTGATGGCGCCTTGCCCAGGTGGGCGAGGGCTTCTTCACGTGTCGCCACCGGTTCGACAACGCCTTCGAGGTCGGCGTCGGGGCCGGGGTCGCATCCGTTTGATGCGGCTTGCGCGGGCTGGCGCTCCAGCAGATTCTTGCCGAGGTGCTGCGATTCGGGCAGCGCGATCGGGTAGACGCCGGTGAAGCAGGCGGTGCAGAGGCGCTCGCGCGGCTGCTCGGTGGCGGCAATCATGCCGTCTTCCGACAGGTAGCCGAGGCTGTCGGCACCGATCGACTGGCGCACCTCATCGATTTCGAGGCCGGTCGCGATGAGCTCGGCACGGCTGGCGAAGTCGATGCCGTAGAAACACGGCCAGGTGATGGGCGGGCTGGAGATGCGCACGTGCACCTCCGCCGCGCCGGCCTCGCGCAGCATGCTCACGAGGGCGCGCTGGGTGTTGCCGCGCACGATCGAGTCGTCGACGACGATCAGCCGCTTGCCCTTGATCACATTTTTCAACGGGTTGAGCTTCAAGCGGATGCCGCGCTGCCGGATGGTCTGCGACGGCGCGATGAAGGTGCGTCCCACGTAGGAGTTCTTGACCAGGCCCTGGCCGAACGGAATTCCCGAGGCCTGGGCGTAGCCGATGGCCGCCGGGGTACCGGATTCCGGGGTGGGAATGACGAGGTCGGCCTCGACCGGATACTCGGCGGCAAGCCGACGACCCATCTCGACTCGAGCCTCGTGCACGCCGCGACCGGCGATGGTGGTGTCGGGGCGGGCGAGGTAGACGTACTCGAAGACGCAGCCCTTGGGGTCGGCGGGCGCGAAGCGCTGGCTGCGCAGCCCGTCTTCGTCGATCGTGATGAGTTCGCCGGGTTCGACCTCACGCACGAAGCTTGCGCCGACGATGTCGAGGGCGGCGGTCTCTGAGGCGACGACCCAGCCGCGTTCGAGCCGGCCGAGCACGAGGGGCCGCACACCCTGGGGGTCACGGGCAGCGTAGAGGGTGGTTTCGTCCATGAAAGCCAGGCAGAAGGCGCCGCGCAGGCGCGGCAGCACCTCCATCGCGGTGGCTTCGAGGGTGTGGTCACGGTCACCGATCAGCAGCGCCGTGATGACGGCGGTGTCGGTCGTGTTGCCGCGGGCCAGCTCGCCGTCGGCCTGCGGGTAACGCTCGTGCACGAGCTGCAGCAGCTCGGCGGTGTTGGTGAGGTTACCGTTGTGGCCGAGCGCGACGGTGCCGCTCGCGGTGCGGCCGAGGGTCGGCTGGGCATTCTGCCAGCTCGATGACCCGGTCGTGGAGTAGCGGGTGTGCCCTACTGCGATGTGCCCGAGCAGGGTGCTGAGCGAGGCCTCGTTGAAGACCTGTGAGACCAGGCCCATGTCCTTGTAGATGAGGATCTTGCTGCCGTCGCTCGTGGCGATGCCGGCCGATTCCTGACCGCGGTGTTGCAGGGCGTAGAGGCCGAAGTAGCTGAGCTTGGCCACCTCTTCGCCGGGAGCCCAGACGCCAAAGACGCCACAGGCATCCTGTGGCCCCTTCTCGCCGGGAAGAAGATCGTGATTTAACAGTCCGTCGCCACCGGGCAAGCCGCAGCCCCTTTATATCTCGTTGTTGTTGATCGTGCGGGTGTCGGATGCGTTCGTGTCAGATTCGCTCTCCGGCGCCTGATCGGCGCGTGACTCACTGCGGCTCAGTCTATCGGCGACCACGGTGCTCGATCGCCGACCTACCACCCGGTCGAGGATGAGCGCTATGACGCTTCCGAGGGCCACGCCTCCGGCGACGCCGGCGAGCAGCAGAAAGCCGAAGACCTGAGCCCGGCTGAAGTCGGCGTTTTCGGGGTAGATCACCGTGAGAATCAGGGCGGTCAGCACGCCGAGGATCGCACCGAGGATCATGAAGTTCGTGTAGCGCGGGGCGCGGTGCAGGGTGCCGGTGACGGTGCCGATGACGGTCTCAGCGCGTTCGGGCTGCTGTTCCTGCGGTTCGGGCTGCGGTTCGGAAAGGCTCACCCGTCTATTGTTCCACGAGCAGCTGCTCCTACTGCCGCGAAAGCCCTGCCCTCTTTTCGCGAAAGCGGGTGAATCGTCGTTCTGGCTGCGGCAAACCGACGATTCACCCGCTCTCGCGGACGGGGGCTGCGGGCGCTGGCAGACTGGAGCGATGACTATCATCGCCGTACTGGGCAGCGCCAACATGGACCTCGTCGTTCGGCAGCCACGGCTGCCCGAACCGGGCGAGACCATCTTCGGCCACGGCTTCACGACCGTTCCGGGCGGCAAGGGCCTCAACCAGGCGGTCGCCGCGGCTCGTCAGGGCGCCGCCGTTGAGTTTCTCGGCGCGGTCGGAGCGGATGCCTACGGGGCCGAGCTGCGGGCGCTCGTCGCGAGTGAGGGCATCCGCTCTGAGGGGCTGGCCGAGTCGGTCGAGCCGACCGGCACCGCGCACATCAGCGTGACGGATGCCGGCGAGAACTCCATCGTCGTCGTGTCGGGTGCGAACGCGACCGTCACGGCGCTGTCGGCGGAGCAGCGGGCGACGATCAGCGGCGCCGGATTTCTCGTGATGCAGTGCGAGCTGCCGATCGCGGTGCTCGCCTCGGCCATCGAGGTGGCCCGGGCTGCCGGCGTGTTCACCGTGCTGACCCCGGCACCGGTGGTGCCGCTGCCGGCCGGTTTTCTCGCATCCGTCGACCTGGTCGTGCCCAACCAGATCGAGGCGAGCGCGCTGACCGGTGAAGCGGATGCCGCCCGCGCCGCTGAGCTGCTCAGCGCCGACACGACCTGGGCAATCGTCACCCTCGGCGCCGAGGGAGCGATCGTGGCCTTCGACGGCGAGGTGCTCGGCCTCGCCCCGGCCCGCCCGGCGACCGCGGTCGACACGACCGCCGCCGGGGACAGCTTCGTGGGCGCCCTCGTCGCCCGGCTCGCGGCGACGGATGCCGCGGTGGCTGGCTCGGTCTCCCCCGAGGCCATGGTCGATGCCGTGCGCTGGGCGACGGTCGCCGCCTCGCTCACGGTCACCCGTCCCGGCGCCACGGAGTCGTTGCCGATGCTCGCGGAGGTCGCCGCGATCCTCGGGTGAGTTCTTGCGCGCTGGCGGCCGCGCAGGCACGCGCAGGCGTACAGGCCAGGCGGGTCGGCCCGCGGGCCTTCGCTTGAGACTGCGCCCCGCGCCCAAGGGGCCGTTTTTGGCTTCTCGCTCACGAGAAGCCAAAAAGTGCCCCATGGCAGGACTTGAACCACCGCGAGAAGCCAAAATATGCCCCTTCGACTCGATCCATGGGGCTCTTTTTGGCTTCTCACGACCAGCCGACATCCCCCAAGGGGCCATTGTTGGCTTCTCGCTGACGAAAAGCCAACAAACGCCCCATGAGCGAGCCTTCGGGGCGATCGCCGAGACCCCGAGGGGGCGTCGGTGACACCGTGCGGGCCGCCGGCCCTCTCCATGAGGCGAGACCAAGGAGAAGGCGAGCCGGCAGCCCCAACCGCCACGACGCAACTTCCGTGGCGCCCTTCGCCCTGGGCCTTCTCCCGGCCCCGGCCCGGAACGCTGACCAGCCCCGCGTCAGGCCCGGCGAGCCCGCACCGCACGCACGGCGACCACGGCGAGGGCGAGCCCGGCCAGCACCGCGAGCGTGACGAGCACGATTGCCCAGCCGCCGATACCGCCGACGCTGTCGACCGAGTCGAGGGCGGCATCCGTTGCCTCGGACTCGCTCGAGTCGCTTGAGCCGCTCGAGTCGGTGGACTCGTCAGTGTTCTCACTCTCTTGCTCGTTCGCTTCAGCTTCGTCGGCGGCCTCAGCTGCCGCGACAGCGGCGGTGTCGGCGAGCGCCTCGGCAGCCGCGACCGCGGCAGCGCTCAGGGCACCGGACCCCGTGGCCGGCCCGCGGGGCGTCGCGGGCCGGTTCGAGCCGGCGGCAGCGGATGCCGCGGCTCCCGCACCCGGAACCTCGGCCGGAACCTCGGACGGCACCTCGGACGGCACCTCAACTGCGGGCACCTCGACGGGCACCTCCACCTCGGGCACCACGGCCGCCGCGATGGTCAGCCGGCGCACCTCGGAGTACGCCGTCGCGCCGTACGGGTCTTCGCTGAACGCGAACCAGCCGTGGCTGCCGACACCCGGGTTCCAGGCCGCGGTGACCTCGGTGCCGCTCGGCACGTTCTCGAAGGCGGCGATCTCGGTGGTGGTCAGGATGTCGACGGTGAAGGCATCCGTCGCCAGGGACTTGACCGTGGGCGTCATGCCGAAAGCGGCGTAGGGAACGGTGAAGTCCTGGTGTTGTGCTTCAAGGGTCGGGTCGTCGGAGTTGTAGACGTCGAGGTAGGGCGAGTAGGTGCGCACCGCGATCTGCTCGGTCTCGTTGTCGAAGTGCAGCAGCCGCAGGAACGACTGGCCACCCTCCGGCAGGCCCTGATAATCGAAGAGCATCTGGTAGACCTGACGGTCGGCGACGCCGTCACCGTTGTCGTCGAACTCATCGATGCGCGTGAAAGCGTCGTGGTAGTGGCCGGAGAAGACCATGGCGACGTTCGCGTTCGGGGTGATGACCTCGTCGTAGATCTGCTGCGGAATCTCGCCGAGACCGCCGGTGGTCAGCATGTACTCGTGCAGGTTCAGCACGGCCGTGCGCTCCGGGTACTGCGCGAGCACCTCGTTGAGCCAGTCGATGCCGTCCTGTGTGGGCGCCCAGCCCATGTAGAGCATGAGAAAGTCGATGCCGCCGGCGGTGATCAGATCGTAGTGACCGCGGTTGTCTTCGAAGCTGCCGCCGAACCAGGGGTTGGCGTCGTAGCGGTTGTCACCGAAGTACGAGCTGTAGGGCGCGTAGTCGATCTCTTTGTGGCCGACATCGTGGTTGCCGGCCAGCACCCCGTAGGGCAGGCTCGCGTCGTCGAGCATCGTGTAGGCGGCATCGGCGTTCTGCCACTGGCGGGTCTCGTAGTGGTTGTCGACGATGTCACCGGTGTGGAAGAGGTACTGCAGGTTGAGCGCCTCGCGCTCCTCGAGCAGGTAGTCGTGAATGTCGAGCTGACGCTGGTAGTAGGAGTCGTTGTAGTACTGCGTGTCGGACTCCCAGCCGAGCGTGAAGTCGTAGCTCGAGCGGGCGGTGTCGTTGACGTTGTTGACCGGCAGGGTGCTGGTGCGGTCGGACAGGTCGGCGCCGGCGAAGCCCTCCGAGTGCTGGATCAGCACCGTGATGACCCCGTTGGCCACGTGGCCCGCGGCGGGCACCATCGCGTCGAGGGTGAAGGTCGTTGATTCCTCACCGATCGTCACCTGTCGGTCGAACTCCTCCCAGGCGCCGGTGAGGTGGTTCTGCACATAGAGCAGCACCTTCGCGTCGGCGTTAGCGGTGCCGTCCCAGCGCACCCGGGCGGTGAAGTCGTCGCCGGAGTCGGCCGGAACGTCCACCTCGAACAGCTGGTAGGGGAACGCCGCGTCAGACGAGACCGGCTCGGTGACGTCGTCGAGGCGGGCCATCGAGGCGACCTGCTCGGCCGAGAGCAGCTGCTTCTCTGGCCGGTCGACCGCGCTCGCGACCCCGGTCACACCCGAGTATTCGCGCACTCCGTCATCGCCGGCCGCGAGTCGGTCGCCCTCGTTGAGGGTCACGGTCAGCAGGTCGCCGCTCGGGTCGGTGGCGCGGGCGGTGAGCTCGGTACCGCCGGCCTCGACCGAGATCTCGGCACCGTCGAGCGGGGTGATGAGCTCGTTGCCGGGTTCTTCGACCGGGGTCGAGAACAGCGTCGTCTCGCTCGCCTCGTTGCCGATCAGGTCCCGTGCCGTGAGCACGAGGGTGTGCTCGCCGTCGGCGAGCCGGATCGATGAGGTCGCATACGGCAGCTGGATATCGCGGCCGTCGAGGGTCGCGGTGAGCGATTCGAGGCCGGCGCCGGCATCCGTCGCCTCGGCGTCGATCATGAACTCGCCCTGGTAGAGGCGGCCGGCCTCGACGTCGGTCGTGATGGCGGGTGCGAGGTTGTCGACGATGACGCGGCGGCTGCGTGAATCCAACCCGTTGCTGGCGCTGACCGTGTGCGCGCCGTCCGCGGCGAGGGTGGTGTCCCAGGCATGTTCGACGGCCGTGTAGGCATCCGCCGGAATCGTGAAGTGCGCGTCGAAGAAGTCGAGCTTGCCGGCGCTGTCGCCCATGCTGAGAGCGAGGGTCGGGTCGGTATAGCCGGCCGGGGCGAGGGTGCGGCCGTCGGGCAGCACGAGGCGCAGGTTGCGCACCTGAAAGTCGTCGTTGTTCTCGTCGAGGTCGATTTCGGGCGCGACCTTGGTGCCGGCGTAGATGCTCGCGACGAGGTCCTGGCCCTCACGCACGTAGCCGAGCGGTATCGGGGTCGCGATGGTGTCCCAGCCCTCGTAGATGCCGTCGTCGAAGATGCGCAAAATATCGTCGCCGACCAGCACGCCGTTCTTGAAGTAGGTGTCGACGGCGGTCGCCTCGAACACGAACTGCGGTTCACCTTCGAGCTGGGGCGTGGTGGCGACGGATGTGCCGTCCACGTTGAGCGTGAGGCCGGACGGGTACGCGTCCCCGGCCGCGGACAGTGTGCTGAGGCCGCTGAGGTACTGGCCGTCCTCGACGTTCAGGCGAACCGGGGCGGTGTCGAGGCCCGTGAGTCCGACCCGGGTCACGGGGGTGTCGACCGAGTTGTGACCGTCGGTGGCGGTGAAGTAGTACTCGTACCAGCTTTTTCCGGTGAGGTCGACGGACTGGAGGCTGTGTTGGTAGCCGTCGGCGCCATCCGTCGCCAGGTTCAGCTCGAGGTAATCGGCGTCGAGGTTGCTCTTGAGGTGCAGCGTCACGGTGCGGGCCTGCACGTCATCGGTCACCGTGGCGGCGAGCGCGAAGTTCTGCGTGGCGTCGATCTGCCCGAGGGTGTGGTCGGTGACGACCGGCTGCTCGCTGTCCGCGGCGACGATCATGAGCCCGGCGGGTACCTGCTCGGCGAAGACCAGACCGGGGTTGGCGGCGATCGCGCCGAGCTTGGTCTGCCGGGCCGGGTTGGCCGGGTCGGTGCCGTACTGGATGCCGAGGTTGGCGGTGACATCCTTGACGCCGTCGAGGTTGTAGTAGGCGGTATTGACGCTGAAGCCGGTGTTGCTGATGATCTCGATGCCGCGGGCGGCGCCGTTGGCCAGGCCGCCCACGAAGACCTCGACGAGGTCGGTGCCGAGGGTGAGGTCGGAGCCGAACTGGGCGTTGAAGTCGGCGGCGGTGAGGGCGTCGTTCTGGCCGTTCTTGACCCAGAACACCAGTGTGCCGCCGGCGGGGATCACGACGTTCGCGGGCACGGCCGGCCAGCGCAGCGTGGAGCTGTTGCTGAGGTCGGCGAGCGGGTAGAGGTAGTTCAGGGTGTAGTCGTTGAAGTCGATGGGCTCGGAGGTCGCGTTGTAGACCTCGATGAACTCGAAGCCGTCGCCGGTACCGACATTGGTGGTGTCGGGGGTGATCTCGGTGATCTGCAGCGGCGCCGTGACCGTGGTGGGGTCGGGGGTCGCCGTCGCTGTGGGGATCGGCGTGGAGGTGGGCTCGGGCGTCGGCGTGCTCGTCGGGGTCGGGTCTGTCGTGACCGGGGCGGCGACGCCGGGGGTCGGCACGCCCTGGCTGCGGATCAGCGCGGCCGACAGGCCGCCGGCCGGAGCGTCGAAGTGGGCGCTCGCGTCGGTGCCGACCGATCCGGTCGGGTAGAACGACCAGCTGATGCTCGCGTTCGCCGCGTCGACGATGCGCACGCCGCGGTCGCCGCCGTTGGCCATGCCGGGCTGACCGGTGACGCGCACAACCTGGTAGGCCGTGGTGGTCTCGCCGGTGGCGAAGCGGGCCCGGAAGTCGTCGACGGTGAACGCCTGCGTGTCGACCGTGGCGGTGGAGTAGTCGAGCCAGAACACCGTGGAGTCGCCGGCACCGATCACGGTATTCGCCGGAACGGTGAAGGGAACGTCGCTCGCGCGGTCGTCGGAATCGGCGTAAATGTAGTTCAGGCCGACGCCGTCTGCGGTGAGGTCGATGTCGGCCGTCGTGGTGTTGGTGACCTCGAAGAACTCGAAGTTGTCGTAGCCGACGTTGTCGGGGGTGATCTCGGTGACCATCAGTGACGGGGCAGCGGATGCCGTGGGCGTCGGGGTCGGGGTCGGGGTGGCCGTCGGCGTCGGGGTCGGGCTGGAGGTCGGCTCGGTCACCGGGCTCGGCGCGCCGGGGGTCGGAACGCCCTTCGACTGCACGAGCGTGAGCGAGCGGGCCGCGGCATCCGTCGGCGCAGCGAAGTGAGCGCTCGCGTCGACACCGACCGAACCCGACGGGTAATGGGCCCAGCCGATCGAGGTGTTCGTCGCATCGGTCACGCGGATGCCACGCCCGCCGCCGTTGGCCAGGCCCGGCTGGCCCGTGACCCGCACGAGCGGGTACTCCGCGGCGGGGGCTCCCACCGCGGTGAAGTGCGCGCGAAAGTCGTTCTCAGTGACGACGGAGGTATCCACGTTGCCGGAGGTGTAGTCGACCCAGAAGACAGTGGAATCGCCGGCGGCGATGATCGTGTTCGCCGGAATCGTGAAGGGCACGTCCTTGGCGCGGTCGTCGGAATCGGCGAAGATGTAGCTCAGCCCGATACCCGCGGCGGTCAGGTCGATGTCGACGTCGGTCGTGTTGGTGACCTCGAAGAACTCGAAGTTGTCGTAGCCGAGCGTGTCGGGAGTGATCTCCGTGACCACGAGGGGAAAGGCATCCGTCTGCGCGGTGCTGGCCTGCGCGGTGCTGGCCTGCGCGATCGAGCCGGGGGCCGCGGCGGCGGCGCCGAGCCCCAGAAGCAGCACGAGCGCCCCGGCGAGCGGGGAATGACGGATGGGGCGGCGCGAGATCTGCACGGAAACTGGCCTTCGATCGTGGGGCAGGGCGACCCCACGCTAGAGAACCCGGGCTGTCACCGGGTGGCCGCAAGGTGAACGGCTGGGGTTAAACCCACTAATTGGGCGCGGCCGAGCGCAGCGCCTTGGTGCAGGCCGGGGCTACAGCGGCAGCACGGGCACGAGCCCGGTGAGGTCGGCGCGCTGGCCCGAGGCATGGATCGCGCCGGTCGCGACCCCGTCGGCCCAGGTCAGGGCGCCGGTCGCGAGAGCGAGCCAGGTGGCGGCATCCGTCTCGACGACGTTCGGCGGGGTTCCGCGGGTGTGGCGGGGTCCGGCCATGCACTGCGTCGCGCCGAACGGCGGCACCCGCACCTCGAGGGTGTTGCCCTCGGCCTGTTCGGCGAGCAGCTGCAGGGTGTAGCGCACAGCCTGGGCACGGATGTCCCTGCTCGCCTGTGCGCCCTCGGCGAGCGCCGCGCGCACGGCCACCGTGCCCGCTTCGTCATCGATTCGTGCTCGTGCCATGGCTCCAGTCTGCCCGATCGCGGGCGCAGGCCCGGCCGAGGCGCCCGACAGGGGGCGAGCGCCAAGCATCCGGTAACCTGAACCGGTGAGAATTCTTGTACTCGGCTCCGGTGCCCGCGAGCACGCCATCATTACCGCCCTGCTGCGCGAGAGCCCCGGGCACGCGATCACGGCCGCCCCCGGCAACGCCGGCATCGCGGCCGACGTTCCCGTGGTGCCGCTCGACGCGAACGACCCGGCCGCCGTGACCGCGTACGCGGTCGAGCACGCGATGGACCTCGTGGTGATCGGTCCGGAGGCACCGCTCGTCGCCGGAGTCGCCGACGCGCTGCGGGAACGCGGCATCCCGGTATTCGGGCCGAGCCAGGCCGCCGCCGCCCTCGAGGGCAGCAAGACGTTCGCCAAGCGCATCATGCACGAGGCCGGCGTGCCCACCGGCCGTGCCGTGCGGGCCGGCACCCTCGCCGAGGCCGAAGCGGCCCTCGACGAGTTCGGTGCGCCCTACGTCGTGAAGGCCGACGGCCTCGCCGCCGGCAAGGGCGTGCTCGTCACCGAAGACCGCGCCGCCGCGATCGACCACACCGTGTTCTGGCTCGAGCACGGCAGCGTACTGATCGAAGAGTTTCTCGACGGCCAGGAGATCTCCCTCTTTCTGCTGAGCGACGGCGTGACCGTGCGGCCGCTCTCCCCCGCGCAGGACTACAAGCGTCTCGGCAACAACGACGCCGGCCCGAACACCGGCGGCATGGGCGCGTACTCCCCGCTGCCCTGGCTCGACGCGGAGTTTGGCAGCGAGCAGGCGTTCATCGGCGAGATCATCGAGACCGTCGCTCTGCCCACGATCGCGCAGCTCGCGCGGGAGGGCACCCCGTTCGTCGGGCTGCTCTACTGTGGGCTGATCCTCACGAAAGACGGCATCCGCGTCATCGAGTTCAATGCGCGCTTCGGCGACCCCGAGACGCAGGTCGTGCTGCCGCGCCTCGTGACCCCGCTGTCCGAGTTGCTGCTCGCGGCTTCGACCGGCGGCCTGGCCGCCCTGCCGTGGCCCGAATTCTCGTCTGAGGTGGCCGTGACCGTCGTGCTCGCGAGTGAGAATTACCCGGGCACCCCGGCAACCGGGCGCGAGATTACGGGGCTGGCCGAGGCATCCGTCGTCGGCGGCGTCACGATTGCGCACGCGGCGACCGCGCTGCAGGGCGACGCGCTCGTGTCGACCGGCGGCCGGGTGCTGAGCGTCGTCGCCGTCGGAGCCGATTTCGCCGAGGCCCGCGCCCGCGCCTACGAGGCCCTCGGCCACGTCACCCTCGCCGGATCACAGTTTCGCACCGACATCGCGGCCCGCGTCGCCTGAGCTGCCTGAGTTACCCGCCTCGCCTGGCCGAATCGCGCGAGCGAGAGCGGATGCGGGAGAATGGGGACCGTGACTTCCCTTCAGCAGCCCACCCGCCCGCTCGCCGGATGGCACCACGCCTATTCGGGCAAGGTGCGCGACCTGTACGTTCCCACTACGGCGTCAGAAGCGGATGCCCCGGCCGACCTCGCGAGCGCCGCCCGCGTGCTCGTCGTCGCCAGCGACCGGGTCAGCGCGTTCGATCACGTGCTCGAACCGGGAATCCCCGGCAAGGGTGAGCTGCTCACGACGCTGAGCCTGTGGTGGTTCGACCGCCTCACCGACGTACCCAACCACCTCGTGGCCGACCACGAGCTCGTCGGCGACACCGTGCGCGCCCTGATTCCGGCCGAGGTCGCCGGGCGTGCGATGCTCTGCTCCACCCTCGATATGTTTCCGATCGAGTGCGTCGTGCGCGGGTATCTCACCGGCTCCGGCTTCAAGGAATACCTCGTGTCGCAATCGGTGTGCGGCATCGCGCTGCCCGCCGGGCTGCAGAACGGCGACCGCCTGCCCGAGCCGATCTACACCCCCGCCTGGAAGGCCCCGATGGGCCAGCACGACGAGAACATCAGCTTCGAGCGCACCGTCGAACTCGTCGGCCCGGTCGTCGCGGCCGAGCTGCGCGACCTCTCGCTTCAGCTGTACCGCACGGCGTCGACGATCGCCGAGGCGGCCGGCGTGATTCTCGCCGATACCAAGTTTGAGTTCGGCGCGAACCGGCAGACCGGCGTCACGACCCTCGCCGACGAGGTGCTCACGAGTGATTCGAGTCGCTACTGGGACCTCGCCAGCTGGCAGAGCGCGGCGACGCCCGAGGCGCGCATGGAGAGCTTCGACAAGCAGATCGTGCGCAACTGGCTCGCGGCCAACTGGGACGAGACCGGCATCCCGCCGCTGCTGCCACCCGAGATCGTTGAGCAGACCGCGGCCCGATACCACGAGCTGCTCGAGCGCCTCACCGCCGCGTAGCCTCCGGCGCCCCGGCGGCATGTCCCCGGATGTCGGCCCGGCCGGTTCCCGGGCCCGGATGTCGGCGGCGCCCGGTACTGTCGACCTCATGAGAATCAAGATGTGCAGCGTTCACGTTGACGATCCTTCCGCCGCGTTCACGTTCTACACCGAGCTGCTCGGCTTCACCGAGCTCATGCGCATGCCGGAGCACGCGCTCTACATCGTGCGGGCCCCCGACGACCCCACCGGCCCAGGGCTGCTGCTCGAGCCGAGCGACACCAAGGTCGCCAAGGCCTACCAGAGCGGCCTGCACCGCCTCGGAATCCCGGCGATCGTGTTCGGCACCCCCGACGTGCAGGCCGAGTACGACCGGCTGCGCGCCCTCGGCGTGTACTTCCAGAGCGCTCCGAGCACCGATTTCTCGGGCACCACGGCCGTCTTCGACGACGGATGCGGAAACTACATTCAGCTCCACCAGGACTAGGCCGGCAGCGCTGGCCCCGCAGCCGCATCGAGCGGGGCCGGGCGCGGCGCGGCGCTCGTCCACAACGGGGGTCAGATCGGGGCGCGGCGTCGGAATAGCCGGGGCGCGGCATCCGTTGACATCACCGTGAACACCACTCGAACAGACCTGCTCGCCGCCGACACCGGCATGGGCGCCGTGACTCTGCGCGCCGGTAACCTCGATGCCCTCATCGCCTATTACCGCGACGCGGT
Source organism: Cryobacterium frigoriphilum (assembly GCF_004403305.1). GTDB lineage: Bacteria > Actinomycetota > Actinomycetes > Actinomycetales > Microbacteriaceae > Cryobacterium > Cryobacterium frigoriphilum. The sequence continues at coordinate 34,995 of NZ_SOHE01000006.1, read as the reverse complement.
GACCCTCGACCTGATCAGCCACGACGGCCCCGTCGCGGTGCTCGGCCGAGGCACGACGCCGATCGTGATTCTGCAGCACGCCCCCGAACTCGCCGCCGCCGAGCCCCGCTCGGCCGGCCTGTTTCACACCGCAATTCTCTTTGAGACGCAGACGGAGCTCGCGAAGGCCGTCTACTCGGTCGGCACGAAGCATCCGGGCACCTTCACCGGCAGCGCGGATCACCTGGTCAGCCAGGCCTTCTACTTCACCGATCCGGAGGGCAACGGTATCGAGCTGTACTGGGACCGCGACCGCACGCTGTGGAGCTGGACCCACGGCCAGGTCGAAATGGCGACCCTCGCGCTCGATCCGAACGCCTTCATCGGCGAGCACCTCACCGAAGCAGCGGCCGCGAGCTCAAGCCACGGCCCCGCCACGGTCGGGCACATTCACCTCTCGGTCGGCGACGTGGCCAGCGCCCGCGAGTTCTACGTGAACCGACTCGGCTTCGAGGCCACCGCGAACTTCGGCCCGAGCGCCCTGTTCGTCTCGGCCGGCGGCTATCACCACCACATGGCGATGAACACCTGGCAGAGCCAGGGCGCCGGCCGCCGCCGTCTCGCGCTCGGACTCGGCGAGGTCAGCATCATCGTGCCCGGCGCCGACGACCTCGGCTCCCTCAGCGAGCGGATGTCGCACTACGGCGTGCCGACCCGTCACGACGGGCAGACCCTCGGCTTCGACGACCCCTGGGCGAACCGCATCCTGGTGCGTGCCGCGCACTGACCACCGCGCTGGTGTTTCGGTGCGGCGACGTTTCGGTTCGACTACCGGTGCGGCTTGCGATTTCCCGTCAAAGGTGACCGTGCGGCCGGATTCCGTTCGTCGGTGCCAGTGCCAGTACCAGGACGCCTGCGCTCGGGGCGCTCGTGCGCCGAAAAACTGCACGTGCGGGCGAAGACGGCGCCCCGGTTTCTTCATGCGCGGAAAAACTGCACGTGCGCCTGGCCTGCCAGGCGCACGTGCAGTTTTCGGGCGCATGACCGTTCTGAGGTGCAAGTTTGGCCCGCATCAGCAGCTTTGAGGCGCACGACGGCGTGCAAGTTTGAGGCGCGTCAGCAGCTTTGGGGCGCAGGACGGTCGTAGCCGCCGCTTTTGGGCGCATCAACGGCCGTAGCCGCGCAGCAGTGTGACAGTTTGCGCCGCACGAGCAGCTTTGCGGCGCACAGTCCTGAGAGCCCTCGCGGGTTCCGCCGCGCCAGCGGAAGCGGAGCGGGAGGCGGGCGGAATTTGAGCGGAAGGCGGGTCAGGACTTGCCGGGACCACGGGCGGCGCGCTTGGCGCTGCGGTCAGGCCTTGCCGGGACCACGGGCGGCGCGCTTGGCGCTGCGGTCAGGCCTTGCCGGGACCGCGGGCGGCACGCTTCGCGCGCCGCGTCAGCCCGTAGACGGTGGCCTGAAATTCCTTGCCCTTGAGCGGGCGGCCGGGCAGCTTCGCACGCGGCTTGTCGGCGGCGCGCAGGCCGTCGAGCACGATGCCCAGTTGCCGGCGCCACTGGCCGGCGTAGCCGTCGCCGAGCCCACCGAGCGAGCCGACCATCGTGACGAGCACGGCGATGTCCACGGCGTCGACGTCGGAGCGCAGGGCACCGTCTTTCTTCGCCTGAGCCACGAGGGCCGCGATGACGGCTTCGAAGTCCGTGCCGGGGCGGGCGCCGGGGTCGAGGGTGGACATCCGCTTTAAAATCGGTGGCAGTGACGGATCGGCGACGAGCCATTCGGCGACGCGTTCGGTGTAGATGACCACACCGTCCCACGCCGTGTCGGCGGCGGCGATTTCGCCCTGCACGGCGGCGAGCTCGGCCAGGGCCAGATCGTAGAGGGCGCGCACGAGGTCGTCGCGGGTCGGAAAGTTGCGGTAGAGCGTGGCCACGCCGACCTCGGCGCGGCGGGCGATCTCCTCAAGGGAGGCGTCGACGCCGTTGACGGCGATCAGCGCTCTCGCCTCGGTGAGCAGGCGTTCCCGGTTCTGCCGCGCGTCACGGCGCCGGGGTTGCGGCCGGTCCTGGGGCGCGCGTGCGGACGAAGTCATGGACTCGATTCTAGGTGCCGTGTCTGGGTTACTCGGAGGGAAACCTCCGTGAGTCGTGGTATCACGCGCCCAGATTGGTGGAATAGTTTTCGGCGGGCCCGCGTGTCGCCGCCACCGGCATCGATTGGTGCGCGCCGTGTTGCGTCTGAGCGCGTCAGCCCGCACAATTCAGAGCAGGACCCGTGCCGCGACGCCCGGGCCAGCGCAGCAGAAACGGAGCTATCGTGCCGGTCGAGAACAACACCCGAGAGTTCGATCCGCAGATCGTGACCGACTTTCGGCAGCGGATGAGCTACGGCTCCTATCTCGACCTCGACACCCTGCTCGGCGCCCAGAAACCGGTCAGCGAGCCGGAGCACCACGACGAACTGCTCTTCATCATTCAGCATCAGACCACCGAACTGTGGCTCAAACTCGTGCTGCACGAGCTGCGAGCGGCGACCGCGTCGCTGCGCCGCGACGAGCTCGCCCCCGCGCTGAAGCGCATCGCCAGGGTCAAGCACATTCAGCGCACCCTGACCGAGCAGTGGTCGGTGCTCGCGACGCTGACCCCCACCGAGTACGCCCAATTTCGTGGCTTTCTCGGCAATTCGAGCGGATTCCAGTCGTACCAGTACCGAGCCGTGGAATTCGCGCTCGGCAACAAGAATCGGCGCATGCTGAGCGTGTTCGAGTCCGACCCGCACGCGCACGCCCTGCTGACCGAGATGCTCGACGCCCCGAGCCTCTACGACGAGTTTCTGCGCTATCTGGCACGCGCCGGGTACGCGGTGCCGACCGACGTGCTCGAGCGCGACGTGACCGAGGCCTGGGTGCTGCATGCCGAGCTCGTGCAGACCTTCCGCGGCATCTACGAGAACGCCGACGACAACTGGGCCGCCTACGAGGCCTGTGAGGAACTCGTCGACCTCGAGGATAACTTTCAGCTCTGGCGTTTTCGCCACCTCAAGACCGTGCAGCGCATCATCGGCATGAAACACGGCACCGGCGGCTCGAGCGGCGCCGCATTTCTGCAGAAGGCCCTCGAACTCACCTTCTTTCCCGAGCTGTTCGCGGTACGCACCGAAATCGGGTCATGACAGCGGCCGGCCCGAGCACCGCGACCGACACCGTGCTGCCGGGTTTTCTCGACGCCCACGTTCACCTCGCCCTCGCGGATGCCGCGGCGCCGGCCGCGCTGCTGGCCGGCGGCATCAGCCGGGTGCTCGACCTCGGTGGCTGGAGGCTCGGGTCGGGCGCGTCCGGCGCCGACCGGCTCTGCGTTCGCGGCGCCGGGCAGTTGCTCACCGCCCCGGGCGGATATCCGAGCCGGGCCGGCTGGGCGCCGCCCGGCAGCGTCTGCGAGGTCAGCGGCGCACCGGGGAACGGGGCGACGGATGCGGCGGGCGCGGTCGATCGGCAGCTCGCCGGAGGCGCATCCGTCGTGAAAATCACGCTCAATTCGGCTGCCGGACCGGTCTTCCCGGGTGATGTGCTCGCGGCGATCGTCGGGCGCGCCCACGACCGCGGGGTCACCGTGGTCGTTCACGCGCAGGGCCGGGGACAGGCGCAGCGGGCGTTCACGGCCGGCGTCGACGCCTTCGCCCACACCCCGTTCAGCGAACGGCTCGACGACGAACTGATCGCGGCGATGGCCGGGAGCATGACCTGGATCAGCACCCTCGACATCCACGGCTGGGGCCGGCCGAGCCGCGAATTCGACACCGCCGTGGATAATCTGGGCCGGTTTCACGCCCACGGCGGACGGATGCTGTACGGCACCGACCTCGGAAACGGGCCGTTGCCGGTGGGCCTGAATCGGCGGGAGATCGGCGCGCTGCTCGCCGCCGGGTTGTCGACGGATGCCGTGATCGCGACGCTCACGTCTGATGACGACGGCGCTGCGCTCGGCATCGACTGGGGGCCGGCGCTGCGTCACACCCGAATTGCCGGCCCACGGCCCGCCTCCCGGCAGGCATTCGCCGACTGGTTGTGCACGGCCCGCAGCGTGTCCGGCCCCCTCCCCGCACCCGATTCCGCGCCCGATTCCGCCCCTCGAGAGGCCCTCCGATGACCCCGACCGCTCCGCTCACCGACAGCCACCTCGCGTTCGCGCGTCGGCAGGACCGCATCGACGGGCTCGGTCACTACCGGGCACGCTTCATCGGCACGGTGGCCGACGGCAGCGCCGACCCGGCCGCCGCCCTCCCCAATCCGATCGCCTACCTCGACGGCAACTCCCTCGGGCGCCCGACGAAGGCGGCCGCCGAACGCATCGCCGCGTTCATCACCGGCGCCTGGGGCACCCGCCTCATTCGCGGCTGGGACGACGAGTGGATGGAACTGCCCCTGCAGATCGGCGACGACCTCGGCCGCGCGGCCCTCGGCGCCGGACCACGGCAGGTCTTCGTCGGCGACTCGACGACCGTGCTGCTCTACAAGCTGGCTCGCGCCGCCGTCGATGCCCGGCCGGGGCGTACCGAAATCGTGCTCGACAGCGACAACTTCCCCACCGACCGGTACGTGCTCGAGGGGATCGCCGCCGAACGCGGCCTCACCCTGCGGTGGATCACGAGCGATCCTGCCGCGGGCGTCACACCCGAGCAGGTGCGTGCCGTTGTCGGGCCGCAGACCGCCCTCGTGCTGCTCAGCCATGTCGCCTACCGCTCCGGTTTTCTCGCCGACATGCGCGCCATCACCCGGGTCGCCCACACCCAGGACGCCCTCGTGCTCTGGGATCTCAGCCACTCCGTCGGCTCGGTCCCGGTCGAACTCGACCTCTGCGACGTTGACCTCGCCGTCGGCTGCTCGTACAAATACCTCAGCGGCGGCCCGGGTGCGCCGGCCTTCGGCTACGTGCGCCGCGACCTGCAGGACGTGCTCGCCCAGCCCATTCAGGGTTGGATGGGCACCCAGGACATCTTCCTGATGGGGCCGGGCTATGTGCCGGCCACCGGCATCCGTCGCTTCATGAGCGGAACGCCCGCCGTCGTGGGCATGCTCGCGATGCAGGACACCATCGCGATGATCGAGCAGGCCACGATCGGGGAGGTACGGGCGAAGTCGGTCGCGCTGACCGAGTTCGCCCTCACGCTCGTCGACGACTGGCTCGCGCCAATGGGCGTCACGGTGGCCTCGCCCCGGGAGAGCACACACCGCGGCGGACACGTCACGATCGACCACCCGTCGATGCGGCAGGTGACCGAGATTCTCTGGGCGAACGACGTGATCCCCGACTTTCGCGCGCCGGATGGCCTGCGCATCGGGCTCGCGCCGCTCAGCACGAGCTTTGTGGAGACCTACGAGGGCGTCGCCGCGATTCGGGATGTGCTGCGCGGCATCCTGATCGGGCAGAGCGGCGGGGCGGTCTGAGCGGGCAGAGCGGCGGGGCGGTCTGAGCGGGCGGTCTGATCGGGCGGGAGCGCAGGCCTGTACAATCGAACTAATCACCTCGAGCCTTTCTGGCCACCTCGAGCCTTTCTGGAGTGCACCGTGTCTGTAATCGTCGTTGAAGTTATGCCCAAGGCCGAGCTGCTGGACCCGCAGGGCAAGGCCGTCGCCCGGGCCCTCGGCCGCCTCGGCCAGACGCAGTTCAGCGCCGTGCGCGTCGGCAAGCGTTTCGAAATCACCGTTGACGGACCGGCGGATGCCGCGGCCCTCGCCGCCGTCACCGAACTCGCCGACTCCGTGCTCTCCAACTCCGTGATCGAAGACGTCGTGGGCATCCACGTCGTCGAGTCCGTCGCGGCGGCTGCGGCGGTCAACTAGTGCGCATCGGCGTCGTCACCTTTCCCGGCTCGCTCGACGACCGGGACGCCCAGCGCGCCATCCGCCTCGCCGGCGCCGAGCCGGTCGCCCTCTGGCACGGCGAGCACGACCTGCACGGTGTCGACGCGCTCGTGCTGCCGGGTGGGTTCAGCTACGGCGACTACCTGCGTGCCGGAGCCATCGCGAGCCTCTCGCCGATCATGGCCGAGGTCATCGACGCGGCCAACGGCGGCATGCCCGTGCTCGGAATCTGCAACGGCTTCCAGATGCTGACCGAGGCGCACCTGCTGGAGGGCGGTCTGATCCGCAACGAAGCCGGCCGCTTCATCTGCCGCGACCAGCAACTGCGCATCGAGAACTCGACGAGCGACTGGACGACCGGTTTCACGGCCAACCAGGAAATCACCATCCCGCTCAAAAACGGCGAAGGCTCCTTCATGGCCTCCAGTGAGACGCTGGAACGGCTCGAGGGTGAGGGCCGCATCGTGGCCCGCTACATCGGCGTCAACCCGAACGGGTCGCTGGGCGACATCGCCGGCGTCACGAACGCCCGCGGCAACGTCGTGGGCCTGATGCCGCATCCCGAGCACGCGGTCGAGGCCGGCTTCGGCCCCGACACCGCTCAGGCGATGTCGAGCGGCGTCGACGGTCTCACCTTCTTCACCTCGGTCATCGCCCGCGCCCTCGTCAACGCCTAACACCTCTCCCCGCCGCCGACGTGTGGCGAAAGCAGGACCTGACCGCGAAAACAGGCCAATTCATCCTGCTTGTGCCGACGAACACGCAATCCGTCCTGCATTCGCCACGCGGCGGCAAGCTCAGGGGTAGCGGCGGGCCAACAGGCGGCGCTGGGCGGCGCTTTCCGTGAGGCCGGCGGCCACGGCGGCGGCGGCGGATGCCTCCCGCGGCCGGCCGAGGCGCCGCAACAGTTCCGCGCGGCTCGCATGCCACCAGAAGTAGCCCTCCAGCCCGGTGAGCGCCTCGACCTGCTCGAGGGCGAGCACGGTCTGGCCGGTTTCGGCGACGGCCGCGGCCCGGTTGAGCAGCACCACCGGGCTCGCGTCGAGCACGACGAGCACGTCGTACCAGGCGACGATCGCGCTCCAGTCGGTGGCTGAGGCATCCGCTGCGAGGGCATGACAGGCCGCGATCGCCGCGACGACCGCGAAGCGCTCCGGCACGACGCTGCTCAGGCGGATGGCCTCGGCCGCCCGCGTCACGCCCTCCGCGGCGAGCGCGCGGTCCCACCGGGCGCGGTCCTGATCGGCGAGCAGCACGATGTCCCCGGCCTCGTCGAAGCGGGCATCGCGGCGTGAGTGCTGCAGCAGCATCGTCGCGAGCAGCCCCTCGAGCACGGCCTCCCCCGGCAGCAGCGCCACGAGCAGCCGGCCGAGCCGCACGGCCTCCTCGGCGAGCTGGCGCCGCTCATGCAGCCCGGCCGAGCGCGAGGCGTAGCCCTCGGTGAACAGCAGAAACACGCTCGTGGCGACCAGGCGCATCCGTTCGGGCAGGTCAGCCGCGTCGGGTACCCGGTAGCGGATGCCCGCGGCCGCGATCTTGCCCCGCGCTCGCGTGAGGCGTTTGGCCATGGTCGCCTCCGGCACCAGCAGCAGCCGGGCGACCTCGGCGACGCTGAGGCCGCAGAGCACGCGCAGGCTCAGGGCGACCTGCGCCTCGGGCGCGAGTGCGGGGTGACAGCAGGTGAAGATGAGGCGCAACTGATCGTCGCGCAGCACCCCGACGGAAAAGTCATCGGGGGCGCATTGCAGGGCCAGGGTGATCGCCTCCCTCTCTTTGCCTGGCCGGGTGGCTTCCCGGCGCAGCTCATCGATGGCCCGTCGTTTCGCGGCCACGATCAGCCAGGCCCGCGGATTGGGCGGCAGCCCGGTGCGCGGCCAGGTCGCGAGGGCGATGATCGAGGCCTCCTGCACGGCGTCTTCGGCGACGTCGAGGTTGCCGGTGAGCCGGGTCAGCGAGGCAAGCACCTGCCGCCGTTCACGCCGCAGCACCTCGGCGAGCCCGGTCGGCTCGTCGAGGTGCGGGGCGCGGGCGGGGTCGGCCCCGGCAGCACTCACGTCAGGTGGTGACCGATGTCGGGCGCGCTTCCGCACCCGGGGCCGACGCGTCGGCATCCGTCGGCGCCGTCATCGGCAGCGCCGGACGCACCTCGACGGCGCCGTTCCAAGCGCCGGGGATCATCGACGCGACCCTGATGGCCTCGTCGAGGTCGGTGCACTCGAGCAGGTAGAAGCCGGTGAGGGCCTCCTTGGTCTCGGCGTATGGGCCGTCGCTGAGCACGACGTCGCCGCCCTTGCCGCCGGTGACCCGCACGGTCGTCGCGGTGGGCGTGTGGTACAGCGCGGCACCGCCGCGAATGACGCTCGCGGCCGCTTCGCCGAAGGCGCCGTATTCGGCCATCTCACCGGCGTATTCGGGGGCGCTCCAATCGACGTCGGGCGTGTAGATGAGTGCGACATAGCTGGGCATGATTGCTCCTTCACGGTTCTTCGTGGGGATCCATCGGATGATGGATCTACCTTAGGAACGAACAGCCCCCGCCCGATAGGACAGCCGCGAGAAAAAAGTTTTGGCTCAGCCGTTGATGGCGATTGCCGCGATGGCCGCGAGCGCGAGCCCCATGCCAACCACTTGCAGCCGGCCGACGCGTTCCTTGAGCACGAGCACGGCCAGCAGCACGGTGACCGCCGGGTAGAGCGCGATCAGCACGCTGACCAGCGATAACAGTCCGCCCTGGAAGGCGTAGAGCATGGTCACGTTCGCGGCCACATCGAGCAGCGCGATGATCACGGCGATACCCACGATGCCGCGTGGCAGCAGGCCGTGCTGCCGGGTGGCCACGGCCACCGCGATCACGATGACGGATGCCACGCCCCGCGACGCGACCAGCGGCCACAGCCCGGTGCCGGCCTCGATCTGGTGCACGAAGATGAACGCGAGCGCGAAGAAGGTGCCGGAGCCGATCGTGAACCAGGCCACGCGGCGAGTGAAGCGTGGGGCGGACCGGGCCATGTGGCCGGGCGTGAGGGTGCCGGCAACCGTTGGGCCGGCCGGGGCATCCGTCGGTTCGCGGCTGACCAGCAGCACTGCGATGATCGCGAGGCCGACCCCGACGAACGAGACGACCGACGGCCGCTCGCCCAGGGCGACACCGACGATGACCGGGATGCCGGCGACGAGTACCGCGGTCATGGGCGAGACGACGCTCATCGGGCCCTCGGCGAGTGCGATGTAGAACCACCACATCGCCAGGGCCAGGGCCACCCCCGACGCCGCCCCAAACAGCATGGCGTGCCACGACGGCGTTCCGCCGACGAACACCGCGAGCACGGTCACGATGATCGCCGACAGCGGATACGAGACCAGGATCACCCGCAGGGCGGCCACCCGCCGAGAGGCGAGGCCGCCCAGGAAGTCGCTGACTCCGTAGGCCGCGGCAGAGGTGAGCGCGAGGATGACGCCGATCACCGGGTACGGCCGGGTCGAGGTCGGGGTGCGCGCATGGTTTCACGCTAGCAGCGCCCGCACCCCGCTACTGCGCGTCCGCCCCCGCGCGCGCGGGAGCCGCAGCAGCCTTCGCGCGACGTCGGCGACTGATGAACGAGTAGGTCAGGAAGACCGCGAGCACCCCGAAGATCGTCGCCGAGATCGGATCGGTGACGAAGATGCCGAAGCTGCCGTCGGAGATGAGCATCGACTGGCGAAATGACCGTTCCAGGATCGGCCCGAGAATGAAGGCCAGCACGAGCGGCCCGGGGTCGAAGCCGGTCTTGATCATGATCCAACCGAAGACACCGAAGATCAGCACCACCCACATGTCGAAGGGATTGTTGTTGATCGAGTACACGCCCACCATGACGACCATGAGCGCGAAGGTCGCCAGAATGCCGGTTCTGACCCGCAGCATTTGAATGAAGATGCCGATCAGCGGAATATTGAGAATCACGAGCATGACGTTGCCGATGTACATCGACGCTATGACGCCCCAGAAAATGTCCGGCCGATCCTCGATCAGCGACGGGCCGGGTGTGATCCCCTGCAGCAGCAAGGCCCCATAAAGCATCGCGAGCACCACGTTGGACGGGATACCGAGAATCAGCAGCGGGATGAAAGCGGATGTCGACGACGCGTTGTTCGCTGTCTCTGGTCCCGCAACCCCCTCGATGGCACCCTTACCGAACCGTGACGGGTCTTTCGCTCGGCGCTTCTCGAGCGCGTAGGAAGCGAGGGAAGAAATGACCCCACCCCCACCGGGCAGAACGCCGATCACGAAGCCGAGCAGCGAACCGCGTGCGATGGCACCGGAGGAGTCCCGGAAATCCTTGCGTGAGGGCCAGATGTTCTTGATCTTCGTCGTGATCGCCTGCGCCTTTTCGGTGCGTTCGAGGCTGTGCAGGAGCTGGCCGACACCGAACAGGCCCATCGCGATGGCGACGAAGTCGAAGCCGCCGAGCAGGGAGGGAATGCCGAAGGTGAAGCGGGCCGTGCCCGTGATCGGGTCCTGGCCGACGGTCGAGAGCAGCAGGCCGATCGCGGCCATGCAGAGGCTCTTCATCGTGGATCCCGTGCCGAGGGACGTCACGAGAAAGAGCCCGAGCACCATGATCGCGACATAGGAGGCGGGGCCCACTGCGACGGCGACCTGCGCCAGCAGGGGCGCGAGAAATGTCAGCCCGATGATGGCGACGGTGCCGCCGATGAAGCTGCCGATCGCACTGATTCCGAGCGCGGGTCCCGCGCGGCCCTGCTTGGTCATCTGATAGCCGTCGAAGGTGGTCACCACGGATGCCGCCTCGCCCGGAATGCGCAGCAGCACCGACGTGATCGTTCCGCCATACATCGAACCGTAGTAGATGCCCGCGAGCATGATGACGGCACTCGTGGCGTCCATCGTGTAGGTGATCGGCAGCAACAGCGCGATCGTGGCCGTCGGGCCGAGGCCCGGCAGCACGCCGATGGCGGTGCCGATGACCACACCCACGAAGACGAACAGCAGGTTCATGGGCTCGAAGGCAACGGAGAATCCGAGACCCAGGTTGTTGAAGGCGTCCATGTCACATTCCGATCAGTCGGGTAATGGTGCCCACGACGATGTCGTCGGGAAAGGGAACACCGAGCAGAACCGCGAAGCCCACGTAGAAGACCGCGGTACCGCCGACGGCGAGCGTGAGGGCGAGCCGCCAGGATTCCTCGCCAAACACCCGCAGCCAGAGAAGCAGAAGCAGGAAGGCCGGCACGACGAAGCCGATGGCCGTGAAGAGGAGGATGAAGACCACGAGGCTCAGCACGCCGCCGGCGAGCAGCGTCGTGCGTCGCGTCCACTTCTCGTAAGCCTCGGTATCGGGAATGACGGTGAGGATGGCCGCCGTGATCGTCACCGCGATCGAGACCACCAACGGCCAGAGACCGGGCCCGGGGTTCGTGAGTTCGCCCAGACCGAGGCGCCAGGATCCGATCACCGCTGCGATGCCGGTGACCAGCAGTACGACGGGAACGAGCCGGTATCTGCCCGTGTGCGGGCCCGTGGCTCTGACCGGACCAGGCTCGGCGACCTGGGTGGCCTCGAGCGTATCGTCGCTCATTCTTGTCCGAGGATGGGTTCGTAGAGTTTCTGCATGTCAGCAAAGACCCCGTCGAGGGCTGCGGCTCCGCTGAACTCCGCCGGAACGAACATCTCACCGATCTGGTCGATGACGGTCGAGTCTTCCGAGCAGGTCTTGAGTTGTGACTCGAGGGTCGACACGATGGAGTCGGGCATGCCCTTCGGCCCCACGACTCCGAAGACCGACACCGCGTTGACCAGCTCAGGGTATCCCTGCTCCGCCAGGGTCGGCACGTCCGCGTACCAGTCCGCACGTTCGGGGCTGCTCACCGCGAGCGGCACAAACGACCCGTCCTCGATGCGCGACTGCACGTCCTGGTGGTCGGTGATGAAGAGAGCGTCGACGTGGCCGCCGAGCAGGCTCGTGGTCATCTCCGCGTTGCCCACGGCCGGAACGGCGGTGACCTCGATGTCGTATTCCTCATGAAGCCGCTGCAGCTCGATCGCCGCAGAGGTGGTCGCCCCCGGAATGGCGACGCTGAGCTTACCGGGGTTCTTTTCGGCCGCCGCGAAGAATTCATCGGCGCTCTCGTAAGGGGAGTCCTCACCGACCACGAGCACGGTCGGCATCTGGGCCATTACTCCGACCGAGGTGAAGTCTTCGATGCCGTAGTTGAGTTGGTTGATCATGGGATTCATCACGAGCGGACCGTTCGTACCGAGCGTGAGCGTGTACCCGTCAGGTTTGGCGCTCGACACGTCCTGCATGGCCAGCCCGCCGCTGCCGCCCGGCTGGTTCTCGATGACGAATGTCTGTCCGAGCCCCGCCTCAAGGCAGGAGGCGAAGGCAAGGGCCGTCACGGTGGAGGGTCCGCCCGCCGCAAACGGCACCACGAAGGTAACGGGTTTCGACGGGTATCCGGCTTCCGCCTCCTGCGCCCCGACAGAGCCGGAGGCGCTGCAGCCCACGAGGCCCATCATGGCCAGTCCGGCGAGCGCGGGCAGGAATACAACAGTGTTCTTCTTCAAAGCTGACCTCATTGTCATCTGTTTGGTGCCTCATGGCGGAGTGATTCGCGCAGTGATTCGCGTCAGCCCATTTCACTGTCGCAGAATCATAAATCCATTTCCAATACTATTTTGGGGGCGCATTGATACCCGTGGCACATAAAACCGTGTCGGGGTTTAGACCCGTTCGAGCAACATCGCCGTTCCCTGGCCGAGCCCCACGCACATCGTGGCCAGGCCCCGGTTGGCGCCCTCGCGCTCCATCCGGCCCATCAGCGTGATGGCGATCCGCGAGCCCGATGAGCCGAGCGGATGCCCGAGGGCGATCGCTCCACCGTCACGGTTCACGACCTGCGGGTCGAGTCCGAGGCGCCGAATACAGGCCAGCGCCTGCACCGCAAAGGCCTCGTTGAGCTCGATCGCGCCCAGTTCATCGACCGACCACCCCGCGCGTTCGAGCGCCTTTCGGGTGGCCGGCACGGGCCCGATGCCCATGATCTGCGGCGGCACCCCTGCTGAGGCTCCGTGCACGATTCGAGCCCGTGGCCTGAGGCCGAGTCGTTCAATGGCACTCTCACTCGCCACGATCACGGCAGAAGCCCCGTCATTGAGCGAACTCGAATTGCCCGCCGTCACAATCCCGCCCGGCCGCACGACCGAGCGCAGGCCCGCAAGGGTCTCGAGAGTCGTGTCCCGCCGCGGCCCCTCGTCGTGCTCCACGAGACCCTTCTTCGTCGCCACCGCAACGATCTCCGCCGCAAAACGGCCGCCATCGATGGCCGCCGCGGCCCGCTCGTGGGAGCCGAGGGCGAAAACATCCGCTTCTTCGCGGGTGATGCCATCGACGCGGGCGAGTTCCTCGGCCGTTTCCGGCATCGAGAGCGTGGTCGTCGAGGCAAATCTCGGGTTCACGAAACGGGCACCGATGCTCGTGTCAGCGATCTCGCCCGGTCGCCCGAATGCCTTGTCCGGCTTGGCGAGCACCCATGGCGCCCGCGACATCGATTCCACCCCGCCAGCCACGACGAGGTCGGCGGCTCCGCTCTTGATCATCTGCGAGGCGAGGATGATGGCGCTCAGGCCCGAGGCGCACAGGCGGTTGACCGTGAGCCCGGGGATCTCGTCGGGAAAACCGGCGAGCAGGCTCGCCAGGCGCGCCACGTTACGGCTGTCTTCGCCGGCCTGATTGGTGTTGCCGAGAATTACCTCATCGATCGCGGCGGGGTCGACGCCGGTGCGCTGCACCAGCTCGCCGAGCACAAGAGCCGCAAGATCGTCCGAGCGGATGCTCGACAAGGCTCCGCCGTAGCGGCCGACGGGAGTGCGCACCCCTCCCACGAGAAAGGCCTCGACCATCAGCGTGCTCCGCCGTTGATGTAGAGCGTCTGGCCGGAGACATAGGAGGAGTCGTCGCTCGCAAAGAATGCGATAGCGGCGGCGACCTCGTGCGGCGACCCGACCCGGCCGAGCGGCGTGCGCTCGGCGACCGCTTTCTGGTGTTCCTCCGCGGTGCTGCCGACCCGCTCGGCGGTCGCCGCGGTCATGGCCGTGGCGATGTAGCCCGGTGCGACCGCGTTGACGGTGATGTTGAACGGCCCCAGTTCGAGCGCGAGCGTGGCCGTCAGCCCCTGAATCCCTGCTTTGGCCGCCGCGTAGTTCGCCTGTCCCCGGTTTCCGAGCGCCGAGCGGCTGCTGAGACTCACGATCCGGCCATAGCGGGCGGGGACCATGAATTTCTGGGCGGCCTGAGCGCAGAGGAAGGCACTCGTGAGGTTGGTGACGAGAACCGAGTCCCAGTCGGCACGCCCCATCTTGAACAGCAGGTTGTCGCGCGTTATGCCGGCATTGTTGACGAGAATGTCGAGTCGGCCGGCGCGAGCGAAGACCTGGCTGAAGGCTTCCGCCACCCGGTCTTCGTCGGTGACGTCGCACACGAGACCACTCGCCGACCCGCCCGCCGCGATAACGGCCTCGGTCTGGCAAATCTGCTGGGCCGTTTCGGCTGCGCGCTCTGCATTCAGATCGAGGATGGCCACGTGCGCGCCTTCGGTGGCGAACCGCAGCGCCGTCGCCGCGCCGATACCCTGCGCGCCGCCGGTAATGACCGCGACCCTGTCGGTGAGCCTGTTCATGAAATCTCCCTGCTTGGTCTGTTGTGGGGCGCTCGTGGGCCGGAGGCTCATGCGAATGCCGAAATTCCGGTGATGTCGCGGCCGATCAGCAGCGACTGAATGGAATCCGTGCCCTCGTAGGTGTGCACGACCTCCATGTCGGTGAGGTGCCGAGCCACGTGATTTTCGAGCAGCAGGCCGTTGCCGCCGAGCATGTCGCGGGCCTCCTGGCAGATCCAGCGCGCCTTCTGGGCCGTGTGCATCTTGGCGAGGGAGGCCATGGCCCCCGTCATCTTGCCCTGGTCGGCGAGCGTGGCCAGCCGAAAGCAGAGCAGCTGCATCGCGGTGAGTTCGGCGAGCATATTGGCGAGTTTGTTCTGTACGAGTTGATAGCTTCCAATGGGCTTGCCGAACTGCACGCGGTCGCGGGCATAGGCGACAGCGGCCTCGTAGGCGGCGATGCCGTGCCCGAGGGCTTCCCAGGAAGCCCCGCCGCGGGTGGAATTCAGCACGCGCACGGCGTCTTTAAAGGAGTGGCCGTTGACGAGCCTGTTCTCGGCGGGGATGCGCAGGTTGGTGATCACGATGTCCGGCTGCAGGATGGCTCGCTTGCCGACCTTGCCGGTGATGACGGTGGCGTCGTAGCCCTCGGGGAACGAACCATCGGGGTTCTTTTCCATGACGAAGGCCTTCACCCTGGCGTCGGCTTCGTCGCGGGCCCAGATCACGACGACGTCGGCGAAGCTCGCGTTGCCAATCCACCGTTTGGCGCCGTTGAGAACGTAGTGGGCGCCGTCGAGTCGGGCGCTCGTTTCGAGCGCGACCGAGTCGGATCCGTGGTTGGGCTCGGTGAGCCCGAACGCGCCCACCAGGTCGAGCGCCGCGAGGCCGGGCAGCCAGCGCTGTTTCTGCTCTTCGCTGCCGAGCATGTTGATCGTGCCCATGGTGAGGCCGGATTGCACGCCGATGAAGGTGTTGATCGAACCGTCGGCGCGGGACATTTCCAGGGACACCATCCCGGCGCCCAGACGGCTCAGCCCCGGGCATCCGTAGCCTTCAATTGTGCCGCCCACAATACCGAGCCCGGCGATCTTCGGGATCAGCTCGAAGGGGAAGGCGGCGCGGTCCCAGTAGTCGTTGATGATGGGAAGCACCTCGGCGTCTGCGAAGGCCCGCACCTTGAGGCGAATGGCGCGCTCCTCATCGTTGAGGAAGTCGTCGACGAGGTAGTAATCACTGTTGATCTCGGAGTCGGTCATGCTGTTCCTTTCTGTTGGCGCGATTGCTGTGGGGCTGCATCGGCGATGACCCATCGGGCGAGGGAACCGCGCTCCGCGGCGTCGAGCCGCCGCGCCTCACCGTTTTCGGGGTGCAGCGGCACCATCACGGTCGAGGCATCCAGCACCGGGTGGCCGGCCTGAATCCCGGAGTACTGCAGGGTGTACGACCTGGATCCCACCCGGCCCACCCAGACGTCGATCTCGACGACGGCGCCGAACTCGATCGGGCGCCGAAAGCTCAGCTGCAGGGCCGCCACGACCGTCGGCGAACCGAGGTGGTCGGAGCCGGTAAGGGCCTGCGCCCGCCAGGCCAGCCGGGCTTCTTCGAGCAGGGTGGCCACGCGGGCGTTGTTCACGTGGCCGTTGAGGTCCTGGTCGCTCCAGCGCACCGCGACCCGGGCGCGGAACGGCTCAGTCAACGAGCTGCGCTTCGCGGCTGGCCAGCCATGAGCGCACGAGGTCTGAACTCTCGTTGAGGTGAGGTGGGGCCAGATCGTAGGTCACCGGGGTCTGCGAGAAGGTGACCGGATGCCGCACGGTCGGAATGCGGCGATCCCCGGTTCCCGCCAGCACGACCGGCTCGAGGCCGAGCCTTTCGGCGAGCTCGATTCCGCCCTTCACATCCTGGATCGGTGCACAGGGCAGACCCAGGTCGGAGAGAAACTCGAACCAGTCGGCGGCCGAGCGCCGCACGAGCTGGAGTTGGAGGATCTCCCGGAGCGGGCCACGGTTCGAGTTGCGCTGCTGCGGCGAGTTGAACCTGGCGTCCGTTGCGGTCTCCGGAATGTCGAGTGCCGTGCACAGCCTCGCGAATTGGGGGTTATTGCCCGCCGCGATGATGAGCATGCCGTCGCCCGTCGGCATCGGCTCGTAGGGGTAGAGGCTCGGGTGCTCATTACCCATGCGGGTGGGTATGACACCGCCCGTGACATAGGCGGCGGACTGGTTGACCATGCCCGAGAGAGCGGATGAGAGCAGGTTGAGTTCCACACGCTGCCCGCTTCCGGTGAGGTCTTTGTGGTGCAGTGCCCCCAGCACGCCCATTCCCGCGTGCAGCCCGGTGATCACATCGAACATCGCGAGGCCCGCCCGGTACGGCTCGGTGTCCTGGCCGCCGGTGAGGCTCATCATGCCGGAGACCGCCTGCACGAGCAGGTCGTATCCGGGCAGCCCGGCCCCTGCCCCGGTTCCGAAACCGGTGATGGAGGCGTAGATCACCTCGGGATTGCGGGTGACGACCGAGTCGTAGTCGAGAAAGAAGCGGTCGAGGCCGCCCGGCTTAAAGTTCTCCACGAGCACGTCGGCCCGCGCGGCGAGTTCGTGTGCCACCTCGAGATCGGCCGGATCATTGAGGTCGAGGGCGATCGAGTGCTTGTTGCGGTTGACCGAGAGGTAGAAGGTCGCCTCGTCATCTCGCACCGGCGGGATCCAGCCCCTGGTGTCGTCGCCTTGCAGACTCTCCACCTTGATCACCGTTGCGCCCATATCAGCGAGCAGCATGGTGCAATACGGGCCGGCGAGAACGCGGCTGAAGTCTGCCACGATGATTCCGCTCAGCGGCCCGGTTCCCGGCCGATCGAAAATGCGGTGCAGCTTCTTTGCTGCGCCAGATTCATCCATTGAATGACTCCCTGTTCGTCTGTCGTGCCTCCACTGTCGCAAATTTGATTACGTCGCGTCCAATATCAATTTCGCCGCCGATTGATACCTGAACAGCAATAGCGTATGAATCCTTGACAGTTTCATGCACCTATCGCAATAGTGGAGCCATGGAAATTCAGCAGATTCGAGCGTTCCTCGCCGTGGCCGAGGAGCTGCACTTTGGCCGCGCGGCCGAGAAGCTTTTCATGGCGCAGCCCCCGCTGAGCCGGGCCATCCAGAACCTCGAGCGCGAGCTCGGAACCCTGCTTTTCGCTCGCAGTACCCGTTCGGTGCGCCTCACGCCGGCCGGTGAGGCCCTCGTGCAACCGGCCACGGACATCCTCGATGGTGTCCGCCGAGCGGCGGTCGCGGTGGTGTCGGCGGGAAAGGGCGAGACCGGCCGCGTGCGGGTGGCCTTCGCGGGGGCGTCGTCCCATGTCATGGTGGGCAAACTCGCCAAACTCGTGCGTGAGACCCATCCTGGAATCGACTTCGAGCTCTACAGCTCCAATTTCGCGATCCCCGCGCTCGACAAGGTGATCAACAGGGAGATGGAGATCGGGCTCGGGAGGTGGAACTTCATCCCGGCCGGCATCGAACGCCGCGTGATCGCCTACGAAAACCTCGTCATCGCGATCCACACCAGCCATCCGCTCGCCGATCGGCAGTCGGTTTCCATGAAGGATTTGGTCGGCCAGCCCTTCGTGACCCTGCCGCAGGATCCCGGGGCGATCCTGCGCGACCACCTGATGCGGCTGGCGAGCAGGGCCGGTTTCGTGCCCTCCATCGTGCAGGTGGCCCCCGACACGTGGACCCTCGTCTCGCTCGTCGCGGCCGAGATCGGCATCGCCCTGACCGTGTCCACCGTGGCCGAGAACGTCTATTACCCCGGCGTGATCTTTCTGCCGCTCGAAGACGAAATGCAACCGATCCTGTTGCAGCTTGTGTGGCGCGCCGACAATGACAGCCCGGCGCTGCGTGAAGTCCTCAGACTCTCGCAGCTGGTGCTCCCCACCCCGCCGGTCGCGCACGATAGCGCCGTTCATGACGAACAGGTATCAATAGACACGTGATTTGGTATTGGATCGAAAATAGATTTGCTGGCACAGTCGAGAGCGTGCAGCTGGCCACCCAGCGCGCCAACTCGGCAAAGGAGCCACTCATATGCCCGCGACCACTTCGGATATCCTCCACCTTGACGGGCTGTTGAGCACAGCAGAAATCGAACTGCGCGACCGGGTTCGCGCCTTCGTGCGGGACAGCATCAGGCCGTACATCAAGGATTGGTACGAAGCGGCGCATTTTCCGCTCGAGATCGTGCAGCAGATGGGCGCCCTCGGACTTCTCGGCATGCATCTCACGGGCTACGGGTGCCCCGGCCGATCGAGCGTGGAATACGGTCTCGCCGCGATGGAACTCGAAGCCGGAGACTCCGGTCTGCGCACCTTCGTGAGCGTGCAGGGCTCGCTCGCCATGAGCAGCATCCACAAGTGGGGTTCCGAAGAGCAGAAGAATCGGTACCTGCCCGAGATGGCGGCCGGCCGGCTGATCGGATGCTTCGGACTCACCGAACCGACCGCGGGCTCCGATCCGTCGAGCATGGCGACGACCGCCCGCCGTGATGAAAACGGGGGCTGGATTCTTGACGGATCGAAGCGGTGGATCGGCCTCGCATCCGTTGCCCAAATCGCGATCATCTGGGCCATGACCGACGAGGGCGTGCGCGGTTTCATCGTACCCACCGACACCCGCGGGTTCACGGCGACACCGATCGAAGCGAAACTCTCGATGCGTGCCTCCATCCAGTGCGACATCCTGCTGGAAAACGTTCGACTGCCTGAGACCGCGCTGCTGCCCGGCGCGCGGGGGCTGCGGGGTCCGTTCGCGTGTCTGAACGAGGCCCGCTATGGCATCATCTGGGGCGCGATGGGAGCCGCCCGGGACAGCTACGAGGTCGCTCTGGCATATTCTCTCGACCGCATGCAGTTCGATAAGCCCCTCGCGGCGTACCAGATCACGCAGCTCAAGCTCGTGAACATGCTTCTCGAGATCCAGAAGGGTACGCTGCTCGCCATCCACACCGGTCGCCTGAAAGACGCCGGGGTGCTCGAGCCCGTGCAGATTTCGCTCGGCAAGCTCAACAACGTGCGGGAGGCCCTCGAGATTTGCCGGGAGGCCCGATCCATTCTCGGCGGCAACGGCATCACCCTGGACTATTCACCGCTGCGGCACGCGAACAACCTGGAGTCCGTGCGCACCTACGAGGGCACCGACGAGGTGCACACCCTCATCCTCGGCAGCCACATCACCGGCATTCCGGCATTCCGGTAGGCGGTCATCATGAACAAGTCCCACAGATACCTTCTGCCGCCTGCCGTCATCGCTCTCTCCGTCGCTCTGGCCGGGTGCCAGTCCGGCCCGACCGGCGGCGACGAGACCTACCCGTCCAAGCCCGTCACGGTGCTCATGCCGTACGCGGCCGGTGGTCCGTCCGATCTCACCGCCCGGTCGATCTCGTCCTGCCTCGGCGAGCGTCTCGGCCAGACCTTCGTGGTGCAGAACAAGGCGGGAGGCAGCGGGGCGGTGGCCATGCAGGAACTCGCGAGCGCGAAGCCCGACGGCTACACCCTCGGCCTGGGCACCGCGGGAACGCTCGTCATGACCCCGATGGTGAACTCCCTGGCCTATTCTCTTGACGACTTCACCCCGATCGGAGTGATGGCCGAGAACCCCACCCTCATCGTCGTCGGTGACGATTCCCCCTACGAGAACGCGGAAGCGTTCTTCGCGGCGGCCGAGAAACGCCCCGGTACCCTCACGATGGGTGTTCCCGGAGCAACGAGCCCGGCCGCGATCGAACTCAGGCGCCTCAAGGACCAGTACGACGTCGAGGTCGTGGCGGTGCCCGCAGCGGGAAATGCCGAGATGACCACGAACCTGCTCGGTGGTCACGTCGATGCGCTCTTCATCAACGATCACCCCGACGTCATCTCCCGCATCGATGAGGGCTCGTTTCGGGCGCTGGCCGCGACGACGCCCGAACGGCTGCCGTGGCTGCCGGAGTTGCCGACGCTGGCGGAACTCGGCTTCACCGATCTCGTGGACGCGACATCGGTCTTTGGACTTTTCGGCCCGCACGATCTGCCGACACCCCTGGCGAACGCGCTCGAAGGCGCCCTCGAGACGTGTCTGACCGACCCCACGGTGCTCGAGCAGCTCGGGGAGAACCTCGTACCCGCCGAGTTTCAGGGCGGCACGGCCCTCGGTGAGAGCCTCGCCGAGATACAGGCCCTGTACCGGCCGATCCTGGAGGGCTGAGGCGTGCGCGAAATCCAGGGCGTCACCGAGCTGTCGGCACTCGTGGGTGAGGAGCTCGGCGTGAGCGAGTGGCACACCGTCACGCAGGACCAGGTGCAGGCCTTTGCCGATTCGACGGGCGACCAGCAGTGGATCCACGTCGACCCCGTCGCCGCCGCCGCCGGGCCCTTTGGCCGCACGGTGGCCCACGGGTACCTCACCCTGTCGATGATCCCGTTCCTGACCAAGCAGGTCTACCGCGTCAATGGGCTGCGGATGGTCGTGAACTACGGATTGAACAGGGTCAGGTTTCCGAGCCCCGTGCCGGTTGGCTCGCGAGTGCGCGACCATCTGACGCTGCTGTCGGTGACGGAATCGGAGCGCGGTCACCAGGCCGTCGTCCGCCACGACATCGAGCTCGATGGAGCGAAGCGGCCCGCGTGCGTGGCCGAAACGGTCTCACTACTGGTCGAATAGCGTTGGCCGAGCTACCGGGCCACGGGGGCATCCGTCGCCTGATCGGTGCTCGTCTGATTGGTGGCGGCGAGGCGCGCGCTCGTGAGGTGCACCGTGTTGCCGCCGTCGATCTCGAGGCTCTCGGGAAGGATGTCCCGCTCGATCGTGGTGGCGAGCGGCTTCTCGGTGACGAAGCACAGCAGGATGACGGCGACGACGACCAGCGGAACCATATAGAGGAACACCGGGGTGAGGGCATCGTTGTAACCGCTGATGATGATCTGGCGGGCGGCCTCCGGCAGGTCGCGCACCATCGCGGGGGTGAACGAGTTGGCCTCGCCGGCACCGGATGCTCCGGCGGGCATACGTTCGGTGAGCAGCTCGGTCAGCCGGGCCGCGAACAGGCTGCCGACCACGGCGGAGCCGATCGAGGCGCCGATCTGGCGGAAGTAGTTGTTCGACGCGGTGGCGGTGCCGACCTCGGAGTTCGGAAAGCTGTTCTGCACGATCAAAATGAGAATCTGCATGCTGAGGCCGAGCCCGAGGCCCATGAGGGCGAGGTAGCTGCAGAGGATCCAGACGGCCAGGGTCGGCGTCATGGTCGAGAGCAGCACGAGAGCGACACCGACAATGACCGTGCCGGCAATCGGCATCCACTTGTAACGGCCGAATTTCGACACCAGCCAGCCGGAGCCGATCGAGCTGATCAGCAGCGCGGCCATCATCGGAATCATCAGAAACCCGGCCTCGGTGGCGTTCGCGCCGGTCACCATCTGCAGATAGGTCGGCAGGTAGGCGAGGGCCCCGAACATCGCGATGCCGGTGATGAGGCCGGCGATGGTCGTGAGGTTGAAGTTGCGGTCGCGAAACAGATGCAGGGGCATGATCGGTTCGGGCGCCCGACGCTCGACCATGACGAAGGCCGCGGCGGCGACGATGGTGACGACGATCAGGGCGATGATCAGCAGCGAATCCCAGGCGTAGGTGGTGCCGCCCCAGGTCGTGGTGAGCACCAGACCGGTCGAGGCGAGGGCGAGCAGGCCCATGCCGGCGACGTCGAGTCGGGGCTTGGCGTGGTCGACCTTCGGCAGGCGCAGAACGAAGACCGCGGTGACGATGGCGAGGGCACCGAGGGGGATGTTCATCCAGAACGCCCAGCGCCAGCCGATGCCCTCGGTGAACCAGCCGCCGAGCAGCGGGCCGGCCACCGACGACAGCGCGAACACGCCGCCCATGATGCCCATGTACTTGCCGCGTTCCCGGGCGGGAACGACGTCGGCGATGATCGCCTGCGAGAGAATCATCAGGCCGCCGCCGCCGAGGCCCTGCACCGCACGCCCGACGATCAGCCAGGTCATGTCGGGGGCGAGGCCGCCGATGATCGAGCCGAGAATGAAGATGCTGATCGCGCCGATGAACAGGCCTTTACGGCCGATGAGGTCACCGAGCTTGCCGTAGACGGGCAGCATGATCGTCGACGCGAGAATGTACGCGGTCGTCACCCAGAGCATGTGGTCGACGCCGTTGAGCTCGCCCACGATCGTGGGCAGGGCGGTGCTGAAGATGGTCTGGTCGAGCGAGGCGAGCAGCATGGTGACCATGAGGCCGGCGAATACGAGCAGGATGCCGCGCTTGGCTCCCGGGTCGACGGCCGCGGCAGCAGGGGCCGCATCCCGGTTGAGTGTGGTGGTCATGAAAGTTTGTCTAGTACCTCTCTGGCGAGCGAGATTGCTCGGAATTCAAGTCGGTGGCTGGTGCTCGCGGTGTCGAAGCGCGCGCTGACGGCGGCGGCATCCGCGGCCCATTCCTTCACGGCGGCGCGCACGGCGCCGCCGCAGAGCGAGAGCACGACGTCGGCGGATGCCGCCCGGTCGGCCTCGTTCTGGCCGGCGTACCGCGGGTCCCGGGCGAGCAGAACCTGCACGGCCTCGGTCAGCTGCGCCGCGAGCTGGGTGAACTGGGCGAGCTGGCCGGCGAGCAGGTGCGGGTGGCGCCGCACTATTTCCATCCGGTCTTCTTTGATGGTGGAGCGGGTGAGCGGGGCACCCATTACGTCGAGGATCAGGTGCACCACCGCGTCGACGAGACCGTCGGCGGCGGCGCGGTCGATGGTGTCGGCGAGCAGGCCCGCGGTGATGTCGATCTCGCGCAGGCCGAGGATGGCGCTGTCTTTGCTGTCGAAATAGTTGAAGAAGGTGCGCGGCGACACGTCGGCGAGGTCGCTGATGGCGTCAACGGTGGTCTGCTCGAGGCCGTCGCGCAGCACGAGCGTGACGGCGGCCTCTTCGAGCCGGGCGCGCGTTTCGAGGCGCTTGCGGTCGCGCAGGCCGAGACTGGGATCGGTGATCATGCTGTAATTCTTGCAATCACTGCGTAATTGCGCAACTGCAACTTTGCGTTGCCGCAAGTTTCTCGGCAAACCCGAAGCCGCCCGCGCCGCGAGAGCGGCTGAATCGTCGGTCAGCCGCGGCCAGAACGACGATTCACCCGCTCTCGCGGGACGGGGACTTGCTCAGGTGAGGCTGCGACGATGAGTCATCATGACCCCACGCCTGCTGTTTCGTTCCGTCGCCATTGCCGAAGCCGTCACCTGGGCGCTGTTGATCGCCGGAATGCTCGGCAAATACGTGCTGCAGGTCGGCGAGCTGGGAGTGCAGGTCGGCGGGTTTCTGCACGGCCTCGTCTTCATCGCCTTCGGCATGACGGCCCTGCTGGTGGGCGTCAACCAGCACTGGGGCCCGAAGCTCACCGCGATTGCCATGGTCACCGCGATCGTTCCGTTCGGCACGATCCCCCTCGACCGCGGGCTCGAAAAGAACGGCCTGCTCGACGGCGCCTGGCGCCGTGCACGCACCGACGATCCCCGCGATCACACCCGGGTCAGTGGCCTGCTGCGCTGGATGCTCGCGCGCCCCGTGCTGTTCACGACAGTACTGGTGCTCGGACTGATCTCCGTGATGACCGTGCTGATGACCGCCGGGCCGCCCGGCGGCGCCAGCTGAGCGCATCCGTCGCTTCTCGCGGCACTGCTCGCCTCGATCGCGCGCGCTCACGGCACTCATCCGCGCTCGTGGCACTCGTTACAACGAGTGCCGCGACGCCTAACGAGTGCCGCGACGCGAACCGCGTCGCCGAGTGAGGTTAGTCCTCGTCGCCGTCGCGCAGGCCGAGCATCTCGGCGAGGTCGGCGATGCTGTCGATGATCACGTCGGCACCCGCGTCTTCGAGGGTCTCTTCGTCGTGGGTGCCGCTCAGCACCCCGACGACCAGGCCGGCGCCCGCGTTGACGCCGGCGAGCATGTCGCTCGCGGTGTCACCGACGACGACCATGCCGGCGACGCTCGTGGCCCCGGTGCGCAGGAGGGCCGTGAGGTTGAGGTCGGGAAAGGGCCGGCCGCGGCCGGCCTCGCCGGGGCAGAGGGTGAGGTCGATCAGGTCGGCCCAGCCGAGCGCGTCGAGCAGGGCGTCCTGGGTGGCGCGCGAGAACCCCGTGGTCAGCGCAATCTTCACGCCGTAGTCGCGCAGCTCGCGAAAGAGCTCTTCGGCGCCCTCGATTCCCGTCACTCCTGCCTCGACGACGAGGTCGAGATAGGCCGCCTCGAAGGCCAAATTCGCGGCGGCGGCGTCGTCTTCGCTCTCGGTCAGGGCGCGGAAGACCTGAATCTTGGACTGCCCCATGGTCTCGCGCACGTAGTCGAGCGCGGCCTCGAGGGCGTCATCTGTCGTGGCGAGACCCACGGCGCGCGCGGCAACAACAAAGGCCCGCTCGACGAGCCCGTCGTCGCGCACGGTCGTGCCCGCCATGTCGAGCACGACAAGTTCGACGTCGAGCTCCTCGAAGTCGTCGTCGTATTCTTCGGACTCGTACTGCTCGGTCTCGTGCTGCCCGGCGTCGTGCTGCCCGGCGTCGTGCTGCTCGGCGTCGATGTCGGTGGCGTCGGCGATAAAGGTTCCGTCACTGATGGTCATGGTGTGCCTTTCGTGGGAGGTGTGAGGAGAGGTTCGGAACTGGCAGATTCGTACAATCCGGCAATGACACTCTCGGCGAGTCCGAGACCGGTCGTCATGCCGATGCCGGTCGTCGCGGCGACGAGGTGCACGCCCGGTTCCGGCTGGTCGATGAGAAAGTCATCCGGCCCGGACGCATAGACGCCCTGCCAGCGTTCGATGACGCGCGGCCGCGGCACCGCAAACAGCTCGGCGGTCAGGTCGAGCAGCGCGTCGAACGCCCCCTCGGCCTGAAAGGGCGCCACGGCATCGCCGCGATAGTGGGTGTCGCCCACGATCAGGCTGCCGTCGGGCAGTTGCGTGTACATCTGATTCAGATCCAGCGCGGCGAGCGAGGGATGCTCCCGGTGCAGTCGGTCGCGCAGCGCCGCCGCCGAGGGCGCCGCGGCAAAGGCGGCGTAGCGCAGCAGCGACCAGCCGGTCAGCAGCGGGGCACCCAGCGGCGCCGCGAGGCCCGCATCGACGCGCAGCATGTCGAGTCCGCAGCGGCGAATGCCGACCCGCTCGGCCACCTCGGGAAAGAGCTGGTCGATGTCGTGGTTGACCGCCACGATGACCGTGCCGGCATCGATGCGGCCACGGGTCGTCTCGACCGCGCCGCCCCGCACCGAGGTGACCGCGGTGCGGTAGCGAAACTCCACGCCGCGGCCCGCGAGGTAGCCGGCGAGGGCCGCGCCGGCCTGCCGCGGGTTGACCTGCAGGTCGGCGGGCAGAAAGGCGCCGCCGACCGCAATGCCGCGGGCCACCGGGGTGCGTGCCTCGAGCTCGGCGGCGTCGAGCATCTCGATTTCGGGGCCCGGCGCACGACCACCAGCGAGGTCCCCGCCGAAGACCGCGGCCCCACCGCGTTCCGCGGCGATTTCGGCGAGCACTCGCAACTCGTCGGCGTGCCGGGCGACGACCACGGTGCCGCATTCGCGCAGCCAGATGTCGGCATCCGTCGCCAGGCGCAGCCAGAGCGGCCGCGACCGCGCCGCGAACTCGCGTGCGAGTCCGGCCTGCGGGGTGAAGCAGAGGTGTCCGAAATTGCGAACGGATGCCCCGGCGAGCGTCGCCGCCCGGTCGACGACCACGACGCTGAGCCCGCGGTCGATGGCGGCGAGCGCGTGCCCGAGGCCGACGATGCCGGAGCCGACGACCACGACGTCGAACGCGGTCGCACCGCCGGTCGCACCGCCGGTCGCACCGCCGGTCGCACTGCCGGTCGCACTCATCGGAGCGCCCGGCGCCTGCACGGGCCACGGGTGTCAATGACCTGCACGGTAACGACCTTTCGTTGTGCCCGGTCGTGGACGCGGACGCCTATCAGGGTAGGGGCCCGGCGGGAACGAGAGCCCCCCTTCGGGTGTACTGCGGGTAAACACCGAAGCTGCTGTGACGGTCAGGACCGTCGGGTAGTGTGTGCTCACGCCCCGAAGCGTGACCGAAATCAAAGGAGATTTTGCGTGTTCACCAGCCCGTATCCCCCCGTCGACATTCCCGACGTCAGCATTTACGACTACCTCTTCGGCGACCTGCTCACATCAGACACCGGCCCGTCGGACCTCGACCGGGTCGCGGTCGTCGACGGCGCCACCGGCGCGGCCATGACCTACGGAACCCTGGTCGACCAGATCAACCGCGTCGCGGGCGCCTTCGCCGCCCACGGAGCCGGCCCCGGTACCGTCGTGGCCCTGCTGTGCCCGAACATTCCGGCCTTCACGAGCGTCTTCCACGGCCTGCTGCGCGCCGGTATCACCGTCACGACCATCAACTCCCTCTACACGGCCGGTGAAATCCAGCGCCAGCTCGCCGATGCCGGCGCCACCTGGCTGGTGACCGTGTCGCCGCTGCTGGCCGGAGCCCGCGAGGCCGCCCAGACGGTGGGTTTCGACGAC
The DNA here is from genome assembly GCF_004403305.1 of Cryobacterium frigoriphilum. Lineage (GTDB taxonomy): Bacteria > Actinomycetota > Actinomycetes > Actinomycetales > Microbacteriaceae > Cryobacterium > Cryobacterium frigoriphilum. The sequence goes on along the minus strand of NZ_SOHE01000006.1, from coordinate 7,939 downwards.
ACCCACCTGATCGTGCTCGACGGGGCCGTCGGGCATCCGTCGCTCGCCGACCTGTTGCTCGCGGAGCCGCTCGTCGACGCGCCCTCGATCGACCCGGCGACGCATGTCGCGGTGCTGCCGTATTCCTCGGGCACTACCGGGCGACCCAAGGGCGTCATGCTCAGCCACCGCAACCTCGTCGCCAACGTGCAGCAGGCCCGCGGCCTGATCAACGTCGTGCCCGACGACCGTGTGCTCGCCCTGCTGCCGTTTTTTCATATCTACGGCATGACCGTGTTGCTCAACCTCGCCTTCAAGCAGCGCGCGAGCCTCGTGACCATGGCGAAGTTCGACCTGACCGAGTTTCTGCGCATCATTCAGGACGAACGCTGCTCCTACGTCTTCATCGCGCCACCGGTCGCTGTGGCCCTCGCGAAGCATCCGCTCGTGGCCGACTATGACCTCTCGAGCGTGCACACCATCCTCTCGGGCGCGGCTCCCCTCGATGGAGCCCTCGCCGCGGCCGTCGCCGAACGCCTCGGCTGTCGCATGCTGCAGGGCTATGGCATGACCGAGGCGAGCCCGGTCTCGCACCTGATTCCCCGCGATGCCCCCGAAATCTCCCGAGATTCCGTGGGAGTGACCATTCCGAATATGGAATGTAAGCTCGTGTCCCTCGACACCGGGGCAGAGATCCCCCTGCCGAAAACGGGTGTCAGCGACCCGGGCGAGCTGCTGGTGCGCGGCCCGAACGTGATGCTCGGCTATCTGAACAACGACGAGGCCACCCGCGAGACCATCGATTCCGACGGCTTTCTGCACACCGGCGACGTGGCGACGGTCAGCGCCGCGGGCGTGGTGAAGATCGTCGACCGCAGCAAGGAGCTCATCAAGTACAAGGGCTACCAGATCGCGCCGGCCGAACTCGAAGCGCTGCTGCTCACCCATCCGCACGTCAACGATGCCGCCGTCATCGGAGTCAACGACGACGACGGCCAGGAGATTCCGAAGGCCTACATCGTGGCGGTGACGGATGCCGGCATCACCGCCGAGGTCGTCATCGCCTGGGTCGCCGAACGGGTCGCACCGCACAAGAAGGTGCGCGTCGTCGAGTTCATCGACGCCATCCCCAAGTCGGCCTCGGGCAAGATCCTGCGCAAGGACCTGCGCGCCCGGGATACGCTCAGTTCCTGACCCGCGCGCGCAGAGTCGGCTCCCCTCCTGGCCGCCCAGCCGGGTCCCCGGGCCGCCGGATGGCCGGGTGGCCGGATGGCCGGGTGGCGAATTCAGGAAATCCTCGACCGCCGCGCGCCGCGGCCACGAACCAGTGCGGCAGTTCCGGGGCGGCCCCCTCCGATTTCCTGAATTCGCCCCCGGCACCAGCCGGAGCCGGGGCAGACCACCGGACGAGGGAGGGGTGACAGGTAGACTGGGCGGGTCAAGCATCCGCTATACCTCGGGAGAACGCCACGTGACCGCTGTTTCCACCACACCCTCCCGCGGCATCGCGGACACCGTCTCGAATGCCGCCGCGACGCCCGAGAAAGAGCAGCCCTACGGCGCTCTCGGGCTCAAGGCCGATGAGTACGCGCAGATCCGCGAGATTCTGGGCCGCCGCCCCACCAGCGGCGAGCTCGCCATGTACTCCGTCATGTGGAGCGAGCACTGCTCCTACAAGAGCTCGAAGATGTACCTGCGCCAGTTCGGCGACAAGATCACCCCCGCCATGAAGAAGAACCTCATGGTCGGCATGGGCGAGAACGCCGGCGTGCTCGACGTCGGTGAGGGCTGGGCCGTCACCTTCAAGATCGAATCGCACAACCACCCCTCCTACATCGAACCGTTCCAGGGTGCCGCGACCGGCGTCGGCGGCATCGTGCGCGACATCATCTCGATGGGCGCCCGCCCGGTCGCCGTCATGGACGCCCTGCGCTTCGGCGACATCAACGACCCCGACACCGCCCGCGTCGTGCACGGCGCCGTCAGCGGCATCAGCTTCTACGGCAACTGCCTCGGCCTGCCCAACATCGGCGGCGAGACCTACTTCGACGCCGTGTACCAGGGCAACCCCCTCGTCAACGCTCTCTCGGTAGGCGTCATGCGCCACGAAGACCTGCACCTGGCCAACGCCCGCGGCGTGGGCAACAAGGTCGTGCTGTTCGGCGCCCGCACCGGCGGCGACGGCATCGGCGGCGCCTCGATTCTCGCCTCCGACACCTTCAGCGCCGGCGGCCCCACCAAGCGTCCCGCCGTGCAGGTCGGCGACCCCTTCGCCGAGAAGGTGCTCATCGAGTGCTGCCTCGAACTGTTCCAGGGCAAGCTCGTCGAGGGCATCCAGGACCTCGGCGCGGCCGGCATCAGCTGCGCGACGAGCGAACTGGCGTCGAACGGCGACGGCGGCATGTACATCCAGCTCGAAAACGTGCTGCTGCGCGACCCGACCCTTACGGCCGAAGAAATCCTGATGAGCGAAAGCCAGGAGCGGATGATGGCGGTCGTCACCCCCGAGAAGCTCGCGGGCTTCCTCGCGGTCACCGACAAGTGGGACGTGGAGACGAGCGTACTCGGCGAGGTCACCGACTCCGGTCGCCTCATCATCGACTGGAACGGCGAAGAGATCGTCAACGTCGACCCGCGCACCGTCGCGATCGACGGCCCGGTCTACGAGCGCCCGGTCGCCTACCCGACCTGGATCGACGCCCTGCAGGCCGACACCGCCTCCGTACTCCCCCGCGCGCTCGACGGCGACACCCTGCGCGCCCAGTTCCTCGACCTGCTCGGCTCGCCGAACCTCGCCGACCCGAGCTGGATCACCGACCAGTACGACCACTACGTCGGCGGCAACACGGCCCTCGCCTTTCCCGACGACGGCGGCATGATCCGTGTCGACGAAGAGTCCGGCCTCGGCTTCGCGATCGCGACCGACGCCAACGGCCGTTACTGCCAGCTCGACCCCTACGTCGGCGCCCAGCTCGCCCTCGCCGAGGCCTACCGCAACGTGGCCGCGACCGGCGCGGTGCCGGTCGGCATCAGCGACTGCCTCAACTTCGGCTCCCCCGAGAACCCCGAGGTCATGTGGCAGTTCCGTGAGGCCGTCACCGCCCTCGCCGACGGATGCCTCGAAATGGAAATCCCGGTCACCGGCGGCAACGTGTCGTTCTACAACCAGACCGGCACCCAGCCTATTCACCCGACCCCGGTCGTGGCCGTGCTCGGCGTGATCGACGACGTCGGCCGCCGCACCCCGAGCGGCTGGCAGGACGACGGACACAACATCTACCTGCTCGGCACCACCGCCGAAGAGCTCGACGGTTCGGCCTGGGCCGGCGTCGTGCACGACCACCTCGGCGGCCGCCCGCCGGCCGTCGACCTCAAGCGTGAGGTCGCCCTCGGCGGTCTGCTGCACGCCGCGTCGAAGGAAGCCCTCGTCGACAGCGCCCACGACCTCAGCGAGGGCGGGCTCGCCCAGGCCCTCGCCGAAGCCGTCATGCGCTTCGGTGTCGGCGCGCGGGTCTGGCTGAGCGAGATCTGCGAGCGTGACGGCGTGGACGCATCCGTCGCCCTGTTCAGCGAATCGGCCGGCCGCGTCATCGTGAGCGTGCCGCGCGAAGACGACGTGAAGTTCCTCGGCCTCTGCAAGGGTCGCGAGTACCCGGTGCTGCGCATCGGCGTGACGGATGCCACCCTGCACGCCCTCGAGATTCAGGACGTGTTCTCGGTCACTCTGGCCGACCTGCAGTCGCGACACCGCTCGACCCTGCCGGCCGCCTTCGCCTAGCCCGCGCAGCTCACGCTCCCCCTCCCACGAGAGCGGGCGATTCGTCGCTTAGACACCGTCTAACCGACGTTTCACCCGCTCTCGCGGCGCGATGCGGTGCTAAACCTGTGCAGAAGTCTGCGGGGCTGCCCGAATCGCTGCATCATCAGTGCATGAAACGGGCCGCGCAGCTACCACCGGGGATCGCCGGGCGAGCCTTCACCTCCGCCGAGGCCGCCGCGGCCGGTCTACGCCCCGGACGGCTGCGCCGCTCCGACCTCGACAGCCCGTTCCGCGGCATCTATGCCGCGCCGCGCACCCTGGTCTCTGCCGAATCGCTCGTTCTGGCCTACGCGCTGCGGATGTCGCCCGACCACTTCTACAGCCACGTCACGGCGGCGCTGATCTACGGCCTTCCCCTGCCGGCCCATCTACAGCGGTCCATGACCCTGCACGTGTCGACCGAGACTCCCGCGGTGCGCCACGGCAGCACGGGAGTCATCGGCCACCACGTGAAGCGAGGAACGGTGCGGGTGGTCGATGCCTATGGCCTGCGGGTGAGCAGCCCGGTCGATACCTGGTGTCAGCTCGCCACCGTGCTGAGCCTCGACGATCTCATTCGGGTCGGCGATGCGCTCGTGCGCCGCAAGAATCCATTCGCGACCCTCGCCGGCCTCAGGGCGGGCGCCGTTCGGTACGCGGGCAAGCGCGGCGCCAAGGCACTGCGGCAGGCCCTGCTGTGGATTCGCCCGGGCGTCGATTCGCCCACAGAGACCGACGTGCGCCTCCTGCTCGTGCGGGCGGGGTTGCCGGAACCCGAGGTGAACGGCGAGATCACCGACGGCTGGGGGGTCTGCATCGCCCACGGCGACCTCGTCTATCGTGATTTTCGAGTGCTCGTGGAGTATGACGACGGCCAGCATCGTACCAACGAGAGCCAGTACAACAGCGACGTAAACGGTCTCGACGCCATCATCGAGGAGCGCTGGCGGGTGCTGCGCATCAACAAGTCCTACTCCTCGCCCGTCATCGTGCGCCGGGTCGAAACCGCTCTCCGAGCCGCCGGCTGGCGTCCCGACCAGTGCGCCCCACCCCGCGAGAGCGGGTGAGTTGGCGGTCTGAGACAGCCATACCGACGGCTCACCCGCTTTCGCGAACACGGGGCGGGGCGACACGGGGCTAGGCGAGCAGCGTCTCGGTGCGTTCCCTCAAAAGCGCGGCAATGCCGGGGTCGCGCGAGGTACGGGTGGCGGGCTGCCGTATCGGAGCGCCCCGCACCAGAAAACGAGGTCCCACATAGGCCCCGCCGGGCAGGGATTCATCGAGCGCGGCCCGCACAACCGAGTACGCCCCCTGATGCTTGCCCTGCGCGCCGAGCACCCGCTGCAGCCCGTCGATCACTCGTTTGCCCCCGGTCACGTCGTTCACGCCACGAATGCGCGGGGTCAGCCCCGAAATGGAGTATCCGGGATGCGCGACGAGCGAACGCACCTGTGAGCCGCGCGACCGCAGCCGGCGATCCAGATCGAAACCCAGCACCTGAGACGCGATCTTGGACTGCGCGTACGCCTTCCAGCCGCTGTACGTCGTCTCGAGCTGCAAGTCATCGAGGGACGAGTCCATCATCCGAGAGATCAACGAGCCGAGCGACACGATCCGGCTGCCCGGCGTGCGGTCGAGCACCGGCAGCACCGCGTCAACCAGAGCCGCATGGCCGAGGTAGTTCGTGGCGAAGACGAGTTCGTTGCCGTCGAGGCTCACGCTGCGGTCCGTCGGCGGGTGCACGATCCCGGCATTCAGAATGAGGCCGTCCAGGCGAGGGAGGGCCAGCATCCGCTCTGCTGCTGCGGCAACCGACCTCAGGTCGGCGACATCGATCGTGAGCGTCGAGACGGATGCCCCTGGCACCCGTTCCCGAATGCGGGTCGCCGCGTTCTGTGCCCGCGCTTCGTTGCGGCAGGCGAGGATGAGGTCTGCGCCGGCGGAGGCCAGTTGCTCACTGGTGAAGTAGCCCAGGCCCGCGTTGGCACCGGTGACCACGAAGGTTCTGCCGTGCTGCGCGGGCAGCCGCCGCGGATTCCAGCCCATGATCGGCCCTCGTTACCGCGCTTAGGCGCCGGATGCGGCCTGGCCGCCGGCGATCTGCACGTGGTGGTGGATGACCTCGGCGATGACGAAGTTCAAGAACTTCTCGGCGAAGGCGGGGTCGAGGTGGGCCTCGACGGCCAGGCCGCGCAGCCGTTCGATTTGCATCAGTTCCCTGGCCGGATCGGCGGGAGGCAGCCCGTGTGCCGCCTTCAGCCGGCCGACACCCTGGGTGAACTTGAACCGCTCCGCGAGCAGGTGGATCAGCGCGGCATCGATATTGTCGATGCTTTCGCGGATGCTGTGCAGCTGGTCAATCGCGTCCTGCCCCGCGTCAGCGGGCAACTCTTCCTGTACGGCCATGCTTCGACGATAATGCATCGCCGCCGGGCGCCGTGCCGGTCGGGCCTGTGCGCAGCCGGCGTCGGGAACGGCGCTGGGTCAGCAGGATGCCGCCGAGCACGAGTGCCGCGCCGGCCGGTTCGTGCCAGGAGAACGTTTCGGCGAGCACCAGCACTCCGAGGCTGACGCCGACGACGGGCGTCACGTAGGTGACCGTCGACGTGGTGGTGGGCCCCCAGGCCCGCAACACGTTGATGTGCCAGATGTAGGCGAGCCCGGTACCGAGAGCCCCGAGGGTGACCAGGCAGAGCACGATCGGAACCGTCAGTTCAACCGGCTGCCAGGCGAGCACCGGGGTCAGCGCGAGCATGATCGCCCCGCCAATTCCGATATTCATGAAGGCAAAGGTGGCCCCGGCGATCGGCCGTCCGCTCAGATAGCGGCGGGTGTAGCCGAACGTAAAGCCGTAGCTGAGCGCGGCACCGAGGCACGCCAGCTGGCCCCACAGGTCGCCGGACAGCTCCGAGTACTGCCACGGCGCGATGATGACTATGACTCCGACGATGCCCACAAGCACGCCGAACACCTGCACCCGCGCGAGGCGCTCCACGCGAAAAGCGAGCGTTGCCATGAGCGCGGTCATGATCGGCGTCACCGCGTTGTAGATGCTGGCCAGCCCCGACGACACGTACTGTTCGGCCCAGGCGAAGAGCAGGTGCGGCAGCACGCATCCGGTCACCGCAATGACCAGAAAATGCAGCCAGACGGATGCTTCGCGCGGCAACACGGGCCCTCCGGCCACGCGCGGCCGCGAGACCGCCACAATGAGTCCGAGGGTCAGGCCGCCGAGCACGAGCCTGGACCAGGCCACCTGGCCGAAGCTCACGCCGTCGAGGGCGATCTTCATGAACAGAAAGCTGGCGCCCCAGACGAGTCCCATGCCGAGAAACTGCAGGGCTATCAGGGGTTGCGGGCCGCGCTGCGTACCGGTCGCCGAGTTAGCGGGAGCGATACGACACCGAACGCCCCTGGAACGCGTCAAGGCGCGCCTGTAGGCCGTCGCGCACGGTCGGCCACTCCTCGCGCAGGATCGAGTAGACGGCGGTGTCCCGCCAACTACCGTCGGCGCGCGGGCGGTCACGGCGGTGAACCCCCTCGAAGGTGGCCCCAATGCCGAGGATCGCAGCGCGGGAACGGTCGTTGATGGCATCCGCCTGAATCTTCACTCGACCAAAGCCGTTGTCGAAGGCCGCACCGAGCAGCAGCAGCTTGGTTTCGGCGTTGACGGCGGTGCCCCAGACACGCGGGTCGTACGCGGTCCAGCCCAGGTGGGCCGACTCGTTGGCGAGATCGATGTCGCCGAGAGTGGTGGTGCCCACGAGGTCACCGTCGTTGGGGCCGCCCAGCAGCCGCACCGCATAGGGCATGCCTTCCCACTGAAAGTAGGTGTCTGCCCAGGTGGTAAAACGGTCGACATCGGTGCGCAGCGCCGAGGGGCCGCCACCGTAGCCGTGGGCGAAGACGGCGGGCTTGGCGATGGCCCGGTACAGTTCGGGCATGGCGGCGCTGCCCAGCCGTTGCAGTTGCACGAAGCGTCCACGCAGTGTGGCAGAAGAGGGGCGTTGGGCGTTCACTGCAAAAGTCTATCGCCTCCCCGAGCGCCCTCGCCGGTCAGTTGTTAAACCAAAAAAGGCCACCCCGTGGGGTGGCCTTTCATGTTGTTTCTCAAGTTAAGTCCGGCGGTGTCCTACTCTCCCACAGGGTCCCCCCTGCAGT
>NZ_SOHE01000002.1 GCF_004403305.1 Cryobacterium frigoriphilum | reverse complement strand
GTCGCCATCGCGCGCGGGCAGGCCGCCCTCGAAGCCGCGGAAGCCGTCGCGGCGGCGCGTACCGCGCAAGAGAACGCCGCGCGTGCCGCCGCCGCTGCGGCCGCCGCGGTGCCGACCGGCGACGCCATCACGGCCGTCGGGGATTCGGTCATGCTCGCCTCCGCCGCCGAGCTGCAGACCACATTTCCCGGCATCACCATCGACGCCGCCGTCAACCGGGGCATGTATTCCGCGGCCGGCATACTCGCGGCATCCGCTGCTGCTGGAACTCTGCGGCCCGTGGTCGTCGTGGGTCTCGGCACGAACGGGCCCATCACGGCCGGGGAGTTGACGGCAATCGAGACTGCGATCGGCCCGGACCGGCACCTTGTGCTCGTCAACGCCTTCGCCGAACGGGACTGGACCCCCACGGTCAACACGACCCTCGCGAATTTCTCCGACGACGAACCCTACGTCGTTCTGGCCAACTGGCATGATGCGATCGCGCCGCGCCTCGACCTGCTGGCCGAGGACCGGGTGCACCCCGGCCCGACGGGCGGGCAGGTCTACGCCGACAGCATCCGCTCTGCGCTCGAGGCCCTCGCGAGCGACAACTAGTTCGACGCGGCACCCTGCTGCTCGACCTGAGGCGCGACTGCGCGCAGCGCCTCGTCAACGGCGTGCTGCACCCGGGCCTCCTCGAGACGAGCACGTTCCGCGCGACGACGCGTGACGAGAATCAGCGCCCCCCACACCGCGCCGGCAAGAAGCACGAGCAGAACCAGCAGCGGCCATGGCACCGCCCAGGTACCGGTGGACGCCTGAACGGGCTCAAGCCCCGGCGTCGAACCGGCAACGACGGCCAGTTCGGGATCGAGCACAACCGAGCCGGTGAGCCAGAACGCGGGGAATACCTTGCTGGCCGCAACCCTGACCGGCCACGATTCGCCCGGAAGCAACTCAGGAACGGGCACGACAGCGCTCACCTGAGCGGGCAGCGCGCCCCACGGCCCGGCAAGCGACACGGTCTGGCCGGCCGCGAGACGTACATTGCCGGTATTGGTCACGGTGTAGCTCACGGTGGCGTCGGATGTTCCGAACGGATTGAGGGTGCCCGCGTACTCAACGGTCAGGTTCTCTACAGCAAGCCCGGGCTGCAACTCTCCCAGAACACGCAGGTGCATGCGGATGCCCAGGCGCCGGTCCACATCGATACCCTGTTCCTGTCCGGGCTGCGGCAGAGACGTGAGGATTCCGCCGAGGTAGTCTCCCGGGGTCTCATCGACCGGCACCGTCACCAGGAAGGGTACCTCCACGGTTTCTCCGGCAGGGATGCTCACGTGACCGGTTTTCAGCACCGTCCACTTGCCCACGGCAACGGATGCGGTGTCGCGTGTGACGAGATCGACCTGGCCGCTCGTGGTCGTGAAGCCATCGGCCGCGTAGACGTCCAACTCGAGGGGTTCAGCATCATGGTTGCTGATGACCAGCGCGTCGCTGAGCGTCTCGCCCGGGTCGAGCACGTAGTCGAAATTCTGACGATCGCTGTCGGTGTCGTTCGTGGCCGTTCTGACCCCCCAGGTGACGTCACCGTCGGTTCCGACGGCCGCGGAGGGGCTGACCGCCATCACACCGATGGCGAAGACCACGGCCACGGGCAGGGCGCGAAGCAGGGATACGGCACTTCTCGTGCTGCGTGATGATCGGGCAGGCATCTGGTGTCCTTGGCTGTGAAATGAAGGGGCAGGTGGTGCTGACGCACGAATTGGGGTGGGCGCCGGCGGCGCCCACCCCAATCGGTCAACTAGCTCAGCGCGGTGAGGGTAAGCGTCGCCTTGTAGGTACCGTCGGTGACGTCGACCGGCACGGAGAGTCCGAGACCCGCGTCGAGTTTCGCGGAACCGAGCGAGTGGCCGTTCGCCGCGTAACCCAGGGTCGAGGAGACGGACAGTCCGTCACCCTCGAAGAATCCGGACGAAACCGGGGCACCGGCAACGGCGTCGCCACCGGTCTCCACGACGGAGGGCGACCAGCCGAGGTAGCGACCCGAGAACGACTTGGCGCCGGAGGTGAAGTCACCAACCTGGGCGGAAACCGACCACGCCGAGCCGGTCGGCCGGGTGTCGGTCACGCGGATCGCGTTGATCGAACCGACGGCCGAGAAGTGGTCACCGGCGTCGACAGCGGTACCGAGATCGAGGATCCCGTTCGTGCCGTCGATGTTCCAAACGAATTCGCCCGGTGCGGCTTCGGGCACGATGACCTGAAGCTCCTGGGCATCCGTGTCCGGCAGGGTCTCGCGGGTCAGCGTGACCTGGTCGACGACGCTGTTGACGGGATTCGCGTCGCCGTAGGCCTGGCTGCGCAGCGTCTTAATCGTGAAAGCATCATCGGTAACCTCGATGGCGCTGTAGTTACGTACCTTCTCCTGGTTGGAGGCCGACAGGTACGAGAAGCCCTGAGCCTGCAGGTTGTAGTACTTCGAGCCGGAGGCCGAGTTGGCCGTGACATACAGCACGCCGCCGGGGCCGGCAATGACGGAATCGGCGCCGGCCTCTTCCTCGGCGTTGGCCTTCTCGCCGTTGTGCAGCAGGTAGCTGCGCGCGTAGGCGTGGTCGTGGCCCTGCAGGACCACGTCGATGCCAAGGTCAGAGATCGCCGTCGGAAGAACACTGCGACGGTCGATGATGTCGGTGTCGGTCGCGTGCACGGCGGGCGAGTAGATCGAGTGGTGGAAGGCAAGAACCTTCCACTTGGCCTCGTCGCCGTGCTCGGCAACGATTTTGTTCATCCACGCGATGTGCGAGTCGTTGTCACGGCTGTTCGAGTTGATGTCAAGGAACAGCACGTCCTTGTAGATGAACCAGTAGTTGCCGCCCGAGGCGGTGTCCGAACCGGCACCCGACGTGGCGTCGACGTTCGGGGTGTTGAAGTGCTGCTCGTAGGCCTTGGAACCGACGTCGTGGTTTCCGTTGGTGGCAACGAACGGAATCTCGCGCAGCTGGTCGGGCTCGAGGAACGCGCTGTACTGGGTCTCGTTGGCGGCGGAGTCAACCTGGTCACCGGCCGAGAACAGCAGTTCGGCGTCGGGGTAGGTGTCGGTGGCCACGTTCAGCGTGTCGGTCCAGCCGGCGGTGTCGCCGGGGATGTCCTTCGACGATCCGATCTGCGGGTCGCCGAAGAACAGAAAGTTGAAGTCTCCGTCGAAGTCCTGGGTGCGGAAGGAGTAGGTGTTTGACCAGTCGCCCTCGCTGCCGACGCGGTACACGTAGGCGGTGTTTTCCGTGAGGCCGCTCACCGTGGCGAAGCGGTTGTACTCGCCGCTCGTGGTGAGTCCGCCGGTAGCCGAGATGCTCGTGGCCAGGCCGGGGAAGGCGCCATCCACGACGTTGGCGGCCAGTGCGACCTGAGCTACCTGCGCGGTATTGCCTGCGGAGTACCACGAGAAGTTGCGCTGGGTTTCGTCAGCACCGACGTGAAGCACGATGTCGGACTGGCTCGAGGTGCTGGCGAAGGCAGACGTCGCCGTGAGCACGCCGCCGGTGAGCGCCATGGAGAGGCAAACGGCAACGGCGCCGAGGACGATCCCCGTGCGTCGGTGTCCGGGCTGTGCGGCCCGTGCTGTGGTGTCAAAAGACATGTGTGATTCCAGTACCTCTCGGTTAAGAACACGCGGATGCGCAACTGCGCACGCACCGTCAGTGTGATCTTGCTGAGTAAATGGGGTGTGAATGCTAGGAGCCGTGCTGGCAAAGGCTGCACAAAACATCCGGCCACGTGACACGGCCGGGACCGTGCATCTAAGCGAGTGCGATCAGTCGCTCCGCGAACCAGACCAGGCCGAACGCGGCCACCGCGGCCGAGACGAGCACGGTGATCCAGGTCCCCAGCCGGGGCGAGCGTCGCCGCATCACAATCAGCAGCGGAAAGACGACGGCGATGATCAGGAGCTGCACCGCCTCGATGCCGACGTTGAACACCAGCAACGACCACAACAGCGTCCACGACCACGCCTCGTCGATTCCGAGCGCCCCCGCAAAGCCGAGACCGTGCACGAGTCCGAAGCCGAAAACGACGGCAAGCCGAACCCACTCGGCCCGGCCGAGCGCCCACGGCCCAGCGGGCGCGGCCCGGACAGTTCCGGAGAGGCGCGAGCGACGACGGTTGATCCACAGCGGCCAGGCGGCGACCACCGCGATCGAGAGGGCGATGATCGGTTCGACGATGGAGTCCGGCACGGCGATCAGGTTGAGCGCCGCGATCACGAAGGTCAGTGAATGAGCGACGGTGAACGTCGTCGCCGCGAGAACCACGTCACGCAGTCGGCGTGATCCGACGATGAGGGCGAGCAGAAAAAGCAGGTGGTCGGGGCCGGCCGCCAGGTGTTCAGCCCCCAGCAGAAAGAATTCGACAAAGCGTTCGTGCCAGGCCTGCCCGGTGGAGAAGGTGGTGTGGGAGGAATCGAGTGCGGCGCTTCCGGACTGGCCGTCGAGCTCGTAGGTCACGATGGTCTTGGTGTCGGTCACGTAGTCTTCGGCGTCGGGAAACAGGCTGCTGGTCAATTCGTAGGACAATTCTTCCCCCGACCCAGCCGCGCAGGCGAAGTCGAGCACCAGCAGGGCGTACGGCACGTCGTCGCGCAGGTCGACCGTGATGTCGCCCACGGGCGTCGGCACGCACGCCGCGCCGGCAGATGCGACCAGAAGCCGTTCCTCAACGTAGTCCAACACCGTGTCGGCGTGGTCGTTCATGGCAATCGCCTCATCGCCGGTCTCAAACAGCGCCATGCCGTCGTCGAACAAGCCGGGATCATTCTGATTCTCGGCCGCGGACACGACCAGCAGGTCGTACTCGAGGTACACGTCGGTGCGAATCTGTCCGCTGGCCGTCGCGGACGCGTCAACGTAGACCGTGGACTCAAAGCCGTGGGCCGATGCCGGTGCCACGGTCAGGGCAACGCTCGCGGCCGCAGCGACCAGACCCAGAAGAACCGGCAGAAGGCTGACGCGGCGGGGTGCCCGATACCGGGAAGAATCGATCCTACTCATCCGCTCAACCTGTCCGAAGCGGATGAACAAGCAACGCCTGAAGCGTGAACTCAGGGTTAAGGGGTATTCGCTTGACGCGGTGCTGAAAGTGTTCACCTGCCTGATTCGCGGCCGACACCCCGTGGCCACCCGCGGCTGCCAACCTGTGGCGGTGTCGGACTCTCCCCGATTCCCGATATGCCTCGGAGGATGAGTTGTCATGCGCCCCAGACCACACGTCTCGACTGTCGTGGCTGCGGCCGTCGCGGTCGCGATGTTCGCCCTCGTGACCGGCTGCACGACCCCCACCGACACGTCAGGTTCTGTCGGCACTTCGGGCTCAAGTCTGCGCCCGCTCGGCTCGGGCTTTCTGGGGGGCATCACGCTCCCCACCTCGGAGGCGACGCTGACTCCACAGCCCGGCTCGTGGCACGGCGTCGTACCGCCCGCGGACTTCAGCGCGGTCGTCATTTACACCGGTGACGACAACGCGACCCGACAGATCGGGGTCGCCGTCGAGCGGTGGGCCAGCGAACACGACGTTGAGCTGCGGGTGATGGAGGCGGCCGATGACGACGAGGTCGAGCGGCACCTCAACACGGCCGTCGAGCTGGCCCCCGATCTGGTTCTCGGAGCCGGCAGCGGTGTCGTCGATGTCTTTTCGCTGCTCACCGCCCAAAACCTGGGTCAGGAGTTTCTTATGATCGGCGCTCAGCTGCCCGAACCGACCGAGAACGTAACGGCGGCGGTCTGGGAGGGAGCCACGTTCCGCGGCACCGGCATCAGCGCCGCCGCAGACCAGACGGCATCTGCGGTCACGGTGGATCGCGCCGAAGACGCCGTCAACGCGGGCGTCGCGAGCGTGTTGCACGACCTGACCGGGATCGTGCTGCGGCTCACCTTCTGACGCTCGTGCTGCGGCTGAGAACTGCTGCCGACTAGTACTGCAGCGTGAAGGCGAGCTTGCGGTGGGTCGGCGCGTAGCCCATGCCCTCGTAGAGGCCGAGGGCGCCGGTCGGGCTCGCGGAGTCCACGGCGAGCGTCGACCGTTCGTAGCCGAGGGCCTGCCCGGCCGAGAGGTGTGCGGCGAGCAGCGATTGGGCGATGTGCCGGCCGCGCCAGGCGCTCGTCACTCCGACCAGGTCGACGTAGCCGCCGGTGAACCCCTGCGTGCGCCAGACGTCTTCGTTCGCGCTCGACAACACGAAGCCCACGACCTGCTCGACGCCGGCGTCGTCGGTTCCGAAGGCAACGAACGACAGGTCCGGTCGAAACCAGCGCCCGGTCACGAAGGCGTTCCAGTTCTCATCGCTCATCGGCTGGCTGGCCCAGTGGTCCATGAACGCGTCGTCGCGGGCGACGTGCACGGCCTGCGACACCTGCGCGGTGAACGGCGCGAGACGGATGCCCGGCGCCGGTTCGACCGCCGCAATCGGTTCGGACAGCAGCCGCTCGAGCGAGAGAAAGTAGCGCGACAGGTGCATGCCGCCCAGGCGCAGCAGTCGGGCATTCTGCGGGGAGCGTTCGTCGGCGTAGGCGAGAATCCAGCCGGGCAGCATCTTGTTCGATGAGGCGAGCTGCTGTTTCGCCCGCCCAAGCTGCCAGGCCAGCAACTGGCGGCCGATTCCGCGGCCGCGCAGCTCAGGGTGCACTCCGCCGATCGGCAGTGAGCGCACGAGCGTGACCTGACGCGGCGGAAACATGACCATGGCGACCGCAACGACCCGGCCGTTACCGTCGATGCCGATCAGCGAGTCGTGTTCGGCGTGAAAGTGGGAGTAGCCAAAGTCGGCCGCGATCGCGCCGCGCGCGGTCAGATAGTTGGGGTGATCGACCCGGCCCATGTCCTGCCGCAGCTGCCAGATGCCGTCGATGTCGGCATCCGTCGCCGCCCGCCAGACGGCCACATCGGGATGCCGCGGTGCGGCCAGTCTCAACGGCGCCGCCACCCGGGAACTCAGCGGTGACTCTCGGGGCGGTCGGGGAGCTTGCGGTCGCACGCTCTGGGCACGTTCCGGATCAGGCATATGACCAGCCTACGGAGTTAATGCGAAAAAAGAGGGGCCCGGCCGAAGCCGGACCCCTCTTGTTGCGAGCTACAAACTATTTGGTCTCTTCGACCGGAGCGTCAGCAACGACCTCGTCAGCGACGACGTCTTCAGCAACAACGTCTTCGACTACGACGTCTTCAGCAACAACGTCTTCGGCAACAACCGCGTCGGAGCCGACCGGAGTCGCGGCGACGGTGGCAACCTTGGAGCGCTTGACCTTGGGCGTGACGGGCTCGAGAACGAGTTCCATCTGCACCATCGAGGCGTTGTCACCCTTACGGAAACCGAGCTTCGTGATGCGGGTGTAGCCGCCCTCGCGCTCGTTGACCTGGGGTGCGATCACGGTGAAGAGCTCGTGAACGACGGTCTTGTCGGTGATCGTCGCGAGAACGCGACGACGAGCGTGCAGGTCGCCGCGCTTGGCGAACTGCACCATGCGCTCGGCGAGCGGACGCAGGCGCTTGGCGCGCGTCTCGGTCGTCTTGATGGACTTGTGGGTGAACAGGGCAGCAGCCAGGTTGGCGAGCATGAGGCGCTCGTGCGCCGGGCCGCCACCGAGCCGGGGTCCCTTTGTGGGCTTAGGCATGGGTAATCTCCAGTATCAAAAAACAGTAGAGGTCGTCGAAGAGACGAACCTTAGTTGGTGGGCTCTTCTTCGTATCCGCTGTAGAAGTGGGCGCCGTCGAATCCGGGAACGGAGTCCTTGAGGCTCAGGCCGAGCTCAACGAGCTTGTCCTTGACCTCGTCGACGGACTTCTGTCCGAAGTTGCGAATGTTCATGAGCTGGGTTTCCGAGAGGGCGACCAGTTCGCTGACATTGTTGATGCCTTCGCGCTTGAGGCAGTTGTACGAACGCACCGACAGGTCGAGGTCTTCGATCGGAATCGAAAGCTCGGTCGAGAGCACGGCGTCGACCGGCGCGGGGCCGATCTCGATGCCCTCGGCTGCGGTGTTGAGTTCGCGTGCCAGGCCGAACAGTTCGGTCAGCGTGCGACCGGACGATGCGATGGCGTCGCGGGGCGAGATGGCCGACTTGGTCTCCACGTCAACGACGAGGCGGTCGAAGTCGGTGCGCTCACCGGCACGAGTTGCCTCGACGCGGTAGGTCACCTTGAGCACGGGCGAGTAGATCGAGTCAACCGGAATCTGGCCGGCCTCGGAGAACTCGTTGCGGTTCTGTGCGCTGGACACGTAACCGCGACCGCGTTCAATGGTCAGTTCCAGTTCGAACTTGGCACTGTCGTTGAGCGTGGCGATGACGAGCTCGGGGTTGTGCACCTCGACGCCGGCCGGAGCCGAAATGTCTGCTGCGGTAACCTGGCCGGCACCCTGCTTGCGCAGGTACGCGGTGATCGGCTCGTCGTGCTCGCTCGAGACGACGAGGCCCTTGATGTTCAGGATGATCTCGGTGACGTCTTCCTTGACACCGGGGACCGTGCTGAACTCGTGCAGAACGCCGTCGATACGGATGCTCGTAACAGCAGCGCCCGGGATCGAGGAGAGCAGGGTACGACGGAGGGAGTTGCCAAGGGTGTATCCGAAGCCGGGTTCGAGCGGCTCAATGATGAACCGTGAACGGAACTCCGAGATGTTCTCTTCGGTGAGCGTGGGACGCTGTGCAATAAGCACTGTTGATTCCTTTCGGCTAAGTGTCCGCTATATGACACTTGCAATGACGAGGTGTTGATTTGAGAAAGAAAGTGTCCAGGCGGGCCCGACCACCGCAGTGGTCGGGCCCGCCACACAGACAGTGACAGTGCTTTAGACGCGGCGACGCTTCGGCGGGCGGCAACCGTTGTGCGCCTGGGGGGTGACGTCGTTGATGGAACCGACCTCGAGGCCAGCGGCCTGAAGCGAACGGATCGCGGTTTCGCGACCTGAACCCGGTCCCTTGACGAAGACGTCAACCTTCTTCATGCCGTGCTCCTGAGCCTGGCGGGCAGCGGACTCCGCTGCCAGCTGAGCGGCGAACGGGGTCGACTTACGCGAACCCTTGAAGCCGACCTGGCCCGAGGAGGCCCAGCTGATAACCGCACCGGTGGTGTCGGTGATCGAGACGATCGTGTTGTTGAAGGTGCTCTTGATGTGGGCCTGGCCCACAGCAACGTTCTTCTTCTCTTTTTTACGCGGCTTCCGTACGGCCGACTTAGGTGTTGCCATGAATTTCTCCTGAATCCTAAAGGCGTTAGCGGGCTAGGCCGGGGCCTAGCGCGCCTTCTTCTTGCCGGCTACGGTGCGCTTCGGGCCCTTGCGGGTGCGAGCGTTGGTTTTGGTGCGCTGGCCGCGAACGGGCAGGCCCTTGCGGTGGCGAATTCCCTCGTAGCTGCCAATTTCAACCTTGCGGCGGATGTCAGCGGCAACCTCACGGCGGAGGTCACCCTCAACCTTGAAGGTTCCCTCGACGTAGTCGCGCAGGAGGACGAGCTGGTCGTCGCTCAAGTCCTTCACGCGGATGTTTCCGTCGATTGCGGTGTCGGCGAGGGTCTTGAGGGCCCTCGTGCGGCCAACACCGTAGATGTATGTCAATGCAACTTCCACGCGCTTATCGCGCGGGATGTCGACGCCGGCTAGACGTGCCATTGTGTCTCCTGATACTGGTTGGAGGTCTGTAACAAGTCCTGTACACCGGCCTCCAACCGATGGTGTCACCCTCGCGGGCTCCCGGACTTGCTATTTACTTGTCGTACCGAAGCGCTGTCTGCACACTCGATCTCTCAGGGCTTGATCCGAGCAACTGCACGGTGATCGAGCCTGTCGAGATCAAGAGATCAGCCCTGGCGCTGCTTGTGACGCGGGTTCTCGCAGATGACCATCACGTTGCCGTTACGGCGGATGACCTTGCACTTGTCACAGATCTTTTTGACGCTGGGCTTGACCTTCATGGTGATTCCTTGTTTTCGCTGTCCTCGTACCCACGGAGTGCCGCAGGCCGTTACTTACAGCAGTCGTTACTTGTAGCGGTAGACGATCCGGCCACGGGTCAGATCGTACGGGCTGAGTTCTACAATGACGCGGTCCTCTGGGAGGATACGAATGTAGTGCTGACGCATCTTGCCCGAGATGTGGGCAAGCACTCGGTGGCCGTTGGACAGCTCAACGCGAAACATCGCGTTGGGCAGGGCTTCGACTACCGCGCCCTCGATTTCGATGACACCGTCTTTTTTGGCCATAGCCTCACTGTCGCTCTTGTATTGATTGCTGGTCATGCGGATATTGCTGTCTGACACGCCGTAAAACACGATGCCAGACACCAAAGATCAATCTTATGGTACGAAGTTGCCTTTTGGCAATTCGGTCCTATAATCCGCCAGAAATCATTATTAGAGCGTCTGAGCGCGTCTCACCTCGGCCGCGACCGGTTCGAAGAGCGGATGCTCCGGCGTGAGCCCGCAGACCTGCTGCACGACCCGCTCGGCCGGCTCGGAGCGCAACAGCCGGTTCAACTCCACACTCTGTTCGTCATCGGGCACGATGAAGCGAAACGCGGCCCCGATCGCGTCGAGCAGGGCAACCGGACGGATACCCTCCTCGGCGATCTCCGCGGCCGGGCCGATGAATCGCTCGGTGCGGCCGAGCTTGCGCAGCGGCTGGCGTCCGACCCGTTCGACCGTGTCCGGAAGCTGTGGGTTGGCGAAGCGGCGCAGAATCTTCTCGCGGTAGGCGCGCTGTTCGGCCTCGTCGAGTCCGTGCTTGGCCACGAGCAGGCCGGAGGTCTCCTCGAGAACGCGGCGGGCGGCATCCGCTACCCGAGCCACCCGCAGGGCATCGTGCAGCGGATGCACCCCCTCGAGAAACCCGAGGTAGGCCACGGTGGCGTGGCCGGTGTTCACCGTGAAGAGTTTGCGTTCGATGTAGGGCCGCAGGTTGTCGACGAAGGTCGCGCCGACGATCGGCGGCGGGGCGCCATGGAAGGCACCCCGCTCGATGACCCACTCGTAGAAGGTCTCGACGGTCACATCGATGCCGCCGCCGGCCGGCTGGGCCGGCACGATTCGGTCGACGGCGGTATTGGCGAAGGCGGCCCGACTGCCGACCGTCGCCCACTCCCCCGGCGGCACCTGGGCCTCGATATACGCGGCGAGCCGGTCGGTCGCGTTGATGGCGTTCTCGCAGGCGATCACGGCGAGCGGGGCGAGGTCGCTCGAGCGCCGCGCGAGGGCGGCGGCGATCACCGGCGCCACGCGCGGCAGGATCGTGGGCCCGACCGCGGTCGTCACCACGTCGGCGCTCGCGATCTCACTGATCAGGGCATCCGCTTCGGTGAGACTGTTGATCGCCCGAAAGTTGTCGACGACGTGCACGGCCGGATTCTCGCCGACCTCGTGCACCCGGTAGACGGGGGCGGCCGCCAGCGCCGCGATGAGGTCTGCGTTCACGTCGGCGAAGACCACCTCGTACCCGGCCTCGTGCAGCAACAGTCCCACGAACCCGCGCCCGATGTTGCCGGCACCGAAGTGAACGGCCCGGCGCTGATCTGACTGCATTATTCGTTGACCTCCTCGAGCAGGGTGAAGATTTCTTCAGAGGATCCGGCCTCGAGCAGGCGCTGCACCTCGCTCTGGTCGGAGAACACCACGGCGATCTTCGACAAGATCTGCAGGTGCTCGTTGTTCAGACCGGCGATGCCGACCGCGAACCGCACCGGTTTGCCGTTCCAGTCGATCGGCTCCGGGTAGCGCACGATCGACAGCGACGAGCGCAGAATCGACTCCTTGGCCTTGTTCGTGCCGTGGGGAATCGCCAGATAGTTGCCCATGTAGGTCGAAACGGATGCTTCACGCTCGAACATCGAGTCGATGTAGTCCGCGCGCACCGCGCCCGAGGCCACCAGCAACGCGCCGGCCTCTCGGATGGCTTCGTCCCGCGAGGTGGCCGTTCCGCGGGCGACGACGTTGGTCGGCTGCAGAATGTTCTGGTTCGAGGCGTTCTGGTTCGAGGCGTTCTGGTTCATTTCGTCACCTCGTCGCGGTGCTCGTCGTGGCCACCCTGCCGGGTCAGCAGGCCGACGACCTCGTCGTAGCGGGGGCTGGCCATGAAGTTCTCGACCGAGAGGTGCATCGATCTCGGTGAGGCCTCGCGGGCGCGGTCGGTGAGGTCCTGGTGCGTGATCACGAGGTCGGCGCTGCCGTCGAGGTTCGCGATGGCCTGATTGGTCACCGTGACGCCCGTAACGCCGGCCTTCTTGATCTTGTTGCGCAGCACCGAGGCGCCCATCGCGCTCGATCCCATACCGGCGTCACAGGCGAACACGATGTTGTGCAGTTCGCGCGCCGGCGGGGCGGTGTGGCCCCCGGCGGGCTGGGCGGTTACGGGCTGGGCGGTGGCGGGCTGGGCGGTGGCGGGCTGGGCGGTCGCGGGCTGGGCAACATCCGCTTGCCCGGCGAGGCCACCGAGAACCGCGCTGGACTTGCCCTTGTAGGCCTCGGTCTGCGCCACGGCCATGCCGAGGTCGCCGGTCTCTCCGGTGG
The DNA here is from genome assembly GCF_004403305.1 of Cryobacterium frigoriphilum. GTDB lineage: Bacteria > Actinomycetota > Actinomycetes > Actinomycetales > Microbacteriaceae > Cryobacterium > Cryobacterium frigoriphilum. Next base: position 38,774 of record NZ_SOHE01000002.1, on the reverse strand, counting down.
CGAGGTCGCGCTTGCGGCTCGCCCGCAGAATGACCGCGGCGATCAGGAACGAGACCCCGGCGGCGGAGATCACCGAGAGAATCACGCCGACGTAGCTGTCGGGGGCGGTTTGGAACAGCACCGCGAAGATGCTGCCCGGCGAGGCGGGGGCCCGCAGCCCGGTCTGAAAGGCAACGTTGACGGCCACGCCGGTCATGCCGCCGCCGATCGCCGCGAGAATCAGGATCGGCTTCATGAGCACGTAGGGGAAGTAGATCTCGTGAATGCCGCCGAAGAACTGAATGATGATGGCACCGGGGGCACTCGCCCGGGCGATGCCGAGGCCGAAGAACGTGTACGCGAGCAGAATGCCGAGGCCGGGGCCGGGGTTCGCTTCGAGCAGGAACAGCAGTGACTTGCCGCTCTCTTCGACCTGCTGCACCCCGAGCGGGGTCAGCACGCCGTGGTTGATGGCGTTGTTGAGAAAGAGCACCTTGCCTGGCTCGATGAGAATGCTCGCGAGCGGCAGCAGCCCCGCGTTGATGAGCCAGTCGACGCCGGCCTCGAGCAGGGAGCTCAGCCAGGTCACGACAGGCGCGATGCCGAAGAAGGCACCGATGGCCAGCACGGCGCCGAGGATTCCGGCGGAGAAGTTGTCGATGAGCATCTCGAAGCCGGGCTTGACCTTGCCGTCCCAGATGCTGTCGACCTTCATCAGCAGCCAGGCAGCGAGCGGGCCGACGACCATGGCACCGATGAACATCGGGATGGTGCTGCCGACGATCACGCCCATGGTCGCGATCGTCGCGATGACGCCTCCGCGGGTGTTGTAGACCATGCGGCCACCGGTGTTGGCGATCAGCAGCGGCAGCAGGTAGACGATCATGGGGCCGACGAGGCCCGTGTACTGGGAAAAGGTGGAGCCGTCGTCGGCGACACCGACGGTGGTTGCGGCGCCGGCCCAGCCGACCAGGTCGGCGTTGCCGAAGCCGCCGAGGATGCCGTTGGGCGCCCACCCGGTGGGAATGAACAGGGCGGTGATGAGCCCCCACGCGATGAAGGCGGGGATGTTGGGCATGACCATGCCGCTGAGAAAGGTGCCGAAGCGTTGCACGCGCACGCGCGTGCCCGCAGGCTTCGACTGGGGGGCCATCGTCGTCATTGCAGTGTCTCCTTCGGTGTGGGTGAGGCGTAGTAGGTCGCTGTTGCTGCTTCGAGGGCGAGGTCGACGGATGCGTCCCCGTTGCGAATGCTGAAGACCTCGGCGGGCAGCAGTCGGGCACGCACCCCGTATTGGGCGGCGAGGGCGCAGATCTGCTCGTACTGTGGGGCGAGGTGCGGGCCGACAAGCAGCACGTCGATGTTGCCGAGGCTCGCGCCGAGTTCGGACTCGCTTCCGGCCGCGACCTGCGCGGTGAGGCCGCGCGCGGCGAGCGTGACCCGCATTCGCTGGGCGACGAAGGTGCTTGACGCGCCAGCGCCACAGACCACCAGAATCTTCATCGATCGCCCTTCTCGGCACGCACGCGTGGTGCGTTCTGGCCCTGATCCTCGCGGCTGGGGCGCGCCCGTGCCAGCACGGAAATTTCCGCACCCCCGGAAACTGACCCGCCGCATCTGCCGAAAGCGCAGCACAATGTCTGCAGCGACGTGGCTGTATCGAAGTGGCTGCATCGACGTGGCTGCATCGAAGTGGCTGTATCGACGAGACGACGGAGTCTGGCCATGAGCGACAAAGCGACCCGCATGCTGGAGTACCTCGCGCACACCCCGGCCTGGGTCACCGCGGCCGAAATCGCCGACCACCTGGGGGTGACGCCGCGCAGCGTGCGCAGCTACGTCACGCAGGTGAAGACGTTCGCGCATCCGCTCAGCATCATCGAGTCAGGTCCGGCGGGCTATCGCCTGAACCGGCAGGCCTACAGCCGACTGCATGAGGCCGCGACGCCGCATCCGCCCGATGCCCCCACCGCCCGGCTCTACCGGCTGGTGCGCCAGCTCACGGATGCGACCGGCGGCCTCGATGTGTACGAGCTGGCGGCATCCGTCTTCGTGGCAGATTCGACGCTCGAAGCCGACCTCACCCGCCTGCGCGCGCTGCTCGTCGAGTCGGGCCTCACGCTCAGCCGGCACGGCAGCATCGTGACCCTCGAAGGGTCTGAGACAGACCGGCGCCGGCTGCTGAGCCGGATGTTCCGCGAAGAGGGAACCCGCGGGCTGCTCGAGCTGGAGGCGATTCAGGCCGAGTTCGCGGCCGACAGCCTCGGCGCGTTCAAGACCGATCTGCTCGCGATGCTCGACGCGCAGGGCTATTTCGTGAACGAGTTCGGTACGACGGCGCTGCTGTTGCACGTGGCGATCGCCGTCGACCGGGTCAGCCGGCGCCCGGGGCCCGCGGTACCCGTCGCGGGGCGATCGGGCGCCGCAACACCGATGGCCGAGCAGCTCGGGGTGCTGTTGCAGCGCCACTTCCGGGTCACGCTCGACGCACACGACCTCGACTTTCTCGCCCTGCTGCTCGCGACCCGCGTCGTCACGCCCGGGCACGACCAGCCGGCCGGCATCGTTGCGGCGAACTACGTGCGGCCGGGCGACCTCGCGGTCGTGCGGCGCATCGTGGCGCAGGCGAGTGCCGAGTATCTCGTCGACCTCGAGGATGAGGGCTTCATCGTGCGGTTGACGCTGCACGTGCGCAACCTCATCGACCGAGCCCAGCACCGCTCATACTCGCGAAATCCCCTGACCAGGTCGATCAAGACCGCGTATCCGATGACCTACGAGCTGGCGGTGTACATCGCCAGCGCGCTCCAGGCGCAGGAGCACATCACCATCACCGACGACGAGATCGCCTACATCGCCATGCACGTCGGCGCCCACCTCGAGCTGCAGGGCCGCCGCGAAGAACTCGTGACGTGCATCATCGTGTGCCCGAACTACTACGACGTGCACCTGCTGCTGCAGGAGCGCATCGAACGACTGCTCGGCACCGACCTCGAGGTCGTGACCGTCGTGACGCGCAGCGACGTCGAGTGGTCGGCGCTGCACGCCGATCTCGTGCTGACGACCATCGATCCGCAGCTGCACGGCGACGGGGTCATCGTGATCCAACCGTTTCTCACGGCCGCCGATGTCGACCGCATCCGTCTGGCCGCGAGCCGGGTGCGTCGCCTGCGCCGACGCGCGCAGATCACCGGGGACCTGCTGAAGTTCTTCGACGAGGGCTTGTTTCTGCGCAATTTCTATCCGCGCGGCGAACTTGCCATGATTCGGGCCCTTGGCGAGCGGATGCAGCGCCTCGGCCTCATCGATCAGGCTTACGTCGACGGCGCGATCGACCGTGAGCGGATGTCGTCAACCGCCTTCACCGACCACCTCGCCGTTCCGCACGCGATGGCAATGACGGCGAGGCAGACCAGTATTGCCATCGTCATCAACGACGCCGCGATGGACTGGGGCGAAACCCGCGTCAACGTGGTCGCGTTCATCGCCTTCAGCGCCGCGGGGCGGTCATCGTTTCAGGCGGTCTTCGACCAGTTCGTGGAGGTCTTCGCCGACCGGGCCGACGTGCAGCGCCTCATCAAACGCTCGGTCGACTTCGAGGCCTTCATCGGCGAACTCGCCCACCTCATGGACCAGTAGCCGGCCCGCGATGTCGGTTGTCGAGCTTGTCGAGACACCCTCGGCATCCGCTGCCACGGAGCGTGGACGGTAACCGTGTTACGGGATCGGGACCGGCGTGATGCCGAACTGGGCGAGGCCGGCGGCGCCGCCGTCTTCGGCGGTCAGCACCCAGATGCCGTCCTTGTGCACGGCGATGCTGTGCTCCCAGTGGGCGGCGGCGAGGCCGTCGCTCGTGGCAACGGTCCAGTCGTCGTCTTTCGTGTACGTTTCGATGTCGCCCATGACGACCATCGGCTCGATCGCCACGACCAGGCCCGGCTTCACGTCGGGGCCCTTCGGTCGTACGCGGTAGTTGAACACCGGCGGAGCCTCGTGCATGCTGCGGCCGATGCCGTGACCGACGTAGTCCGTGAGAATTCCGTACGTGCCCTGAGACTCGACGTAGTCCTCGATGGCGTCGCCGACCTCGTTGAGGTGACGCGCAGTGGCGAGGCGGGCAATGCCGTGCCAGAGCGACTGCTCGGTCACGTGCGAGAGCAGTTCCCGTTCGGCGACGATCTCGGGCCGGTTCGGGTCGGGAATCACGAAGGTGAATGCGGCGTCGCCGTTCCAGCCCTCGATGATCGCTCCGCTGTCGATCGACACGATGTCGCCGGCCGCGAGTACCCGGCCGGTCGGAATTCCGTGCACGACCTCATCGTTGACCGAGGCGCACACGGTGTGGTGGTAGCCGGTCTCGAGCTTGAAGTTGGGTTTGCCGCCGAGGGCCACAATTGCGGCCTCGGCGGCGGCATCCAGATCCAGTGTCGTTGCCCCCACTACCATTGCCGCCCTGGCCGCGGCGAGTGATGCCGCCGTGGCCAGACCGGGCGCCACCATGAGGCGCAACTGGGCAGGGTTTTTGTAAATCGAGCGACGAAGGCTCATATTAAAGGGTTCCCACAAACTAACTATCTCGATGCGATTGGCTCGGTTGGAGCCAAGTAATTCAGAACAACAGGTGCTATTTGCTGGCGACCGGCGGGCGCAGTCCGCGCTCGGCCAATGCGTCAAGGATGCGCCCGGTCACCGTCGCGACGGCGCCGAGACCGTCAACGGTGACGACGAGGCCCCGCGCGCTGTACACGTCGATGAGCGGAGCGGTCTGCTCTTCGTAGACGGCCAGGCGGTGACGAATCACGTCGGCCGTGTCGTCGGCGCGACCCTGCTCGGCGGCACGCTTGAGCAGTCGGCTGACGACCTCGTCGGTGTCGGCCACGATGAGCACGACCACGTCGAGCGCGGTACCGGATGCCTGCAGCAGGCGGTCGAGTTCGGCAACCTGATCCGTGGTGCGCGGGTAGCCGTCGAGCAGAAAGCCGGGGGCGGCATCCGCTTCCTGCAGACGATCTTCGACGATCGCGTTGGTCAGGGAGTCGGGAACGTACTCGCCGGCATCCATGAACGCTTTGGCCTGGAGGCCGAGCGGCGTTTCGTTCTTCACGTTGTAGCGAAAGATATCGCCCGTGGAGATGGCTGGAATGCCAAAGGCCTCGGCAAGCTCGGTGGCCTGGGTGCCTTTGCCCGCGCCAGGCGGGCCGATCAGGAGAAGTCGCGTCATCGGAGAAGTCCCTCGTAGTGTCGTTGCTGCAGCTGTGAGTCGATCTGTTTGACTGTCTCCAGTCCAACACCGACCACGATCAGGATACTGGCTCCGCCGAAGGGGAAGTTCTGGTCGGCGCCGATGACGCTGAAGGCGAGCAGCGGGATGAGCGCGATGAGGCCGAGGTAGATCGATCCGGGCAGCGTGATGCGCGTCAGCACGTAGTCGAGGTATTCAGCCGTCGGGCGGCCGGCACGGATGCCGGGGATGAATCCGCCGTACTTCTTCATGTTGTCGGCGACCTCTTCGGGGTTGAAGGTGATCGCAACGTAGAAGTACGTGAAGCCGATGATCAGCAGGAAGTACATCAGCATGTACAGCGGGTTGTCGCCCGAAGTGAGGTTGTTGGTGACCCAGGTGACCCAGGCGGCGGGCTCCTGGCCGGCGGCGGGCTGGTTGAACTGGGCGATCAGGGCCGGCAGGTAGAGCAGCGACGAGGCGAAGATCACGGGGATCACGCCGGCCATGTTGACCTTGATCGGGATGTACGTATTGTTGCCGCCGTACGTGCGGCGGCCGACCATCCGCTTGGCGTACTGCACAGGAACGCGGCGCTGCGATTGTTCAACGAAGACGACCGCCATGACCACGAGCAATCCGACCGCGACCACGATCAGCAGCACGTCGATTCCCTGCTGCTGGCCGATGGACATCAGCGAGCCGGGGAAGAGTGCGGCGATCGAGGTGAAGATGAGCAGCGACATGCCGTTGCCGATGCCGCGCTCGGTGACGAGCTCGCCCATCCACATGATGACGCCGGTGCCGGCGGTCATGGTGATGACCATGAGCATGATGGCGTACCAGGCATCGTTGGTGATCAGGGCCGAGCATTCGGCGCTGGCGGATGTTCCGAACAGCGCGCCGCTTCTGGCCACCGTGATCAGCGTGGTCGACTGCAGCAGGCCGAGGGCGATCGTCAGGTAGCGCGTGTACTGGGTCAGTGTGCTCTGACCCGACGCACCCTCCTTGTAGAGGGTGTCGAAGTGGGGGATGACAACCCGCAGCAGCTGCACGATGATCGAGGCCGTGATGTACGGCATGATTCCGAGTGCAAAGACCGAGAGTTGCAGGAGCGCGCCACCACTGAAGAGGTTGACGAGCTCATAGAGGCCGCTGGCCCCCTGGTTAGCCGCGAGACAGGCCTGCACGTTGCCGAAGTCCACGAATGGGGCGGGAATGAACGAGCCCAGACGGAACAGAGCAATGATGCCCAGGGTGAAGCCGATCTTCTTGCGAAGGTCAGGCGTGCGGAATATCCGCGCTATGGCGCTAAACAACAAAGGCCTCCAGTTATTAACGTGAATCGAGCTTGCCGAGTCCACACCAACGATTTACTCGAAAGGTGGTCTCGACAAGCTCGACCAGCGTCTAGGACTTACTTGACAGAGCCACCTGCGGCGACGATCTTCTGCTCAGCTGAGCTCGAGACCTTATCGACTGCAACAGTCAGCTTAACCGTAATGTCACCGTTACCGAGAACCTTGACCTTTTCGTTGTCGCGAACCGCACCCTTGGCAACGAGATCGGCGATGGTGACATCGCCGCCGTTGGGGTACAACTCGGCCAAACGGTCAATGTTCACGACCTGGTACTCAACGCGGAACGGGTTCTTGAATCCGCGCAGTTTCGGGGTGCGCATGTGCAGAGGCATCTGCCCACCCTCGAAGCCGACGCGCACTGTGTAGCGCGCCTTCGTACCCTTGGTTCCACGACCCGCGGTCTTACCCTTGGATCCTTCACCACGGCCCACGCGCATGCGCGACTTCTTGGCACCGGGAGCGGGGCGAAGGTGGTGTACCTTCAGGACCTGCTCGCGGGCCTCGGCCGGCGCAGCCTTGGCCTTGGCCGGAGCCTTAGCCGCAGTGGACTTGGCGGCCTTGGGGGCTGCCTTCTTGGCGGGCGTAGCTGTTGTTACAGCTTCCTTTTCGTCAGCCATTAGTCAATCTCCTCGACCTTGACGAGGTGAGCGACGGTGTTGACGTAGCCACGGTTCTGCGAGTTGTCCTCGCGGATCGTGACGGCGCCAATGCGTCGGAGACCCAGGCTGCGAAGCGTGTCGCGCTGGTTCTGCTTCTCACTAATTTTGGACTTGATCTGCGTGATCCTCAACTGAGCCATCAGGCACCTGCCTTTGCGGTTGCTGCAGCAGCTGCCGCAGCGGCATCGGCACGCAGAAAACGGGCCGGAGCCACGTCTTCGTACGCGAGGCCACGACGAGCAGCAACCGCACGCGGCTCTTCGAGCTGGTGCAGTGCTTCGACCGTGGCGTGCACGATGTTGATGGTGTTCGAGGAACCGAGCGACTTGCTCAGCACATCGTGGATACCGGCGCACTCGAGTACGGCGCGCACGGGGCCACCGGCGATAACGCCGGTACCTGCAGCGGCCGGACGCAGCAGCACAACGCCGGCTGCGGCCTCACCCTGTACGGGGTGCGGGATGGTCAGGCCAACGCGGGGAACGCGGAAGAAGTTCTTCTTCGCTTCCTCGACGCCCTTGGAGATAGCCGTGGGCACCTCGCGGGCCTTGCCGTAGCCAACGCCGACCAGTCCGTTGCCGTCTCCGACAACAACCAGTGCGGTGAAGCTGAAGCGACGACCACCCTTGACGACCTTGGACACCCGGTTGATGGTGACGACGCGCTCCAGGAACTGGCTCTTGTCGGCATCGCGGCTTCCGCGGTCCTTGTTGGGGTTGCGCTCACGTCCACCACGACGAGCCTCGCGGGGCTCGCTCTGCGGCGGGGTCGTGGATGCAGCAGTCTCAACCGGTGCCTCAGCAACGGCAGCGACGGGCGCTGTGGTTTCGATCTTGTCAGTGCTCACAGGTTCAATCCACCCTCTCGAGCTCCATCGGCGATGGCTGCGACGCGTCCTGCGTACTTGCTGCCACCACGGTCAAATACAACGGCTTCGATTCCGGCTGCTTTCGCACGCTCGGCGACGAGCTCACCGACCTTGCGGGCCTTGGCGGTCTTGTCACCGTCGAACGTGCGCATGTCAGCTTCGAGCGTGGATGCCGACGCAAGGGTGAAGCCCTTGCTGTCGTCGACAACCTGCACGAATACGTGACGGGCCGAACGGGTGACGACCAGGCGCGGACGAAGCGCGGTGCCCTCGATCTTCTTGCGAAGACGAGTGTGACGACGTCCGCGGGCAGCGGTCTTGCTCTTACCTCTAGTTCCGAGACCCATGGTTACTTACCACTCTTTCCGGCCTTGCGGCGAACAATCTCGCCGGCGTAACGCACACCCTTGCCCTTGTAGGGCTCAGGCTTGCGAATCTTACGGATGTTGGCGGCGACCTCGCCGACGGCCTGCTTGTCGATGCCGCTGACCGTGAGCTTGTTGACGCTCTCCACGGTCAAAACGATTCCAACGGGCGGCTCAACGACGACCGGGTGCGAGAAGCCAAGGGCGAACTCAACGGAGGTGCCCTTCTGCGCCGCGCGGTAACCGGTACCGACGATTTCGAGACCCTTGGAGTAACCGACGGTCACTCCGATGATCTGGTTGTTGATCAGCGTGCGGGTCAGTCCGTGCAGCGAACGCGAAACGCGCTCGTCATTGGGACGGGAGACCAGTACGTGACCGTCTTCGACCTTGACCTCGATCGGGTTCGCAACGACGAGCGCGAGCTCGCCCTTGGGACCCTTGACCGAAACGGCCTGGCCGTCAGCGACGACCGTGACCCCGGCGGGGATCAGGATGGGCAGTCTTCCAATACGTGACATTGCGGGTTACCACACGTAGGCGAGAACTTCTCCGCCTACGCCCTTCTTCTCTGCCTGGCGGTCGGTGAGCAGACCGCTGGAGGTGGACAGGATGGCTACGCCGAGGCCGCCGAGAACCGTGGGGATCTCTGTGGACTTGGCGTACACGCGCAGGCCGGGCTTGGAAACCCGCTTGATGCCCTTGATGGAACGCTCACGGTTCGGACCGAACTTCAGGTCGAGCGTGAGGGTCTTGCCAACGGTTGCATCCTTGACGTCCCAAGCGGAAATGTATCCCTGGGCCTTGAGGATGTCTGCGATGTGCGCTTTCAATTTGCTATGCGGCATGGACACGGTGTCGTGGTATGCCGAGTTCGCGTTGCGCAGTCTGGTCAGCATGTCTGCGACCGGATCTGTCATTGTCATTTGTGGTGCCTTTCTCGCCTGGTTTCGCGCACCCGTTACAAGGATGGCGACCTGTGGTGGTGAGGGGGCCGGTCGGTTGACCGGCCCCCGGGGTGAAAAACGTGCGGGTTAAGCAGTTCCCGAAGGAACTACCGCCCAAAGAACCAAGACTACTTGGTGTTTTCGGCCGTCTTGAACGGGAAACCGAGCGCCTTGAGCAGCGCGCGACCCTCTTCGTTGTTCTTGGCGGTCGTCACAACGGTGATGTCCATGCCGCGAACGCGGTCGATGCGGTCTTGGTCGATTTCGTGGAACATGACCTGCTCGGTCAGACCGAAGGTGTAGTTGCCCGCACCATCGAACTGCTTGTCCGAGAGGCCGCGGAAGTCGCGGATACGCGGAAGAGCAAGGCTCAGCAAGCGGTCAAGGAACTCCCACATGCGGTCGCCACGCAGGGTGACGTGCGCGCCAATGGGCTGGCCCTCACGCAGTTTGAACTGCGCGATGGACTTGCGTGCCTTGGTGACCTGCGGCTTCTGGCCGGTGATCTTGGTGAGGTCGGAAACCGCACCATCCATGACCTTGCCATCGCGAGCCGCTTCTCCGACACCCATGTTGACGACAATCTTCGTCAGGGTCGGGATGCGGTGCACGTTGGTGAAGCCGAGTTCCTCGGACAGTTTCGCGGACAGTTCGTCGCGGTACTTCTGCTTCAGGCGCGGCAGGGCTTTGACGGGCGCAGTGCCCGTAACAACTGCAGTGTCAGTCATCAGATGTCCTTCCCTGACTTCTTGGCGTAACGGATGCGGACCGTCTTCGTGACGCCGTCCTTCGTTACCTCTTCCTGGCGGAAGCCAACGCGAGTCGGCTTCTTGGTCTCCGGGTCGACGATCGCAACGTTGGACACGTGGATGGCGGCTTCGAAGGTCTCGATGCCACCCGTCTTCGTGCCGCGCTGGGTCTGACCAACACGTACGTGCTTGGTCACGAAGTTGATGCCCTCAACGAGCACGCGGTTCTTCTCGACGTCAACAGAGATGATCTTGCCCTGCTTGCCCCGGTCGCCTCCGCGAGCCTGGGTACGGCCGGTGATGACCTCTACGAGGTCACCCTTCTTGATACGGGCTGCCATGACTAAATAACCTCCGGTGCCAGCGAGATGATCTTCATGAACTTCTTGTCGCGAAGTTCGCGACCGACCGGTCCGAAGATTCGGGTGCCGCGGGGGTCACCGTCAGCCTTCAAGATCACTGCTGCGTTCTCATCGAACTTGATGTACGAACCGTCTGGACGACGGGTCTCCTTCTTGGTGCGAACGATGACAGCTTTGACGATGTCACCCTTCTTGACGTTGCCGCCCGGGATGGCGTCCTTGACCGTGGCGACAATGACGTCGCCCAGTCCGGCGTAACGACGGCCGGAGCCACCGAGAACGCGGATGGTCAGGAGTTCCTTGGCACCGGTGTTGTCGGCAACTTTGACTCGTGATTCCTGCTGAAGCATTTTCTAACTCCTTATGTCAAGTAAGCGCGAGGCTTACTTGGCCTTCTCGAGAATCTCGACCAGGCGAAAGCGCTTGGTGGCGCTCAGCGGGCGAGTTTCACTGATCAGGACCGAGTCACCGACGCCGGCAGAGTTTGCCTCGTCGTGAACCTTCAGCTTGGACGTACGGCGGATGACCTTGCCGTACAGGGGGTGCTTTACGCGGTCTTCGACCTCGACAATGATGGTTTTGTCCATCTTGTTTCCGGTGACGATGCCGCGCAGGGTCTTGCGGTAGCCGCGGACGAGAGCCTCGGCCGGGGCTTCAACGGACTTTCCGTCAGTCTTCGCCATGACTAGGCCTCCTTCGTGGGGGTAGCCTCGGCTGCCGCGTCATCCGTGCTGGATTCCTCGGCGGCCTTGGCCTTTTTGGTCTTCTTCTCGGTCTTCTTGTCGGCCTGGGCCGGAGCCTCGACTGCAACGGGAGTGGCACGAATGCCCAGCTCACGTTCACGGAGAACCGTGTAGATACGAGCGATGTCGCGCTTGACGGCGCGCAGGCGGCCGTGGCTCTCGAGCTGACCGGTGGCCGACTGGAAGCGCAGGTTGAACAGCTCTTCCTTGGCCTTCTTCAGCTCATCGAACAGACGCCCGTTGTCAAAAGTATCGAGCTCGACTGAGGCGAGCTCCTTGGATCCGATCGCCATTATGCGTCGCCCTCCTCGCGCTTGATGATGCGTGCCTTGAGCGGCAGTTTGTGAATGGCACGAGTGAGTGCCTCTTTGGCGACGGCTTCGGTGACACCGCTGAGCTCGAACAGAACGCGTCCGGGCTTGACGTTGGCGACCCACCACTCGGGCGAACCCTTACCGGAACCCATGCGGGTTTCGGCGGGCTTCTTCGTCAGCGGGCGGTCGGGGTAGATGTTGATCCACACCTTTCCACCACGCTTGATGTGACGCGTCATCGCGATACGAGCGGACTCGATCTGACGGTTGGTCACATAGGCGGAGGTGAGGGCCTGCAGGCCATACTCACCGAACGACACCGTGGTACCACCGGTTGCGTGGCCGGAACGGCCCGGGTGGTGCTGCTTGCGGTGCTTGACTCTACGCGGAATCAACATTATTTAGCCTCAACTCCTGCTGCGACCGGGGCCGCTGCCGGAGCATCTGCACGAGGTGCACGGCGCGGTCGATCGTCACGACGCTCGGGGCGGGACGACTTAGCGTTGGCCTGCTCGCGAGCGAGTTCCTTGTTGGTGATGTCGCCCTTGTAGATCCAGACCTTCACGCCGATGCGGCCGAAGGTGGTCTTGGCCTCGTAGAAGCCGTAGTCGATGTTCGCGCGCAGCGTGTGCAGCGGCACACGACCTTCGCGGTAGAACTCGCTGCGGCTCATCTCGGCGCCACCCAGACGACCGGAAACCTGGATGCGAACACCCTTGGCTCCGGCGCGCTGAGCGCCCTGCAGGCCCTTACGCATCGCGCGGCGGAAAGCCACACGAGCGGAGAGCTGCTCGGCAATGCCCTGGGCAACCAGCTGGGCATCCTGCTCGGGGTTTTTGACCTCGAGGATGTTCAGCTGGATCTGCTTGGCGGTGAGCTTTTCGAGGTCAGAGCGGATGCGCTCGGCCTCGGCGCCGCGGCGACCGATCACAATGCCCGGACGGGCGGTGTGAATGTCAACGCGAACGCGGTCACGGGTGCGCTCGATTTCGATCCGGCTGACGCCGGCGCGGTCGAGGCTCGTGCTGAGCAGGCGACGGATCTTGACGTCTTCGGCGACAAAGTCGGCGTAACGCTGTCCCGGCTTCGTTGAGTCAGAGAACCAACGCGACACGTGGTCGGTCGTGATTCCCAGACGGAAGCCATACGGGTTTACTTTCTGACCCATTACTTCGTCCCCTCCTCAGGAGTGGTGAGCACAACCGTGATGTGGCTGGTGCGCTTCTTGATTTCGAATGCGCGGCCCTGGGCACGAGCCTGGAAACGCTTGAGGGTCGTACCCTCATCAACGAATGCGCGGCTGATGTACAGGTCCTGCTCGTCCAGGTACGTGTTGGCGGCATCCGCCTTGACCCGGGCGTTGGCGATGGCCGAGGCCACCAGCTTGTACACCGGATCGGACGCGCCCTGGGGCGCGAACTTGAGAATACCCAGCGCTTCCTGCGCCTGCTTGCCGCGGATCATGTCAACGACGCGACGGGCCTTCTGGGGGGTAACGCGGATGTGACGCACGCGTGCGATCGACTCCACCATTTCTTCTCCTCCTTACGTCACCGCGTTAGCGGCGACGACCCTTCTTGTCATCCTTCACGTGTCCACGGAAGGTGCGGGTGGGAGCAAACTCGCCGAGTTTGTGCCCAACCATGCTCTCGGTGACGAACACCGGGATGTGCTTGCGACCGTCGTGCACTGCGATGGTGTGTCCGAGCATGTCGGGGATGATCATCGAGCGGCGCGACCAGGTCTTGATTACGTTCTTGCTCTTGGCTTCGTTCGCCGCGAACACCTTGCGAAGCAGGTGGTCGTCAACGAAAGGGCCTTTCTTAAGACTTCTTGGCATCGTCTACTCCTACTTACGCTTCTTGCCGACGGTACGGCGACGAACGATGAGCTTGTCGCTTTCCTTGTTCGGGTGGCGGGTGCGCCCTTCCTTCTGGCCCCACGGGCTGACGGGGTGACGTCCACCGGACGTCTTACCCTCACCACCACCGTGCGGGTGGTCCACCGGGTTCATGGCTACACCACGAACGGTCGGGCGAACGCCTTTCCAGCGCATACGGCCGGCCTTGCCCCAGTTGATGTTCGACTGCTCGGCGTTGCCGACCTCGCCGATCGTTGCGCGGCAGCGAGCATCCACGTTGCGGATTTCGCCGGAGGGCAGACGCAGCTGGGCGTAGACACCTTCCTTCGCGACGAGGCGAACCGACGAACCGGCGGAGCGGGCCATCTTGGCGCCACCACCCGGACGCAGCTCGATCGCGTGAATGATGGTACCGGTGGGGATGTTCTTCAACGGCAGGTTGTTGCCGGGCTTGATGTCAGCCCCGGCGCCCGACTCGATGATGTCGCCCTGTGCCAGCTTGTTCGGCGCGATGATGTAACGCTTCGTGCCGTCAATGAAGTGCAGGAGCGCGATGCGCGCCGTGCGGTTAGGGTCGTACTCGATTTCGGCAACGCGAGCGTTGACGCCATCCTTGTCGTTGCGCTTGAAGTCGATCACGCGGTACTGGCGCTTGTGGCCACCACCGATGTGACGAGTCGTGATGCGCCCCTGGTTGTTACGTCCACCGGTCTTGGAGAGCGGCCGAAGCAGCGACTTTTCCGGGGTCGAACGGGTGATTTCCGCGAAGTCGGCAACGGAGGAACCGCGACGACCCGGGGTCGTGGGCTTGTACTTACGAATAGCCATTAGTTATCCCTTTGTCCGGTCGTTCTAGCCGACGGCCGTGAAGATGTCGATGGACCCGGACTTGAGCGTGACGATGGCACGCTTGGTGTCCTTGCGCTTGCCCATACCGAACTTGGTACGACGAGTCTTGCCCACGCGGTTCAGGGTGTTGATCGAAGCGACCTCTACCTTGAAGATCTTTTCAATCGCGAGCTTGATCTCGGTCTTGTTGGAACGAGGGTCAACGATGAAGGTGTACTTGCCCTGATCGATCAGGCTGTAGCTCTTCTCGGAGACAACCGGGGCGATGATGACATCGCGGGGGTCCTTGTTGACAGCGGTAGCCATTATGCGGACACCTCTTCCTTCTTGGTCTTGCTCGCCACGAACGCTTCGAAAGCGCCCTTGGTGAAGACGATGTCGTCAGAGACGAGCACGTCGTAGGCGTTGAGCTGGTCCCACGAGAGGATGTGCACGGCGGGCAGGTTGCGAATGCTTCGCAGCGTGAGCTCGTCGGTACGCTCCAGAACAACCAACACGTGCTTGCTGGAGGCGATCTGCGTGAGCAGGGCCATAGCCGTCTTCGTGTGGGGGATCTCGCCGGTGAAGAGCGCCTCAACGATGTGCAGGCGACCGCCGCGTGCGCGGTCGGACAGTGCACCCTTGAGGGCTGCGGCGATCATCTTTTTCGGGGTGCGCTGGTCGTAGCTGCGCGGCGTCGGGCCGTGCACGATGCCACCACCGGTCATGTGAGGAGCACGGATCGAGCCCTGACGAGCGCGACCGGTTCCTTTCTGCTTGAACGGCTTGCGGCCGGCACCGGAAACTTCTCCACGGCGCTTGACCTTGGAGGTTCCCTGGCGAGCGGCAGCGAGCTGCGCAACAACGACCTGGTGAATCAGCGGAATGTTGGTCTGTACGTCGAAGAGGTCCGCGGGAAGCTCAGCAGAGCCGGCCTTCGCGCCCTTCGCGTCCAGAATGTCGAGTGCGGTAGTCATGATAACTACGCTCCCTTCACTGCGTTGCGAACGAATACGAGACGGCCCTTGGCACCGGGAACGGCACCCTTGACCAGCAGGAGGCCCTTGTCGGCATCAATCGCGTGAACCTTGAGGTTCAGCACGGTGACGCGCTCGCCACCCATACGACCGGCCATGCGCATGCCCTTGAAGACACGGCTCGGGGTCGAGGAAGCACCGATGGAACCGGGCTTGCGGTGGTTACGGTGTGAACCGTGCGAGCTGGAGACACCCTTGAAGTTGTGACGCTTCATGACACCGGCGAAGCCCTTACCCTTGCTGGTTCCCATGACGTCGACCTTGGTACCGGCAGCGAACACACCGTCAACGGTGAGTTCCTGGCCCAGGGTGTAGTCAGCGGAGTCAGCGGTACGGAGCTCGGTGACGTGGCGGCGCGGCGTGACGCCGGCCTTCTCGAAGTGACCGGCAGCGGGCTTGTTGACCTTACGGGGGTCAATAGCGCCAGCGGCGATCTGAACACCGGTATAGCCGTCAACGGCCTTGGTGCGCAGCTGCGTCACAACGTTCGGGGAGATTTCGATGACGGTGACGGGAACAAGCTTGTTGTTCTCATCCCACACCTGGGTCATGCCGAGCTTCTTGCCCAACAGGCCTTTAGTGGTCTTGGTATCTGCGTAAGACATCGCGGGCCCTAGAGCTTGATCTCGATGTTGACGTCGGCCGGAAGGTCGAGACGCATAAGCGAGTCCACAGCCTTCGGGGTCGGGTCAATGATGTCGATCAGACGCTTGTGGGTGCGCATTTCAAAGTGCTCCCGGCTGTCCTTGTACTTGTGCGGAGAACGGATAACACACACCACGTTCTTCTCGGTCGGAAGCGGCACCGGGCCAACAACCGTAGCGCCCGCACGGGTCACTGTGTCGACGATCTTGCGCGCCGAAATGTCGATGACCTCGTGGTCATACGACTTAAGTCGAATGCGGATCTTCTGTCCCGCCATGTCGAACTCTCTCTCTGTCTGGGCGTCTTACATCCCGGGGGTTGCATTGGACGCCGTAGTAGCACTGCTGCTGTCGCACCACTGTTCTTATGTCAATTTCCGTTGCGCCATATGGATGGCGGTCCGGATCAACGTCGACTCCCAGAGCAGAACCCGGGGAAATCCTCGGTGCGTCCACACGTGGACGAGCCGAATCATTCAGATAGTTGATTTGTGCGTGTCCTGCTCCCCGCGGCCTAACCTGCACCTTCGAGAGGGCGGCTATGCACTGCCTGGCAGTGATTTCGAAACATGCGTAACGCACGCCGAAAATGTTGAACTAGACGATTCTGCCACAGGTCTACCCCTTTGTGCAACCCGGGCGTGTCGCGTTCGGCGTGTCGGGTCTCCCCCACGTTCGCCGGGGCGTCTCAGCCCGCCATTTCGGCGATGCGTGGTCTTATTTCACCAGCCACGGATGCCCCGGTTCGAGCCCCAACATCAGCAGTCGGGCACGCAGGCGATGCTGACTCATCCCGGTGCCGAAGTCCCATCGAGTGAACGCCCGCACCTGCCGGCGAACCCCGTCTTCGCGTTGCTTCTCGGCATAGTGCACCTCCTGCGGCGTGCGCCCCCGCATCAGGGCCGGGTCGGTGTATTTGCCCTTGCCGTCGGCCTCTCCGACGGCATCCGCTTGGGGCCAGAAGAAGTCGGTGAAGACGTCAGCTCCGTCGACGACGAAATGGTGCTGCAGTTCGGGGCGGGGGAACCCGCTGAGGGCCATGTTCACCCGGCTGCCGGACTCGAGCAACGACTCGGACTGGGTCACGGCGAAGTCGATGATCGCCCGCGCCCGCACCGAACCGCGGAAGGGGAGCATCCGCTGCCAGACGTCGATCAGTTCATCTTTCGTCGCCAGCGGCGGATGCCCCGCGCGGTCTGCGTGCAAAACCTGGTCGACGACGGCGACCGCCGACTTGAGGTCAAGCACAGCGGCGAGGTCGACGGCGGTGCGGGCCGCGCTCGTCACGAGGACACTTCCGCGCATTGTGATGTCCCGGGCATCGATGCCGATTGCATGGCGCCGCACACCGGGAGCAGAACGACCACCGGCGGCACGCTCAACGACGAAGTGGACCTCGTCCGGCCACGGGCCGAAGAGCGACAGTCCCCACAGCGCGGCGGCCGACTCGTGCGACAGCGGCGGCGGCGCGGTTCGGGCTAGTGCAACGCCAATCACCCGGGCCGCATACTGCTCATTCTCGGTGAAACCGTTCCACCGGGTCGTGTTGCAGTACGTGCCGCGACCCACGCGGAACAACTCACCTTTCTGGGCGATCCGCCGGAGGCGTAGATCGGTTCCTAGGGCTCCATGGATGTCGGCAGCGAGGATGAGGCTCTGGGTTAGGAGTTCGGTGTCCAGTGGGCGCATGCCGTCAGTTTGCATGACTGAGCTCGCCCGCGTCGGTGCACCGGGAAATCTGGGGACAACTTGATGTTCGCGGGGCCTATGGAGGGATGGCAATGAGCGTATTCGCTCGCTTGCGCACCTGCGGAACTTGGCGCAACTAACGCGCAGCGGCGCAAGTACCGCGCAGCGATGCCTGGCAAGACACGCCGAGGCGAAGCGCGCCGGCTACGCCGCTACGCCGTAGGCACGCCTACAGCGTTACGGCGCAACTACCGCGCAACGCCGCACACAGACACTCACTGCCCGGCGCGACTACCGCGCAGCGGCGCGACTACCGCGCAGCGGCGCAAGTACCGCGTAGCGGCGCAAGTACCGCGCAGCGACGCCCGGCAAGACACGCCGAGGCGAAACGCGCCAGCTACGCCGCTACGCCGTAGGCACGCCTGCAGCGATACGGCGCAACTACCGCTGGGGGCGCAAGTCCCGCGCAGCGGCGCAACAGCCGCGCACGGCGGCGGCAGGCGGGCGGCGGGCGGCGTCGGCTAGCCGACGACCATGGCGGTGGGCTGGGACTTGCGAGCAACCGGGCCATAGTTGGGCTTCGTGCCGGTGACGGTCACGGTCAGGGTGGCGCCGACATCCGCTGCCCGGATCGTGTAACTCGACGCCGTCGCTCCCGTGATCGCGGTGCCGGAGCGCGTCCACTGGTACAGCAGGGTGACCGGAGCGGGAGCCCAGGCGCCCGTGGCAGCGGTCACGACCTGGCCGACCTTCGCTGTGCCGGCGATCGTCGGGGTCGGCGTGGCAGTGAGGGTTCCCTTCACCGCCGCGGTGCCGATGGATGTCTTCGCCACCGTCGCGTAACCCGGCTTCGTTCCCGTCACGGTCACCGTGAGGCGCTTGCCGAGGTCAGCCGTGACGGCAACGTAACTGGGCGCGGTCGCACCGGCAATCTTCACACCCGCGGCGCTCCACTGGAAGGCGAGCGACACCGGAGACGGAGCCCAGGCACCCGCACTCGCGGTGAGAGTGCGGCCGAGAGTCGCGGAGCCCGAGACCGTGGGCACCGGCGTCGCGGTCAAGGCGGCGGGGGTAGTCGAGGTCGGATACCTGGCGAAGTTCTGCACCGAGTAGGCCGTGCCGCCCGGCGCGACGTAGAAGCCGATGCCGATGTCAGTCGCGGCCGACATGATGTTGGTGCGGTGACCGGGCGAGTTCAGCCACGCGTTCACAACGGTCGCCGCGGAGTATCCGCCGGCGATGTTCTCGGATGCCAGCGACCAGCCGGCCGGAATCTGAGCCGCGTAATTCGGGTTGTGGGCAAAACCGTCGGTGGCCATTTTCTGTGCCCAGGCCTGTGCCACGGCATCGATGGCCGTGTTGCGTTTCAGCGCCGGCAGGCCTGCGGCCGCACGCGCGATGTTCGTGTCGACCAGAATCCGGTCGATGTCGCTGGGTGCGGCGATGGCCGGCGCGGCGAGTGAGCCGAGCGTGAGGCTCGCCGACAACGCCGTGGTCAACACGGCGACCCCGATCCAGCGAACGGCCCTCGAACCTCGGGTGACGATCAGCATGAGTTCCCCCTTGATCAATGCGTGGCGTGCACGTTACCCCCCGAATAGGTGTATTACCTGTGGATACCCTACCCGCGCAGAACCGCGCGAGAGCGGGTGAATCGTCGGTATGGCTCGTCCGGAACGGCGATTCACCCGCTTTCGCGGGACCGGGAGGGGACCGGGAGAGGACGGGGAGAGGACGGGGAGGGGAGGGTCGGGACGGGGAGGGACGGGGATGGTCGGGACGGGGAGGGTCGGGACGGGGAGGGTCGGGACGGGGACAGGGAGGGGAGGTGCCGGGCGCGAAAAAACGGGCCAGCCCCGAAGGGCCGACCCGTTTTACGTGAAGCAGTGAAGCGGTGAAGCAGTGAAGCAGTGAAGCGGTGTTACTTGATGATCTTCGTCACGGTTCCGGCGCCGACGGTGCGGCCACCTTCACGAATAGCGAAGCCGAGGCCCTCTTCCATGGCGATCGGCTGAATCAGCGCGACGGTCAGGTCGGTGGTGTCGCCGGGCATGACCATCTCGGTGCCCTCGGGCAGCGTGATGACGCCGGTGACGTCGGTGGTGCGGAAGTAGAACTGCGGGCGGTAGTTCGCGTAGAACGGGTTGTGACGGCCACCCTCGTTCTTGCTGAGGATGTACGCGGTGCCCTCGAAGTCGGTGTGCGGCGTAACCGAACCCGGCTTGACGACAACCTGGCCGCGCTCAACGTCTTCGCGCTTGGTGCCACGAAGAAGAAGTCCACAGTTCTCGCCGGCCCACGCCTCGTCGAGTTGCTTGTGGAACATTTCGATTCCGGTGACCGTGGTCTTCTGCGTCGGGCGGATGCCGACGATCTCGACCTCGGAGTTGATCTTGAGCGTTCCACGCTCGGCGCGGCCCGTAACAACGGTGCCACGGCCGGTGATCGTGAAGACGTCCTCGATCGGCATCAAGAACGGCTTGTCCTTGTCGCGGATGGGGTCGGGAATGAACGTGTCAACAGCCTTCATCAGCGTGAGGATGTTGTCGGTCCATGCCGGGTCGCCCTCGAGTGCCTTGAGTGCGGAGACCGGGATCACGGGGGCGTTGTCGCCATCGAAGCCCTGGCTGGAGAGGAGTTCACGAACTTCGAGCTCAACGAGCTCCATGATCTCTTCGTCGTCAACCATGTCAGCCTTGTTCAGCGCGACGAGCAGGGTCGGAACGCCGACCTGCTTGGCGAGAAGAACGTGCTCACGGGTCTGAGCCATCGGGCCGTCAGTAGCGGCAACCACGAGGATCGCGCCGTCCATCTGAGCTGCACCGGTGATCATGTTCTTGATGTAGTCAGCGTGGCCCGGAGCATCGACGTGCGCGTAGTGGCGAATGTCGGTCTCGTACTCAACATGCGAGATGTTGATCGTGATGCCGCGCTGGCGCTCTTCGGGAGCCGAGTCAATCGACGCGAAGTCGCGCTGAACATTGATCTTGGACGGGAACTTATCGGCGAGGACCTTGGAGATCGCTGCAGTCAGCGTGGTCTTTCCGTGGTCAACGTGACCGATGGTTCCGATGTTTACGTGCGGCTTTGTCCGCTCGAACTTGGCCTTGGCCACTGTGGGTCCTCCTCAGGACTCGCGTGCAAATACACGACCGCTTTTTGTGAAGCAATCGGGGATGCGCTGGATGTGTCTACTAATGGTACCCGGGCCGGGAGGCCCAGGCGATTCGGCCCGAAGGCCAACCCTAAAGGCTATTCGCCCTTGTTCTTGTTGATGATCTCGTCGGCAACAGCGCGCGGGACCTCGGCATAGCTCTCGAAGGTCATCGAGTACACCGCACGGCCCGAGGTCTTGGACCTCAGGTCGCCGATGTATCCGAACATCTCCGACAGGGGGACGTGTGCGCGAATTACCTTCACGCCCTGAGCGTCCTCCATGGTCTGGATCTGACCGCGCCGCGAGTTGAGGTCTCCGATTACGTCACCCATGTATTCCTCAGGGGTGCGAACTTCGACGCTCATGAGCGGCTCGAGCAGAACGGGGTTTGCCTTACGAACGGCTTCCTTGAAGCCCATCGAACCGGCAATCTTGAACGCCATCTCCGAGGAGTCAACGTCGTGTGCAGCACCGTCGAGCAGGCTGGCCCGAACGCCGACCATCGGGTAACCGGCAAGGACACCCACGTGCAGGGCGTCCTGGATACCAGCATCCACGGAAGGAATGTACTCACGCGGGATACGTCCACCGGTGACCTTGTTCAGAAACTCGTACGTCTTGTCGGCAGTGATTTCCATCGGCTCGATCGCGATCTGAATCTTCGCGAACTGGCCGGATCCACCGGTCTGCTTCTTGTGCGTGTAGTCGTGACGCTCGACGGCCTTGCGGATCGTCTCGCGGTACGCGACCTGGGGCTTGCCGACGTTGGCCTCAACGTTGAATTCACGCTTCATGCGGTCGACGAGGATGTCCAGGTGAAGTTCACCCATTCCCTTGATTACCGTCTGGCCAGTTTCCTGGTTCTGCTCGGTACGGAAGGTGGGGTCTTCTTCGGCCAGCTTCTGGATCGCGAGACCCAGTTTTTCCTGGTCCTGCTTGGTCTTGGGCTCGATGGCCACCTCGATGACCGGGTCAGGGAACGTCATCGACTCGAGTACGACCTGGTTGTTCGGGTCGCACAGGGTGTCGCCGGTGGTGGTGTCCTTGAGGCCGATGACCGCGTAGATGTGACCGGCGGTAACGAAACCGACCGGGTTCTCTTTGTTGGCGTGCATCTGGAAGATCTTGCCGATGCGCTCTTTCTTACCCTTGGTCGAGTTGATGACCTGGGCTCCGGAGTCGAGGCGGCCGGAGTACACGCGAACGTAGGTCAGACGACCGAAGAACGGGTGAACGGCAACCTTGAACGCGAGGGCCGTGAACGGCTCCGACGCGTCGGGGTGACGCATGATGACCTTTTCTTCGTCACGAACGTCGTGCGCCTCAATGGCGGCCACGTCGAGCGGAGTCGGAAGGTAGTCAACGACAGCGTCAAGCATCGGCTGAACGCCACGGTTCTTGAACGCGGAACCGCAGAGCACCGGGTAGATCTCGCTGTTGATGGTGAGCTTGCGGATGGCGCCCTTGATCTCGGCAACCGTCAGCTCTTCACCGGCGAAGTAACGCTCCATGAGGTCATCGTCGGTCTCGGCGACGGTCTCGAGCAGCAGCTTGCGGTATTCCGCAGCCTTCTCGACGAGGTCGGCGGGGATCTCTTCGATGGCGTACTTGGAGCCCATCTCGACGTCACCCTTGGAGTCGCCACGCCAGGTCAGCGCGCGCATCTGAACGAGGTCAACGACACCCTCGAAGTCAGACTCGGCACCGATCGGCAGCTGGATGACCAGCGGCTTGGCGCCGAGGCGCTTGATGATCGTGTCTACGGTGAAGTAGAAGTCGGCGCCGAGCTTGTCCATCTTGTTGACGAAGCAAATGCGGGGCACGTCGTACTTGTCGGCCTGGCGCCAGACGGTTTCGGACTGGGGCTCAACGCCCTCCTTGCCGTCGAACACGGCAACCGCGCCGTCGAGCACGCGGAGCGAACGCTCCACCTCGACGGTGAAGTCCACGTGGCCGGGGGTGTCGATGATGTTGATCTGGTTGTTGTCCCAGAAACAGGTCGTCGCGGCGGAGGTGATCGTGATGCCACGTTCCTGCTCCTGCGCCATCCAGTCCATCGTCGAGGCGCCGTCGTGCGTTTCACCGATCTTGTGATTGACACCCGTGTAGAACAGGATGCGCTCAGTCGTGGTGGTCTTGCCGGCATCAATGTGAGCCATGATGCCGATATTGCGGACCTTACTCAGGTCGGTGAGCACGTCAAGTGCCACGGGGGTCCTCCAACAAATAGGGGTGGGTCATACGGTGCAGGTTCAATGATTGCATCCCAAGCTGACCGGGCCTGACGAGCGTAAACTCGTCGGGCGCGGTCAGCGTGGTCCGTGCAAAGCGGATGCCGCGCCCCGGCCAGCGGGAAACGGCCGCTCAGTGAGCGAAAGCTACCAGCGGTAGTGAGCGAAGGCCTTGTTGGCTTCGGCCATCTTGTGCGTGTCCTCGCGGCGCTTGACAGCGGCACCGAGGCCGTTGCTGGCGTCGAGGATCTCGTTGGTGAGACGCTCGGTCATGGTCTTCTCGCGACGCGCCTTGGCGTAGCTGGTCAACCAGCGCAGCGCCAGAGTGTTGGCACGGTGCGGCTTGACCTCAACCGGAACCTGGTACGTCGAGCCACCGACGCGGCGCGAACGCACCTCGAGGGTCGGGCGCACGTTGTCGAGTGCCTTCTTCAGCGTGACAACGGCATCCTGCTCGTTCTTGGCGGAGACGCCGGCGAGTGCATCGTAGACGATGCGCTCGGCGAGGCCCTTTTTGCCGTCGAGGAGGATCTTGTTGACGAGCTGGCTGACGATGGGTGCACCGTAAACCGGGTCGGCAACGACGGGGCGCTTGGGAGCGGGTCCTTTACGAGGCATTACTTCTTCTCCATCTTTGCGCCGTAGCGGCTACGTGCCTGCTTGCGGTTCTTGACGGCCTGGGTGTCCAGTGCGCCGCGAATGATCTTGTAACGCACGCCGGGAAGGTCCTTTACACGACCTCCGCGCACGAGCACCATCGAGTGCTCCTGCAGGTTGTGGCCCTCGCCGGGAATGTAGGCGGTGACTTCGGTTCCGTTGGAAAGCTT
The DNA here is from genome assembly GCF_004403305.1 of Cryobacterium frigoriphilum. GTDB lineage: Bacteria > Actinomycetota > Actinomycetes > Actinomycetales > Microbacteriaceae > Cryobacterium > Cryobacterium frigoriphilum. Next base: position 14,932 of record NZ_SOHE01000002.1, on the reverse strand, counting down.
GACGCGAGCGACCTTACGCAGAGCCGAGTTCGGCTTCTTCGGGGTAGTCGTGTACACGCGGGTGCAAACGCCGCGCTGCTGCGGGTTGGACTTCAGGGCGGGAGCCTTGGTCTTGGTGATCTTGGGGCTACGGCCCTTTCGCACCAACTGCTGAATGGTGGGCACTAATTACTCCTTGTTATTGCTGCACGGTGACAGCTTTGTGATTAGCATTCGATTCGCACCCGCACACATTGCTGCGCACCGGGCGTACCGAGTTCATCTGGACCCGCGTGATCTCACGCGCTCACGCGCGTGGGTGTTGGCGGGTATGCCGTGGGGGCTGTTCGGAGAACAAACCCGTGGTGTGCCGTACCGACGCTCCCAACGCTTCACACCGGCCGTGACGTTCCGTAGGGAACCTCGCGAGGGCACAAGTCAGGCGCACGACAAAGCGCACACCGGGAAATACTATCCCGCCACGGGGGCCCGGTCAAATGGACGCGATGGGCACACCCGGGCTGGTCGCGAGGCCGGGCTGGTCGCGAGGCCACTGCTAGTCACGGGGCCACTGCGGCGAGTCGAGACTGCTTTCCAGATCGGCGAGCAGCGACTGCACCTGCGGCTCGACGTACTCGGCGACGGCGGAGCGCATCCGCTCACGGTGACGGGCCAGTTCGACGCACAGCGCCCGCCCGACCCGGGTGGCGAAGTCGTCGGCCCTGGCCAGTTCGGCGCGCATCGCGACCTTATCGGCGGCGCTCAACGGCGGTAACGGATGCGCCGGGGCGGCCACCGCGGGCACCTCCGGCGCCACGTCGGGCTCGGCATCGGCGAGTTCGGCGAAGGTGAACAGAAAGGGAGCATCGTCGGCCGGCGGCGGATCGAGGTCGAGACCGCTGAACTCGGGGTCGAGCCCCTCAGCCGGGCGGTACGGGCGACGGGCCCGGCGCTCCTCACTGCGGCGCAGCTCGCGCGCCAGCATCGGCAGGTTCTCGGTCGTGAAGTCGTCGACGAGCGCCTCGACGATGCCCTTCATGCGCATCGTCAGCGCGTGCTGCACGGAGTGCGGAACGTCTTCGGCGAGGCCAGCGGACGCGATGACGGGCGATCCGAAGCACTGGCGGCACAGCCGGGTGCGGGCCCGATGCGTTCCGGGCCTCCAGCGGGGCAGCCAGCGCAGCCAGCTGTCGACCTCCTGGCCAACGCGCGACTCGAGCGACACGTCCATGGGTTCAGAGTACCCGCTGCGCGCTGAAGCCTGCCAAGGAGTGAAGGCGCCGCGCCCGATCGCCGAAAGTCGTGACCGCGCCCCTGTTACGACGAGCTCAACAACCGGGGCGCGGTTATGGGGCTTCGGGCCAGCGAGCGGATGCGACGATCGCGCCGAACAGGTTGAGGAGCGGTTCGAGCAGCTCGGCCGCCGGGGAGGTGAAGACGAGCAACACCACCCGTTTCTGGCCGGGAACGGTCATCCAGAATTCGACGATGAGGTTGGTGACGGCGGGGGCCTCCCCCTCGGCCGGCACGGTGCGGTACCGCACGCGGCGGGCCACCTGCGCGGGGCCGACCGCGAACCTCTCCATCGCCTCGGCCGGCGCGGGCGCTGGTCCGGTGGCGGGCGCGGCATCGGTGGCGGGCGCGGCATCCGTCGCCGGATCGGCGCGGGCGAGACCGGCCAGAAACAGGTCAAGCACCGGCCCCGGCTCGGTCGATGCGGCGGCGGTGAGTTCGGTCGTCGAGTCGACGATGCTGAGAAAAGCCGGAATGGGAACGTCAGGAACGATCTCCAGGGCGATCGCGAAGCGCCGCGCGTCGATGGTGCGCGCCTCGGTCATCGCGTCGTCGATGCTGCGACGCAGTTCGGCGCGCAGTTGCGCATGCTGATCGGCGCGACCGATCACCCGCACGACGAGGGCCCTGGCCGATTGCTTCGCGGCCTGCGGGTCGGCGAGCGCTATTTGCCACCAGGATCCCGGAAACCGCAGCTGCAGGCCGTCAACCCCGGCCCGGCTCACGGCCGGGGGCCGTACTTCGTTTCGAGCACGACCGCGTCGAGGGCGAGCTGACGGTCGTAGACGTAGCCGCCGGCCAGGTCGAGTTCGGGCAAAATCGTCTCGATGTCGAACATGTCGTCGTAGTTCACGGGAGGCTCGGGCACCGGTGCCGGCCACACCTCGATCGCGTAGCCGACCGGGGTGAAGGCGTCGAACTCCCACGTCTGGCGCAGGGCATCGGCGACGATCGGGGTCACGGCTGCCGGCGAGGTATCGGTCACGTACAGCACGACGTTGAGGCGCCGCTGGCTGGGCGAGCCATCGGTATTGGCGTTGATCTGCGCTTCTTCGACGCCGCCGATGGCCGTGAGGGCGGTGTGCAGGGCCTCGATACCCGCTTCGACGCCGGGCTGGGAGCCGCTCGTGGCGGCTTGCCCTGCGGCGCAGCCGACGAGCCCCAGGCTGGCTGGAATCACCATGGCCGCGGCGACGCCGGCCAGTAATGCACGCTTCATCGGATGTGCGGATGCCATGGGGTTAGCCTCTCACGACCTGATAGTCGAAATATCGTTGGGTGCCGCCGAAGAACTCCGCCGTACGCTCTCGAAAGGCGACGGCCCGCGGATGATCCGAGCGGGTGATCTCGTTCTGTGCGGTGACCGCGTAGTCGACCGCGCCGTGCCCGAACGGTGCCGGCGTGCTCGACCCCGTTCCCCAGTCGTCTGGCACGGCGGCGGGGGCTGGCACGTCGACGACGTACCGGTTGGCGTCGTGCCGGTGCCCGGCGAGTAGGTCGCCGCCGTTCGCTACCGGGTCGCTGTCGTGCTCGAGGGAGAGCACCGAGACGCTCGACTCGATGGCGATGTCGTCGAGCGGGGACCCGGCCGTGAGCACGGCCTGCACGTTGAATTCGGCGACGAAGTCGGCATCCGCCGCGAGGTTTCCGGCCGTGATTCCGCCGAGGCTGAAGCCGGTGAGCATGACCGGGTCGCCGGCCGTGTACCCCTCGGTCTGCTCGAGGGCCGTCTGCACCGCCTTCTCAAGCTGGGTGCGCTGGGCCGGGTTGAGCTTGGCGACGAGGTCGGAGTTGAGGTCGTTGGGGGCGTCGTCGGAGAACGGCGACCAGACCTGGGTGCTCGGAATCAGTACCCGCCAGCGGGATACTCCGTCGGCCCCGACGACCTGCGTGACCCGGATCACCGCGTTGTCGGGCTCGCCGTCGTGGTCGATGTCGGTCCCGAGGCCATCGACCCGGCGCTGCTCCAGAAACACCGCGGCGTACGGATCACTCGGGTTGCTCACGGTGCTGCGGGATCCGAGTGCGGTCACCGTGGGGGTGCCGCGTTCCTTGAGCATCGCGCGCAGGGCAAGGGCCACGAGCGCGACGCTCGCGATGATCGCGAGCGCGAGCACCGCCACGAGCACGCCGAGCGCAACCCCGAGGGTCGCGAGCACGAGAATCAGCAGGGCGGCGAGCGCGACGACGATGAGCACCGCCACGAGCAGGCGGGCGATCACATCAACGGCCGCCGCCACGAAGTCGATGACGGCGCCGAGCACATCGGCGATCCAGCCGCCGACCCCGGCGAGAAACCCGCCGATGTTGCTCCACATGCTGTCATTGAGCGGGCTGCCTTTCACGACCGCTTCGATGCGAGCGGATGCCCGCTCCGCCGCGTCGTTCTTATCGGCCACGGCCGCGTTGTACTCGGCAGCTGCCCCCGCCTGCGCTCCCTCGGCCGTGTCGAGCCGGGACTCTGCGCGCGCGAGTCGCTGCTGGCTGGCGAGTTGCTCCGGGCCGGGAATCAGGGCGGCATCCCGCAGAGCCTCGACCTGACCCGCCCAGGTACCGGCCTCGCCCTGAGCCGATCCGGCGGCCGTGATCGCCCGGTTGGCCCGGTCCTGGGCAGCACTGAGATCCACGGCGTACTCGGCGAGGGCCTGCGCGGTGGCCCGGTAGCGTTCCTCGGCCTGACCGATGTCGCCGGCGACCTCGTCGGTCAGCTCGCGCACGGAGTCGAAGGCGTGCCCCACGGCATCCTGCTGCCCGGAAATGCGGATCAGACTCAGCGCTGCGGCGTTGATGGCGTCTGCGGTGGTCAGGTAGCGGTCGGCATGGTCGGCGACCACAACGGAATCTCCCCGCAGGGGTTCGAAGAGGGCCGAATCGAGCAGCCCGGAATCAGAGGTTGCCACTGTAGTTGTCATCCTTCGAGTGAGCGGTGTTGCGCAGTTCCAGATCGACCGAGATGAAGGAATCATGGATGGTGTCGACCGTCTTGGCGAGGTCGGCGAGACGCTCCACCATCCCATCGCGCTTGTCGTTCCACTGGTCGGCGAAGTCCTGCACGCGATCGGACAGGCCCGCATGCCCGACGGCCGCGGAGACCGCGTCGCTGAACTTCTCGGCCTGCTCGAAGTTGTCCTTGACCGTGACGAGGTCGTGAAAGAGCGTGTTGAGCTGGGTGAGATTGAAGTTCAGGTCCATGGTGTCAGGTTCATCAGTGTCAGGTTCATCAGTGTCAGGTTCATCAGCGTCAGGTCCATCAGCGTCAGGTGACCGACTCGGCGGCGGCGAGAACTTCGGCGCTGCGCCAGAAGTTCAGCGCGCAGATCACGCCGAGCGCCAGAAACACCAGCCCGATGCCGAGCGGCACGAGCAGAAAGATCGGGTCGTCGTAATACAGGGCGATCCAGCCCGGCCCCATGAAGAGTCCGCCGAGAAAGGCGAGCCACAGGTCGAAGCGCCAGAAGTAGGTCAGGCCGCGCCAGAATCGGCTGCCCGTTCCGGCCGGCAGCGTGGTGCCGGCCGCGACGCGCCGCGCGTAGGCGAGCTTTTTCACGAGCGACACGGCAATCACGGCCGCCACGCCGGAGGCGAGCGCGCCGTACATGCCGAGCAGCATCCAGACGTCTTCTTCGATCGAGTAGTGCACCTGGGCGGGCCAGCCGCCGGCGCGCCCAAGCGCGACGGGCACCGCGATCAGGGCGGCCCAGACCAGCACGGGGGCGGCGATCCAGGCGAGGTGCACGCGGGGGCTCAGCACCCGCAGGGTGGCGGTGTTGGTGGCGCCCCGCCAGGTGCCGCGGTCGGAGCGCACCCAGCGGGCGCGGCGCAGCAGCTCCCCCAGCATCAGCAGGCAGAACGCCAGCAGAAAGATGATCATCGGAGTTCCGACGATGAGGGACCCCACCGAGCGCTCGTACTGCGAGAGTCCGAGGTTGCGGGTGTCCGTGTACGTGCTGCTCATCGCCTCGTCGAAGGCAGCGCTGTTCTGCAGCGTCAGCGCCAGAATCGCGCCGATCGCGGCCAGGCCGAGCACCACGAGCCCGATTCCGCCCATCGTGAGCCAGAAGCCGACTCGCCGGCGCCGGGGAGTAGCCTCACGCACGGCTATCTCGATCGGCGGTGCGGCCGGCGGTGCGGCCGGCGACCTCGCCACGCGGGTCATGCCTCGACCCGCTCGGTCGCCGCTTCCGGTTCGGGGTGCCAGCTCACGGTCGACATGATCATGTCAAAGAGTTCGGTGAACAGCTCGTACCCTTCGACCATCGGAGCGGAGATCGTGAACTGCAGCAGCTCGGCGGCGCCCGGCACGGGCAGCCAGTAGTCGAGCGACAGCGTCTGCGTCGTGGTGTCGCCCCACTCGCGGGTACCGTGCTGGGTGCGGCGAGCGATCGGCCCGGCGCTTCCCGCCACGAACGTCGCCGCCGGAAAGTCGCGGCGCAGCCGGTCTTCGGGGGTGACGGCGAGGGCCGGCGTACCCGGCGCATCCGTCGCCCGGGGCGGCCAGGGCGTGCGGCTGCCGAGCATCGACGCGGGAAACGGAACACCCGGCGCGAGCTCGAGCGAGATGGCGAACGACAGCGCGTGCGCGGCCTGCGCCTGCAGCGCGGCGTCGAGCAGCTGATCGCGCACGTCCCGGCGGTGCCGGGCGAGGCGGTCGTTCATGCCGACCTGCTTCTTCACGAGGGCGCTGATGCGAGCGGATGCCGCCTCCCGACTCTGCATCGGAATCTGCGCCCAGGTGCCCGGAAGCACGATCGAGTAGTCGGCCAGGGCAATCTGTCGGCTCATGGGTGCTCCTTCGTGGCGGGCGGGCCCAGTGCCACCGGAGGGCTGAGTGTCACCGGAGGACTGAGTGTCACCGGAGGGCTGAGCGTCACCGGAGGACTGAGTGTCACCCGCAGGGTCTGCGCCAGGTCCTGCGTCTGCTGCGACATGTTCTCGAAGGCGGCGAGGTCGTGGGTCGAGAAGATGAACTGCACCATCTGGGCCGCGCCAACCGGGTAGACGCCGAAGATCGTGCGTTCTTCGAGCACCCCCTCGGCGTCACCCGGATTGCGGTGTTCGATGAGGTTGTTGGCCCCGACGAGCGGGCCGAGGTCGGTGTCGCCGTTCCACGCGAGAACGTCGCGCACTCGGCGCCCCGGCACCTGCACGACGGCATCGTGCTCGAGGGCGGCCTGAAACTCGGCCGGGCTGCCCACCTCGGCCACGGCGATCGCCTTGAAGCCGAGCACGCAGCTGGCCCGGCCCGATTCGGGGGCCGGAATGAAGACGGCGGCGGTCAGGTAGTCGTCGTCGAGCGCCCGCAGGCGCAGCTGCACGGCGGCGAGTTCGTCCCGCAGCCAGCGGCCGGCCTCGCTGCCGGCGGTACCGGCGGCAGCACCGGCTGCGGCACCGGATGCGAGGCGCTCGGCGAGGTCCGCGGCCCAGGCATCCGCTTGCGCGCTACGGTCGAGGGGCAGGGGATACCAGCCGGCGGGCAGGTCGACATCGAAGGCGAGAATATCTGCCAGTGCGGCGACAGCTCCGGCGTGACCATTCAGCTCGACGCTCATTTGCCGGTGACCGCGCGGACCGTGTGCACGACCCCGTTGGAGTAGAGCACTTCACCCGTCACGATGAGCTGGCCGGCTCCGACAACGGCCTTGGTACCGGTGCTGATGGGCTGCACGCCGTTGGCCCCCATGCGTGAGATCGGCGCGAGGTCGTCGGTGATACCGATCCCTTCTCTGAGCACCTCTCTAATCGAGCCGGGCCAGCCCTCGCCTGCGGCTCTGATGCCGAAGGGGTCGGAGAAGTTGGACCGGAACGGGGGCGGGTTGTTGGTCACCGCGCGCGCCGCGCTCTGGTTCATGAATTGGCCGGCCGGCGGGCGCCCCTGCAGGGCGGTGCGGGACATGCCGGTGCTGAAGGCGAGGCCGTTCGCCTTGACGACGCCCTTGGCTCGGGCCATCTTGCTGAACTGCCCGAGGATCTTACCGCCGAAGCAGGAGACCACGCCGAGCGCGACAGCGACGATGAGGTCGGTCCAGGAGCCCTCGCCGGTCGCGACCTTCACGGCGGCCTCGATGATGTTGATGAGGGCTCCGACGGCGGCCAGGGCCAGCAGCACCTGCCCGAGGCCGGGCACCCACGACAGAAAGATCGCGAGGATGCCGGCGATATCGCAGAGCTGGCGGAATTTCTCCCAAACGAACGCGACCAGATCGGCGCCCCAGTTGTCCCACCAGGAGTCGTTGAGGTCGCTGTCCTTGACGACGGTGTGAATGGCCGCAGCGGCCGTGCTCGCGGCGGTCTCTTTGGCGGCGCTCGCGGTGCGCCAGGCGGTTTGCGCGGCGACGATCCCCTCAAGCTTCTCCGCGGCATCCGTCACCAAACCGCGGGCGGTCTGTTGATTGGCGGCCTGCTCCGGTGTCGCCTCGGTGGCGGTCTCCTCGGCCGTGTCGGCCCGGGACTGCGCGGTGCGGTACTCGCTTTCGGCGCTGCCGATGCTCGCGATGGCGGTCTGTGCGTCGACCTGGGCGTCGTTCAACGCTCCGGAGTAGGTCGAGAGCGCCTCGGCCGTGTCGCGGTAGCGGCTTTCGGCCTGAGCGATGCTGTCGGCGACCTTGGTGGCGTTCTCGCGCACCGCGGCAACGGCCGAGCTCTGCATCTCGCTCGTGTCGGCGACGACGCGCAGCGAGGCGGTGGCCCGGCTGATGGCGTCGGCCATGCGCAGGTAGTCGGCGGACTTGGTGGCGAGCAGGCCGGAGTCACCCTGCAGCGGTTCGAATTCCCTGTCGTACACGATGTCCCCGGTTTCAGTGGTGCGCGGTCTGGTGCACGTTAGTTCGCGATGGCTGGTGCTTGTTCGGCCGCTTCGAGCGCCTGGGCAAGCTCGGAGTCAACCTGCAGAAAGGCGTTGTTGATGGCCGTGATCTGGCCGACCAGAGCGGTGATCTGCTCGACCATGTCGGCGCGTTTGTCGTCCCACGAGCCGGCGAAGTCAACCACGCGCTCTTCGAGTTCACGCTGGCCGGTGGCCCCGGCGACCGAACCGGCGATGCCCTCGGCACTCTCGAATTCGGTCAGAATCGCCGCGAGGTCGGCGCCGACCAGTTGCAGAATGGCGGTACTGACCTTGAGGTCAGCCATGGTGGTCCCTTTCCCGGGGGTGCGCTAGATGGAGTGCGCTAGATGGAGTGCACTGGATGGGGTGCGCTAGAGAGGTTCACAAGACGAGCGTGATGACACCGCCCCGACCGAAAGCCGGGGCGGTGTCGGCGTGAAGCTGCTTAGCCGCGGATGGCGTTGCCGAGCTCGGTGTCAACCTGCTCGAGGGCGGTGGCCGCCTGGGTGAGGAACGAGGACATGCCCTCGAGGCCGTTGACCGCTTCGGTCGTGCCGCGCGTGAAGGTCTCGTACGAGACCTGGAAGGCGCCGGAGGCCTGGTCGGTGATGAAGCCGTTGCCGACGAGGTTGTTCACGAGGGTCTGCAGTTCAACCAGCTTGCTGACCAGCTCTTCCTTGCCCGTGCTCAGACGCCCGGCGGCATCCGTCATTTCGCCGTAGGTTACGTTGACGTTCGCCATGAGATGCTCCCAAACCTTGTGTGACCCCCAGTGTGAGCATCAACTATCCCTAACCGTAGTTGTCTACCCCCCGAAAGAACATGGGTATCGGTACCCATGCCCTGTACCCAGGGGTGTCACGCGCTGCTGCGCCCGAAACCTGCACGTGCGCCCAAAATCCGCGGGCTCGCGCGCTGCTGCGCCCGAAACCTGCACGTGCGCCTGTAATCGCGGGCGCACGTGCAGCTTCTGGGCGCACGACCGCCGAGGCATGCAGGTTTGCGCCGCACACGCGACTCACGCGAGCACGCGGCTCGCCGCGGGGGCCACCGCGGGTTAGTCGCTGGCCAGGCCGAGCTGCACCCGCACGCTCTTGCCGCGCGCCACGTATATGCCGCGCCCGGTGGGAAATTCGGCGCGGTTGATGCGCGGCAGCGGGGTCTTCAGAATCAGGTCGCCCTCCATGCTGTCGGGCTGCAGCAGCAGGCCGCGACGGCCCGTCTTGACCTCGGTCATGAGCGGCCAACTCGAACTCCAGCTGCCCGTCTCCCCCTCGGCGAGCAAGAAGTGGTCGCTGCGCTTCACGTCCTTGATGAGCTGCACGAGCGGGGCATCCGCCGGCGATTGCAGAAACTCCGAGATGCTCTCGATGAAAATACCGATGCGGCCCTCGGTGTCGGCGTCGCTGACGGCGGCGGCGAGGTCCTTGGCCAGGGCGACGGCCTCCTCGACCGTCACCGCCCGGCCGGCCCAGGTCGGCAGTGCCGCGACGCTCGAGCGGGCGCTGCCGATGTAGTACAGCCGCATCGCCGGGTCGAAGCGCAACAGCGAGCGATGCAGCACGGTGAGCGCCGTCGTGCGGCCGCTCGCCGGCGGCCCGGCGAGCAGAAACACTCCGGTCGGGTCGAAGCCGATCGGCCCGAGGGTGTCTTCGGCGATGCCCAGCACCGGGGCGTGCCCGCCAGCCAGCTCGACAACGGCGGGCAGCTCGGACGCCGGGTATTCCCTGGGCATGGCGCCGATGGCCGGCGCCGCCGCGGTGCCGGCGCCGGCCCGCCGCATGGCGCTCGCGAGCTGCTTGACCGCCGCCGACTGGTCGCTCACCGAACGGGATCCCCCGAGCACGGCGACCTGGGTCTCGAGGTTGTCGACGATCGCCCGACCGGGCACCGATTTGGAGCTCAGAATGTCGCCGGGGGCATCGAGGATGCTGTAGCCGGCGTCGTCGGCGAGGCGCAGAATCACGCGGCGCTGCACGTTGGAGCTGACCGACGACGGCACCGCGCCTGGCCGGTCGGCGGTGAAGGCCACGTTGATGCCGAGCTGGCGGCCGTCGCTGAGAATGTCCTTGAACACGTTGTACCAGGGCGCTCGGCCGCTCGTGACCTCCCAGTCGTTGCGAAAGGTGGGGAAGCCATCGATGAGCAGCAGAATGCGCGGCTCGTTCGCGAGCCCGGTCTGGGCCCGGTAGTCGGTGATGTTGGAGGCATTGGCGTCGGCGAAGCGCGATCCGCGGTCTTCGAGCACGCCCTTGAGCATGCGGAACAGCCGCACAATGCGTTCGGTGTCGTCGCCGCTGATGACCCCGCCCACATGGGGCAGCGCGTCGAGCATGCGCAGGCTGCCGGCTCCGAAGTCGAGGCCGTAGACGTGCACCGGGCCGCCGCGCGGGGTGATCGCCGCGGCGCACGCGAGGGTGCGCAGGGCGGCACTCTTGCCGGAGCCGCCGGTGCCGTAGATCACGAGGTGACCGTCGACATCCGGATAGAAGTAGACCGAGCGCTGCTGCTGCAGCTGTGGAATATCGGACACCCCGATCAGCAGCTCGCTGTCGGTGCGCTGGCGCAGCTTGCTGAGGTCGTAGGCGGCGGCCATCTCGTCGAGCCACGGCCGACGCGGCGCGGGAATGGTGGCGAGAGCGGATGCCCCCCTGATGCGTTCCACGAGTCGCTGCTGGTCGGTGGGCCCCAGATCGTGCACCTCTTCGACGATGGTGCCCTTGGGCTCCTGCCACGGGGCCTCGCCGCCGAAGCGCAGCTCGGCGACCGTGATGCCGGGGCGGTCGGGCTCTCGGCTGGTCCAGCCGCCGGCGTAGCTCGACTGAAACTGCTGCAGCCGGCCGGGTCCGGTCTTGGCGATGCCGCGGCCGGGAATGCCCGGATCGAAGTGGCTCGCGTCTTTCGTGCCGATCACGTCGGAGCTGTCGGACTCGTCAGCCATGCGCAGGGCGATGCGCAGCGGCGTGTTGGCGCGCAGGTTGTCTTTGATCACGCCGGCGGGGCGCTGGGTGGCCATGATCAGGTGAATTCCGAGCGAACGACCGCGCTGGGCGATGTCGACGACGCCGTCGACGAACTCGGGTACCTCGCTCGCGAGGGCGGCGAACTCGTCGATCACGAGCACGAGGGCGGGCGGGCTCTCGGGATCGCCGCGCTTCTCGAGCTCGAGCAGGTCCTTGGCCTTCTTGCGGTTCAACAGGTGTTCGCGGTGGTGCAGTTCGGCGCGCAGGCTCGTGAGGGCGCGCCGCACGAGGTGCGGGCTCAGGTCGGTCACGAGGCCAACGCAGTGCGGCAGGTTCACGCAGTCGGCGAAGGCGGAGCCGCCCTTGTAGTCCACGAAGAGAAAGGTGACCCGGTCGGGGCTGTATTCGGCGGCCATGCCGAGCACCCAGGCCTGCAGAAACTCGCTCTTGCCGGCTCCGGTGGTGCCGCCGACGAGAGCGTGCGGCCCCTGCGTGCGCAGGTCGAGGTGCATTGCGTCGACCCCGGAGGAGCCGATGATGGCGCGCAGCTTGCCGGCGCGGCGAGCCGTGAACGCGGCGCCCGGCGTGCGGTTGTGAATGGATGCGTTCTGCCGCCACCGGTCGACGACGGCGTCGCTCGATTCGACGAGGTCGTGGCCCAGCAGAGTGACGAGGGAGACCGTGCGCGGCAGGTCGCTCGCGTCGGCGACGAGGGCGCCGGCGTCGATGACCGCAGCCATGCGGCGGGCGTAGGCGTGCGCGGTGGCGGCGTCGACGTATTCGGTCGCGACGTCGGTGATGGTCTCGCCGAGGCGCACGAATCCGACGGTCGCGGTGCCGGGTGTCGCGGTGCCGGGCCCGGTCTCCGTCGCGTCACTCGTGTGCAGCCAGGTACGGCAGGCGGCCGGCAGCTCGGGCACGCTCGCGGCGATCCAGATCGGAAAGACGCCGGCATCCGCCGCGGTTTCGGCGAGCTGCACGAGCCGGGCGCGGTCGAGGCCGACATCATCGGAGATGAGAACCACGATCGCGGGGATCGCACTGCGGGTGCCGGCCTCGGTGGCCTCGGTCCCCACATCCGCTCCCCGATCGAGCGCGGCCTTCTGCTGGTCCATCGCGCCGCGGCGGGTGGACTTGTGGCCGGAGCTGCCGAGCCGCTGGGTGATGAGCCCCTCGAGCTGGGAGAGCAGCACGGCTCCGCTCGCGGCGCCGTCGACGAGGTGGCTGCCGGCGAGCGGGCTCTGCGGTGACGAGGTGTGCGGCATCCACTTCAGCCATTCGAGCTCGCGCGACCAGGCCGGGGTGACGAGCGCGGCGACGACGAGCTCGGCCGGCGAGTGCAGCGCGGTCAGCTGCACGAGAATCGCATTGAGCGAGCCGCCAGCGGATGCCGGGCTGCCGGCGATGCCGAGCGCCCCGGAGTCGTAGAGGTTGTCGATGAGGGGCACGCCGTCGACCCGGCGGTGGTCGGCGATGACCTGGTCGAGGCGGGCGCGCAGCTCGGGCAGGATCTCGCCGCGCTTGCCGGCATCGACGGTGTTGCGGCTGAGCATCGAGCCGATGCCGAGGCGCACGTTGAGAAACGACCAGTGCTCGGGGCGGCGGGTCCACAGCATGGGGCCGCGGCGCAGGGCCTGCTCGAGGGTTTCGGCGGTCGAGGGCGATTCGGCCAGCCGCACCTGTTGCTCGATGATCTTTTCGTGGCCGAGCTGGGTGACGAGCGAGGCCAGGCGTTCGTCGAAGCGAGCGAGCAGTCGTTTGAGCTTCTTCTTATCGCGCGATTTGTTGGTGAAGTAGTTACCGATGAGCAGCAGCGGCGACAGCGCCACGAACATGAGCGACGACAGCCGCTGCGTCACGATGTAGAGTCCGATGCCGAGCACCATCGGCGCCATTAGCGCGAGAAACGGAAACCCGTTGTCGTCTTTCTCCGGCGGGGCTTCGGGGGCGGCGAAGACCTCGCCGGCGTAGCGGCGTTCGACCGTGGGTGAGCGGTTGAAGAAGACCGGCCCGGCGGTGGGCACGTACCCGGTCGAGGCGGCGCTCGCGAGCACCTCGATCTCGACCTCGGTGTCGCCGATCAGTAGGGCGGCGGTCGATTCGATGCGAAACCGGCCGATCAGTTCGCCGTCGACGACGATGCCGTTTGCCGAGCCGAGGTCGATGACCTCGACGCCGTCGCTGACCTCGAAGCGCACGTGGCGTTTCGAGACGAGCCTGTCGCCGAGCACGATGTCGCAGTCGTCTTCGCGACCGAGGACGGATGTTCCCACCGGCAGCGCGAATTCCCTCCCGGCATCGGGACCCGATTTCAGGCGCAGCATCGCCACGGTGGGCGCATTGCCGGTACCGGCCGGCGAGTAGTACACGCCGGCGTCTTCGAGGGTGACGCTCGCGCCCGAGCCGATCCAGGCCTCACCGATGGCACCGTCCGGCGGCAGCAGCAGCGACTCGGCGTGCCCGGGCAGGGTGGCGCGCAGCGTGAGAGCGGCCGGTGCCCCGGCCGACCCCGGCACGGCGGGCTGCTGGTGCGGGTCGAGGCGGGCGATCGTGGCGGCGATGTCGGAGATGTTGGCGGCGGCATCCGTCGTGACGACGATGTCCTGGGCGGGGCCAGCGGGGCGTACGAGGGTCAGTTTGAGGCGCATTGGTTCGTGTTACCCGTCATCGCGGCTTTCCCACGGCCACAGCGGGCGGCCATGCTGACCCTGCTGAGTCGCAAGGATCAATGAATACGACAGTACGACAATTGCCGCGAAAATGCCGGTGATCACGGTAAACGGGCTGATCAGCAGCGAACCGGCGAAGGGCATCGGGGCGACGCCGTCGAGCCCGATGCCCACGGCCCCGACCACGATGAAGGTCGCGCTCGCGGCGAATCCGGAGCCGATCGCGTAGCCGAGGGCCACCCGCTGACGCTCAGGGCGGGTCGTGATGCCGAGCTTGACCATGAGCGCGAAGACCAGCACGACCGGCACCCCGACCATGACCGGGCCGAGCACCGGACCGGCCAGCGGTTCGGCGATGACCTCACGGTCGGTGATGAGGCTGACCATGCCGAAGCCCGCCACCACGAGTGAGAGATAGAGCACGGCGGCGAACACCGACACGACAATGGCGTACTTCTGATAATCGCGCACGGTTCCCCTTCCGACAGGCACCCTGCCGACAGGCGCCTGCCCTCAGCGTACAACCGGTGTTAGTTGGCGCGCGCGACCTGCGGTCCCTCGGCGAGCACACGCTCGTACTCGGTGCGGGCGGCCGCGTTGCGGGTCGTGACGCCGCGGCCGCGACGGCTGATCCAGGCGCCGAACCAGATCGGCACCTCGCGGGCGATGACCGCGGCGGCGATGGCGAAGGGCGCGAACCACTGCTGGCTCAGCACGCTGGCGATCTCGGTCGGGCTGAGGGTCCAGGCCTGCACGGTGAGCAGCACGCTGCCGACGTAGGAGACATAGACGACCACGGCGACCAGGAACCCGAAGAGCACGTAGCTCCACCAGCCGGCCCGGTTGACCAGGCTCACGAGCAGGGCGAAGCCGAGGAAGAAGAAGATGACGGGCACGTAGAAGACCGGGCGCACGGCGAACTCGGTGAAGACGCGGGTGGTCTCGGTGATCGTCGAACTCGACAGGCCGACGATCGTGAAGACGGCCGCGGCGTAGATGACGGCGTAGACCAGGGTCGCGACGAGGGCAATGAGGATGCCGCCGCCACGGTTGCTGCGATCCTTCGGCGGGGTGGGCGCCTGCACGTAGATCGGTGTCTGCGTGGCCGGCGCGGTCTGCGGGGCCTGCGGGGTCGGCGCGTACTCGGGCGTGGTGTTCGCGGCCGGGGCGACGGGCGCGGCGGCCGGCGCGGCGACTGCGGCAGC
>NZ_SOHE01000047.1 GCF_004403305.1 Cryobacterium frigoriphilum | reverse complement strand
CTCGCACGGTCCGGGCCGCATCGGGTGACGGATGCCCCGCCCCGCGCCCGCGCATCCGTCACCGCGTACCATTCGACGGAACTTGACCACTTTTTGGGTGAAAACCGGCCCCGAGGCCCCCTGAATCCGCTCAACTCCGTCGAATGGTACGCAGCGAGCGCCGGGGCGGAGGTCACCGAGCGAGAGCGTTTTGCTTACCTCATGGCCGGCACGTCGCCAGACCACATCGCTGCCCCCAAGCGAGTGCCCGCTGAAATGCCGACTGGCCGATCACGTCTATATGCCCGACACTGACTAGGTTGCGTCATTTGTGTCGCTACATACTGGGGGATATCCACGTGAGAAGAATTCGCGCCGTTCGTCGTGCTCAGAGTCGAGTGCTCGCTTTCACCACCACGATGGCTCTGCTGCTGGGGCTCGGTTTCACCACCGCAGCCCCCGCCCTCGCGACCGAAACCCCCACCCCCGAGGCCACCGCCTCCGCCACCGTCGAGCCCACGACCGCGCCGTCGGCCGAGCCCGAGGCGACAACCCCGGCGACGCCCGCCCCCGCCGCATCCGCCACCCCCGAACCCACCCCCGAACCCACGGCCACCCCCACCGCATCCGCTGCCCCCACCCCGACCCCCACCCCCACAACAGCCCCCACCCCCGACGCCGCGGCATCCGTCGCAGCCGACGAAACCAGCCTCACCGTCTTCGGGCGCCTCGTCGACTCCGTCACCAAAGCCCCGCTCGGCGGCCTCAACGTTGAGCTGCAAATGAACTTCGGCGACGAAGACACGGTCTTCAACTCGGCGGTCACCGACACCGACGGAACGTTCACGATCGCGGATTCCCGCGCCGGCGAGTTCTACATTTTCGGCGACAATGACGCGCTCGGCTACGTGGATTTCTGGTCCGACAACACCGGCAGACTCGAGCTCGGCACCCAGCACGACGTGGGCGACATCACCGTCGTCCAGGGCGGCATCCTCAGCGGCGCAATCACCCCGCCCGCCGCACTGACCTCGCCGTTCACGAACTTCGTCACGGCTTTTCCCGCCGGCTCCAGCTCCGGATCGGGCTCCAACTCGGCGCCCATCGAGATGCTCCCCGGCACCGCCGCCACCCCGTTCACCCTCGCGGTCGTGCCCGGTAACTACAACGTGCAGCTCTCCAATGGCTACAACACTGAAGACCTCTGGTACAACAGCACCGGCAACGTCTCGACCCAGGCCGAGGCCACCCTCGTCAGTCTTGCCGCCGGGTCGGTTCTGAGTGACCTGAACGCCACCCTCAGCTACGGTGTCCGCACCATCAGCGGCACCGTGACCGATGCGCAGAATAAGCCGCTGGCCGGGGTCTACGTCTACGCCACCGACCCGGTCACCTACTCCCAGACGTCGTCGGCGACGACGGATGCCGACGGAAATTACATCCTGGGCAATCTGGGCGCGGGTTCCTTCGTCGTGTCATTCTCTCCGCTCACCGGCAGCGGAATTCGTCAGTACTACAACAACAGTGCAACGAGCACCGACGCGCAGCGGCTGGTCTTCACTGCTGGTGTGGCACAGGCCTACACCGGCATCAATGCCACGATTCAGCAGGGCAGCAGCATCAGCGGCTCCGTGACCCTGAACGACGCTCCGAGTTCGTCCGTGCAGGTGAGCGCAGAGAAGTCCAACGGCACCTCATGGAACACGAGCGTCGCAGCAGACGGAAGCTACAGCTTCATCGATCTTGCAGCAGGCGACTACACCATCAGATTCACGGCCGGCAGCGTCGTGGAGTATTACGACAACGCCACTTCACAAGCGGATGCCCAGATCATCACGGTCGTCGACGGTACCCCCGAAGACCACACGGGTATCAACGGAAGCCTTGAGGCCGCCACGATCTCCGGCACGGTCTCCGTGCCCTCGGGCTCCTACTACCAGCGCGTCGAGGTGCTCAGCAGCAGCTCCCAGGTCGTCGCGAGCGCATCCGTCAGCAACGGCTCCTATTCCGTGAGCGTCGCGCCGGGCGTCTACACCCTGCGTCTGGCCGCCTACAACTCGGTCAGCCAGTACTTCGGTGGTGTGTTCACCCCGGCCGACGCGACCACGGTGTCCGTCGAGATCGGCGATGCCTTCACGGCCGATTTCACCCCCATCGGCGGTGTGCTCACTGGCACGGTGAGCGGCTACTCGGGCGGCTCCAAGACCATTGAGGTGCTGACCGGCACGTCCACCACCGTTCTGGCGAGCGTGCAGACGGTCAACGGCGTGTACTCCGTCAACCTCCCCGCCGGCGAGTACATCGTGCGCATCAACAACGGCAGCGCCATCACGGAGTACTACGACGGCGTCTTCACTCGCTCCGCTGCCACCCCGGTGACCGTCACGACCGGCGACAGCACCACGGCGAACTTCACCCATCAGGGCGGCACCATCACGGGCGCACTCTCGGGCTTCAGCAACTCCTGGCCGACCATATCGGTGCGCGACAGCACCACGAATGCCGTGGTCGCCTCGGTCTCCACCAGCAACAGCTCCTACACCGTCGATGTGCCTGCCGGCAGCTACATCGTCTACGTGGAGACGCTCAACTCCGTCACCCAGTACTTCGACGGTGGTTTCGACATCGCCGATGCCACTGAGGTCGTCGTCACCCCGGGTGCCACCAGCACCGCGAACCTCACCAGCCACACCGGCACCATCATGGGCTCCCTCGGCGGCGACAGGTCCTCGTCCTCGAAAATCGAGGTGCTCGACGCGGTGTCCCACGATCTCGTTCTCAGCAGCTACGCCTACGGCAGCTCGTATTCGGTTGCTGTTCCCGCCGGCAGCTACATCGTGCGGCTGCTCACGTCGGGCGGAGCAACCCAGTACTTCGACAACGTCTACGCCATCGGCGCGGCGACCGTGATCGATGTCGCCCTCGGCGCATCCGTCACCGCGAACTTCCCCGCACCCGGCGGCCAGATTTCCGGCATCGCAACGGATGCCTCGGGCAGCCCCGCGGTCGGCGCCGAGGCCCGGCTCTTCCGCGCCAACGACCTCACCAACCCGTACAAGACCACCACGGTCAACGCTGACGGCAGCTACGCCTTCCCCTCGTTGTCGCCCAACAACTACGCGCTGCAGATCGACGCCGGCGAGTCTCTGTTCCTGGGAGCCTGGTACGGCTCCACGGGCAACAGGGCCGACGCGACCGTCATCGAGATCACCGACGCGACGAACTACGACGTGCCCGTGATCACGCTGACGCTGGCCGGGGGCATCTCGGGCAGCGTCAGCATGCCCGACACTTCCGCGTCGTCCTACTCCTACGTCACCATCAGCACGGCGGATGGCCAGGAGGTGCGCAGCACCTACGCCTACCCGGACAGCACCGGTCTCGCCCCCTGGACCATGAAGGGCCTGGCCGACGGCGACTACTACGCCGAATACCGCGGTTCGGGCTCGTCGACGGGCCTGTGGTGGAAGAACGCTGACTCTCTCGCATCCGCCACGGCGATCTCGGTGACCGCCGGAACACTCACCACCGGCATCGACTTCGCCGCCGCGGTGTCGATCAGCGGCACGGTCGCCAAGACCGACGGTCAGAACCTCATGAACGGCTACGTGTCGGTCTACCCCGAGGTCGGGCAAGACGGGTACTACTACTCACACAGCGTGCGCACCCTCGCCGATGGCCGGTACGCCTTCACCGACCTGGCCCCCGGCGACTACAGCGTGAGCTTCACCGAGAACGCCTGGGACAACACCGACTGGCAGACCCAGTGGTACGACAACGTGTTGACCCAGGCGGAAGCGACCCTGGTGACCGTCACGGGCGACACGCCGGCGACCGGCATCGACGCCACCCTGAAGCCCACGCCGGCCTACACCGTTTCGGGCCGGGTGACGGATGCCGCCACCGGCGACCCGATCGCCAACACCTACGTCTACGGCGGCCTGACCTCCGGCACGACCGATAACGACGGCAACTACGAGCTCACCGCGGCCGTCGGCAGCTCCAGCCTGTACACGTACAGCACCACGACGCACCTGGCGGGCAGCCTCCCGATCACCGTGTCCACTGCCGGACTGAGCGGGGCGAACATCGCCCTCGTGGGTGGATCCAGCATCTCGGGAACTGTGAGCGCCGCCAACGGTGAAATCGCCCTGGACCGCGTTGACGTGCGGGTCTACCCCGCCGACGACGTAGAGAACTCCTCGAACAGCTACACGAGCACCAGCTCAGACGGTTCCTTTTTCACAGAGGCTCTGCTGCCCGGCAGGTACCGCATCGAGTTCGTCAACAGCCAGGGACTCTACGTCACCCAGTGGTTCGACAACTCCGCCAGCGCGAACGGCAGCACGGTCGTTGAACTCGGCACCGAACCCCGTACCGACATCGACGCGAAGCTGTCCCTCGGCGGCGTGATCGTCGGCCGCATCGTGGATGCCGAAGGAAACGGAGTTCCCTACGCTCGCGTCGGTCTGGCGAGCGCTGTGAGTAACCCGGTGGCACGCTTCTTCCGCTCGCTGTTCAGCACGAATTCCACGGCTGGAGGTGAGATCCTCGGCATCGAGACCACCACCGACGGTGACGGCAACTACGAGCTGCCCACCATCGAACCGGGCAACTACGCCGTCTACGTCTACGACGACGAGCACCAGACGACCTGGTACAACGGCAAGGCCACCCTCGCCGAGGCCGACGTCATTGACGTCGTCGCCGGCGAAACGGTGACCATTAGAGAAGAGGTCGCCCCGCTCGCCGAGGGCGAAACCGCCCTGCAGCCCGAGCAGACCATCACCGCCGACTTCGCCGTGACCGAGCAGCCCGTCAACCAGAGCGTCGAAGAGGGCACCTCCGCCACCTTCACCGCGCTGGCGTCCGGCGTGCCGCTTCCCAGCATCCAGTGGCAGAGCAACGCCGATGGTGAGTGGATCGACATCGAAGGCCAGACCGGCACCAGCTACGACATCTGGAACCCCGAAGTCGGCATGTCCGGCACCCTCTACCGTGCCGTCTTCACCCACAACAACGCGGGCAACACCGAGACCCTGACCACCGATGAGGTCACCCTGACGGTCGTTCAGGCCGCCACCGCCCCCGACGCCCCGGCCACACCGACGGTCAGCGCCACCACCTACACCGGGGCGACCGTCACCTGGACCGCTCCCGGCGCGAACGGCGCGACCATCACGGGCTACGAACTCACCGTCTACCGTGCCGGCGACAACACGCCGCTGCACACGGTCCCGACCGGCACCGCCCTCACCACGAAGCTCGGCACCCTCACGGACGGCACCGCCTACGAGGTCACCGTCACGGCGACCAACAACCGCGGCACCAGCGCCGAATCCGAGCGCGCGGTGCTGACGACGCCGGTTGCCCCAACGGCTCCCGGCGCCCCCGCGGCACCCGTGCTGAGCGACGCGACCAACGGCTCGCTCCTCGTGACCTGGACGGCTCCGGCCGACAACGGCGGCGCCGATATCAGCGGCTACGAGGTCACCCTGCAGCAGGCCGGCACGGTTGTCGACAGCACGATCGTCGATGGCAGCACGGTCACCTTCTACGGCCTCACCCGCACCACCGCCTACACGGCGACCGTTGCCGCTATCAACGCCATCGGCACCGGCGCCGCGTCGAATACCTCGACCGCGGTCAGCACCCTCGCCGAGGCCCCCGCAACCCCGGCCGCCCCGACGCTGAGCGACCCGCTCACCCGCACGCTCGTTGCGACCTGGGCAGCCCCCACCGATGACGGCGGCAGCGCCATCACCGGCTACACGGTCACCCTGAGCGACGGCCAGACATCCACCACGGATGCCGCCACCCTCATCCACGCCTTCACGGGCCTCGAGCGCAACACCGCCTACACGGCGACGGTCGCCGCGACCAACGGCGCCGGTACCAGCCCCGTCTCCCCGACATCCGCTGAGTTCAGTACCCTGGCCGAGCTGCCGGGCGCGCCGACGACTGTGACCGTGGAGGCGACATCCGCTTCCGCGGCCACCGTCACCTGGCAGGCCCCCGCCGACAACGGCGGAGCGGCGATTCTGTCGTACCGGGTCGCCCTCACCGGTGACACCCAGACCCGCACCCAGACCGTGACCGCGGGCGAAACGGCGACCTTCACCGGCCTGCTGCGCGCCTCGCCCTACACGGCCATCGTCACCGCGACCAACTCGGCCGGCGAGGGCCCGGCGTCTGAAATCTCCGCGCCCGATACGACGGATGCCCTCGCCCCCGTCGCTCCGACGGGCCTGGCCCTCACGGCCACCTCGTCGACGCAGATCACGGCAACGTGGGCCGTGCCGACCGACGACGGCGGTTCCGCGATCACGAGCTACGACGTGCGTCTCTACGACGGCGACCGAAACGTGGCCTTCGCCAATGTCGACGGCACGACCACCGTCACCTTCGACCACCTCACCCGCGCCACCGTGTATACCGCCACGGTGCTGGCCAGCAATGGCATCGGCACGAGCCTGGTCTCCTCCCGGTCGGCCGAGGAACGCACCCTGCCGACCGTGCCCGACACCCCGGCCCCGCCCGTGCTCACGGCGATGTCGTCCAGTGAGCTCAGCGCGACCTGGACCGCCCCCGAAACCGGCGGCGACCCCATCACGCTGTACACGGTCGAGCTCTCGAAGGCCGGCACGGTCATCGAGACGAAGACGACGGATGGCGCCACCACGGTGAACTTCACCGGCCTGACCCACGCGACCGCCTACACGGCGACCGTGAGCGCGAGTAATGAAACCGGACTCGGAGCCGTCTCGCTCGCCTCGAACAAGCAGTTCACGAAGTCCATCGCGCCGACCGCCCCGGCCGCGCCGACGCTCGAAGCCACCTCCGCCACCGACCTGACCGTGAGCTGGGTAGCCCCGGCCAACGGTGGATCGGCCATCACCGGCTACACCGTCACCGTGCTCGCCGATGGTGACGTGGTGCAGACCCTTCCGGTCGGCGTGCAGACCTCGGTCGCCGTCGCCGGCCTCACCCGCGCCACGGAGTACACCGCGACGGTCTCGGCGACGAATGAGATCGGCACCGGCCCGCAGTCGGCGCCATCCGTTGCCGAGTCGACGTTCAGCACCGCGCCGGATGCGCCGACCATGCCGAGCCTCACGGTCGACAGCAGCACCCAGCTGACCGTGGCCTGGACCGCGCCGGCCGACGGCGGCAGCGCCATCACCGGCTACGTGGTCACCATGCACCAGAGTGGAAACACCTTCACGCGGCCGGCCGAAGCCGGCGCCACATCGCTCGCGGTCGACGGTCTCACGCGCAACACGGCCTACACGGCCTCGGTAGCGGCCACGAACGCCGAGGGCACCGGCACGGATTCGCCGACCTCCGGCGGAGCGGCCACCCTGGCCGAAACGCCGTCGGCTCCGGTCGCTCCGGTGCTCTCGGCGGCCACGTCCAATTCCCTCACGGTCACCTGGGCTGAGCCCGCCGACAAGGGCGGAATCTCGCTCTTGCCCTACACGGTCACCCTGTCCGACGGAACGACCACCACGACCATCGAAACGGCCCACAACTACACCACCACGCACACCTTCACCGGCCTCCCGCGGGCCACGGCCTTCACGGCCACGGTCACGGCGACCAACTACGCCGAACTGAGCGCGACCTCGGCCGCGTCCGCTCCGATGTCAACGCTCGCCGAGAAGCCCGGAGCGCCCGCGTCCCCCAGCATTACGGTCGAGGGCAGCACCACGGCCACCGTGACGTGGGCCGCCGCGACCGACGATGGCGGAGCATCCGTCACCGGCTACACCGTGACCCTGACCGCGGGCGACGAGATTCGCACCCAGTCGGTGCTCGGCGACGCGCGCGAGTTCGCTTTCACGGGCCTCGAGCCGAACACGCAGTACACGGCCACCGTCGCGGTGAGCAACACCATGGGTCGCGGTGAGGCCTCGGTGTCATCCGCCCCGGCGCGCACCCCTATCGGCAGCCCGTCGGCTCCGGCCGCGCCGGTGCTCAGCGATGCGACGTCGACGGCCGTCACGGTCACCTGGTCGGCACCCGCCGACACCGGTGGATCCGAGATCACGCTCTACACGGTCACGCTCTCGGACGGTACGAGCAGCACGATCGTGACGACGGATGCCCTGAGCCACACCTTCACGGGTCTCGCCTCCGCCACGGCCTACACGGCCACCGTGTCGGCCGCGAACGCCGAGCAGGTGAGCGCCACGTCCGTCGCCTCCGTTGCCGTCTCGACCCTCGAGACCCCGACGCCCACCCCCACCCCCACGGAAACGCCGACCCCGACCGAGACCCCGACCCCGACGGAAACGCCGACCCCGACGGAAACGCCGACCCCGACCGAGACGCCGACCCCGACGGAAACGCCGACCCCGACGGAAACGCCGACCCCGACCGCAACTCCGACGCCCACCGAGGTGCCTGCTCCGACAGCGACCGAGACCCCGACCGAGGCCGTGCCTCCGACCCCGGCACCGCCGACTGAGGCAGACCTCGCCACCGGCCTGCAAGACGAGATCGCCATCGACGCCGGCAGCCTCACCGCGGGAAGCCTCACCCCGGGTGACCAGGTCACGATCACGGGACTCACCCCGGGCGAGCGGTACTTCGCCTGGTTCCTGTCCACTCCGATCTCGACCAGCTGGCACACCGCATCCGCGGCGGGAACGATCACCGTCACGGTGCCGAGCACGATCAGCGGGGCGCACCGCGTGGCCGTGCAGAACGAGCTGGGAGTCATCATCGGCTGGGCCAACGTCACGATCGCGGCGGCCCCGGCCTCCGCGCACGACCAGACGGCGAGCGAACTCACCCGCACGGGAGCGAGCGCCCTGCCCATCGGTCTCACCGCCGGAACCCTGCTGATCCTGGGCCTCACAACCCTCGTGCTGGCCCGTCGCCGCCACTCCGTAGCCCGCCCCTAGCAACAACTCCGCTGAGCCGAGACCCGCCCGCCCAACCATTTCCGCTGGTTGAGCGGGCGCGCACGCCTTTCGCGCGCCCGTCGAAACCAAGGCGAGCCATCCCTCAAACCGCGGCAGCCGCCTGAATCACGGAGAAAGCACCTTCATCCACAAGACGAGGGTGCTTTCTCCGCGACTCACCCAAACTCGCCCGCCCAACCATTTCCGCTGGTTGAGATCTCGACAAGCTCGATCCGGCGGCGGGCGCGCACGCCGGTTGTTGAGCCTGCCGAAACACGCGCGCCCGTCGATACCACGGCGAGCCATCCCTCAAACCGCGGCAGCCGAGCTCTAAACCCTGCAGCCGACGGATGCCCCACCCGGCTCCACAATCCGCCTCACCGCAGTCTCGGCCCCTATCGCCGCTGCCGCGGCCGACCGCCCGCGGCGACGAGCACCGGCTCGCTCGGGGCCGGCTCGGGTACGAGCTGCAGCCCAACCGTCGAGTTCGCCGATTCCGACAGTGCTTCAATCCAGTCGCGGTTGTACGTCGTCGACACATTTTCCACGTAGCTGTACGACATCGGAATCGACGGGTTCATCCAGATCGAATTCCGTCCGCCACCCAGATCAGGGTCGACGGTCCAGCTGAAGTAGAACGACTCTCCGCGCCGCAACTTGGCGCCAACCACAAGCTGCAGGTGCGCGAGCACCCGGTCATCGAAGTGCGCCGTGATGTGCGAGTTGTAGGTCAGCTTGCCCATGCGATGCTCCCGTGATTTGGTTAAGATCACTCACGCGAACACGCGGTGACACATTTCCGACAAGTGTCCACTTCCCCCAAATCCGGACTCATCGACGTTGATGCGAAATTGATCATAGTCAAGTCCCCGGCGCGGTTGAAGACTCTCGAAATTCTACAAGTGCCCCAAATCGGGTCACATCTATTCTGGCCCCGAATACGGGGTGACCGGCCCTCGTTGAGGCCGCGTAACATACCTACGGACGGTATCTTTGATCAGGTATTCGGCTCAGCATTACCCCTCCGAGCCATCCCTCTTGACTAACCCACCGCCGAGGATATCCTTGGGCATCCCGCGGAGGTTACTCATGAAAATGAAGCCATTCAATGCTCACCCCGAGATAGACCCCGACGTTGAGAATGCCATTGCGGCGGCTCGGCGGTTGCGTGCGCTGCGTGAAGTGAGCGGGCGTGACTACATGAGATCTGTCTGCGCCGCGTTTGAGGCTGGCGCATATCAGCGTGAAATCGCTGAGGCTCTGGGCGTCTCGCAGGTGTCGATCTGTGTGCTCATCAAAAAGGCCAGGAAGCGTGGCATCCACCCGTTGCCGGCGGGCAGCGCCGGAGCCACGGCCTACGAGATTGCCGAACGGTTCGCGGCCGGTCTGATTAGCCGTGAAGTCCTGCTCAGGGAGCTGTCGGCCTGGCCCTACGTCAGCAGCGCGACACCCGACGCGACACCCGACGCGGCACTCGACCGGGCACCCGTGGAGTGGGACTCAAGCCGACACGTAATCGTGGGCGCCGGGGTCGAAGCGATCAGCCTCGCCTTCGACCACGGCCTGATTGACGCAGCAGCGCGCGACGCGATTCTCGCTGCCGCCGCTGAGGCTCGCGGCGCATCACTGGATACGGCCTGACCCCGAGCCGTCATCCAACAAATTTCAGAACAGCGCCGGCAGCACCACGAGTCCGTTGAACGTGACGTGCGCCACGATGGCACCGCCGAGACGGCCCGTCGTCGTGGCCAGAATTGCCGCGCCCACCCCGAAGACGAAGGTCGACAGGCCGATGACGAGTGCGGCATCCATGTTCTCGATTGTGACGATGTGTACGAGCGCGAAGACGAGCGCGCTCACCACGATGGCCAGTGACATCGCGACCGTGCGGCTGGCGCCGCCCTGCTGGGTGACGCCGGTCACCGCGCGCAGCACCACGCCGCGAAAGTAGAGTTCTTCCACGACGGGAGCCAGCAGCACGGGCGCCAGCAGCGCGCCGAACAGCCACCAGAAGTCGTAAACGGTCTCGCCGAATGTTGCGCCGGCCGATCCCATCTGGCCGTAGCCGGCAATTTCAATCAGGCTCGCCACGACCCGGGCGAGTAGCCCCACGGCCAGGCCCCAGAGCAGGTCGAGCGGGTGAAACCAGAAGCCGAGGTCGCGGCGCAGCGAGCGGGTGCCGTGCAGGTAGCAGGCCGCAGCGATGGCGCCGAGCAGGGGAACCCACACCGCGAGGTAGCTGAGTACGAGGCTGAGGTGCGGGTCGGTGATCCAGAACCGGGCGACGGCGGTGCTCACGAGAATCACCAGGGCGACCGCGGCCACGACGCCGGTCGCCGCGTCGGTCAGGGCTCGTGACGCTGAGAGCTCAGGCGCTGACGGGTCAGGCGCCGTTACCTCAGCTGCCGCCGCTCCAGGAACGGCCGGGGTTTCGCTCATGAGGTCCAAACTACCGCTTCGGTGGACAGACTCGGAAGTCAGCGAACTTCCGCCAAAACTATACCTAAAATGGTATAGTTTTGACACTTCGTGGAAGGGCGAGATGAGCGTTCAGGACCGGCTGTGGGAGATTGCGGTCGAGCAGTACGGCTACGTC
The DNA here is from genome assembly GCF_004403305.1 of Cryobacterium frigoriphilum. Taxonomy (GTDB): domain Bacteria; phylum Actinomycetota; class Actinomycetes; order Actinomycetales; family Microbacteriaceae; genus Cryobacterium; species Cryobacterium frigoriphilum. The sequence goes on along the minus strand of NZ_SOHE01000047.1, from coordinate 35,383 downwards.
ACCACGCGCGATGCAAGGACAGTCGGGGCTAGTGCAATCGACCTGGCCAAGCTGGCCCATCGCGGGCAGCTGTCACGTGCAGCGCACGGCGTCTACCGATTTGATCAACTCCCGGTAACCGCTCGGGATGAGTTCATGCTCGCGGTTCTCTGGACCGGGTCCCGTGATGCTGCATTGAGCCACGACACAGCTCTCGCGGTCTATGACCTGTGCGATATTAATCCGAACATGATTCACTTGGCCGTCCCCAAAGGAAATCGCATACGGCGCTCAGGCGGCGACTACTACGTTGTGCATAGTGACAACCTCACTACGGAGCAAATTGGTTGGTGGGAGGGGATCCGCGCGGTCACCGTTCCCACGGCGATCGACCAAGGGATTCATAGTGGCATTCCCAGCGGGCTCCTGGAACAAGCCATCAGAAACGCCCGGGCTCTCGGCCGCGTCACCGATGAACAGCACTCCCAGCTGGTCCGGGCACTAGGGGAGCGAGCATGACCGGGAATCCATTGAATGATCTCCCGGACAAGGACAGACGCCCCTCAAGCGCGGCGATGCTCAATCGGTGGGTTCAAGATGCCCAGAAACTTGCCGGTGGCACCGGCGCAAGGACTGGGTGGATTCTCGCGTCCACGATCGTGGTTGCCGCGCTCCAACGAACGCTGGGCCCTGATGGTGATCCGCTGTTCCTGCTCAAGGGAGGCGTGTATCTGGAACACAAACTCGGACTCGCCAGCCGCGCAACGCAAGACGTGGATACCCTCTTCCGTGGAGAACTCGACCAATTTCTTTCCGCGCTCGATACTGCCTTGGCCGAGCCGTGGGGGGACATCACCCTCACCCGCTCCAATGTGTCAGTCATCGCGATCATCTCGCGCCGAGTCAAGCCCCGACGATTCCACATTGTTCTCAGTCTCAAGGGTGTGACGTGGCGCCGCATCCAAGTCGAAGTAGCCTTCCCCGAGGGCGCCATCGCGGATGCTGCCGAACGCTTCCCTGCTCCGCGGCTCGGGTATTTTGGTGTCCAGACTGCGGCGGAGTTGGCTGGCATCACTCTTGCCTACCAGGTGGCACAGAAGTTGCATGCCTGCTCTGACCCGCATCAGCCTCCTATCTTTAGCAATAGTCGAGTGCGCGACATCGTGGATCTACTCCTGATCCGCGAGACGTTTTATCCTCAGCCGACAGACCTCGGTCCGCTGCGAATTGCGGCCGAGGACGTCTTTGCGGCCAGAGCTGCCGAAGCCACGGACCTCGGATTTCCTCCACGGAGGTGGCCGCCTCTCATCGTGAGCAATCCGCTCTGGGAGGACGAATACGATCGCCCCGCAGCGGAGGTCAAAATTAGCTACTCACTGGATGATGCCATCCGGCAAGTGAATCATTGGGTAGAACAAATCAGCACGAGCTGACCTCGCGCTAACGGAAAAAGAGCCATCTCGAGGCTTGATCAGATAAGGTCTCGTGGAGTTGTGGCGATTCCGGCGCGCTGCCAGCGCCCCAGCTCGATCTGCTCGTGCGCCCCCGAAAGGGAGACTAGACAAGAGCCAATTGACCTGATTTGTGCGAAACTAAGCTGAGGCTCCGCTGAGGCCTGCCCGCGCATCGGCGCGCGGATTCACACCGTGCCCCCGTGCACTCCAGGGAAAGGCCGTAGAAGTGGAACTTCGCGACTACATCCGCATCCTGCGCAAGAGCTGGATTCTCATCGTCATCCTGACGCTCGGTTTCATCGGAGCGGCCTCGGTGTATTCCATTTTGCAGACCCCCACCTACAGCGCCACGTCCAAGGTCTTCGTCTCCACCCAGAGCAGCGGAACCACGAGCGAGCTGGCTCAGGGCAACAGCTTCACCGTGCAGCGGGTGAAGACCTACTCCGACCTCGTCAGTACCCCGATTGTCTTGCTGCCCGTCATCGCCAACCTCGAACTGGGCATCACGAGCGCGCAGTTGAGCACCAAGATCACCGCGTCGGCGCCGCTTGACACCTCGATCATCGACATCACCGTCGTCGACACCGACCCGACTCGCGCCGCCGACACCGCAAACGCGATCTCCCAGAGCCTCACCGCGGTCGTCGAGACCATCGAAACTCCCGAGGCAGCGGATGCCATCTCCCCGGTGAAGCTCACCCCCGCGCAGGAGGCGACCGTCGCCGCGGCACCGGTCAGCCCCAACGTGCCCTTGAACATCGCGCTCGGCGCACTCGTCGGCCTGGCGCTGGGCCTCGGTGTCGCCGTGCTGCGCGAGACCCTCGAGACCCGCATCCGCAATGAGCGCGACGTGACCCAGATCACCGACGTGCCGATTCTCGGTGGCATCGTCTTCGACCCGAAGGCGGGGGAGCGGCCCCTCATCGTGCACGTCGATCCGCGCAGCCCGCGGGCGGAGTCGTTCCGCACCCTGCGCACCAACCTGCAGTTTCTCGACGTGGGCCGCACCGAGCGTGCCTTCGTCGTGACGAGCTCCATCGAGAGTGAGGGCAAGAGCACGACCGGCGCCAACCTCGCCATCGCCCTCGCCGACGCTGGCAGCCGCGTACTCATCGTCGACGCCGACCTGCGGCGCCCCAAGCTCGCGGATTACATGGGCATGGAGGGTGCCGTCGGCCTCACCGATGTGCTCATCGGGCGGGCCGAGCTCGCGGATGTCATCCAGCCCTGGGGTCGCGGCGGCCTCTCGGTGCTGCCGGCCGGCATGGTGCCGCCCAACCCGAGCGAGCTGCTCGGATCCGCCCGCATGACCGCCCTCATCGCGCAGTTCAATGCGACCTTCGATGTCGTGCTCTTCGACTCTCCGCCGCTGCTTCCGGTGACGGATGCCGCGGTGCTCGCCAAAAACGTCGGCGGCGCGATCATCATCGTGGCGGCAGGGCGCACCCATAAGAACCAGTTGAAGAGTGCCATTTCGGCCCTCGACAACGTGGGTGCTCCGGTCAGTGGTCTGGTGCTCACGATGCTGCCGACCAAGGGGCCCGACGCCTATGGTTATGGGCGCTACGGATACGGGTACGGTTATGGGTACGGGTATGGCAGCGATGTCGCACCCGTTGAGGACGCTGCGGCACCCCACGGCACCCTTCCTGAACCAGTGGCTCGGCGTTCTCGGGTCAAGAATTGATGACTATCTTTCGCTCTAAGCCGCCGGTGCGCCATGTGCCCAAAGACGCTGCCCGCCACCGCCCCTGGATCATCCTCGGCATCACGCTCTTCGTGCTCTTCGACATCGCCCTCATAGCCTGGGCCGTGACCTCCCTCAACTAGCCGTCGTTCTGCGCCGCCCACCGCCTGCCCCCTCCCGTTGGTCGACCAGCGCGCGCCCCTTCCCCCTCCCGTTGGTCGACCAGGCCGCGCCCCTTCCCCCTCCCGTTGGTCGAGCAGCGCGCCTTCCCCCTCCCGTTGGTCGACCAGGCCGCGCCCCTTCCCCCTCCCGTTGGTCGACCAGGCCGCGCGCCTTCCCCCTCCCGTTGGTCGAGCAGCGCGCATGCACTTCGCGCGCGTGTCGAGACCATCGCAAGCCAATCCTCAGACCGCGGAGCGCGCCTTCCCCCTTCCGTTGGTCGAGCAGGGCGCGCGCTTTATGCGCCCGTGTCGAGACCATCGCAAGCCATTCCTCAGACCGCGGAGCGCGCCTTCCTCCCCCCTCCCGTTGGTCGAGCAGGGCGCGCGCCTTATGCGCCCGTGTCGAGACCATGGCAAGCCAATCCTCAGACCGCGGGAGCGTGCCTTCCCCCTTCCGTTGGTCGAGCAGGGCGCGCGCCTTATGCGCCCGTGTCGAGACCATCGCAAGCCAATCCTCAGACCGCGGGAGCGTGCCTTCCCTTCTTCCGTTGGTCGAGCAGCGCGCATGCACTTCGCGCGCGTGTCGAGACCATCGCAAGCCAATCCTCAGACCGCGGAAGCCCCCAACGCCTCAGCTCACACTGCGGTTGGCGCGGTGGTTTTGTGCGGGCCGCCACGTCTGGCTCGGGTCTATCCAGGCTGGGCCGAGTACTTCGGGCCTGCCGTGGGTCATGCGGATTTGCCAGCCCGAGGTGTCGATGGCGTGGTGATGTCGGTAGCAGAGGCAGACTCCGTTGGCGACTTCGGTTTTGCCGCCCTGGGCGTAGCTTTTCACGTGGTGGAGTTCGGTCCAGTACGCCGGAATGTCGCAACCCGGGATGATGCAGCCACCGTCGCGAGACATGATTGCTTTGGTCATCGCTGGGGAGAACGCCCGCCGTTTATCGCCAACTCGGAGGACCTCGTTGTTCGGGCCGAACAGGACGGGGATGAATCCGCCGCTGCAGAGGGCCTGGTCGACGGTCGTGAGCGACACCGGGGCTTCGACTCCGTCGATCCAGCCGACGCCGCGGCCGGCGTTGAGGTCGACGGCGTTGACGTGAACGGTGACGGTGGGGGCTGAGCCGCCCATCACTCCGGCTTTCGGGTCGCGGGCCGCTTCGCGGACCATGTCGCGCAGAATGTCGGCCCGCTTTTCCCCGGCGGGGCGACGGTCGATATCGACGACCTCGGTGTCAGGCACGACCTCGGACCCCTCGGACCCCTCGGTCCCGTCCAGCTCGGTCTGTCCGGCCGTGGGCAGAAACTTCACCGTCGCCCGCGCCGACAGTCGTGACGCGAAATACGTCTCGAACTCGCCGCGCAGGTCGGGGGTGACGCCGCCGAAGATTCGGTAGAGGCCTCGTTCGAATGAGCCGAAGCTGATGCTGCTCTTGGCTTCCCGGGCCTCTTCCTGGGGTGCGATGCCGTCGGGGTCGAGGCGGGCCTGCCACTCGTGCATCAATACCCGCATCCGATCGGCCGGCAACGCGATACCGGCACCCGGCAGCCCTGCGGTGTCAGCATTGAGGGCGCCCGTCGCGTTGGCGACGAGCACCCGCTCGGCGAGGTGCAGATCCGAGGGGTCGGCCTGCCGGATGACCTCTTGCAACCCTTTCGCGATGATCTCGGCCGAGTCCACGCCAATCTCCCCCGCAGCCAGTGCCGCACTCACGGTGGGAAACACGGCCGGTCGCAGCTGTCCCACCTCTGACCGCACGGACGTCAGCGCACCCAGGCTGATGCGTCGCTTCACTTCCCGCACCGACACGTGGGTGACGCTCATGATCAGGTCGAGCTTGCCCGTGCAGCCCATGCGTTCAGACAGGGTGTCGGTGCCGCCGTCGTACTCGACGTCGGCCCGGCGGGCGACATCCGCTGTTGAGGCGACGCGGGCGCCATCGAGGCGGCGGCCGAGTTGCTCGAGCCCGTCCATCAGCGCGAGCGACTCGGCATCTTCTTGTAGTGAGTAGGTCAGCCCGGTCAGGGCCTTGGCGAGCAGCTCGTTGATGTGGGCGAGCTGGTCTACCGGATTGTGGTCGGCATCTGTGTCCGACGAGAGTGTCTGTGACATATTCTCAGTTTACTCCTGAATGAAGACAAATACCAGAGAATCTCAAGAACATTTTCTGAGTCTGGTATTTATCGACACCCCAAGTAGCGGCCGATTCTGCCGGGTGATCGTGCTGCACCAGCTCCCACTGTCGGAGACAGGAACGCACCTTTCACCCCGACCCTCTCACCACCCACCGACACTCCACACCCCGCACCCCCGCGGCACTCGTCCCTGCACCCGCAGCGGGTGGCAACCACGCCAGGCCTGCAGAGCAAGGTAACAGCGGATAAACCACCAGCAAGGCTCGCCGAGTGGTCCCATAACTGGCCATTCAGGTGGTCCCATGACCTTGGCCAAAAGCCCCCTATGTTGGTCCCATATTCATGGCAGGGCTAAAGCGATTGCCATTCCACCGAACAACAACATAGTTTGGTCAGCTCGAGCGGCATCGCGGTTAGCGACCATGAGGACCGGTTGGTCCGTGTAGTGAAGATGCCCTGGTGAGCCGAGCGATGACGGTGCATTCCAAGAATGCCAAAGTGTCCACCCAGAAGCAGTGGCTACAGGGGGGTGGGTATGACTCAGACAGGGGCGCTCCATCGGTTCGGTCGATCCAGACACGCGCATCGGCTCCACTCTGGAAGTCAGTCGAAGCACCGAGTGTTGTGAAATTGAACTGCGGCAGAAGTAACGTCGATTGAGCGTTCGACATCGGGAGAGAACGTAGCAGCTTTCGATGTTGCACCGGAGGGTCCGAATTTGCGACAACCTCGTGGCTCTCGGACGCCCGGCACGGCACCCAAAGATCCATTTCGGCGCCGACACTGGCGTCATTACTGACCGCAAGCGGGCCAGTGGCACTGAGCGATGACACCATTCGCTCTCTTTCGCCCGCTCGGGGGCTCTGAACTGCACGATTGGGCGGCTATCAAAGCCTCGAATACTCACCTCGTCGCCCACACCGCCGCACAACAGAACTGCCCGTACCATTCGACGGAGTTCAGCCGCGAGCCAACTTTGTTCACCCGCAAAACTACGGGAGGTCAACCCGCGCGCGGTGATGGTGACATCCGCGCCCGGGTGGCCGCACGTGGGGCTTCGAAGAGCCCGGCAGCAATACCGAGGGCAAGGGGTTGGGCGCGCCAGCGCCCAACCCCGCGGCAGGCTCGCGAGCCCGGCAGAGCTGTTCTCGCGTTCCCGGTGCTCCAGCTCCACCCCGGTTCGCCTCGCCCCCGTACCATTCGACGGTGTTTCCCCCCCCGCCCGGCCCCTCCGGCCTCAAACCTGTCCCTGGTGCCCCAATCTCCGTCGAATGGTACGCCCACGCGTGAGGCAGACGACGGATGCCCCGTCGCCGGCCCTCGAGCCCCGCGCCCCCGTACCATTCGACGGTGTTTCCCCCCGCTAACGGCCCCTCCGGCCTCAAACCTGTCCCTGCTGCCCCAAACTCCGTCGAATGGTACGCCCACGCCTGAGGCGGTCGACGGATGCCCCGTCGCCGGCCCCGGAACCCGCCCCAGCCCAGGGCTCACGGCCGGCCCTCGAGCCCCGCGCCCCCGTACCATTCGACGGAGTTTCACCCCGAAAACGACTGTTTTCAAGCCCCGGTCACTCACCTACCAGCCAATCTCCGTCGAATGGTACGCACCCGCGCGCGGGGCCAGCGCAACACGGCTTTTGCTGAGCTGATCTCGGCTTTTCATCACATACCCCCCGATCAGGTCACAAAGACTCTGTTATCCACCCCCCATTTGGGGTACGTTATTTCAGTGGTCGGTCTCCTCGCTCCCGACAGGCACGAACCGTACCGACAGACGCAAGTGGGAAGCGATATGGCATTTGAACACCGCATACCGGGCCCGGCGTTCACGCCCACGCGCCGCCGCACCCCGCGCATAGCCGAAGCAGCCTCCGAGGCGCAGGCCGCCCGGGCACGCACCTCACCGGTACAGACCATCGGTCGGGATGCTGCCCCCGACTGGCACCGCGCCTACGCGATGCGCGTCGTGCTCACCGACTTTCTCGTTCTCATCTGGGTCGTCTTCGGCGTGCAAATCGCCTGGCTCGGCTTCTCGACCCCGGTGAATTTCAGTAACGCCACCATGACGACCCTCAGCTACTCCACGATCTCGGTGGTCACCATTCTTGCGTGGATGCTTACCCTCCGTCTCTACGGAACGCGCGAATCGCGCGTGCTCGGCACCGGCACCGCCGAATACAAGGCCATCGCCGACGGTACGCTGCGCCTGTTCGGGCTCATCGCCATCATCGCCTTCCTGGTCAAGATCGACCTGGCCCGCGGCTACATTCTCATCGCCCTGCCCCTGGGCCTCGCGATTCTGCTGTTTTCCCGCTGGATCTGGCGGCAATGGCTCGGCGCCGAACGCCGCATGGGGCGCTGCTCCTCCCAGGTATTGCTCGTCGGCTCGCAAGCCAGCGCCACCCACCTGGCCCGCGAGCTGGGTAAGCAGCCCGAGACCGGTTACCACGTCGTGGGCGCCTGCATCCCCGGCACCGTGCTCACCAAAAGCCCGCAGAACCTGCCCGACACCGATATCCCGGTCATTGGCACCCTCGACACGATCATGGTTGCCCTCACGGCGAGCGGTGCCGACACCGTGATCATCACGAGCGCCGATGAGCTGCCGCCCGAGCGGGTGCGTGAGCTCAGTTGGGGCCTCGAGCCGGGGCGCCAGCACCTGGTTGTGGCGCCGAGCCTGACCGATATCGGCGGCCCGCGCATCCACACCCGCCCGGTGGCCGGATTTCCGCTCATCCACGTGGAGACCCCGAGTTTCGAGGGGGGCAAACGGTTCGCCAAGCGCGCCTTCGACGTGGCCGGTTCGGGCCTGCTGTTGCTCGTGCTTTCCCCGGCGCTCATCGTGCTCGCCGTCTTGGTCGCCCTCACGAGCGACGGCCCGGTCTTCTACCGCCAGGAACGCGTCGGCCTCAACGGCCAGCTCTTCAACATGCTCAAATTTCGCACCATGCGCGTCAACGCCGACGATCAACTCGCGGCACTGCTCAAAGAACAGGGCACGGCCGACCGCCCGCTCTTCAAGGTGCGCAACGACCCGCGCCTCACCCGGGTTGGCGGAGCGCTGCGCAAATACTCCCTCGACGAGTTTCCTCAGCTGATCAACGTACTCAGGGGCGACATGAGCCTCGTCGGCCCCCGCCCGCAGCGCGAGGGCGAGGTCAACCTCTACGACTCCGCCGCCCACCGCCGCCTCTTCGTCAAACCCGGCATGAGCGGCCTCTGGCAGGTCAGCGGACGCTCCAACCTGAGCTGGGAAGACAGCATCCGCCTCGACCTCTACTACGTCGAAAACTGGAGCCTGACCGGCGACATCGTCATCCTCTGGCGCACCATGCGCGCCGTACTCGTGTCGGACGGTGCGATTTGACCACCCAGCGCACCACCCAGCGCACCACCCAGCGCACCACCCAGCCAACCAAGCCGGGCCGCGACGACCACCAGCCGAACTCGGCCCAGCATCACGCCCAGCCCCGCACCACCCTGATCGTAGAGAGCATCGCTCGAGGGCACCGCCTCTACTACGTGCGCCTGCTCGCGGAGGCTGCCCTGTCTCGGGGTGACGACGTGTTCATCGTGCTGCGGCCCGGTGCCACCGCCACGCCCGAATTCGCCACCCACCTCGCCGAGCTGGCCACCGAAGCCGCCACAGCCAAGCCACCCCGCCTCACCCTCCTCACCGCCACCACCTTCACCCTCCCCGCCCTGGCCGAGCTGTCCCACCGCCTGGGCACCACCCTCGTGGTCGTCCCCAACGGTGACAGCCTCACGCTCGCCCTCGGCCGCAACCCCACCTGGCGGGGGCGCGGTGAACTCTCGCTGCTCATCATGCGTGAGAGCGCCTTCCCTCAGGCGCTGCCGGGCGTGCAAGCCCTCAAAACCGTGCTGCGAACCGCTCTGATCCGGCGCGGCACCCGAGCGGCGCGGGTGCGGGTATCCGTGTTGAAGGCCGCGACGTTCACGGGCACGAGCGCCTTCGCGATCGCTCCCGACCCGGTCACCATGACGGCCACTCCCGACAGCGTTCAGTCGCTGCGCGCTTCGTGGTCCCTTCAGCAGCCGCTCTACTGGTTCGCCGTGCTCGGCGCCATCACGTGCCGCAAAAACCTGCCGACCATTGTCGCGGCGCTCGCCCTGCTGCCCACCGAGCAGCAGGCCCGGGTCGGTCTGCTGATCGCCGGTCAGATCGACGACACCGTGCGCCACAACGACGCGGACAACGCGGCCAGCACGGCCCCCCTCGCCCACCTGCTCGCCGAGCTGCGCGCGCTCCACATCGACTTTCGCCTGATTGACCGCGTGCTCACCGACCATGAGCTCGACTCCGCCGTGGCCGCCGCCGACTGCGTGGTGCTGGCCCACAGCAACGAAGGCCCGAGCGGACTCTTCGGCAAGGCCGCCGCCGCCGGCACACGCGTGCTGGCCTCCGGTGCACGATCATTAAAGACGGATGCCGCCGCCCTCCCCGCCGCCGCCACCTGGTGCCCGCTGTCCCCGGCCGAGATCGCGCAGACCATGTCAACCTGTGCGGCGCAGCCCCGACCGCTGCCTCGGCCCGGCCTCACGGCTACGGCATTCGCGCAGGCCCTGCTGTGAAGCGAACCCCGCCGTGAAACGAGACCATCGCAACGACACGCTGCCGGCCCCTGCCCAGGCCCAGCCCCAGACCCCAGCCCGGCGCGGCGTTGGCACCCAGGCCCTGGCCCTGGCCGCCTCCACCGGCAGCGCCCAGGTCCTGGTCGCGGTCATCTACGTCGTCGCCGCCCGCGACAGCTCGCCCGCCCAGTACGGCCTCATCGTCGCCGCGATCGCCATCGGCATCGTCGCCGCGGGCTTTCTCGACTTTGGAACCAACACCCTCTGGGTGCGTGAACTCACCACCGGCCGCCTCACCACCCGGCAGTTCGGCGCTCGCCTGCTCGGCAAACTCATCATCGCGGCCGTCATCTGCCTGTTCGGCGCACTCGCGGCGGTGCTGATCTTTCCGCAGACCGCGCTGTGGATGGCGGCCCCCGTCACGTTCTGCATCATGCTCAACCAGAGCATGCAGGTGGCGCTGCGCGGGGCCCGCCGCGCCGAGGTCGTGGCCCTGTCGATCGTCACCGACCGGCTCGTGGCCGTCGGCGCCTTCTTCGTGCTGATCGCCCTCGGCGGCACTAGCCGTGACGTGCTCTGGGCGGCCCTGTCGATTGGGTCACTCGCCGCGGCCGCCACCGGATGGCTGCTCACGCCCGTCGCTCTGCGCCCCCGCTTCGGTCACCCCTTCCGAAGAAGCCCCTACACGGGGTCGAGATACTTCGGGGTGTCCGGACTCGCGGTGAGTGCCCAATCGCTCGACCTGCCACTTCTCGGTCTCGTCGGCGGGGCGCCGGCGGCCGGCATCTACGGGGCCGTCAATCGCTGGACCCAGCCCCTCGGCCTGCTCGCGGCCGCCTTTGCCTCCGCGGCGGCACCGTTCATCGCTCGCTCGGGCAGTGTCGCATCCGCTGCCCGCGCGCTGCGTGCCGGGGTCTGGCTGCCCGTCGCAGCGCTCGCGCTGTGCGGAGTCATGTTCGTCATCGCACCCGTTTTCGTGCCGTTCGTGCTCGGTGACGCCTACGCCGCGTCCGTCGATGTGCTGCGGATTCTCTGCCTGGTGTCGGCCGTGTCGATCCTCTCGGCGCCGCTGCTCGTGGGCCTGCAGGCCCTCGGCCGGGAACGCTTCGCCGCCGCGGCCGTCGCCGTGGTCGTCAGCGCCCAGCTGGCCCTCGTCGCCACCCTCGGCAGCGCCTTCGGGGCGACCGGCATCGCGTGGGCCTCGCTGAGCGCACAACTTCTGCTGCTGACCCTGCTGCTTCTTGGCGTGACCCACGAATACCGGAGAACCCGATGACCCCGCCCCGCCCCCTGGTGCTGCTCACCGCGACGGTGAATCCGAACGTCGCCACCCGCCTCACCGTGCAGGCCGTCGACGAACGCCTGCGGCAGTATCAGCAGGCCCTGCCCGTGTGGGCCGAGGCCGCGCACGCCGCCGGATTCGCGCTCGCCCTGGTCGAAACCAGCGCCGCCGACCGCGACCTGCTGCTCTCACGCACGCCCGCTGCGCTCGCCGACACCGTCGCGGTGCTGCACTACACGGCCACGCCCGAACAGATCCGGCGCGGCAAGGGCGCCATTGAGATGGCCGCCATCGGCAGCGCACTGACCGAACTCTGCCTGCCCGGCGACACCACCGTCTACAAGGCCACGGGCCGGCTCACGCTCGCCAACGCCGACCAGTTGCTGCGCCCGCTGCGGCCGGGCGAGGTCGCCGCACGCATGAGCCTCAACCGCGACTACGTCGACACTCGGTTTGTCGGGGCGAGCGTCGACGTCTGGCAGCGGATGCTCGTTGCCGCCGGCACTCTCGTCGACGACGACCGAGGCGTCTACCTCGAACACGCCGTGGCATCGCAACTCGCGGCGGGCCTCGCGCTGAAACGGCTGTCCCTCGTGCGTTTCACGGCCCGGCCCGCCCTCGGGGGAGTGTCGGGGTCAACCGGCCAGGCCTATTCCGCTTCGGCGCAGAAGGCAAAGGATGCCCTACTGCGCCCGCTGGAAAGCCTGCTGAGCCGACTCGCGGCGAAAAAACAGGCATAAGAAACAGGCATAAAGACAGGCCCAGTGACCGACCGACAAGATGAGGACTTGCGCATGACCACCCAGCTCGGTTCCCGCACCGATCGAGTTCAATACCTCGACGGCATCCGCGCCATCGCCATTCTCGCGGTCATCTCCGTGCACTGGGCGCACCCGTATCTGCCCTACTTTCCTGGCGGCTACGTGGGCGTGGACATCTTCTTCGTGCTCAGCGGCTTTCTCATCACGAGCATCCTCTGGCGCGGCACCACCCCGGCAAGCCTGGCCTTCCGGTACGGTACGTTTCTGAAGCGGCGCGTTCGACGGCTGTACCCGGCGCTCATCGGGCTGCTCGCGGTGGCCACCCTCGCCATGGCCGTGCTGAACTTTCCGCAGTCCGTGTCGGGCGCCGCCGGTGACGCGCTGCTGGCATCCGTTCAGGCCGGAACCTTCGTGAAAGGCCTCGACCTGACTCAGATGGTGATGTTCGGGCACACCTGGTCGCTGTCGGTGGAGTGGATCTTCTACCTGCTCTGGCCGCTCGGCCTGTACTGGGCGCGTGGCCGCGGAGTCTCGGCCGGCCGCTTGGCGGTCGTCACCATCGCGCTCGCCGCCGCGCTGTACATCGTGGCCCTGCCCGGCACCGGCGAATGGTTCTACTACGGGCCCTTCGCCCGCTCGGGCCAGCTGCTCGTGGGCTGTGCCGCCGCGCTCTGGATGCTCTCCGCCCGGCCCCCGCGATTTGCCGTCGCTCCGTGGCTGCGCACCGTGATCCTGTTGACCGCGCTCGCCGCCCTGCTGGTGTGGGTGCTGTGGGGATCGAACGAGAAGCTGCCGCCCTACCGTTTTCTCGGGTTTCCCCTCGTCACGGTCGCGTCCGTGGCGCTCGTGGTGCTCGGCTCCGTCTGGCACGGCAACCGCGTGGTGGGGCTGTTCGAGGTGGCCCCGCTCGCGCTGCTCGGCCGGGTCAGCTACAGCCTGTACCTGTGGCATCTCGTTCCCATGCAGGTGCTGAGCCACGAGCGCCTCGGCCTGCCCATGCCGGTGCTCGCGGCCATCGGCGTTGCGCTCGCCGTGGTGCTGACCGCGCTCAGCTACCGCTTTCTGGAGGTGCCGTTTCTGCGTGCCCGCGCGCCGAAGCGCCGCTCCGGGCAGCGCCCTGCTCCACGCCTGCTTCCGGCCGAGACGACCACGGCCACAACCACAGCCACAACCACCGCCACAGCCCCCGAGGGGAGCCACCCATGACGCCCGGCCATGCCCGACCCATGGCAGCCCTGGTCTGGTTCTGCGGCGGCGCCCTGCTCGCCTTTCAGACCGGTGAGGGCCTCACGCCCACCAAGCTCGGCTACGTCATCGGAGTCATCATCTTCGTGGTGTTCGCCCTCGTGCACCTCAAGCACGACCTGCCGCCGCACCTGGTGCAACGATTTCGGCCGGCCCTGCTCGGCTGCGCCCTGCTCTCCGGCTGGATTCTGCTCGTCACCGCGTTCCATAGCCTCGCGGTGCGCGGCATCCCGTTTGAAGACTGGGCCCGGGATGCCCTCACCTACCTGCTCATTCCCGCCGGCGTGGTACTCGGCGTGAGCGCCTGCACCGTGCTGACGCTCAGGTTCGTGCGTGGCCTGACCCTGGTCATCGGCACGGTGTCGGCCCTCGCGTTCGCGGTGGCGTGGATCCAACGCCGCGGCTTTGGCGAAGTCGACAGCACCCAGTCGTTGCTGTCATCGATCGTGGCCATTTCGATCGCCCTGGCCCTGTCGTTCGGGCTGGGCCTGGCCGGGGGCCGACGCAACCTGCTCTGGATGGCGCTCGCCGCGGCGCTCGTCGTGGCCGTGCTCGTGACCGGAACCCGCACCGGTATTCTGCTGATCGTGGTGCTCGCCGGCATGGCCGGTGCGGCCCGTAAGCAGCGGGTGGGTTTCTCGCACTTGGTGCTGGGCGGTGTGGCATCCGTCGCCGCCATCGCGGTGCTGCTGCCCACGGCCGGCGCCCTGTTCTCGTCGAGAACGTTCGTCACCGATCGGCTGGCGTCGATTCTCACGGTCTTCAACTCGGATGTGTCGCAGGACTACTCCGGTGCCATTCGTGAACGCGCCTACGCCTATGCGGGGCAGATCTATGTTGAATCTCCGTTCTTCGGGCAGGGGGTGGGGGAGTTCTTTCCCAATCCGAACCCGGGGTCGGGGCTGCTCAACTTCTCCCTCGACACCCCGCTCATGTACCCGGCCAAGTTCGGGCTGTTCGGCACCATCGTGCTGTTCGTGAGCCTGGCCCTCATCGTCTACTCCCTGGTGCGCCGCATGCCCGGTGAGCCGTGGCTGCTCGAGAGCACGGCGGTGCGGGGCGCGGCCCTGTTCTGGGTGTGCCTGCTGCCCTTTGGGGCGACGACCGAAGACAAGGGCTTCGCCGTGGCGCTCGCGCTGGCGCTCGCGCTGGTGGGGGCGGCCGCCGTGGCCGGGCATCCGTCGCAGGCGGCCGACGAGCCCGCACCTGACGCACCCGGTGAACCCTTCGTCGCCGGCCCGGCAGAGCGAGCCGCGCCGCCGCTATCGAGTCTGCGTGGCCGCCGCGCGCATCCGCTTCGATAGCTCATCGAGGCCACGGCTGTGCGCCACCTCGTCGGCCGAGCCGGCGAACCGTCGCCGAATCAGCCGGGCCGGGTTACCGACCACGATCGTGAACGGTTCCACGTCACGGGTGACGACGCTGGCGGCGCCCACGATGGCGCCTTCCCCCACGGTTACGCCGCCCATCACGACGGCGCCGCCGCCGATCCACACGTCCCGGCCGATGGTGACGCGGTCACGCGGGGTGGCCGGGCGGTCGCCGGCCCAGGTCGAGAAGATGAACGGCGTTCCGATCTCGTCGATCGCGTGATCGTCACGGCCCATGATCTGCACCGACTTGCCGATCAGGGCAAAATCGCCGATGCTGCCGTCGGCTTCGACGATGGAGCGCGGGCCGATGCTCACCCAGTCGCCAATGCGCAGGTCGTGGGGGGCGCTCACGATGGCGCCGCGGCCCACGCGCAGGCTCTGACCCACGGTCACGTTCGCGCCAACGGCCAGGCGCTGCAGCACCGTGCGCACCGCGGATTCGGCGGGGCCGCGCAGCCGCCCGCGACCGGTGAGGTTTGACTCCATGGGGGTTCCAATCTCGGTAGCGGATGCCGTGCGTCGCCCCGACCCTACCTCGCGTGGCGCGTCACCCTCGAGCGCGGCCCGCAACCCCGCCGCCATGGCCTCGGCGCTGTAACGCTGCCGCACGAGGTCGCTCAGACTCGCATCCGGTGTCTGATCGCGGTGTGCCCAGAGTTTGTGCAGGCCGTCGGCGAGTGCCTGCGGTGAGTCGCTCGCGCACCAGGTCACGCCGCCGTGGTCGGCGAGCTCAATCTCGGGGGAGTGCGGTTCGTCGCGGGCCACCAGGCAGGGCACCCCGAACCCGAACGACTGGGTGAGTCCGAGGCCGGCGAACCCCGGTGACGCCGAGGCGAATGCGCCCGCGTACTCGGGCCGCAGGGCGTTGGCGCCGTCGATCCAGCCGGGCATCCGCACCCGGTCGGTCACGCCGAGCTCGGCGCACAGGGCACGCAGTGCGGCTTCGGTCTCGCCGGTACCGATCAAGACCAGCCGGGCCTCGGGCACCGCACGGCTGAACTGGGCAAAGCCGCGCACTAGCAGCTCGACCTTCTTGGCCGGCGCAAACCGGCCGACATAGATCACGTCGGTGCGCTCGCCGCCTGATGGGCCCTCGCCGCCGTGAAGGCCCTGACCGCCCTCGACAACCTCTGTACCCGCCGTCACGCTCGCCTGCCGGTAAAGGGCGTTCGGAGCCACCCACACCGGGTGGCCGGGCAGGTCGGTCGCGGCCTGTTCGCGACTGGAATAGGTATACGTGATCGTGCCGTGCGCCAACCGGCGCATCGCGCGGCGCAGCACCGCGGTCGGCGAAGCGCTGCCCTGCATCGGGTACAGGTGGCCCCACACCAGGGTGCGGCGCCCGGTCAGGCGCCGGGCCAGCAGTAGCAGCCAGGCCGACAGGCTGCGCGGGTTGAGGTCAAGCACCGCGGTTCGAGCCCGCAGCACCGCGCCCCAGCCGCCGAGCTGCAGAAAGGCCCGGTTGCCGAGCATCCGCACCAGGCGCACGCTCACGTAGCTGCCCGGCCGGATGCCGGTGGTCACCGAGGGGTCGAGGTGCGCCGGGCTGGCATACAGGGCCAGGCGTGACCCGAGTTGCTCGGTCACGAGGTCGATGCACTCCTGGCGGTAGCGCGGTATCACCGCGAGGTAGAGCACGAAGGGCGCACTCACTCGAATCGTTGTCCCAGCACCGTGCCGGCGGCGGTTCCGAAGATCGCATTGGCGGGCACGTCGCCCGACACCACGGTCCCCGGGCAGATCAGCGCCGACCGGCCGATGCGGCTACCGCCGAGCACAATGCTGCGGGTCGTGACCCAGACTCCCGGCTCAATGTGAATCGGGCGGGTGAGCAGGCCCATGTCGCGCCGGTGGGCGTGGCTGCCGGTGGTGAGAAAACTCTCCTGCGAGATGACGACATCGTGGCCGAGATAGATGTGGTCCTGGTTGTGAAACCACACGCCCTCACCGATCCAGCAGTCGTCACCGATGTGCAGCTTCCACGGAAACCGAACCCGGGTGCGCGGGCGAAAGATCACGTTGCGGCCGATCTCGGCGCCAAACAATCTCAGCACCCGCACCCGCAGGCCCGAACTGATCTGCAGCGGATTCGTCACGAACAGCAATTCGCACAGGCCCCACAGATAGACCACGGCGGCGGGCCGGTTCCAGGCGGCGCGTTCCCCGGGTGCCCGGGCGAGCGACACCACCGGTGCTTTCGAGCGTTGCGTCACGGTGCCTCCTGCCCGCGCTGGTCGTCAGGCTGGCAAAAAACAGTCTAGGTCGATACTCCCTCCCTGTGACCCCTAAACGGGGGATACTCTTTTCTCGTGACCACCCGCCCCCTGCGCATCCTGATTATCGGCCTGCACTACGCCCCCGAAGCCACCGGCAATGCCCCCTACACGACGGCGCTCGCCGAGGGTCTCACCGCACTCGGGCACTGCGTGCGCGTCATCACCGCGCATCCGCACTACCCGCAGTGGCGCATTCGCGACGGTTACGGTGCCCGCACCACCCGTGAGAGCATCCACGGTGTTCCCGTCACCCGCCTGCGCCACTACGTTCCCGCCCAACCCAGCAACCTGCAACGCCTGCTCTCCGAACTCTCCTTTGGCCTGCGCCTGCTCACCACCCGCTGGGGCCGCCCCCAGGTGCTGCTGCTCGTCTCCCCGGCACTGTTCTCCACTGCTGTGGCCCTCTCCCGTGCCCGGCTGCTGCACCGCCGCCTGCCGGTGGGCATCTGGGTGCAAGACCTCTACAGCCTGGGCCTCACCGAGACCGGCACCGGCGGCGGCCGCACCGCCGCGCTCATGCGCCGCATCGAAAGCGCCACCCTGCGTCACGCCACCGGTGTTGCCGTGATCCACGACCGCTTCAAGCTCGCTCTCGTGCGCACCCTCGGGGTGACGGATGACGCGGTGCACGTCATTCGCAACTGGACCCACCTGCCCGAGCCCCCCGCCGTCGACCGGGCCGCGGTGCGCACCGCCCACGGCTGGGCAGCGACCGACACGGTCGTGCTGCACGCCGGCAACATGGGCGTGAAACAGGGCCTCGAGAACGTCGTGGAGGCCGCCCGGCTGGCCGACGCCCGCGGCCTGCCGCTGCGGTTCGTGCTGCTCGGCAACGGCAACCAGCGCGAGGCGTTGCTCGCCCGCGCCCGGGGCATCACCCGCATTCAGTTTCTCGACGCGCTGCCCGACGCCGACTTTCAGGCCACCCTGCGCAGCGCCGACCTGCTGCTGGTGAACGAACTGCCCGGGGTCACCGAGATGTCGGTACCGAGCAAGCTGACCTCGTACTTCAGCACCGGCCTGCCGGTACTCGCCGCAACCGACGCCGGCAGCGTCACCGCCGGCGAACTCCAACTCTCGGGCGGGGGAGTGCGCGCCAACGCCGGCGACCCGGCGGCTCTCGTCGACGCCGTCATCGCGCTCGCGGCCGACCCGGGCCGGTGCCAGTCCCTCGGGGCGGCTGGCCAGAACTACTGCCACGAGAACCTCTCTCAGGCTGCGGCCCTGACCCGGTTTGACCGCTGGGCGCACTGCCTGAGCGACGAGAGCGGTCTCGGCTCCAAGGCCCGTCTGTTTTAATGCTCGTATGGTCTCCACGCCCCTGACGTCTCGCCGTTCGCGCCGCAGCGAACGGTCGCACCCGCGTCGCAAAATCGTGTTGTGGGTGGTTCTCGGGGTGCTGGCGCTCGTGGTTCTGTCCACGGCGTGGGTCGGCGTGCGAGGCTATCTCGCCAAGGGTGAGCTCGAGAGCGCCATCCCGCTGGCCTCCACCATTCAAGAGCAGATTCTCGCGGCCGACGGCGATGCGGCCGCGCAGTCCGTCGACGAGTTGCAAAGTCACTCAGCCACCGCCGCCAGCCTCACGAGCGACCCCATCTGGCGCGCCTACGAGGTGCTGCCCTGGCTGGGCCCCAACCTCACCGCGGTACGCGAGCTCGCCGGCGTCGTCGATGACGTGGCCCAGGATGCCGTGGGCCCCCTCGCTGAAGTCGCTACCACGGTCGATCTCAATGCGTTCAAGCCCGTCGACGGCGCCATTAACCTGCAGCCGCTCGTCGACGCGCAGGGCGACGTCGCCCTCGCCTCCACGGCCCTCACCG
This sequence comes from Cryobacterium frigoriphilum, assembly GCF_004403305.1. GTDB lineage: Bacteria > Actinomycetota > Actinomycetes > Actinomycetales > Microbacteriaceae > Cryobacterium > Cryobacterium frigoriphilum. The sequence continues at coordinate 16,617 of NZ_SOHE01000047.1, read as the reverse complement.
CCGCCACTACCCGGGCGTCCTCCATCGATACGACAGAAACCCTCGACGTGGTCACCAACGCGGCCACACAGCTGCAGACCACGGTAGCGACCACGGACACCACAATCGACGCCCTCAACCGTGCGGTGCAACTGCTGCCGGCCATGCTGGGCGCCGAGGGCCCCCGCAACTATGTCTTGATGTTCCAAAACCCTGCCGAGCTGCGCGCGACCGGGGGGATCGCCGGGGCGCTCGCCTTGGTTCATACCGAGAACGGACGCATCGAACTCGCCCAGCAGGCCGATAGCGGGGATTTTCCTCGTTTCGACGCCCCGGTGCTGCCGCTGACCAATGAGACCCGGGGAATCTACGGTGACATCACCGGCACTTACATTCAGAACGTGAACCTCACACCGAACTTCACGACCTCCGGCCCCCTCGCGGCCGAGATGTGGCGCTTGCAGTTCGGGGTTGCGGTCGACGGCGTGATCTCCCTTGACCCGGTCACGCTGAGCTACCTCCTCGCCGCCACCGGACCGATCACGCTGCCCACCGGAGACGTGCTCTCCGCCGACAACGTGGTGCAGTTGCTGCTCGTCGATGCGTATGCGCGCTACGACGACCCCGCCGATCAAGATGCTTTCTTTGCGGCAGCCGCGGCCTCGGTCTTCGAGGCCGTCGCCGGCGGCGGTGCCGACCCGGTGAAACTGATCGACGCGCTCGCGCGCGCCGGCGACGAGCATCGCGTGCTCGTCTACAGCGCGCACGAAGCGGAACAGTCTGCGTTGCTCGAAACGACGATCGCTGGTGCGTTACCGATCAGCACCGACGCGGTAAAACGTCTGGGCGTCTATTTCAACGATGGCACCGGCGCCAAAATGGATACCTACCTCGACGTGAAGTACGCCGTCGGTCAGGTGACCTGCCGCAATGACCTGCGCCCCGAGTTCGGCCTCGACGTGACGCTCACAAATACCGCACCCGCCGACGCTGCAACTTCGCTGCCGGAATATGTCACGGGAGGCGGTGGTTTCGGGGTGACCCCCGGCAACGTCAAGACCTTGGTTTCGGTCTACGGCTCACCTGACATGCAAAACCTCGGAGTGCTCCGCGACGATGCCGAGGTGCCCTATCACCCGGCAAGTGACGCCACCTACCCGGTCAGCACGATCGCCGTTGAACTCGCGCCTGGTGAATCGACGGTCTTGAGCTTCGACTGGTTGGGCGCCGAGCCGTTCGATGGCGACCTTGCGGTGCAGAGCACCCCGATAATTCATCTCCCCGAAACAGAGACACTGGATTTTTCCTGTTAATGTCCCCTAAAGTGGGGGTAGCTTCTTTGAAGCCAGCTTCATTCGAAGCACGCCAGTGCCCGGCGAATTCAGTTTGATCCACAGTAGGGGAATCCACCATGGCAAGAAAAACTTTCGCGGTGATCGCACTGGCGATACTCGCAGTCTTCGCAGTTCCCGCCGCAGCCAACGCTGCCGGCTATGTTCCGGCCGGCAACGTCTCCGTCTCCGGTGACGCCGTTCCCGGCGGCACAGTGACCGTTACGTTCGCTGCTGGTTCCTTCACCCCCGGTGAAGATGTGTCGTTCGCGTGCACCGGCTCCGGAACCGCGACCCTGTCGGCGTTCAAGGCCGCAACCGTGACCCTGGTCAAGACCGCCTCGGCAGCGGGCGCTGCCAGCGTGAACGTCACCCTGCCGGCCAACGCCACGGGCACCTACACCGTCACCGCCACCGGCCTCAGCTCCGGCACCGTCGGCACCGCAGCCATCACCGTCACCGCCATTGATGCGGGTACCGGCGCAGTCAACAACACCGGTGGCGGCCTCGCCAGCACCGGCTACGACGCACCCGTGCTGCTCATCTGGGGCGCCGGCGGAGCTCTCCTCCTCGGCATCGCCCTCGTAGTGGTCCTCACCATGGTCCGCCGCCAGCGCGCCACCGCCTAGGAACCGCCGCCCCTCGCCCCCAAACCCCCCGCTGGTTGAGTAGCCGACACGCTTTATGTCGGCGTATCGAAACCAAGGTGGGCCAATCTCCAACCGCAATGAAGGCCCCGAGCTCCCCAGCCCGGGGCCTTCACTCTGCCACCCCTCACACGAGGGCCAGACCTCCCCCTCACCCCAAACTATGCAAAACTAACAACGGCTCAAACCCTGGCCGAACCCCCGCACCTCAAGGAAAGGCCGCTGAGTGGAACTTCGCGACTACATCAGAATCCTGCGCAAAAGTTGGGTTCTCATCGTGCTCCTCGCCCTCGTCGGCGTCGGTGCGTCAGCCGGCTATTCCCTCTTTCAGACGCCCACCTACAGCGCCACCTCGAAGGTCTTCGTTTCGACGCAAAACGCGGGCACGACCTCGGAACTCGCCCAGGGCAACACCTTCACAGTCGCGCGGGTCAAGACATACTCCGGCCTCGTGTCGACCCCAATCGTGCTTCTTCCCGTCATCAGCGACCTCAACCTGAATGTGACTGCCGCTGAGCTGGCCAACAGTGTTACCGCTTCCGCGCCACTTGACACCTCGATCATTGACATCAATGTGTCCGACACGGACCCGGTGCGCGCGGCCGAGACGGCAAGCGCCATCTCCCAAACTTTGACCACTGTTGTTGACGACATTGAGACCTCAGCGGGCAGCGATGCAGTCTCGCCAGTGAAACTTACCCTCATCCAAGAGGCAACGGTGCCGTCCCTCCCGGTGAGTCCAAACGTGCCCCTCAACATCGCCCTCGGTGCCCTCGTTGGCCTCGCGCTCGGCCTCGGCATCGCCGTCCTGCGCGAAACCCTCGAAATCCGCATTCGCAACGAGCGCGACGTCGAGCAGATCACCGACCTCCCCATCCTTGGCGGCATCGTCTTTGACCCAAAGGCGGGGGAGCGCCCGCTCATCGTGCACGTTGACCCGCGCAGCCCGCGCGCCGAGTCGTTTCGCACCCTGCGCACCAACCTCCAGTTTCTCGATATCGAACGCGCCGATCGTTCGTTCGTCATAACGTCTTCGATCGAAGCCGAGGGTAAAAGCACCACCGGTGCCAACCTCGCCATCGCCTTGGCTGATGCCGGTAGCCGAGTGCTGCTCGTCGACGCCGACCTGCGCCGCCCCAAGCTCGCCGACTATATGGGCATCGAAGGCGCCGTGGGCCTGACCGACGTACTGGTCGGGCGCGCCGAACTCGAAGACGTAATTCAGCCCTGGGGTCGGGCGCAGCTGTTCGTACTGCCGGGCGGCCGTATACCGCCGAACCCGAGCGAACTCCTCGGCTCCGCGCGCATGACCCACCTCATCGCCGAATTTAACCGCACCTTCGACGTGGTCATCTTCGACGCGGCCCCGCTGCTGCCCGTGACCGACGCTGCGATCCTCGCGAAGAACGTAGGCGGCGCGATCATCGTCGTCGCCGCAGGCCGCACCCACAAGAACCAGCTCAAGTCCGCAATCTCGGTGCTAGACAATGTGGGCGCGCCGATCTCCGGTCTGGTCCTGACGATGCTCCCTACCAAGGGCCCCGACGCCTACGGCTACGGCCGCTACGGTTATGGCTACGGTTATGGCTACGGTTACGGCTCCGATCTAGAAGCCGAACAGGCCGCCGAAATCGAGCCCCCCCGCCGCTCCCGCGCCAAAAAGTGACACATTCGTTGGTCGAGCCTGCCGAGACCACCCCGCCCGCACGTGAGCTCACTCTCAAAGTCCTCGTCGTCTGTACAGGAAACATCTGCCGCTCGCCCTTAGCTGAACAGCTCTTGAGAGCCAAAGCTGAGGCTCTCGGCATCCCCTTGACGGTAACAAGCGCCGGCACCCGAGCAATGGTCGGCCGCCACATGACCTCCGAGGCAGCAGCCCTCTCGCTCCACTACGGTGCGCTCAACACCGAACACTCACCATCGCAGCTGACAGAGGCTCTCGTAGCTCAAGCCGACCTCATCCTCACCGCAACGCGCGAACACCGCTCCGAAGTAGTCTCCCTGCTCCCCAAATCAGTCCGCAAAACCTTCACGCTCAACCAATTCGCTCGAATGGTGCCCACTCTCGCCAACCTCGTCGAGCCCCCCATTTCGTTGGTCGAGCCTGTCGAGACCACCCCCGCACAAATCCCGCTGGTCGAGCCTGTCGAGACCCTCAAAACACTCCTCTCAAAAACAGCCGAGGCCCGTTCATTGGTCCAACCCCCAGCCGCTCTAACAGACGATGACATCACCGACCCCTACAAACAACCCCAGTCCGTCTACGACGCCGTAGCCGCCGAAATCAACCAGGCTGCAACCGCTATAGTCGAGTCATTCGCCGCGGCTCTCAACCGGTCAAAGTAATGGCCACCAAATTACGCCGCCGCCACGTCCCAAACGACGGCTACGTCCGTCGCCTCTGGATCTACTTCGCAGTCTTCGCCTTCGTTCTCGTCGACGTCTTGCTCGTTCTCTGGGCCGTCTCAGCCAGAAATGCACCAGTTGCCGCGGCACCCACGTCATCCGCGGTCACAACCGCTGAAACGCCGGCACCGACAGCAACGCCCGAGCCCGCACAATCTGCGGTCTCCTCGGTGACCACGGCAGTTGCGTCAACCCGCATCATCACGGCCCTCAACGACACAGTGGCCTGGCGTGCAACAACCGGTCCCTGCCCCGAAACCGCTGCATCCCCTGAGTACACCCTCGATGGCGGCCTCACCTGGACTTCCACCAACGCCACCGGCCCGACCGGCATCACCGCTCTTCAGTCGATCACCGTCGAAGACGACGGCATCGCCTCAATGATTGGTCTCTCCGGCGAAGGCTGCTCCCCAGAATTTATCAAGACCTTCATCGCCGGCGACAACTACCGCTCCTACCCCGACCAGCTCGACGATGCCTGGATCATCGATCCCGCAGACCGAAGTGTTTTCCAGACTGCTGGCGGTGAAATCGCCGCTCCATGTGCCGAGGTCATTGCGGTTGCCCCCAGAGATTCAAGTTCCGCCGCCGTCTTGTGCGCCGAACAAACCCTCTTTATAACAGACGATTCGGCGGCTACCTGGTCTGATCCGGTACCAATCTCGGGTGCTGTCAATCTCTCAGTAGCTGAAACCGGCTACCGCATTGCTACTGTAGGTAAGGCAGAGTGTGCTGGGGTGCAGTTGAGCACGCTTTCTGCCGAAGGAGTCATCGTCGTTACCTCGTGTGTAGACGATGAAAGGTCTGCGAGCGAACTGTCCAGCAGTATCGGTATTTCCGAGGTGGACGGTGCCTTATGGGTCTGGGTGGGAGACATCGTAAAGAAATCGTTGGACGGGGGAGCAACATGGGAATCATAGACAGTGCCTGCAATCAGGGAATTTGAACGCAAGATTAATCGCCAGGGCGACTCCCGCGCGTATTGTTCGTTCGACTGAATCGCGCGCTGAGTCTGGTTCTACGAACGTCGATCCTAATTGGCGTGCTCGCTACGCCCGCTACCTCATGATCACTGACCTGTTGGTCCTCATTTGGGTCGTCTTCGGTGTTCAGATTGCGTGGTTCGGTTTTGCCGCCGCCGATCTCACTCTCCGCGGAAGCCTCAACGAGGTCGCGATCAACTACGCCACCATTTCGGTCCTGATAATTGCTGCGTGGATGCTGGCTCTTGGGGCGTACGGCTCCCGGGGCTATCGAGTAGTTGGCACCGGCTTTCAGGAATATCGACTGGTCGCGGATGCAACAATTCGACTTTTCGGCCTGGTGGCGCTCGTCGCATTCCTGTTCAAGATCGACTTTGCACGCGGTTACATTCTCATAGCGTTCCCTCTCGGGCTGCTTGTCCTGGCCGCGTCACGCTGGATGTGGCGACAATGGTTGAACGTGCAACGCCTCAACGAGCGCTTTTCATCGCGAGTCATCCTGGTCGGCTCATTAGAGTCTGTTAGCCATCTCCAACAGGAGCTGGCGCGTCAGCCCGAGGCTGGCTATTTGGTCGTAGCTGTGTGCGTTCCGAATGGAAGTGAGCAGGGACTTCTGGGTGACACAAATATCCCGATCTCAGTCGATCTCGATTCACTCCAGATCGCTATGGACGAGTCTGCAGCAGACACTGTGATCGTGACAAGCAGCGATGAGCTTCCCCCCCAACGCATCCGAGAGCTGAGCTGGAGTTTAGAACCTGGGCGCCAGCACCTGGTTATGGCGCCGAGCCTCACTGATATCGGTGGCCCGCGCATTCACACGCGACCTGTCTCCGGGTTGCCGCTCATTCACGTCGAAACTCCACGCTATGAGGGCCGCAAGCTTTTCGCCAAAAGGTCATTTGACGTTATATCCTCTGTGGGCTTGGTTATCTTGCTGTCGCCGTTCCTCTTAATAATTGCTGTTGGCGTGCGTCTGAGCACACCGGGGCCGGTCCTTTTTCGACAGGAGCGCATCGGCATAAACGGCGAGCCCTTTCACATGTTGAAATTTCGATCAATGGTGACGGATGCCGAAGCCTTGCTTGTTGGTCTGAAGTCGAAAGAGCGCCAAGAAGGCAACGCGGTGATGTTTAAGATGAAGGACGACCCGAGGGTGACGTCAATAGGGCGATTCCTGCGCCGCTACAGCTTGGATGAACTTCCTCAGTTGTTCAATGTTCTGGGTGGAACTATGTCGCTCGTAGGCCCAAGGCCACCTCTCGAAGGCGAAGTGAGCCAGTACGAAACCCACGTTCATCGTCGCTTTCTCGTGAAGCCAGGTATCACGGGTCTGTGGCAGGTAAGCGGCCGATCGAACCTGTCATGGGAAGACACGGTACGTCTCGATCTCTACTACGTGGAAAACTGGTCCATCACGGGCGACCTTATAATCCTTTGGCGAACCGCTAAGGCCGTTGTGGCAAGGGACGGCGCCTACTAGCGCAACAATCAGGGAGTAAGCTGGGCGTCCTACGTTTGCCGTCGTCATTCCAGACGCAACGGCTCCGTGGAACTTTCGGATTCAGCATCACGGAGGGAAAGAGATCTTCCGCGTGCATCCCAGGTGACCGGTTCGCTAGGTGTTCAGCTGGTGTGCTGGGCATGTGAAGAACTCTGTAGTGTGGGCATGCAGCGATTAGGGGGAAGGTACGGAAATGCGCATTCTTCACATAACCGAAGCATTCGGCGGTGGGATAATTACTGTCCTGAATAGCATAAGTCGCGGGCAGGCCGAGAACGATGCAGAAGTCGATGTCTTTTATCTGCCACGATCGCAGGCGCCATCGGAGGAGACCGTGAGGTCGCAATTTCATCCTGACGTCCACTTACGCAGAATGTCCGTTCACAGGAGAACGCTAGTCACATATATGGCGCTCGCGCTGACCATTCGGAGAGCGATTACCTCCCGGCGATATGACGTCATCCACCTCCATTCCTCGAAAGCCGGGGTCATCGGTCGTTTGGCAATGCTCACAGCACGGAGAACGTGCAAAGTATTTTACTCACCGCACGGCTTCGCCTTCTTGCAGCTGGATATGAATCGGGGGGTCAGAACTGTCTCCCTCATGATCGAACGAATGTTGGCTCGAATCGGCGACGGTCCCATATTGACTTCTCCCTCCGAATACAGTCTTGCCCAGGAAAAGCTCCACCCGCCGAGATTATTCAATCTGAGGACTGGCATCCCCGCGAGTCAAATCCGCGCCAAGACGACAGGGTCTTCGTTCGCCGAAAGTCGACCTTTGATGGTTGCGATGGTTGGGAGGATCTGTTATCAGAAGGCGCCGTGGCGATTCGCGAAAGTCGCCGAGCGGCTTTCCGATCAGGCTTCCTTTTTCTGGATCGGTGATGGGCCTGCCGACCTCGCAGAAAAGTGGCTGGGCGGCGGTCCCGTGGTCATCACGGGATGGATGAATCCGGCTGAATTAGAAACGATGCTTGACGCGATCGACATCCTGGTCTTTCCCACACTATGGGAGGGCATGTCGCTCGCGCTCATGCAGGCACAGGCGCAGGGGATCCCCGCGATCGTGTCGAATGCCGTGGGCAATGTGGACTCTGTCGTCCACGGTGAGACTGGGTATATTTGCGATAGCGACGATGATTTTATCGAAAAGACAAGGCTGCTTCTCTCTGACAGCGGATTGCGAGAGCGCATGAGCTCCGCGTCACTTGATTGGGCTATGTTGTCATTGACAGATGAAAACGTTGGGCGCGATTCTCTGAGGATCTACGGAATGACGGTCCGGCGGGCCGTGCAGGAAAAGCCTTTTCTTTCATCAGAGACGAATGTCAGCGGCGGAAAAGTCGCTTCCAACCCAACACCAGTCTGATAGTCGGACCGCAACAACACAGTTGCGAGCTATCTCCGGCTGAAGCGGCTCGGGTCGATATGCCGGGCTAGCTACCTCAGTCAAACAACGAAGCCCGCGTTGGTCTCTGGGCGGAATTGTTGGGAATAACTGTTAGAGTCATAGAGTTTTGACGGGTTTGCCATGTTTCAACGTATCGGATCGGTAGGGTTGTAATGCATGCCCGAAGAAATACGACCTTGCAAGTCTCAACCCCTGTGCGGCCTTACCGCCTGTCTGACTTGGCAACCCGCTCAGAGGCCTTAATCTCGCTGCTAGTGATACTGCTCTGGGCGCAGTCCATTGTTCCTCTAACTCTCCAAGCTTGGTTCTTCGACAAGAGGCAGTCGCTCGCCAATGATGTCTACTCAATGGCGCCCATTCCTGCCTTGTTGACCAGTGGACTGGGCGCACTAGTACTTGTGGTCGCGGTGGCAACAATTTTTCTAGGGGTGCAGGCCCGCTCCCAACAGCGTCCACCACCGGCTGTGTTGGTCGTAGCGGTATCGCCGTGGTTATACATTGTCAGCCGGGATCTGTATGCGGGCCACACGCCCAGCTCTGCCAGCTATGCGTATCCGCTTGTTCTAACAGCGCTATGGCTCGTGAGTTCTTCTGTTGACAGAATTTTGTCGCTGCTGGGCTTGCTAGTATTTTCAACCGCTGCCCTCAGCATCTTGATGGCTGTGTTCGTGCCAGCTTCAGGCATCTATCGTTCAGCGTCTGGAATATTCGCTGAGGCCGAGAAAGAGATTCTTCCCTGGGGCCTGCTAGTCGGCATGTTTGGTAGCCCCAACAACCTGGGTCAGTATCTCGCGCTTGGTTTTGCGGCACTGTTCTTTATTAGAAATCGCTTTTTCAAGGTCCTCGCTGTCTCAGCGACAAGTTTTGCGGTGCTTTGGACGTCGTCGCGTTCCTCTGTTCTGGCCGTCGGGTGTTGTTTAGTTTTGGCTTTTATTCTCAGCAGAGCTGGTAAGCGTCCGCTGATTCGACGTTCTATTCCTTTTGTGCTCCTCGGTCTCTTGATTTACGTCGCCGCTTTGCCCTTCGTCACCACAGATCCGTCAAGTTACACCAACCGTGGACACATTTGGGCCGAGAGCTTGCGTAGCGCGCAGGCAGAGCCGGTCTTCGGTCTAGGCTCTAGTTGGTACCAGGATATTGCTGGGTATTATAATCAACTGGGCAGTCTTGCGTTCCACGGTCACAATCAAGTTGTTCAGACGATTGTCACAGGGGGGTCTGTCTTCGCGGCCCTCGTGCTTGCTCTTATATTGCTTCTTATCGTAAGGGCCTCCAAAGAAGGCCGGCACGGGCATTTCTATCCTGCGCTTTTTCTTTCTGCGCTGCTCATTAGCTGTGCTCTCGAGGTCTCCCTGGGATTCGTAGACCGGACATTTCTCTTCAGTGTGTTCTTGGTTCCGATCGCCCTGATTCTCTTCGGCCGACGAGAATTGCCAGTTCGGGTATCGACTTCACTGAACATGTCCGCGCACTCTCCTGCCTCGGGTCAGCGTGATTTGAGGAGGCCTCACGCGCCTCGCTTCAGTACAGTTCAGTGCGATGCAATGTAGTTCGGTAGGTTTCGTCGCATTCGTTCCACAAGCGATTCACGCCCGCGATATGCTCGCCGCTCAGCGTGTGCCAAACTCTAATGTAGGGACGCACGAGGGCTCCGTCCGTTCTAGAGGAAATCGACTAGAACCGGCCACTTGCGTGCTTGGCTGTGGTTAGTTTCATGGTCTTCTACTGTCGACTATTACATGCACAGTTAGAAATATTGGGGGGAAACACATCATCACACTTAACGCCGATACTGGGAAAGCACACACACACGAAGCACGTCGCAGCGTGCTTCGCCCAGGCAATGGTTGCTCGCGGACGGCGCTGGCGAGGTGAATCAAACTGACGGGACTATGAGGAGCGTCGGGGAACCTTCCTTCGCCATTTCAGTGTGCATCCCGACTTTTAACCCAGACCTCAAATACTTGAAACTGTTGCTTGAAAGTCTTGAGCGTCAGACACGGGCAGATTTCAACGTAATCGTATCTGATGACGCCAGTGCGAACGCGGATTTGATAAAGGCGGTCTTGTCTACCTGCAAACTCAATTGGCGGGCTGACTGGTCTCCCGTGAGCATCGGGATGGCGGCAAACTGGAATCGATGTGCTCAATTGGCGACGGGGCAATTTATCCTCGTAACTGGTCAGGACGACTTGCTCATGCCGGAGGCTCTTGAACAGCTTGTCTCCCAAGCTCAGGCTTCCAATTCTGATGTGGTCTTTAGCGTGCCGCACTTCGTCACCGAATCAGGCGACGAACTGCAGAATCCAAGTAGCGCCGTGACGGCGGACTCCATCTTTCCGAATGGCGACGTTCCCATGAACAACCGAGCGACCATTGTGCTGGGTCTACTGTACGGCAACGTATTTGGTGATCCGTGCAGCACGCTTATTCGCCTGGATTCTTTTCGTGCACTAGGCGGCTTTTCGACCGAATACGAACACGCTGTCGATTTAGAACTGTGGTTGCGGATGGCGGCGGGCGGAGTAGCAATTACTCGAATTTCGAAAGTAGTCGCGTCTCACCGCGCGCACCAGAAGAATGCGACGTCTGTTCACGTCAGGAGTGGAGCGTCTCAACGCGATCGAGATCGATTGGCCGTGGAGTATGAAGCGTCTGAATTTGCTGATGCCACGTGGAACCGCATCGTCGCTCGCCTGCACTTGCATCGCCTTCACGATCTGATGCGCTATAGGACGGCATCTGAGCCGATCTCGGTACGTATGCGAGGTGGAGGACGAACGCGTCTGCGGGCCATAGCAGGCGAGATAACAGAAACGTTTGGCTGGACTGAACCGATTGGGCGTTCGCTACTGTGACCTGCGCTACTTGCGGCTACCGAAATAGTTAACTGAACACTCATGGTTTAGACCGAGAGGGCCGCATTCGAATGTGACACCTGTTTCGTTCGGATGCAGGCGTCTTGGTACATCTGTTGTGCCTGCTCGGTACACCTATTTGAGCTGAATGCCTCTGAGCTCAATTTTGGTGATGTGGTCAGAGATCCTCGGTCCGCGGTACCGGTATGCCTAAGCATCTAGCAAGACCAAGTAGACACTCATCGCCGAATGCTGAAATGGACGTAGACAGTAAAATGAAGATACTTCTGGTTTCTCACAGTCCCGATCTCGTGGGAGCGGAACGAAGCCTCCTGTCCTTAGCGCAAGAATTGGTAGAGCGCGGTCACCAAGTCTCGGTTGCCGTGCCGGAGGATGGGCAACTCAGTTCGCAGCTCCTCCTCGCCTATCCCGGCGTTGTTAGGGTCATAAACATCCAGACGCACTCGTGGATGGGTCCCCGCCAATTCGGCATTATTGGCTTGGCGCGACTGGGACAATGTGCGATGGACTTAGTCGAGTACCTTCGCCTGCTCAGACGTTCTCAATTCGACCTGGTCGTAGTGAATACGGGCGTGACGCCTGCGCCGCTTCTTTCTGCGAAAATCGCCCATGTTCCAGTGGTGACCATAGTTCGTGAGAGTCTACAAACGAACCCGTCACTGAGATCGTTCTTGCCACGCCGATTGATTAGAGCCCTGATTGCCAGATGGTCCACCTCGGTAGTGTGCGTCTCAGAGTACATTCGCCAGCAGTTTGGGCATGCTTCAGTCGTTCGATATCCTCAACTTTCGACTCATTTTTTGAAGCAACTCGAGACGGCGGAATCCGGCAACGCGGGTTCGTCTGAGTTGCGCGCCGTTATTATTGGCACGGTGAATCAGGAAAAGGGGCAGCTTGATGCGGTGGCGGCGGTTGTTAACGCCCGAGAGACGGGAGCGTCCGTTCGGCTTGATATCTACGGCCCGGCATCGGATCGCCAACGCATCTGCTTGCACAGTGAGATCGAAAGACTCGGCGCCCAAGATTATGTGCAGTATCACGGAGAAATCCCGGAAACGTTCAGCGTCTTTTTAGAATCTGATATTTCGCTGGTCTGTTCGAAGAATGAGGCTTTCGGCAAAGTCACGGTTGAATCAATTCTCGTTGGCACGCCGGTGGTGGCCTACGCGCGCGGCGGGACTGTCGAAATCTTGGCGGCGGGCGGCGGATGCCTCGTGGAACCGACTGTTGCCGCGTTGACATCGGCCATCGTCGACGCCTGTCGCGATCGCGAGTTGATTCAACGTTGGCGTATTGAGTGTGCGCACCACCCGATGCGGGAGCCAATTACCGTGTCGGCACAGACCGTCGTTGACGATTTTGAACATCTCTACTCGAATCGGGTCCTGCGATGATGCGGGCGAACCAATCAAGATCGAGACCTAAAGTCGTACTCCAGGCGGTGCCGGCACCGCAAGCTGATACGAATCCCTACCTCTTGCAATTATTTCGAACGCTCCCTACGGACATTGAGGTCCGGTACCTCAGCTGGACCTTGCTCATCTTCGGACACTATGACCTGCTACACGTGCACTGGCCAGAGGTGTTCATTCGAGCTAAATCGAGGCCTCGCAGGGCTGTCAAGTATTTCCTCTTTATGCTCTTACTTCTCAGAATTAAGGGTTCGAGGATTCCGGTCGTTAGGACGCTTCACAACATGACGCCACATGAGTCGTTTGACGCTGGATTTGGTCGACGTCTGTTGAGTATGCTCGATTCTTTGACTTCGGTCTGGATAAGCCTGAATCCGATCGTCCCGGACGCGATCAAGGCTAATAGCACAATCATTCTCCATGGTCACTATCGCGATTGGTTCTCCAGCGGGATTGTCCCGACAGAACCAGGCAGGATTCTCTTCTTCGGCCTCGTGCGCCCATATAAAGGGGTTGAAGAGCTAATTCAGGCATTTCGGGCCGCCGAGAGGAGTTTGTATTCGCTGAGAATTGTCGGAAGAGCCGAATCGAGTCAAGCCGCAGAGAGCGTCGGCAAACTCGTGCTGGAAACTCCCAGAGTGACTGCACGCCTCGAGTACATATCCGATTCCGAACTGGCGGAAGAAGTGGGCCAGGCAGAACTTGTAGTTCTCCCGTACAGGCGGATGTTCAATTCTGGGTCCGCTATTCTTGCTCTGTCGCTCAATCGCCCCATCCTTGTTCCTAGAAATTCTGTCACTGTGGCTCTCGCTGATGAGGTCGGCCGGTCATGGGTTCACCTATACGACGGACAGCTTCGAGCTGACCACCTAAGCGATGCATTTGCAGCCATTGCGAGCCTGGCGGATGGGCCGCCACCAGATCTAAGTCGACGGGACTGGACAAAAGCAGGAATTGCGTTAGGCGGAATCTACAGATCTCAGTGGGCATCTTCGCTAAATCCGACGCCAAAAGAGAAAATCTAGTGTCGACGACAATCACGTCACCGGCTGGCGCGGCCCGAGGTGCCGCGGTCAGTCTCGTTGCCCAGGTTTTCCGCTTCATCATTCAGATGGTAGGCTTGGCCCTGCTCTCCCGCCTGCTTGAACCGAGTGCTTTCGGCCTCCTAGCCATGATCCTTGCGGTCGTCGGGTTGGCGACAGTCCTTGGGGATTTTGGGCTGTCCCTTGCAGCCGTGCAGGCTCCGACGTTGAGTCAGGCCCAGAAGAGTGCGCTGTTTTGGGTAAACGCACTCATTGGAGTCTTGGCTGGTGTGTGCGTATTTTGCCTAAGCGGGCCTCTGGCAATTTTTTACGAAAGGCCAGAGTTGACCGCTCTGACCCAGCTGCTAGCACTGGTCTTCTTGCTGAATGCGCTATCGGCTCAGTTTCGAGTTGAACTGACACGCCGTCTCGATTTCGTGGGTTTGGCCTGGTCAGACGCACTCGGCCCATTAGGGGGCCTAACCATCGGTGTGGGTATGGCCCTAGCTGGATTTGGCGTGTGGGCGTTGGCTTGGCAGCAGATCGCGGGAGCTGGCTTCACGCTGGCAGTCTTGGTGGTTCGAGCGAGATGGGTTCCGGGTAGTCTGCTTCCCATGCCAAACCTCCGGAATTTTTTGGCATTCGGTGTGGCGACGACGTCAACTCAAGTGTTGAACTATGCAAGCGTGAATATCGCCTCGGTCGCCGTTGGAAAAGTCCTCGGCGCATCGACTCTGGGGATCTACAGCCGTGCATTCCAAATCTTCATGTTGCCTCTCCAGCAGATGGCCGCTCCACTTACACGTGTCGCGCTACCTATTCTTTCAAGACTTGTGGGCGATGAGAGGTACAGCGCCTACGTCTGTCGGGCGCAACTTCTCATGAGTTACTCCTTGGTGCCGGCCCTTCTCGCCATGGCCTTGGTCGCCGAGCCCGTCGTCAGGTTGGTCTTAGGCCCGGGTTGGGAGGACGCCGGATCTGTTCTTCGAATTCTGTGCTTTGGTGGCGTCTTTCAAGCTCTCGGCTACACGTACTATTGGGTCTTTCTGTCCAAGGCAAGAATGGGCGTGATGTTGGGGTGCGAACTCGTCGGGCGAGTGGTCATGATTGCTCTGACACTGGCTCTGGCGAATTTCGGAATTGACTATGTTGCCGCCGCATATTCGATCGGCCTATTCATGATCTGGCTCGTTTCGAGTGCTTTCGGCCTCAGACTTGTTGGCATCTCCGCTGCAGCCCTGCTGGGCGTTACACTCCGCCCTGTGTCACTGTTCTTTGGTATTTTTGTTCTGATCGCGGGCGCGGACTGGCTCCTCGACTTTCAGCAGTACGGCGCATTTGTGCACCTCGGTATTCTGGTGACTCTTTCCATGCTCCTTTTTGCTATCGCCATTGCCGCACTCAGATCCCTTCGTTCAGATTTAGGCATCGTTCTTGCGACTGGTCGCATGGCCCTTAAGAGATAGTTGCTGGCTAGTAGCGCTGTTGTGGCGCAATTCCCGGGATTCCCCTACGTGTCAGGGTTGGGTGAGGCCAGTAGCTAAGAGCAAGTCTGCCGAATGACTTAGGGCGAGAACCAGGAAACCACCACCATTTCCAGCCCGTCTTTGATCGCCGTGCGCGACGATAGTCATTTGAGTGGCGAGTAGTCCGACTCGGTACGGTTAGTCCACGTTGTTGGTATGTGAACTCTCAGGTCATTGTTTACATCGTCACTCAGGTCTTCGTTTACAGGCTCTCTCACGGCATCGTTTACAGGTAGCAGGCGTTTAGTTGAGTATTTGCCGGCGCGGGGGCCGTTCAATATTGTCTTCGGGGGCCACGAATATTGCCTTGAGGTGCCAAGCAGTTGCGCGGCCGGGGGCCAGTGGTATCCGAACGATCGACGGGCCTGTATCTCGTCCTGGCCGGCGGCGAGATTGAGCACATCGTGGCCGTCGGTCTGGCCCGGAGCGCGGTGGGCACGATGCAGTCCCTGATCGCGTTGGCGTGAACCCGGCACCTAGGACGGCCCCGAACAGAAGTATCCGGTGGCTTCACAATACGCTACTTTCATTTCCGACAAGTGGCCCCGAAGGTCAATAACACCGGCCCCCAGGAGAGCGAATAGTCATCGTCAAGGCTGATGCTGACTGCGCTCATTCAGGGAGTGCGGGACCCAGCGGTTCTTGCTGAGTTCGCCCAACGGCGGATGCGATCCAAGATCCCGGAGTTGGTCGAGGCCCTTACTGGGCGATTCACTGAACACCATGCGTATCTCGCCCAACTGCACTTGGATCAGATCGATGCGCGGACTCTGGCGATCGAGTCACTCACGGCCCGAATCGATCTCGCCATGAAACCGTATGAGTCGGTGCGCGATGCACTCGTCACCGTTCCAGGGGTCTCCACTCTGGTTGCTGACGTTCTCATTGCTGAGACCGGAGCTGACATGACCGTCTTTCCGGACGCCGGACATCTGGCTTCATGGGCCGGCGTCTGCCCAGGTTCCAATGAGTCGGCCGGCCGAGTGAAGTCATCCAAGACCATGGCCGGGAACAAGTATCTGAAAGCGGCTCTGGGCATAGCCGCGCTGGCGGCGTCGCACAGTGGCGAGTAGCCCTTGAAGGTAGCGCTGGTCCGGCGACCTGGTCCACGTTGTTGGTACTGCCATTCCGGGGAGGTGGAACTGGCCGATGATGGCCAGCAGTCGGTGATCACGGTTGTCCAGGATCGAGAAGCTGACGCATCCCACTATCTCGTCCTAGCTGCGTCCCTCGAATCCCAAAGCGGCAATGGCTTTGCAGCTCGCTATCAACGCCCCCGTTGGGAATCCGGAACGCCCGTCGCGCTGTCGTCCTCCCAAGGAGATAAGTCTTGATGCCCGTAGTTTCAGCTCTGTGGAATATCAGTACCAACAACGTGGACTACCCGTACCAACTCGGACTACGCGCCACCTAAGTGAATATTGGCTTCCGAGGGAGCCGGGGGTGGTGCGGATGAAAGCCGTTACGCCAAACCATGAATCGTGTCGTTCAGAGCCAGAGCTGGCGTCGTTGAG
>NZ_SOHE01000091.1 GCF_004403305.1 Cryobacterium frigoriphilum | reverse complement strand
CACGGCTTCGTCTTTGTACTCAGGAGTGAACTCCCGACGTGTGTTTCCCATGTGAACATTCTCTCTTGTGAGGTGTCCAGTCAACGGGGGCAGGGCCACGCCGACCATTGTGCTTGATCGGTGCGCCTCCATCTCGGATCCAACCTGATAACTGTTGCCCGCTGCCAGGTCGAACACACGCCCGTCATCGAGTTCGGTGCGCACTGATCCTTCGAGCACGAGCAGCAGGTGCCCGCGGGTGCACCAATGGTCGGCGACGTAACCGGGCGTGTACTCGACCATCCGCAGACGCGTGTCGCCGATCTGCACAGTGCGCCAGTGCGCTTCGCCGGTGAGGCCGCTGTGCACCGTGTGGTCGAGGGCGTTCCAGTTGAGTGTGGAGAAGGGGTGCTCGACGAATTCCATCACCGCAGCCTATAGCCGCGCTCATGACGCGACCGCCAGGTCTTCTCTCGCCAGGCCGACCAGCGGCAGACTCGCTTCGCTGACTGGCATCACGCCCGTGCCCTGGAGCTCGGCGATCGTTGCTGCGATCTCTGCATCCGGGTTCTGCGCGTCGAGCCGCCCCGCTCAGCATTCACACTTTTCTCGTCAGGTACAGTTCAAAGGGGGTAATCGGCGGCGCCAGAGGGACTGCTGCTCAACACGGAGATGACATGAGGCAGGACCGCACGGCACGCCGGATGGCGAGCCATTCCACCCCATCAGCCGTCCTAGCTTTTGTGGCCTTTGCCGTGCTGCTCGCGGGCGTGCTCACAATGCACTCGGAGGTGACCGCGCACGACGTGCAGGGGTCTCCAACGGCGTCGGCAACTATGTCACTCTCACTCGGTTCCGGCCACAGCGACGACGTCCTGGCAGCTACAGATATGGCGGTGCCCGTAGCCGCCGGTCTCACGACGGGCACGCACGACGACATTCTTGAACGAGTTTTGCTCGCCCTGGCCTCCGTTCTGATGCTCGCGCTCGTGGTCTCGGGGTTCCTCGCACGGCGCCCGGCCACACTTGGCTGGCTCCGCGATGCCGATGGCCATACACCGGATCTTGTGCGTGCTGCACCCCTGTCGATTCACTGCCCCAGCCTCACCCTGCTCTCGATCAGCCGCGTCTAATACCGCAGCGCTCTGGTGGCCCCACCGGGGTGCACGAGCGCAGTCGTGGGCCACAGCGTGAACCGCTCGCGACCGGAATCCCCCGCTGGCAGCTGCCCGCCAGCGGGAAACCAAAACTTTCTCTTCGAATCATGTACAAGGACGCCACCATTTACTTCGCTCACTTTGCTCGACTAGCCGCTCTCGAACAGGCACTCTTCCGTGGATAGCAGCGGACACGTGGCCACAGCACCCGTTGCCGCCACGGCGGTGCCTCTTCTCTCGCGGCGCGATGCGCGTGCGATGGAGAATCGCATCCGCTCGAGTGTGTCCGATCGGCCTCTGCTGCGTCGCGAAACCGTACCATCGAGGCCGGCCCCGCGATCACCCCGCAAACGCGCCACCGCCGGTGGGGCCATGGTCATGATCGCGCTCTTTACCGTCGGCGCTACCCTGCCCGCTCTCGCCACACCCTCGAATCTGGCGGCCACATCGAACGGGGCGACCGCATCCGTCAGTGGGTCGGTCACCAGCCAAACGTCGCAAACTCTCAGCGTGACCAACACAGCCGCGGTTCCGCTTGTGCGAGATGGATTCGCCGTCAGCGACATTCCCGTTCCGGCCTCGTACACGGAGATTGCCAGCAACGGATCGTGGGCCAGTCTGGACGCGAGCCAGCTCAGTAAAGAGGGCTGGGCGTTGCCCGTGCTCGGCAGAATTTCCAGCTCCTACGGCCCTCGCCCCGACCGTCCCGTTGACGGCGTCGGTGGTCACCATAACGGCACCGACATTGCCGCGTCGTGCGGGCAGCCGGTGTTCGCCGCTGCCGGGGGCATCATTGTGGATTCGGGCTATCAGGGCTCCTACGGCCAGTGGGTACTCATCGACCACGGCGATGGCGTTCAGACCGGGTACGCACACAACAGCAAACTGCTCGTCGATTCGGGGGAATCAGTCGCCGCTGGCGAAATTATCGCCCTCGTTGGTTCGACGGGACTGTCAACCGGTTGTCACGTTCATTTCGAAACCCGTGTCGACGGAAATCAGGTCGATGCCCAGCAGTTCATGCTGTCCAAAGGAATCTCTCTTGACGGAGCCGGGACTTCTGCCCACTGAGAAGAGTCGCTGAGAAGATTCACTGAGACGACACACGCAGCCCGCTCCGACCAGTCAGAGTGCCGCTGCAGCGACGACTTCGACCGTGAAACCTTCGTCGTTTTCGAAGTACGCGGCGTGGTGGTCGCGGCCTCCTGCGTAGGGGTACCGATCCGCGTACAACGCGCGCCATCCATGAGCGGATGCCTGACCAACGATGCGGTCAACGTCAGCCGCCGTTCCTCCGATGTGATGCACCCCAGTTGCCATGCCACCATCGTTTCATGAACGCCACGGATGCCCGCTCCCTGACTGGCCCTTGGGATCAATCGGCGGATGGCTGTTCCATCCGTTCCATGATTGCAGGCCCGGGATCGGTGGGCCCGCGGCCGAGTAAATCGCGGAGGTCGTGTGTCGTGCGGGAGAGAAACCCATGCGCCCCGCACGAGTAGATCGACAGGAGCATCGCCGGCTGAAAGGGCAGCAATCCACCCGCCTCCAAGGCGGCACGGCGACTACCCAGAGTGTCCGGGCGGTAGACCAGACCGGCGGCCTCGGCGATTTGGTCTACCGTGATGGCGCGCGCCCCGACCAGGTCGTAGACCCGATTAATGTGGCGATCAGGTTCCGAGGCCACGTTGGCGGCGGCCTCCGCCAAGTCAGCGCGTGTCACGACGGCCACGGCACCAGAGCCAAATGGCGCCGTGATGACACCCTCGCTCGGCGCGAGCAGGGATCCGAAGAGTTCGGCGTAGAGGCCGTTGCGCAGAATGGTCCAGCGCAGAGAGCTGCCTGCCAGCCGACGTTCAGTCCAGCGATGCGCGAGCGCAAAGCCCAGATGATCCCCGTCGGTGGCGACGCTGGTGTAAATCAGGTGCTGCACTCCGTCGCGTTCCGCGGCCGCCACGACGTTCTCATGCCGCGCAATCACCACGTCGTCCTCGCCATAACCAGCGGAGACCATCACGACCGTGGCGATGCCGGTGAAGTCCAGAGAGTCAGGTTGATCGAAGTCGACGCGCCGCTGTTCGCTGCCCGCAGCCGGTTGTCGCGTTGCCGCAATCACTGCCTGGCCGGCGCCAACCAACCGTTCCACGATGGCGCGGCCCAGCTCGCCGGATGCTCCGGTAACCAAAATCATCTGATTTGTCCCCTCGGTGGTTCTGAACAGTAACTAGACTCATCCTCGGTAACTCCCGCGCACTGTACAAGGAGGCACTTTCGTGTCAGACAGTCACATTCAGGTAACCGCCTCCCTCGATCCGTGTGGCCTGGACGAGCATCCGGACTGCGGAATCCGTGACGTCCTCACCCGAGTGGGCGACAAATGGTCGGTGCTCGTCATTGTTGAACTCGCCTCGGGCGTTCGCCGGTTCCGCGAACTACAACGCGGCATCGACGGAATATCCCAGCGGATGCTGACCCTCACGGTACGCAGACTGGAACGAGACGGCCTCGTCACCCGTACCGTATTTCCCACCGTCCCCGCGCAGGTCACATACGAGCTGACGGCGCTGGGCAACAGCCTGACGCACCTCGTCAAACAACTCGCCGACTGGTCACTCGACCATCGCGAAACCATTGCACGAGCCCGAGCCGATTACGACGCCCACCACCCCGACCACGAGATTCGCTGAAAACTGGCCGCCCGGGCGGTGTCCTCTACGGGGCACTCGTGGGAGTGGGCACGTCTGCGGGCTGATCGTCATCCCAGACCAGGATGTCGCCCGGCTGGCAGCGCAGAACGCGGCAGATTGCGTCGAGTGTTGTAAAGCGGATGGCGCGAGCGCGGCCGTTTTTGAGCACTGCGACGTTGGCCGGCGTGATTCCGACTGCCGCCGCAAAGTCCCCGACGGACAGGCCACGTTCGACCAGGAGGCGATCGATGAGAATCCGTACGGCCACAACTACACGACCTCGTCGAGTTCGACCCGCATGAGGACGGCCCGGCGCAACAGCGAACGAAGAACGCTCAGAACGAGAAAAAGTGTGATTCCTACCAGCACGCTGCCGAGAATGAGCAGGCCGAGTACCGGCGGGCCCGGAATGAAGGGCAGCAACGTCGCGGTGAGGACAGTTGCAACGATGACCGTATTGACGAGCAGGTCGACCATTCGTGCCGCGGCGCGATCGAAGATCTGGTCCAGACGGATATACCCGACCAACATGGCTGTCGCGGCGAGCACTGTTTCTGCACAGACGCAGATGGCGAAGGCCAGTACGAGGAGCGGTATCTGCAGATTGGCGAACTCAGGATTATCGCGAGCGAGGGAATCGGAAACGGGGTACAGCGCGATTCCGACGCCGAGGATGAGGGCGCCCAGAAGGCCGAGCCCTATCCACGTCACCACTGTCGCCATCAACGTGGGTCGAGGGTTGTAGGAGGAGATCATCTATCGATTATCAATAGCTTTCTATTGAATGTCAACAGATTAAGCGAACTCGCAAGGCGCCGGGAATCCGCTCTGCCAGGTGAAGCCCGCGCGCACGCGGTCGGGCGAGACCTCGTCGTAGATCATCCGGGGGAAACCGGGCGGCTTGGCTCGTATCGTGTATTTCTTATGAACAACCGCCGCCGAGCCTCGTGTCGATACGGCCAGAATGGCGGGATTCCACTCCGGCAGCCGCCGAATATCAGCGCCAAGCGTGCAATCGTCACTCGTGGTGCCGTGGTAATTCGACGACCGGAATTTCGCATGATTGCTCCATGTCCCTGGCTCAGGAAACTGCGTCGAGAACGGATGCGCTCCAGGCATCGGCGGTTACGTCGCGCGGATTCGTGACTGCGCGGTCCCATACCGCGCACGCCGTTTCAGTACCACGGCCATGTTCCTGACTCGTTCAGCATCCGTGGCAGTCATTTCGGCGACAAGCCCGAGGCAATGGGCGGTGTCGGCAGCACTGCAATGGGGATGGCGTTGTCGATGAGCAC
This sequence comes from Cryobacterium frigoriphilum, assembly GCF_004403305.1. GTDB lineage: Bacteria > Actinomycetota > Actinomycetes > Actinomycetales > Microbacteriaceae > Cryobacterium > Cryobacterium frigoriphilum. The sequence goes on along the minus strand of NZ_SOHE01000091.1, from coordinate 39,009 downwards.
GACTGCGATAGCGGCGGCGACGGTGAAAGTGTCGGCGTTGAGGACTCGACTGCGGGCCGAGGCGCCGTCCAGGAGCAATGCCAGTTGCTCGCCAAGCCATTCAGGGTCGTTGGCGCCGGCCTCTCGGGCCGTTTCGGCAAGCCGAGTCGCGAATGCCTTCTTGTAGTCGCGGGCAAATATGCGTGCTGGATGGCCCGCGTCCTGAATTTCGACGGCTGCTCCGATGAATGGACACAGCGGAGAGTGAATGTCGAAGACGGCGAGGAGTCGCTCGCGGGGTGCAAGGTCGGTGCGGTCGAAGACCTCGGGCAGCACGTCGGGGTCGAATCGGCGCAGGTATTCGGCGACCAGCTCGTCTTTGCCGGCGAAGTGCTGGTAAAGCGTGCGCTTGGACACTCCGGCCACCGCGCAGAGCTGGTCTACGCCGGTGCAGTTGATGCCTTGATCGGGAAACAACTGCTGTGACGCGCCGAGGATGCGCTCCCGTGCGCCTCTGCCGCTGCGGAGGCCCAGCGGCCCCTTTTCCAACTCGGTCATGCACCCCAGCGTACTCCCGTTGGTACCGACCGGTGTGCTTAGCTTGACATCCCGCGCACGCACCGGTTACGTTAAGTACGCAGATCGGTGTACTTAACATCAACACCAGCCAACCGACACCTTTAATAGATCACAAGGGAACACACGTCATGACCACGATTACCATCATCGGCTCGGGCAATATGGCCACCGCCATCGGCACCCGCGCGGCGAAGCACGGCCACACCGTCGAACTCATGAGCCGCAACACCGAGAAGGCTCAGGCGCTCGCCGACCAGATCGGCAGCAGAGCCACCGTGGGAACGTTCGGTGCCAAGCCGGCCGGTGACATCGTCCTTCTGGCCGTGCTCTACGCTGGCGCGGTCGACGTTGTCGAGCACTACGGCGAGGCCCTCGCCGGCAAGATCCTCGTCGACATCACGAATCCGTTCAACGCCGACGCAAGTGGAGTCGTGACCACGCCGGGCAATTCGGTGGCCCAGCAGATTGCCGTCGCCGCCCCCGAGGGCGCACACGTCGTGAAGGCATTCAACACGATCTTTGGTGGCGTCATTGCTGAAGACAAGCCGGTGGATGTCTTCTTCGCCGGCGACAGCGCCGAGGCGAAGGCACGCGTCGCCGCGTTCCTGGAGAGCCTGGACATGCGGGCCCTCGACGCAGGAGCGCTCGAAATGGCCCACGCCCTTGAATGGGCCGGCATCCTTCTGGTGGGCCTGGCCAACAACGGCGCCGGCTTCGACATCGCCTTGGGCGCCGCGGTACTCTGACGCGTCTCCCTCACGAGAAGTTCAGCTCACTGTGGCGCTGAAGATGCAATCACTCCTGTGCGATGCGGCCCTTGCGAACGGTGCGAAGCACCAGAATCCACAGTACGGCGGAGAAGAGAAGCAGTATCGCGGCACCCTGCGGTTGGCCGGCCCAGAACCACGCAATGCCGTTGGCATCAAAAGTGAACATTGCAGCGATTGCCAGCGAGAGCACGGCTGGGCTGAACAACGGAGAGCGAAACCAAGTCATTGGATACTCCTTCTAGAGTGTGAACCCAGCGTAGTGGCCGCGGGTGGCACGATCTATGCGGAGGGGCATCGCGGAGGAAGCTGCAGGCGACGCATCCCCTCCAGCGCCGACCCCCCTGCTGTGCGGTGCGGGGTCTGTATCCATGGCCTTCGGAGCGTAGCGCAGCCTTGGGACCCACGCCTGCCCTCGAGCGAGGGGTTATCCAGGTGCAGGATTGACTCGGCGAGTCACAACATTCGCCGGCGGGACGCGTTCGACGGCGTCACGGTCGCCCTCTACGAATCAGTGGCACGCGGCGACCGGCTGCGGCCGTCAAGCGGATACGCCGGCAAGTCGACGCCTGCTCACCCAGTCAGAAACTCCTGTCACGAACCGCCCTCGCGCCGAAGCATTTTCTCGCGGATCCGGCACTGGCTGCGCGCCTGCTGGGACTCGACGAGGCCAAACTGATGTCAGCGAGTCCGCCCGGACCAACACTGGCGACCGGGCTCGCCTCGGCGATTTCTTTGAAGCACTCGTGGCTCTCAGCCTCCACATCTATGCGGCAGCGAACGACGCGAAGGTGTCACACTTCCGTGACCATGACGGACGGCACGAGATCGACTTCATCATCCACCGAGGAGACGAAGAAGCTATCGGCATTGAAGTCAAGCTCAAATCCGCAATCACCGACCACGACGTTCGGCATCTGCTCTGGCTGAAGAAGTCGCTCCCCAACCACATCGTCGACCTCGTCGTCATCAACACGGGCACCCACGCGTATCGTCGACAGGATGGCGTGGCGGTCATCCCGCTCGCCTTACTCACCGCCTGAAGGACGATGCGCGCCAGAACTACTGAAGCAGCTCACGGCACGCTACTCACACGAAGCGTCCATGGGGAACCCCAACCGAGACACGAGAATGCGCCGTAACGCTACTCACGCAGGCGGACTATCCAGCCGACGACCTTTCCGTGATGACCGCGCGACTGGCGAAAGCTCAGCACACTGTGCTGTGTGGCGCCCCCTGTTTCCGGCACCAGAACACCGCGTTCCTTTGGATCCTTCGACGGGTGATAGCGAACCGAGATCTGATCAATTCGGGCAACGCGACCGGACAGCTGCGTCCGATCCGATTGGCCGGAAGAGTCGCGGACGGCGTCGGCATAGGTGTCGAGCTGCAAGGGGATAGTGCGGCGGCCCGCGAACAGGCGGGATACCCAGTTCTGGTCCATGGGCACCAGCGACCAGTCGACGTGTTGGTCAAGTACAACGTCCAAACTGTCCTCGGCAACCTGCCATTCCGTGAACCACACGTCGGTTTCGCGGGGTTCCTGGCTCGGGACGATGTCCTCCGGCTCGGCCACCTCCACGTCGACCCGATCGATTGGCTCATAGGTGCCGATGTAGCGCACCCGAACACCGGTATCGCGCTTGCTCTCCTTATTCGAAACGGGCGTGAGCTGGCTTCCAAGATCCTTCATGGCACCAGACTAGGAACCCCCTTGCAACATTGCAATCTGCCGGGCCATCCCCTCACTGATCTCAGAACATGTCAGAAAATGGGCCCGCAAACGGATCCCTCCCTGTGCTGTAGTCCTGCCAGCACCTCAATGCCGTCAGGTCCGCTCGATCAAGTGGCGCTCGACGGGGAGCCACAGTTCGCAGGTGACCGTGCTGAAGTTGTCAGCGCGGTCTCGTACCGCGACGATGGATGGCCCGGGTCGGAGCCGATAGTCTCCCACTCAACGGCGCGCCCGAGTGTGGGGATGGCGTCGGCCCTCGTGACCTCGAAGTTCAGCCACTTCGCGTCCCACCCATGCTTGTAGGCGACCCGCTCGGCGGCGGCGGCGACGACGGACTCGTCCGAGCCGGAATCGATGTGCAGGACATCTAGGTACTCCGTCATCCCACGGTCGAAGTAGCGTAGAGCGAGCGCCGCACCGCCTACGAGCCGGATGCCCGCAACCTCGCCTACATCGCGAAGCTCGGCGACGCGATCACTCAGGCCGCTGATGATCGCGGCACGATCGAGCGCAGTGCCGGTCATCACACGCTCGCGAAGGTATCCGCCCAGGCGAGGACGCCACGTTCGGCGAACTCGTTCGGCACATCCTCACGCTCGGGCGCCGGGTCGGCCGGGTCCACCCGGAAAACGACCGGTTCGATCAGTGCGCGATCGAGGTTGTTGACCCAGCCAGGCAACGGAATGTTCTCCTGATTGAGTCTCCATGCCACCAGAGCCGCAATCGCCGCGTCCCACACGCGGTCCCCGGTGCGCTCCGGCTCTGCCAGCCCCAGGATTCCTCGGACAAGTCCGTGCTCGGCGGTGAGATTGTCATTCAGCTGGAGGAGCGCCCGGAGGGCTCGGTCCGGGTCATTAGCGCGAAGATGGTGGCGGATCGCCTCTGCCGAGCGTGCGCAATTCTCGGACGAGAATCTGCCCGCCGACCACCCGGGCACTCAAAATGGCCCTCGTCCTCACCGGCTACGACCAATCACACTCGGCTCCGTGGTCATCACCTGCTCCCGCACCCGTTGACTCTTTTGTGTCGACGCAGGTCAGTAGGGCGGCATCAGCTCAATGAGGCGATTGACCCGGTCCACGATGGCCCGTGCCGCCGGAATTGCCTGGTCGACGTCGTCGACGCTCGCCGAGGGTCGGTCAACATCCGGGTACTGAGTCTCGTTGCGGAGTCGCCGCATCCAATCGAATTCGCGTATTTCTCGCTGTCGCGGTGGTTCCAGCTGAGCGATTGCAACCTCGAGCAAAACAGCGTGTGCTCCTTCGCCGCGCGCTTTGAGCCCTTGATTGACCAAGAGCGCGGCGAGCGCGAGGCGAGCGGCATCGTAGGTGAGCGTGAACGCACCGGCCGGGTCGAGGTCGCGGAGCATCGCCGCGGCTCTGAGGTGCACGCCAGCCTGCGTCAGATGTCGCTCGGCCAGTTCACGATTGGCGGAGACGCGAGTGAGTCGCCCCTGCTTGAGGAGGTGGTCGATCTCGGCTCGGCCGCGGTCCCACTGGTTGATCACGGTCAATTCTCCTGCAGTTCGAGGCCCACGAGAGGACGTTCACGGAGGGTACGCAAGAACGGATCGGCGTCGGCGCTCTCCCAGGAGGCGGGACTGACGATGCGAGGGTTGACCTCCCGGCCCAGGACGGTGCCGGCAATGCGCGCGGCTTCGTAGACCTCGCTGCGGGAAGGATTACCGACGATCAACACGTCGAGGTCGCCTGGCGCATCGCCGGGCTCACCCTCACGGCGCGCAGCCCAGGAACCGTAGATGTAGGCCTTCTCGATCCCGGCGATCCCCGCGAGGTGCTGGGGAATGACCACGGCCGGACCGTAGGACAGGGTCAATAGCTCGGCCAGGGGTCGAAAGGTAGGGGTGTCGCGGCGAACCTGCACCTCGACAGCCTGACCGCGCTTCTCTGTGCTGGCCAGGCCCATCTGCACAATCCGGGCGACTTCACGGTGAGCGCTCGCATACGGTGTTCGTGCTGCCCGCGCCAATTCGGCGACCGTGAACGTCCGATCGGCGTTCAAAAATAACCGGGCGAGGATTTCGCCCTGAGCATCCGAACGGAAAAGTGGGGTCAGAGCCGGCGCCTTAATATTCACATACGCGATAATACTATCGTTTATATGGACAAACAAGCCCGAGGCGCCAGTGCGCCAGCTGCCGTCTTCACGCTGCCTAGATCATCCCAGCGAGGTCGTACGTCGCACCGTCCCGTATGTCGCACCGTCCCGTATGTCGCACCGCCCCGTATGGGGAACCCCTTGCGGCACGAAACAACTTCCGGTTCTCCTACCGTGGCGGTCCCACCAGCTTTATGCGCGACGCAAAACTCGTGATCGAGAAAATAGCGATCAAAGCGAAGAACGGCATACTGCGCGGAGTCTAATCCGCTGAATCAACTCAGACTGTCGAAGATCTCCCCGCCGCGCCGGCGTGGGTCGGCGCGCAGGGGAAACCTCTCTCCGACAGATCGTCATCGGGCTGACCTCCATCACTCGATAGGGTGCAGAGATGGTATTGCATCCGATCAGAACCGTCCCGCACGTCATCGCTGAGCTGCCATCTCGCCAAGGCGGATCGATGACCGTGGGTGACTACCTGCCTCGTGGGCACGTTTCCTATGCGCGTGTCATGAACCCCATGCGCGACGACAGCGGCCGACCCCGCGCCTGGCGGACCTTTGCTGCGGAGCAGTCTGACGTGGACGCAATGGCGAAGTGGGCCGACCTTCTCGCCGACGAGCCGGACGTAGATGTCAAAGTCGGGACCATCGAACCCGCCGTGGCAGCAACGCTCGCCCGCCTGCTCCGCGACCACACCGCCACACCCACCGAGTGTTTCTTCCTTGTCTGGGAAGGATACGCCGACATGCGCGCGGACCTGCGAATGGCAGCAAGCATCATTCTCATGCCCGAGCGTCGCATGCACGTTCTCGCCGGCGACCTCGCAGACGGCGCGGAACCCTTTGAGGGGGTGGCCGGCGGAAGAAGTGCCCAGTGGTGGATACCCGCGGATGGTGTCTGGGCCGTCGGGAACGACCTCTACGGAGCGAGCGTTTACGTCTCAGGAACCGAAGAGCTGATCAGCGCCATTCTCGCCGCCGACGACATCGAGGCATACCGTGCCTCGGCATCGATGCAGATCGTCGCCGAGGAGTGGGCCTCCTAGATCTCCTGCGATCCCCTCGCTCTAGGTAGGTTCCCGTCAGCCGAAGGCTTAGCGGGATTTACGCGATCGAAGAGCCACCCGAGCGACAGGCACGACGACCAAGCCTCCGGCGCAAAGAAGCACCAGCCAGCTGCCAGTTCCCAAACCCACCCATAGACCGACCCCGAGAATCACCACACTGTAAACGATCCCGAAAATCCATATCCTGCGCCACGATGAACTGACCTGAGTTGCTGACATGCCGTCAGGCTATCTAAACGAAAGCAACGAGCGAGCACCCGCAAGCCGAACCTTGAGCGCGACTATCTGTTGGAGCTTTTAGTGCGACACGCGTCGAAGAACGCTCTCCCGCAGCACGCCCAGATCAAACTTAAATGACAATTATGCTTGACATTAAATGTCAATGATCCTTAACATATGTGTATGTGTCCCCACAACTCCGCTTCCGCCACGGCGAACCCGGTGCGGGAGCGCCGCAAGGAGCGGCGGATCACCCAAGCCGAGCTCGCCGAGCAGGTGAACGTGAGCCGCCAGACCATCATCGCCGTTGAACAAGGCGACTATGCCCCATCTGTGTATCTCGCGTTGAGGATCGCCCGTGCCCTCGGTGGGACCGTCGAAGAACTTTTCACGAACGAGACAGGAGCTGACACATGACGCGCAGACGAAACCTACTGGACCGATGGACAGAGCGGGTCATGGACCTCGATAGCCCGGCCTATGGCGACGAACGCGAACGCGCCGTGTCGATGGAGTCGAGTGCCTTCGGACTGACGGCCGGGCTCTACGTCGGACTCTTGGCAGCCCTCGCCGCCTCACTTTTCGGGCTCATTCTCCTGCCGGTTGTCATGCTGGTCGTGACCGTCGTGCCGTTGGTCGCGGCCTTGTGGTACGCGAGTCGGCGGAATGTCAACCTCCAGAGGCTCGCCGAGAACGTCGGCGCCCGATCGACAGTGGTCGGCATCACGATCTACGGCGTCGCGATGGTGCTGATCTTCGCCGCGATGACCTACACGGTACTCACAGGGGAGCCAATGCGGCCCACGCCATCGCTTGAAGTGACCCCCGACGAGGGGTTCCTGGGCGGAATAGCCCAAGGCGCGGTCATAGGCGGAATGATCGGCGGGCTTGCCGCCATCGTCGGAGGAGTGCACTCCTTCCGGCGCGTGAGCCGCCGACGCGCGGGGCGCGACCGCTGAGCGCTGTCCCAGTGACGGTGTTCGTTGCGCTCGTTGGCACGAAACGGGCGAGCGGCGGCGGCGGGCGGGCGAGTTTCTCCAGTTTTTAAAGTGCAACTCCCCTACGGGACGACACTCTCGATTGGCGGGTGACTGGTGAGGCTCACGACAATGGCCCGTCCTGGTGCGCGAGTCCAGCGGGTTCTCGGTCTGCTGCTCATGATCGAACTGAAATCATGGTCAGCGCGGCTTGTGACTGTGAGCGTTTGTGGCGACGTCCTGTGATCGCTATGTGGCGCATCTACCCGGTGGCCCAGAGCGGGTAGTCACCGGCTTGTATCCCCGGGGATGCAAGACGGCGAGATCGATCATGACAATCGCAAAAGCTGCACGGATACGGCAGATCCAAAGCGCTACCTCGTGAGGCGTGGCCCGACGCCCAGTGTGCTGAGCCTCAGTCGAGAACGCGCCATTCGCGTGCGAACTCATCGACGGTCTTGGTTTCGAGGTCGCGGCGCACGGTGTCCAAGAGGACGTGGGCATCGCCGACGTCAGCGGCAGTGCGTAGAACCTCGGCCCCGCTCGCGCGCCGGCGGATGACGAGGTCGGCATCGACCTCGACGTCACCCCATGCTGCGCGAACCAGTGCCCACGCCCGACGAAGCAAAAGTCGAGTGCGCGTGCCCAATGGCTCCTCGAGCTCTGCGATGAGGTGGTTTGACGCGCGATCCATTCCTATATCTTGTCGCATAGCGAAGCGCCCCGGCCAGTCCGACGTGTCTCGTGCCCTCAGCGTGTCGAAACCTATGGGATACGCGACAGAGTCGCGTGGAATGTCTGTCGGCAGGTGTCCCGTGTCAGCGGCTTCTAGCCATCAGAGCGGGCCGCGCCCTATTGTTGGCGAGTGAGCAATGAATCGCGGGTCATCGATCCGGTTACGCAGGTTGAACTACCGGTGCCTGCCTACGGCACTCCGGAAAGAGCAATTCGCCGGGCCGCTCTAAAGAGAGACGGACTTCTGCGGGCGATTCGGTTCTATCCCGATTACACGCATCCATGGCCGTTATGGGACGAAAGCGGTGACGTTTCCGCGGAGGATCTCGGGCTAAGCGATGCACTTCGGCAAGACCTACTTTGCTGGGGCGACGAGTGGGATACGACGTACCGGAATGACACCGGCTGGCCGAGTCTCGCCGCGCGGGATGTGTGGATGAACGAAGGGGATGACCTTGCCGAACGTGTCCAGCGTGAGGTCTGGGACATCGCCGATGTGAGAACCGAACACCGGGGATTTCAGGAATTTCGACCTTGACGCGAAACCGGACCCCGGGGCAGACCGGTACAACCAGGCCAAGGCCGGGCCAGCCGGGGGCGGTTCCCGCGACATGCCGCAGGAACATCGATTGTGGCCACCAAAGTGGCCACTTCACTCAAATTAGCAGTCTCCGGAAACAAAAATACCCTCTGATTTCCGCGGAAACCTGAGGGATTACTGCTGGGGTACCTGGACTCGAACCAAGAACAACTGATAGTCGAGGAGGAGGTTCGGCACACCGTCAAATGAGGCAAAATTCCGCGGAATTCCGCGGATGTCATGCCCTCGAGTGTACGCGCCAGAACGGAAAGCTACGGCCTAATTCTGGTCAGTTTATGGGTTTCTGGTTAGTTTCTGGTCACGTCGAAGTCGAGAAATACGGCGCCCCACGACACCGGCGAGGCAGGCCGTTTAGGCGTCCGGCTAGTAGTGTATTCCTGATCGACCGACCCGCCAACGTCAGGAGCAGCCAGCCCGGCTCTTTGCTCATTCGGGGAAAGCGCGGAGGGCGGCCGTGAGCTGGTCCGCTGCCGGGAGCAGTGCCCGATCCTCGTTCGTGAGCTGGTCGTAGGTATAGGCAGCGACGGCCGTGGGCGAGGAGGAACGTCCGAGCGCGAAAGGAACGGTGTGATCGCTCTTGCTTCCGCAAACGAGGATGCTGATGGTCGAGGCTATCAGATGGTCGGTGTGTGGACCTGCCGCCGTAACTTGTCATCGACCAGGGCCACATAGAAGTTCAGCTCCCCCGCCAACTCCGCCTGCAGGGGTGTCGCGGCCTTGTCCAGAATGGTGCGGATGTGTCCCCACGGCAATTGCGCCACAAGCTGTGGCACATGTGAACCAGAGCCCCAGGCGCTGACCATCGTCCGCATATACTGCAGATTGCGCAGAGAAAACCCCGTCATCTGAGGAAACTCGGCACGCAGGTCGTCAGCCAACCGCCGAATGACACCGGTACCCCATCCTTGGCGTTCCTGATGTTCCAGTACCTGATGGCCGATACCCCAATACAGATCGATCAATTCCGTGTTGACCCTGCGCTGAGCAGTAATCCTCGCCTCACGCACCCGACCTTTCAGCGCGGACAGAACCTCGGCGTAGCCGTCGGGAAGGCCAAAAATATCAACAGAGGTCATCCACCAGGATTACCCAGACCAAAAAGGTGGTTTCCCCTCCGTTCCTTTACCGAGACACGACTAGCGCGCGCACAGGTGAACGATAAGTCCCCGACGGCCTCGAACGCCCGAAAATCAACGGGCGGGAATCAAAATGGTCAGATGGCCGGGACAAAGCTGCCAATCACCCCTTGCAGGTCGAGGAGCCAGACGCTCCAGATGCCGGTCACCATGAGCACTCCGATGACGATGAGCAGAACGCCGCCGAACAGGTTGATCGCCCGAATGTGGCGCTTGAGAAAACGTACGGTGCCGGTCGCCCAGTTGAAGCCGAGCGCGATGAGCAGAAAGGGGATGCCGAGACCGAGCGAGTAGAACAGGGCCAGCAGACCGCCCTGCCAGGGAGAACCACTACTGAGGCTGAGCGAGTTGATTGCGGTGAGCGTCGGCCCCGTACACGGCGTCCAGCCGACGGCGAAAACAGCGCCGAGCAGCGGCGCTCCGGCCAGGCCCATCTTCGGGCGCCACGACGTTTTGATGGTGCGCTGCATCGCCCCGAACTGGCCGACGAAGACGAGCCCGAGCAGAATCACGACGACCCCGGCAATGCGGGTGATCAGGTCACGGTACTGATTGAGCCAGAATCCGGCCGCGCCGAAGACGACCCCGGTGAGCACGAAGATCACGGTGAAGCCCAGAATGAACAGGCCGACCCCGGCGAGCAACCGGTTGCGGCCTCGGCGGTCCCGCTTCGAGTCGGCCGTGCTGCCATCGGTGAAGCCGCCAATGTAGGCGAGATACCCGGGCACGAGCGGCAGGATGCACGGCGAGGCGAACGACACCAACCCGGCGAGCACCGCGATCGGAATCGCGAAATAGAGCTCGCCACTGAAGACGATCTCGCCGAAGGGGTTGTCCACGCCTAGCTGTCCTCCACGGGCGAGCCCTCGGCGATCGTGTCGGTGATCAGCGTCTCCAGGATCGACGCCTCGGGGATCGCACCCAAAATCCGGGCGGCCACCCGGCCCTCGGTGTCGAGCACGAGCGTCGTCGGCACCGCGTTGGGCGGAATGCTGCCGCTGAAGGCGAGCTGCATCGCGCCGTCGTCGACGTCGAGCACCGAGGGATAGGTGATCGAGTACGTCTCGCTGAAGGCGAGAGCGTTCGGGGCCTGGTCGCGCACGTTCACGCCGAGAAAGCTCGCGCCGTTGCCGTCGAACTGGGCGTTCAGGCTCTGCAGGTCGTCGGCCTCGGCCCGGCAGGGTGCGCAGCTTGCGTACCAGAAGTTCACCACGGTGACCTCGCCGAGATAGTCAGCGGATGCGACGGGGTCGCCCGTCTCGGTCAGGCCCGCGAAGTCGACGGGGTCGCCGCGATCATCCACGGCGATCTCGGTGATGCTGCCGTCGCCGGCGATGTAGCCCTTGCTGTCCCCCGAGCGGTACTGCTCGGCGAGCGGGTCTGAGGTGCAGCCGGTCAGCAGCAGGGCGGCCGCCGTGAGCCCGAGGAGGCCTGTGGCTGCTCGACGACTGGACGTGGATTTCATCGGATTCCCTTGCGTGAGAAGTGGTATGAAAAAGAATTCTGGCGACGGCTCACCCTGCAGCCGGCAGACGGAGTCGCTTGAGTAGCAGTGCGTTGACTGCGACGATGACGCTGGAGCCAGACATGGAGATGGCCGCGATTTCCGGGCTGAGCATGAGTCCCAGACTGGGATAGAAAACTCCGGCCGCGATCGGAAGCGCTATGACGTTGTAGCCGATGGCCCACCCCAGATTCTGACGCATCTTGCGGACTGTTCCCTTGCCGATCCGGAGCGCGATCGCGACGTCCAGCGGGTCGGAACGCATCAGGACCACATCGGCTGTCTCAATGGCAACATCGGTGCCCGCGCCGATGGCGATGCCGAGGTCTGCCTGGGCGAGAGCCGGGGCGTCGTTGACACCGTCACCGACCATCGCCACCCGCTTGCCGGCGGCCTGTAATTCGGCTACCTTCGCGGATTTATCCTGCGGGAGCACGTCCGCGATGACCGTATCGATTCCGAGTATCGCCGCGATTCTCTGCGCCGTCGCCTCGTTGTCCCCGGTCAGCATCGCGACCTCGATCCCAGCCTCGTGCAGCGCTGCGACAGCCGCTGCGGCGGTCTCTCGCGGTGCGTCGGCCAGGGCGATAACACCAGCCGCTTTTCCATCCACAGCGACCAAGACCGCGGTGCGTCCCGTCGAGGCCAGATCGTTTCTCTGTGCCAGGATCGGACCTATATCCACATTTTCCGCAAGCATGAGCTTGCGGTTGCCGACCAGCACCCGGCGACCGGTGACGGTGGCACCAGCCCCGTGCCCGGGCACGTTCCTGAACTGTGAGGCGGAAAGTTTTTCTGCGCCGTTCTCGTCGGCATAGTTCACGACCGCGCCCGCCAGAGGATGTTCCGACTCGCGTTCAACCGCCGCCACCAGCGCGAGCAGCTCGGATCGTGAAATCCCTGCCGCGATGAAGTCGGTCACTTCGGGTTGCCCCTTGGTGAGAGTGCCGGTCTTGTCGAGGATTACCGTGTCGATATGCGCCGCGGTTTCCAGCGCTGTGGCGTTCTTGAAAAGCACCCCGCGTTTGGCGCCCAGCCCCGTACCAACCATGATCGCCGTCGGCGTGGCGAGTCCGAGAGCATCGGGGCAGGTGATGACCACCACAGTGATGGCGAAGAGCAGAGCTGCTTGCACGGTGGCACCAGCGAGCAGCCACGCCGCGAACGTGGTGCTGCCACCGATCAAAGCAACGAGAACGAGCCAAAACGCCGCCCTGTCCGCCAGCCGTTGGCCGGGCGCTTTGGAATTCTGAGCTTCCTGGACGAGGGCGACAATCTGAGCCAGAGCGGTTTCCGCCCCGACTTTCGTGGCCCGCACTCGCAGGGTCCCGGTGGTGTTGACGGTGGCGCCGACAACACCGGAACCGACGGTCTTGGTGACGGGCAGGCTTTCGCCCGTGACCATTGACTCGTCGATTTCTGATTCTCCCTCCTCCACTGTCCCGTCGGTGGGGACTTTGGCCCCGGGACGCACGAGCATGAGGTCCCCGCGCAGCACCTCGGCGGTCGACACTTCAACGGGTTCGCCATCGCGGATGATAACGGCCCGTGGAGGTGCCAATTCGAGAAGCGTTCGAATGGAATCATTCGCTCCTCCTCTGGCGCGCATTTCGACCCAGTGGCCCAGCAGCACGAAAGCCGTCAACACGGTGGCCGCCTCGTAAAAGACTTCACCGCCGCCCGTGAGCGTCACGAAAAGGCTGTAGAGCCATCCGGCACCAACTCCGACGGCGACGAGCACCATCATGTCGAGGGTGCGGGCTCGCAAGGCCCGGACGGCGCCGTCGAAGAAGATCCATGCCGAGTAGAAGATCACCGGTAGCGACAAGATCAGGGCGAAAATATCATCGCGCAAGCCAAACGGTGCCGGCACCGCGAACCCGAACACTTCCCGTCCGATCGGCGACCAGAACGTAATCGCCACCGACAGGAACGCCGCAACGATGAAGCGATCGCGCATATCTCTGACCATCGACGCCATCGACATGCCGGCGTGGCTGCCACCGTGCCCCATGGCATCCTGGCTGGTCCGGACAGACGTGGGATGCCCGGCGTGAGCCCCAGCCCCGTCAGAACGACCGGCTCCGTGGCCGACCTCCTCCGCCGAATGATCGTGTGCGCCCGGCGCGCCAAGTGACGTGGCCACCGCCGAGCGGCGGCCGACCGCAGACACCATTTCGTCAGCGGGATCACAAATATGGTTGGGAACGGACTGTCCAGCGCAGTGATATCCGCACTCAACGATCCACGTTCGGAGATCCGCTTGCGAGGTCACCTCCGGGTCATAGGAAACGTTCGCGGTCTGAGCGACTGGATTAGCCTCGACGCTCAGGACGCCCGGCTGACGGCGCAGGGTCGACTCGACAATGGCCTTCGACGAGGCCCAGTGGACACCGACGACTTCGAGCACGACGGTTCGGGTTTGCATGTGCTGCTTCTCTCTTGTTACGGGGGTTCAGGAGGCTGTGTACCCGAGGATGGTCATCATTCCGGCCTCGGCGTGGTAGATGTTGTGGCAGTGCGCCGCCCACAACCCCGGGTTGTCCGCGTCGAAAATAACGGACAGAGATTTGCCCGGCAGTACGATCGAGGTGTCCTTGCGGGGTCCCTCCCCGGAGTGCTGATAAGTGTGCCCGTGCAGGTGGAACGGATGCCACATCTGAGTTTCGTTTTTGATGTTCAGCCGCACGCGTTCGCCCTGGCTCACTCCGAGTGCACCGGCCATCGGGTTGGTGGGATCAAAACGACGTCCGTTGATGGCCCAGTCGTAGTCCATCATCGAACCGGACAGGGTGGCTGTCAGCTCACGGTCTACGTCGCGTGTGCCGAGTGCGACCTCCGACGAAGCCACCAGCGTCTCAGCGGTGAGTACCGAACGCGTCAGTTCGGGGACGGCCGTAGCCGTCGTCGGGGGCTCACCGGATCCGGTCCGAACAATCGCCAGCGCCTTGTCGTCCTTGCCCTCGGCCATCGCTACCAGGGGGAAGGCCCCGTCGCCCAAGGTTACGAGTACGTCGTAGCGCTCCCCCATGCCGATGAGAACCGCGTCAGTGTCGACCGGGTTGACGGGGAATCCGTCGCTGTGGGTGACGGTGAGTCGGTGCCCACCGAGCGCGACCCGAAACGCTGTGTCGCTGCCGGCGTTGATGAGCCTAATGCGCACGCGTCTGCCGGGTGCGCTGGTAAACGTTTCCGGGTCAGCGGGCGGGCGCCCATTGATGAGGAAATGCGGGTAACGGACATCACCGGCATCCCCACCGAGCAGATCTGAGCGTGCGCCCATCATCATGTTGCCGCCCATGCCGCCCCCGCTCATCATGCCGCCCATCCCACCGTTGAGTTCCTCCAAGACCTCGTCTGGTGTCGCGGTCACGCCATCGAGCCAGTCATCGAGGACGACGACCCATTCATCGTCATAGCTCAGTGGCTCGTTCGGATCCTCGATGATGAGGGCGCCGTAGAGGCCGCGATCGAGTTGTGGACCAACGTGCGGATGGAACCAGTAGGTTCCCGGTTGAGCGGTAACAAACTCATACGTGAACTTCTCACCGGCCCCGATCGGAGCCTGGGTCGCCCCGGGGACCCCGTCCATGTCGTTACGCAGGGCCAGGCCATGCCAGTGCACGGACGTGTCGGCAGGCAGATCATTGCTCACCGTTGCTCGCAGTGTGTCGCCGGCCGTTATCCGAATCGTGGAGGCCGGAACCGGACCGAAGCTCCACGTTTCTGCGGTGGTGCCAGCGAGGTCCAGTTGGGTCTCGGCGGCCCGGAGGGCGACGCTGGTCACCCGTCCCGTCCCGGCTCGGGCGAGCTCTGCTTCGCGTACCGGCGCACTGGTCGGCGTCACATAGCGCGGCGGTGTCGGCGAGCAGGAGGCCAAGGCGAGCGCCGCCAGACCACCCGTCCCGACAGCGATAAAGCCTCGCCTCGAAAGGGTGGTGCTGATAAGAGAGGATGTCATATCTAGTCCAATTCCGAATCGGCGTGGATCTCATGGGTGAGCCCACTTCACTCTTGCTGAAAGGCTGAACGTGGTGCCAGAGGCGGAGGTCCCCGAGCTATCTCCTTCTGCTTCCGGCGTGCGGGCGGGCGGATTGCGTCAGGTGCCCACTCCGACCAGCGTGGTCCAGGTCACCCCGAAGTCATCGCTGGCGCGGATGCCACGCGCATCCGCCACCAGGATCCATGGCGTCGCACCGTCAACGACGTTGAGGGCCTCGGGGATGCCATCGGTCGCCCCGGTCTGCACCCAGATTCCCGACTCCTGTCGCCAGATCGCCCCATCAGGATCGACGCCTACAAGGCCGCCGCCATCTTCCAAGCCAGCTGCATCGATCAGGATCAGAAGTGGCGCGCCATCCACGAGGGCGAACGTTCTTCCCGCGTCGTTGCTGACGGCCAGCCCCTCGGCCGTCGTGGCGAAAACGCGGTCGGGGTTTATGGGATCGGCGGCCAGATCGCGCAGAGGCAGAGCGGCGCCCGAGGACCAGGTCATCCCGGAGTCATCACTGATCGACACGGTACCCGCGCCGGAATCGTAACCGTACACACGAAAGGTCTCAGCGTCCTTGATGTCAGCGCTGAGGGGAACGGCATCCAAATCATGAAAGTCGGTCACACCACGCAGGGAAAGCGACGCCCAGGTTTCCGCACCGTCGATGCTGGATTCGAGCCCCAGATTCGGCACGGGCAGCTCGTTCTCTTCGTCCGGGTCAGGATGACCAGATGTCAGCAAAATCCCAGGAGCCGCCACAGTGAATCCCATCGCGTCCTGGGCCCGCCCCCCGATCTGCGCCGGGGCGTCCGTCGTGCCGCGCGGTGCTCCGGCGAGATAGCTCTCGGGGAGCATTCCGGTCGGAAGGAGCCACACCCCGTGGTGTGTGGCCGCATAGGTGTTGCCGGTGAGAGGATCTGCCCCGAGACCATGGATGTGCTCGAAAGCACTGCCGACCGATTGGATTTCTGTCGCCTTCTCCGCTGTGGTGCCAGTGGTACATCCGGTGAGAACGATCAGCACGACCAGTGGGCCGATGACAGCTCGCGCGGCAGCGCTCGGCAAGACCTGATCAGCCAAGGGTGACTCCCCGTGCGCTCATGAAGGATTGCGGATTCACACGGGCACCGTCAACGCGTGCTTCGAAGTGCACGTGGCAGCCCGTTGACGCGCCGGTCGTTCCGACGAGCGCGACGGTTGCTCCTGATGACACCTGCTGACCTCGGTCAACCAAGATCGTGCTGTTGTGGGCATAGCCGGTTTGAGTGCCGTCGCCATGGTCGATCAGGACCCAGTTGCCATAGGACCCAAGCCACCCGGCATAGACCACGGTTCCGCTGGAGGCAGCATAGACGCCCTGCCCACAGCCGGCGGCGATGTCGGTGCCGTAGTGGAAGGCGCCGACTCCCGCGACGGGTTTGTAGGGCCGCGGGCCATAAGCCGAGCTGATCCGGCCCGACACCGGTGACGACCAGCCCTGACCGCTGGGTCCGGGGGCAGGCGCAGCGGGCGCAGTCCCTGAATTTCCCGAAGCCGGGGCAGCGGCCGCTGCGGCTGCAGCTGCCGCCTGCGCAGCGGCTGCAGCTTGAGCCGCCCGGGCAGCGGCCGCCGCGGCCTCAGCAGCGATTCGAACCTCTTCGCCCTTGGCGTAGTCGGCCTCAGTTGCGGCGCGATCCTCGGTGAGTACCGCGAGCTGCGCTTGCAGCGTGCCTTCCGTGCGCTGCTGCTCAGCGAGTGCGGATTCCACTCGCTCGCTAGACGCGACCGCGTCCTCGAGCGCTGTCTCGGCGTCCTCCGCCAGAGCGCCAAGCGCTGCTTGCGCGACCTTCGCCTGGTCCGTCAACGATGTGGCGGCGTTGCTGTCGGCAGCCGCCGACTCGTACACCAGACTCGTTCGCTCGGTCAGTTTGCTCATCGAACCCAGCTGGTCCAGCAGGTCATCGGCGGCGTTCCCATCCAGGAACAGGGTCATCGCCAGATCACTGTTACCCGTGCGCGCGAGCATTGCGGCAAACCGGCCAGCGCGCTCGCTCGACACCGACGCCTCGGCGGTCGCCGCATCCGCTTGAGCTTGCAGGTCCATGGAACGCAGGGTGGCCACGTCAAAATCGCTCTGTGCGGCCTCATAATCGCCAGCGCGCTGCTCGGCCTCGGCCCGGGCCGCGTCGACTTCGAGAGTGAGGCCCGAGATTAGAGCCGTCAACTCAGCGATTTGCGCCTGTTTACCGGTCTCGGACGACCGCGCACTCTCGACCTCAGCCCAGGAGGGATACTCAGCCGCGGTCGCAGACCCGGCCACCCCTACCATCGCGAAAATAGCTACCATCGCCACCGCAGCGCGGGTGACGTAAGTGCTGCGTCGCTGAGTCAGTCGCCTAGTCAAGAGAGGCTCCTCTTTCGCTCATGAACGGTTCCGCATTAATGCGTTCTCCGTCGATCCGGGTCTCAAAGTGCACATGACATCCGCTTGAGGCGCCCGTCGATCCGACGAAGGCGATAACCTCACCGGCGACGACCTGCTGCCCAGGAACGACCAGAACCCTACTGTTGTGGGCGTAACCGGTTTCAATCCCCTCACCATGGTCGAGGAGGACCCAGTTGCCGTAGGAACCTTGCGCCCCGGCCTCGACCACGATTCCGGTGGTCGCGGCGAACACCGGTTGACCACATGACGCCGCGATATCGGTGCCGTTGTGATAGAGCCCGACACCGTCGACAGGCTTGTTCGGACGGGGACCAAAGGGGCTGGAGATTCTTCCCAGAACCGGTAGCGCCCACCCCACATCACTGAGCTGGCTCGCGGTGAGGCTGGCCCAGGATCCGTCGCTGGCCGTCTCGGTGTACGAGGCAGGTTCAGGGGGCACCGTGACCGTGAATCCATCACGCTCGAAGGCCACTACCGGCCCGGCCGCGACGTTCAGGCTCTGCGCGTCACCGTCAACGTCTGCTGCGCTGACGGACGCCTCCACCGCCGACGGATTAACGGCGATGGCCGGGAGGGACACGCTGATGGCGAAAAGCGCAATCAACGCCATGGCACATCCGCTGGCCAAACGTCGACGGAGCGGAACCGGCCTCGCGGCCGATCGATCGTTCACGGTGACGGAAGGCGCGGGTGGGGCGTCGCGCGCGACGTTTTCGCGTGCTCGAAGTTCGCGCCGCGTCAGAGCTGGCAGCGGCCCAGGAATTAGCTGTGCCGTTGCGCGCTGACCGGCGCTATCCACGGGAAACGACAAAACATAAATGGGGCCGTCGAGAAAGAAGGGGGGTGCGCATTTGTGTGAGTTCCTTGAAAGTAGTTCAGTTCACCGGTTCCGTGCACGAAGCCGCATCACCACCGGCTGAGAGCGGGTGGTTGCGTGCCTCGTCCGTAACCGTCTACAGAGTGGCGAGAAGGTCTGCCATAACGGCAATTTCCGCGGTTTGCGTCGCAACGATGGTGGCCGCCATCGCTTGCGCATCCGGATTCTGTCCGTCGTCTATCTCGCTCTGCGCCATGGCGACGGCACCCTCGTGATGAACGGTCATCTGCTCGAGGAAGAGCGTGCTCGCCTCGACTCCCGAGGCGTCCTGCATCATGGCCATGTCGTCACTCGACATCATGCCGTCCATGCCGTTCATACCGCCCATGTCTGACATGTTGTATTCCCCGGTGCCCCACTCGGACAACCAATCTCCCAGCTGGGCGATTTCCGGTTCCTGCGCCATTTTGATTTCCGTGGCGAGGTTTCGTACGTCCTCGTCGATGTCGTCCTTGGCAAGCAGTTCATCGCTCATCTCCACAGCCTGCTCATGGTGTGGGAGCATCGCCTGTGCGAACGTCACATCGGCATCGTTGAACACCGCAGCAGTTTCGCTCGCGGCGGGCGTCGACGGAGAAGCGGCCGGGCTACCACCGGCGCACGAGGTCAATGTGAGGGCTGCGGCCAGAGCGGCGGCGGAGAAAAAGGTACGTCGTTTAAGCATCGTTCATCCATTCATCGAAGTTTAAGAATCCGAGTCACCGGCCACAGGCACGGCAAAGCTCAGCGGCCAGGGAATGGCCGCCGAGCTACATCACGGTCTAAACGCGACTGATGGAAAGGAGAACGAGGCTGGGCCGGTGGACGCGCACAGCGATAAGGCGGATCACGCCGACGCCAGCGCCGCCAGCATCAAGCAGACGATGAAACACCGCCGGTCGCCGGCGAAGAACGACAACGGTCACCAAGACGAGCAGCAGGACACAGGCCATGGCCAGCAAAGCGCAATCCAATGCTCCGTCATGCGGAGTCGCGGCCATCACCGCGGAGTCGGGAGCCACGACAGCCGGTGCACCAGTCTCAGCAACAGCGCCAGTGGTAACCGACGACATGGATACCGGAGTGTGCATGTCGTGTCCGGTGACCTCGGAGTGGATTGCAAAGAATCCCAGCAGCGTCATCGCCAAAGCGAGGAGCGCAACGAACGGTGACATGGTGAACCGCCCGCCCGTGCGTTGTTCGGTGCGATACAGCGTCATGTCACCTCCGTTCAAACATTGGGCTAGTCGGTCCAGTTTCCGACAGCGCTCTCTGCAGGATAACTCACCGACCCTGTGGAACGGAAAACCGGTTGCGAACATTCACCGCACGAAAAGGTACCCCTAAGGGGTATAGTGGCCCTAGATACCCCTAGGGGGTACCTGGCATGGTCCGACGGACCAGGCGAAGCGAAAGGAAAACTTCTCATGTGCAACACAAATGCGAATGACCTCGGATTGACCGACGCGTCCTGCGCCTGTGGAACTCACTCTCACGCGCTGGCGAACCCCGTGGCTGCTGACGCAGCACAGGTGACGTCCACGTTTGAGGTGTCCGGAATGACGTGTGGGCATTGCGTGTCCAGCGTGACCGAAGAAGTCAGCCGCCTGGATGGCGTCAGCAACGTGAACGTTCAGCTCGTCGTCGGCGGAGACTCACGTGTGACCGTCTCCAGCACCGACTCACTCGATCGAGATGCGGTCGCGGCGGCAATCCACGAGTCAGGCTACGAGCTGGTGTCAACGTCCCGATGAGCGAGGCAGCGGTCGGGGCCGGGCAGCAAGTGGTGCTCGAGGTGGGGGGAATGACCTGCGCTTCGTGCGCGGCGCGGATTGAGAAGAAACTCAATCGGATGCCGGGCGTCGAGGCGACAGTGAACTACGCAACCGAGAAAGCCAGCGTCTTCGTTCCTGCGGGTAGCAGCGTGTCTGACGCGATCGCCACGATCGAGGCGACGGGGTACACCGCAGCCCTCCCCCGTCCGCTGGTCAGCGATGCTGACCTGTCCGGCGAGCCAACGGCGGCCGATCGGGAGGTTGCCAACCTGCGCAGCCGACTGTTCATTTCGGCATTGCTTGCGGTGCCGGTCGCAGCATTGTCCATGATCCCCCCGCTGCAGTTCACGAACTGGCAGTGGCTCGCTCTCACTCTTGCGGCGCCCGTGGCTATCTGGGGCGCCTGGCCATTTCACCGTGCGGCATGGATTAATCTCCGCCACGGCGCAGCGACGATGGACACCTTGATCAGCGTCGGCGTCCTGGCCGCCTTGGGCTGGTCCCTGTACGCGCTATTCTTCGGCACGGCCGGCATGGCCGGAATGACGATGTCATTCAACTTCGCCATCACTCCGGGCGGCGCGGCACATGAGATCTACCTGGAAGTCGCCTCCGCCGTCACGGTGTTCCTGCTCGCGGGCCGCTACTTCGAGGCGCGCGCGAAGAAACAGTCGGGCGCAGCGCTGAAGGCTCTGTTAGAGCTGGGGGCAAAAGAAACGACGCTACTTCGCGACGGGATCGAAGTTCTCATCCCGACAGAGACTCTCGTTGTCGGAGACATTTTCGTCGTGCGCCCCGGCGAGAAGATCGCGACCGACGGTGCGGTCATGGACGGCAACTCAGCCGTAGACGCGAGCATGCTCACCGGAGAAGCTGTCCCCGTCGAAGTCGGCCCCGGCGACACAGTCGTGGGTGCGACGCTGAACTCTGGCGGACGATTGCTGGTTCGCGCGACCCGGGTCGGCGCAGACACCGAACTGGCCCAGATGGGGAGACTCGTCGAGCAGGCACAAACCGGGAAAGCCGAAGTGCAGCGGCTGGCCGATCGTGTGTCAGCCGTCTTTGTTCCCATTGTGATCGGGTTGTCCCTCGCCACCCTCGCGGTGTGGCTCATCATCGGCGCCGGCCCGGAAATGGCGTTCACTGCCGCCGTCGCAACGCTCATCATCGCGTGCCCGTGTGCGCTCGGGCTGGCCACTCCGACCGCGCTGATGGTCGGAACCGGGCGCGGAGCCCAACTCGGAATCGTAATCAAAGGACCACAGATCCTCGAATCCACGCGCCGCGTCGACACGATCGTTCTCGACAAAACCGGAACCGTAACCACCGGGCGGATGACCCTGACCGTTGCCCAGCCCGTCAGCGGAGTCAGCGAAAAAGATCTCCTCCGACTGGCCGGAGCAGCAGAAAGCGGTTCGGAACACCCCATCGCCGCGGCAATCGTTGCCGGTGCGCGGTATCGTCTCGGATCCCTTCCCGCTCTGGAATCTTTCACCTCTGAGCAGGGACTTGGCGTGCAAGCCGTAGTTGAGGGTCAGCTCGTGCTGGTAGGACGTCCACGCTGGCTGGCCGAGAACTGGAGCATTGATCTCCCCGCCGAACTCACGACTGCACTCGTCGCCTTCGAGGAGCAGGGACAGACCGCGGTCGCGGTCGCCTGGGACGGGCAACCGCGTGGCGTATTGGCCGTGTCCGATGTGGTGAAGGCGACCAGTGCGGATGCGATCAAGCAGTTCCACAAGCTCGGCCTGCGACCAGTGCTCCTCACCGGAGACAACGCGCGCGTGGCACAGTCTGTTGCGGCGGAGATTGGCATTTCCGATGTGCGGGCCGAAGTGCTCCCCGCCGAAAAGGCCGAGATTATTCGCTCCCTGCAACGGGATGGCCAGGTCGTGGCGATGGTCGGTGATGGGGTGAATGATGCCGTGGCGCTGGCTACGGCCGATCTGGGCATTGCGATGGGCACCGGAACGGATGTCGCCATTGAGGCGAGCGATCTAACCCTGATCAGGAGCGACTTGCTGGCGGCAGCGGATGCGATCCGTCTGTCGCGACGTACGCTCGCCACAATCAAGGGCAACCTGTTCTGGGCGTTCGCCTACAACATTGCCGCGATCCCGCTCGCGATGCTCGGCTTGCTGAACCCCTTGATCGCTGGCGCCGCCATGGCCCTGTCCTCCGTATTCGTGGTCAGTAACAGCCTCCGACTACGTCGGTTCGCCCCCCTCAAAACAAGAAAAACTGTTCAAGGCGACGACTCCGGCCATCCTGTCCGCGATTTCGCATTGGTCTCTTGACGGGGATCGCGATCTGGATCAGGACGTGAGTGGGAGGGCGATAGTGAATGTCGCCCCCCGCCCCACTCCTGGGCTGTCCGCGCGAATGCTCCCGTGGTGGGCCTCGGTAATGGATTTTGCGATTGCCAGGCCTATTCCCGAGCCGCCGTGGGCCCGGTCACGGCTGGCGTCCACTCGGTAGAAGCGCTCAAAGACGTGGGAGACTTGGTCCGGTGGAATCCCGTCACCCCAGTCGCACACCGAAATAGTCACTGTGGTGGCGGCAGCCGCCGCGGAAAGTTCTACTTCGCCGCCGGGTAACGTGTGCCGGATCGCATTGTCCAGGAGATTTGTAAAGACCTGGCCAATCCGATCACGATCGCCCTGGACGAAGGCGTCATTTGCGGCGGCGGTCAAGGTCGCCGTCAACGTCACGGATCGACTCGTATATTGCGCTTGAGCTTGGGCCACAGCATCAGTAACGATCTCCGCAACAGAAAGTCGTTGCCAATGCATGGTGAGTCGGCCTTCCTCGGCGGTCGTCACGGTGGAAATGTCCTCGCTCAGCCTTGCGAGGCGGATGACCTGGTCGCCTAACATGGTCAGCGTTGCCGGATCGGCGTCCTGCACTCCGTCTGCGATGGCCTCAAGGTACGCACCGATTGTGGTGATGGGCGTCCGCATTTCGTGCGCCAAATCACCCAATATTCTCGTTCTCGTCGCCTCGATCCGGCCGAGGTCCGTGGCCATCGCATTGAACGCACGGCTGAGGTCGTTAAATTCCGTCCCCAAACTCACAGTGGGGATACGCGATCCATAGTCCCCGCCTGCGACCCGACCCGCGGCCGCAGTCACCGGCGCCAAAGACCGCTTGATCCGGCGCGAAAGAACCAGGCTGATTCCGACAGAGGCGACCAGAGCCGCGATGAGGGCCACGGCCAGCGACAGCATGGTTGCTGTTCGGAAAGCTTCTTCAGCATGCAGCGCCAGGTCGGCCTCAAAACCGCCCATACCCGTGATGTGAGAACGAAAAACGGCTGGCCCAATTCCGACGACGACCAACCAAGCAGTCACTCCCCCGACGAGAACCACGGCGAGCATTGCCAACAGTAAGCGCGCGCTGAGATCCCGAACACCGTGAATGAGCCCCAACCGACGCCTCACGCCCCCGCTCCCATCTGATAGCCGATCCCACGCACGGTCCGAATGAACGCCGACGCAGATGGGTCGTCACCGATCTTGCGACGGACGTGCCCGATGTGAACATCCACGAGGTGTGGATCACTCATCCAACCGCCGCCCCACACCGCCTCGATGAGTTGCTGCCTCGAGAAAACAAGACGAGGCTGACCAGCGAGCACAGCCAGCACATCAAACTCGGTGCGGGTGAGGTCCACGGGTTGACCATGTCGGTGAACTTCCCGGCCTGCGATATCAATCTGGAGGGATTTGAAGACAAGTGGCGGAGTGCTGAGATCCTCGGCCTGCTCGCTGGGACGGGGCCGCCGGAGCATCACTCGGACACGCGCGACGAGCTCACGTGGACTGAACGGTTTCGTCAGATAGTCATCCGCTCCCACAGAAAGTCCGACCAGCTTGTCGATCTCATCGACACGCGCCGTGAGCATGATGATGTAACTATCGCTGAAGGTGCGCACGGTCCGGCAGACCTCAGTGCCATCCATCACCGGAAGTCCCAGGTCCAGAACGATAATCGCCGGAGCCCAGTCTCGTGCCTTCGTCACAGCCGACCGCCCGTCTGCTGCAGTCTCAACGTCGAACCCATCTCGTTCCAAGTACCCCGCGACCAGCTTGAGCAGAGGCAACTCATCGTCAACCACCAGCACCCTGGGCCGCGGCTCCACACAAGCATGTGGGCTGATGGTTGATGACGTCATGATCTCATTCTCCCTCGCCAGCAGCAGGGCAGAGCACGAGCTTTCAACCCGGCGCCCGACCGTCGCCGAGACAACATGGAAACTTCACAATTCCTTTCGGAGTTCCATACGCGGGTTCGAAAGACTGTGCATATGAGCGCCACTGGCGCCAGACGAAAGGAAACACCATGATGGGAAATTACACAGGCACTATGGACGGCGCAGGTTGGGTCCTGATGATCCTGTTCTGGGTAACTCTCATCGTTGCCATTGCGTGGATGATCATGGGAATGGTCACGCAGTCCAGACGCCCAGACACGGCCGCGACAGCACGAATACTCGCATGCGATTCGCCGACGGGCATGTTGAAGGCGCGACTTGCCAGGGGTGAGATCGACATCGCCACGTACACGGAATTGAACACGACGATCAATACCGTGCGCTAAAGAACGCATCCCGCCGTCCTGGGCCCCAGCCCGAGAAACATATGACCGCTGTGACGTTCCGCTCTCCTTAGGCTTCCGGCATTCTCAGCGGGCGCAGAGTCTCACACGTAATCCCGGAAACCACGTAATACCAAACAGAAATCATCTATGAAGAAACGAACGCTCGCCATCACTACCATCTTGGTCGTCGCGACCGCCGTTATTGCCACGACGGCGATCGTGGCATTATACACCGGATCCTCTGTCGCGCAGGCGTCGCCACACGACGACATGGTCGAGGGCACGATCTGGGTCGGGAACGAAGACGGCGCCAGCCTCACCGCAATAGACGCGGCAACAAATAAGGTGGCGACGACCCTGACAGGCATCGAGAGCCCGCACAACGTGCAATCCTCGCCCGACGGTCGCTCCATTTGGGCAGTGAGCGGCACGACATCAATGGCCGTAGAAATCGATTCCAAAAACAACGACGTGCGCGGAACGGTCCCTACAGGCACCATGCCGGCCCACGTTATCGTGACACCCGATGGCACACGCACCTATACAACCAACAACGCCGACGACACCGTTTCAGCCGTTGACATTGCCACGATGACGACCATCGCCACTATCCCCGTCGGGGCCGGACCACACGGACTGCGACCAAGCCCCGACGGCAGCACTGTTTACGTGGCCAACATTGCTGGGACAACGCTCAGCGTTATCGACACGGCCACCAACATCCAGGTCGATGAAATTGAAGTGGGCCAGTCACCAGCGCAGGTGGCGTTCTCCTCCGACGGAAAGTTCGTTTACACCTCGCTGAACGGTGACAATGCCGTGGCTAAAGTTGACACAAGCACCCGCCAACTCGTCGCCACGACTCCGACGGGAACGGGCCCCATACAGACCTTCGCAAGTCCCGATGGAAAGTACCTTCTCGTCGCCAACCAAGGCACCGAAAAACAATCCAGCAACACGGTCTCGATCATCGACACTGCAACGTTTGATGTCGTTCAAACCGTCAAGACCGGTGCCGGCGCACACGGCGTCGTCATCGACCCAACGAGCCGCCACGCCTACATCACAAACATGTTCGACGACAGCGTCTCGGTGCTTGATCTGACCACGCTGTCTGTAGTGGCTACCATCCCCGTTGGGTCGAAGCCGAACGGAATCACCTTTACCAAGCAGACAATACAGACCAGTCCGTCTGTCGGCCTGATCATAGAGGGACAAGACCGCCCCGGAATGGCAGGCATGCACCACTAAAGCATCAGGGGAATCGTTACCGAAACCTGTGGCCGTCGGCGTCGCTAAGCCTAAGAACCGGTGTGTATGGCCTCGTGTTGATGCACAGCGCCAGGCTTCACCGAAATCTGACCGAACCCGCGAACACTTGTGCAATAATCTGCGTATGAATGCAGATAAGAAGATGTGCACACTCAATCCTGATGGGGAGTACGTCGAGCTGGCGGTCGAGGTCTTCGCAATGCTCGCCGATGCCACGCGAATTCGCATCATTCTGGCCCTGCGCGACACGGAGTTGTCGGTGAACCAGCTCGCCGAGACGGTCGAGAAGTCTCAAGCCGCCGTCTCCCAGCACCTCGCGAAGCTGCGCCTCGGGCGCATCGTGGCCACCCGCCGCGAGGGCACGCGAGTGTTCTATCGTCTGGCCAACGAGCACGCCCGCCAGCTCGTCGCGGATGCAATTTTCCAGGCTGAGCATGTCGTCGAGGGAACGCCCGCGCACCACCGGCATCCGCTCGAGCGGGCTGCCGACGCTCACACTGCGGGCACTCATGCTTGAGGTTCTACGCAACCGGACGTATCGCCGATTGTTCGGCGCACAGATCGTGGCACTGATCGGCACGGGGCTGCTTACCGTGGCGTTAGCCCTGCTCGCGTACGACCTGGCTGGCGGTGACGCCGGCATCGTACTCGGCATCGCACTGACCATTAAGATGCTCGCCTATGTCGGCGTTGCCCCCGTGGTCTCCGCACTCACGGCGCACGTGCCGCGCAAAACTCTATTGGTGTCAGCGGATGTGCTTCGCGCCATCGTCGCCCTCTCGCTGCCGTTCGTCACCGAGGCCTGGCAGATCTACGTGCTCATCTTCGTACTGCAGGCCGCCTCGGCCACGTTCACCCCGGCATTTCAGGCTCTCATCCCGGCCGTGCTGCCCAAGGAGAAGGACTACACCCGCGCACTTTCCCTGTCCCGTCTGGCCTACGATCTTGAATCGCTCCTGAGCCCGATTCTCGCCGCCGCCCTGTTGACCGTAATCAGCTATCACTCGCTATTCATCGGAACTGTGATCGGCTTCGCGGGCTCCGCCCTGCTCGTGCTCACAGCGACCCTGCCGGCACACAATTTTTCCGCTTCGACACCGTTCTGGGAGCGCCTCACCCGTGGTGGACGCGTCTTCTGGCGCACCCCGGAATTGCGCGCCCTGCTGGCCATGAACATGGTCGTCGCCACCTCGACCGGCATGGTCATCGTCAACACCGTCGTACTCGTGCAAAACCATTTCGGCCGCGCTCAGTCCGACTTCGCTCTCGCCCTGGCCTGCTACGGATTCGGATCCATGCTCGTCGCACTCGCGCTGCCGCGGGTGCTCGAGCGCTATGCCGACCGAAGCGTCATGCTGCTCGGCTGTGCGACGTTGCCCGTGGGGCTTCTGGCCCTCGCCGGTGTGACTATCGCGCCTGCGACAACCCAGACGTGGTTTGGTCTCCTCGTTATCTGGTTCGTGCTCGGCGCCGCGACCGCACTCATTCTGACGCCGTCGGCACGACTATTGCGCCGCTCGTCCGAGGAGACGAATCGGCCAGCCGTCTTTGCCGCACAGTTCTCGCTCTCTCACGCCTGCTTCATCGCGACCTACCCTCTGGCCGGGATACTCGGCGCCGTACTCGGGTTGGCCCCTACTGCTGCCGTGCTCGCCGGCATTGCAATACTCGCGGGCGTCATTGCGCATCGGGCGTGGACGACACAGCCAACATCTTCGCCACCCGTCGATCTACCAATCGCGGCCTGAGAGAAAAGAGGCTGCCTGCGGATCACTGGGTGAAATAGATTGTCACGATCCGCCGGTTTGCGCCCTCATGCAGGCCAGTCAGGAACCACCGCGGGCATCGAGGACCCCGTGAGCGGTCTACGGAACGTGGACTCGAACAAAGAACAATGCGTTCTTTAGTCATCGGCAAACGGAGATGAGGGAATTTGCCGCTAAGCACGGCTGACGAGCCTGGCTCGCTAGCGGAAATCGGACACTAGGCGGTGCGTGATCGTTAACGCGAAAACCCCCGCGTGAACGGGGATTCTACTTCAAGCTGGGGTACCTGGACTCGAACCAAGAACAACTGAAAGCCTCCGGGGTGGTTCGGCACACCTGCAAATGAGGCAGAATTCCGCGGGATTCCGCGGATGTCATGGCATTGAGGGTACGCGCCGGAACGGAGACCTACGGTGATTCTGGTCAATTTATGGGTTTCTGGTTAGTTTCTGGTCACGTTGAAATCGCCCGGTACGGCGCGCCACGACACCGGCAAGGCTCCGTGAAGGAAGGTGGAAATGCGGCTTGCGCTCACATTTCGCCCCGGAGAGTTCGGGTTCGAAGTTGATCCCCGCGTCTTAGAGTCTTCGCCAGCCGTTCAGAGAATCGTAATGTCCGTGAATTCACGCATGGGGTCGAACCACGACCGGTCGTCACGGACGTGTTCCTGCCGATACGACCATGCCAATACGTCCGGCAACCCCAAGAGCAACTCCGAAGAAGGACGACAATGGTGCGCGACCGTGTCGCGGTGCAATCCGTTGACGGTCTTCCGCCGCAAGTCGCTGAAAGTTCTCTGATCTAGTTTGTTTTCGGTTGGCGTGCTGAGCGAGTCTAGAACGAAGAGCTGAGTGCCGAAGTCTTTATGGACCTTCGCGGCGGCAACGCCGAGGCACCTGGCGCGTGCAACGTCACGACTGTCACCGTCAGCAATCGGCGCACAGACAACGATGTCGAGTCCATCACTCTGGCTCGCCACCAACGTTGTGGCTTGGCGGAGAGTTGCTACTTCCCTGCGGGCAAACATCGGAGCAGCGTGCAGCGCGTCACCCCCGTAGAATTCGCGCAGTGCTTCGCGTGATTCCGTCAGGTCGTCGACATTTACAACAGCAACAGCGACTACGTAGAAGGTGTCGAAAGCCCCGGTCTCAAAACTCTCGTCGAGAAACGCTACGGGCCTACTGTTGGCCTTGTAGTGCTGCGCGAGAATATCTCGGATGACTTCCCCAATTGGTGACTTAAAGTAAGCAGCCCCAGGCAGTCCATAGACATCTGGGGCATAACGCCTCACTGGCAAGAATAATCTCTTATTCGAGCGAGTTACCCGCGTTGCTTGCGTCCACTCTACCATCAAGTTACCGGAATATCCCGCACGAGCCAGGGTTGAGCCGGTAGAAAGATTCGAACACTCGCGGGGCTTAGGTGCAAAAATGCCGTCTGATCAGGCATTCTACCTCCCGGGTACTAGACAGCGACCGCCTGGCGGCCTCGGAGAGGTACTCGCAGTCTAGTACCCGGCCGAAATCTTCAACTCCCTCAGACGCGGTGGCAGGGCAGGGACCAACGTCATCCAAATGTGGCTATATGACGGCGACGGAGACCGGATGCGACTCAGTAGCCTCAGGCATCGATGAGGCGGGTCCCGAGCATATGGAGGGGGCGGGTAAACGACGCGCACCTTATGGGCGAGCTCATTCGTCGAGGAGGACTCATGCCTACATTCCAAGATCTTATATCCGCCGGTGACGCCGTCAGCGAGTCGATGCGCACTTTGGCACACGCCACCCGCGTCTTTGATGCTCCAGCGCAGACCTACGATGTGCTCGGCAACCTGATCGCGGCTGCTCATTCACTGGGCCAGGTGCTCGATCAGATCGCATCCGCTCATCTCGACCATCGCGACCGGGCATACACGGACGCGGGCGACAGCGTGGCCGGCGCTGCACATGCGGACCGTGCCGCCGAGGCATTGCGCGAGGCGGCCCGGCACCTGCGTTCAATCGAGGATGATCTGGATGTCGCTTCCCGGCATTCGGGGCAAATCGCTTGGCACCCCGCGGTCGCGCCGAAGAAGCCTCTGGCGGCCAGGAGTGACTCTGACCGTCGATTCGATGGCCTCCCCCATGAGACGCCACGACGAGGAATCTCACTCTGATCGTGACAGTTGGTTAGCCCGACTCGACTCCCCCAGCCCACCTGTCACTGATCGACGGCACCTACCCGAGCGATCGCCCTTGAGCTGGCGACCCCACCGAGGCTCGGCGTGTGTCAGGTGTTGCCGAAACGTGGCGCCCGATGATGCGGGCGGCCTCGCGTGCGTCGTCCGCGGTCAGTCGGTTCGTGGGCACGCGCTCGCTGACTTGTTTCATCGCGATCTGCACGACCAAGACCTCAGCCGGTACCTGCGGCTTCCCGCGGTGAGCTCGCGCCTTGTTCTCCATCTCGGCGTCGGCGCGCAGACGCACACTGTTGCGGTGCATGTGCGCCACAATGCCCTTCACAAGACCATCGAACTGCCGTTGCCGCTCAATACGTGGGGCCTCCGCCTGGGTGCTCCTGACCGCGGCGGCGACGTCGCGACCGGTCAGGAGGTCGACCCGGCGCATCCGCTGCATGACGAGCTCGACGGCGCGGCCATAAGCGACACTCTCGACCGCAACCGGCGGCAGGCCCATCCGCGCGCGGTTGGCCACGTAAGCGTTGCCGATTTCGCGAAGATGGTCGCCGTTCTTGAGCATCAGCTCCGTCAGCGACTCCGCGAACACGGTGAACTGGCGCACATGCTCGGGCTGCGCGGGGTCGGCGAAGTAGGCATCCGCCTCGCGATCATTCAACCGTCGCTCGGCAGCGGTGGACGGGTGCAGCTGCTTCGGCGGCAGGCCCAGACCGCTGAGCTGGCGCTTGAGGCGCCGCGCGGCGGCGTTCGCTGCGAGTTCCGCCTGGTAGATGTCGGGGTCGCTGCGTCGGGTGCGCTGCCATGCGGCTCGGCGCTCCTTGTTGCGTTCGGCCCATGCCTTCGTGATCTGCCTCGTGCGTTCGGGGTCGGCATCGCGGCGGGCGATGGCGCGGGCGTTGACCTCGTCGCGGTGGTGCTCGTAGTACCGCTGGTAATACTCGCGGATCTTGTCGCGATTCTGTTCGACCCACCGCTGCTGATACTCGCGCCTGCGCTCGGGATGCTCCTCGCGCCAGAGCTTCGCGCGCTCCCTCCCCCGGGCCCGCACCTCCTCCTGACGCCGTCGGCGCGCCGCGGCTCGACGCATTGACTCTCGGTTCTGCTGCCGGGCGTGCTCGAGGTGTTCCACCCGCCAGAGCCGATTCAACTCGCGCACTCGATCGGGGTTTTCGGCCGCCCATTTGCGCCGGTTTTCGGCCTGACGTTGGCGGCGGATGTCCCGGCGCCCGTCATCGTCGACGTGACGGTGGTCAGGCGGTTCCTTTTGCTGGGGTGGAGTGTTCTCGTCGGTGGGGCCGTTCATCGTCGCGTTACTCCGCCGGCGGGGCCAACTCGATGGCCAGGGCGAGAAGTTTCGCGCGGTGCGCGGTCGGGTTCGTGATCACATGGCCGACAGCAACGCGGAGCCGTTCGGCGTCCTCGGCCGCGATCGGGGTGACGGGTTCCAGGCAGTAGGTGATGTCGTTCTGGAGGTTGTAGTCGTCATCGTCGACGGTGATCTCCGGATAGTAGAAGAGCGCCGCGAGCGCGGTACGACTGAGTAGGTCGTCGAGTTGGTCTTGCGGGATTGTCATGGTTAGGCCTCCTGCGGGCAGATTTGGGTGTGACGACATCCTGTCGTGAATAGCAGGTGCGCAGGCGGTGACTGCCGCGCGAATGGTGCAGCCGATCCGTGATTGAACATCAAACCTCAGCGGGACGACCGCGCAGAGCAGAACCGCGCGGTCAGCGACGCATCGGCAAAACCGCCCTCTGTTCATCTTCCGCGGCGAAGGGGCTCATGAGTTGACGTTCCGGCACCACGAGTATCGCCTGGCGCCTCATGCGGGCTTCGCGCCAGCGCGCAACGAGCAGCCGGATCAGCGAGACGGGACCGTTGACGGCGAACTTCATCGCGTTCCAGAGAAACAGCAGCACGAGCAGGTGCAGCCAGCCCGGACCATCCGCTTGGACCTGCACGGAGCAATAAAACGCCGCAAACAGGTACGGGACCGCGAGCAGCATGGCCGGCACACCCCACTTGAGTCCGCGCCGAGTGCGCATCGCGTCCACCAGCCTGGTGGTGGGCATGAGCCCGCGCAGAAAGTAGTAGCTGCGGGCGGTGAAACCCAGAATCAATCCGAACATGACGCAACCCTTCAGTCCGGCAACAAGGAGCTTGAAAGGACTGCCCATGAGGGAGTCATGTCATCGCAAGGAACGATGGCGCGTACAGAAATTGCCAGCCTTACGAAAATTCTAGAAGCGGATGCGCGCAAGCGGAAGTCCTTGCCGCCTAAAGGCACCTGAGCGCGAATCCCCAGCGGGCGGGTCTTACGGCCACCTCCCGCTCAAGCGCGATGCGGAGCCCCGTTGTCGCGAGGGAGGGTCCGCAAGGGGTCTGGCTAGCGGGCACTCGGGCAAGCGACCGGTTTGGCATGTTCGGTAGATCGGTTATGGAGGTGCCGATAACCGCTCCGCACTGCGCTCCTGTCGAATCGACTGCTCTTTGATCAGTCGCGTTCAAAAGGGTGGGCGGCCACGGCGTCGTGTGGGGGTGCCCCTATGTGTTCTCCTTCCGGAGCGATCCGAGCTAATCTGATGCCCTCACAGCCTTAGGCTCGCATAATGGAGCAGTTATGGGGAATAGGATCGGCAACTTCGCATAGCGGTATTGCCGATCATTTGAGGTACGTATCAGTTGAGTCCGCGCGGTCTGTCTTGGAGAAACGCGGCGCGACTGCAGAGATCGACATACTTTGGTCGGCCATCGCGTGTGGGATGGCTCTTGAGACGTACCTGAAGTGGGTGCTTGCGAAGCTTTCTCCGAACCTCGTCGCATCGCTGAGAGAAGACGGCGCGGCCACAATGATCTACCTGTCCGGCCATAGGGGCCTCGACGGGATGTCTCCAACCGGCATACGAACCATCACCGCAGCAAACGCCTTGACCCAGGTGATTCGAATCCATCCCGAACTCAAGACGTTGACCAAGCACTGCGACGACGTATTCAGCACAAGGAATGCGGCCGCACATATGGGATTGGTTTCAACGATTGAGCTCGCAACGGCCATTGAGAAGCTAGTTCGAATCATCAATTGCCTGGAGATCCTTCAGGGCAAAATGCCGAAAGACTTCTGGGGTCTGCAGGCGGCTGCCGCGACCGCGATCGTTGATGAGGCGGCTTCTGAGGCGCAGCGGAGCCTTGAGACGAAGCTCTCAGGTGCCCGCAAACGCTTCGCGGAGCTGAACGAGAACTACGATCAGGAACGTTTAGAGCGGGTTTTGAGCGAAATGGAACGGCAGACGCCCCGATATCTGGACCTCCCTCTTACCGAATCCGCTTGGTGTCCGGCATGCGGAAGGGAGGCCCGGGTTGGACTCACCGCTGTCCCTGCTGAATACGGGAGAGACGAAGATGGAAACCCTTCTTCGAATTGGGAGATGTGTCCCGACTCTTTGGAGTGTACGGTCTGTTCCTTGAACCTGAGCGAAGCAGAATATGACGAATTCACAAAGAAGTACACGTTCTAGTTTGACCACTTGGCTCCACACAGTGTCATTCTGAACAGGACCCCACCTATTCGGTGCCATGCAGCGAGATCACTGTGCACGCACGATTTGCGTGGCTCATCAGCTCACATGCATGAATAGGGTGCACCCCAATTTCTCGTCCAACCAGATCATTTGGGGCGCCAATACAGGGTCGAATTCAACATTGGTAGACAGCCTGTCCCGCTAACTCTTGGAGTTCAAGCTGACGGGACGCAGAGCAGGATTGTCAAGGGCCATGAAGAACTGCCCACTGGCGGCCACGAAGAATGCCCGCTGGTGGCCATGAAAACTGCCCACTCCTGGCCAACAGATCTGCCCACCAAGAGTTCGGCGGCGTTGGCCATGCGCGAGCGCGACGTTAGCTCATCGGCGTCACGCCCTTCCCGGCGAGGGCCTGCGTGAGACGGATCGATTCGCCCGACGTCTGACAGACGTGAGCGTGGTGCAACAGCCGGTCGACGGTCGCTGTGGCGAGGGTTTTGGGCATGAGCTCGTCGAATCCGGCGGGGTGCAAATTCGAGCTGACGGCGATGGACCGTTTTTCATAGGCCGCGTCGACGAGGCGATAGAGCCCTTCGGCCGCGTCCGTCCCGACCGGCAAGAGCCCGATATCGTCGATGACGATCAGGTCGGCGCGGAGGATCCGGGAGACGACTCGGGTAACGCTGTCATCGGAGCGGTGGGCGCGCATCAATGCGCCGAGGTCCTCGAGGCGGAACCATGCCACGCGCATGCCGGCCTCGACGACTTGCTGGCCGAGGGCTTCGAGGAAGAACGTTTTCCCGGTGCCGGAGGGCCCGCAAACGACAACGTTCTCTTTCCGACTTATCCATTCCAGAGTGCGCAGCGCCTGCTGGGTGGGCAGCGGAATCGACGACGCGCCCGGGTCCCAGGTATCGAAGGTCTTCCCGGTCGGGAACCCGGCGGCCTTCCGTCGGGTGGCGAGCATCGACCGGGACCGTCCGGTGACTTCCTCGACGAGGAGCGCTTTGACCACTTCGGAGGGTTCCCATCGTTGCGTGCGTGCAGTGATCAGCAGCTCTGGAGCTAACGCCCTGGCGTAGGGCATCTTCAGCTGACGCATCAACGCCTCGAGGTCCGCGGGCAGCGCGGGCGCAGCGGTCGGCACCGGGCTCATGCGCTCTCCTCCTGCAGGTCGTCGACGGTGCTGGCCGGCAGTTGCCCGATCGCGGCCCAGCCGCGGGT
Organism: Cryobacterium frigoriphilum; assembly: GCF_004403305.1. Taxonomy (GTDB): domain Bacteria; phylum Actinomycetota; class Actinomycetes; order Actinomycetales; family Microbacteriaceae; genus Cryobacterium; species Cryobacterium frigoriphilum. The sequence goes on along the minus strand of NZ_SOHE01000091.1, from coordinate 3,987 downwards.
CCCTTGTGTGAGGGACTGCGTTTCGCTGGCCGTGTGGCTGCTCGAGCGCAGGCCGGCGGCGTTGAGGATGGAGGCGAGGTCCTTGTGGGCGAAGCGACCGTGGATGGCCGCGGTGCCGAGGGCTTGGTCGACGTCGGCCTGCCCGGCGATCTTCGCCAGCGCGACGGCCTCGGCCATCTTGTGCGTGATTCGCAGCGTGCCGACCGCGGCCGCTTCGAGCAGCCAGGTCCGGGCGCCAGGACCGATCGCGAGGAACTCCAACTCGGCCGCGCTGCGTGCTTTCACCACGTAATCGCCAGGGATCTTCGGGGCGTGGTCGGGGAAGTGAGCGTCATTGATGGCGGGGCTGCCGGGCCGGGCGCGGTGGTGCCGGGCGACTTCGACAGGGCCGTCACGGCCCTCATGGACGACGATGACCTGCTCGTCCAGGCCGAGGCCATGGCTGCGCGCGAACACTTTCGCGCCGAGGAGGTAGGACGGCACCGAGTACTGGGCGTTCTCGAACGTGACCATCGGCGTGTTCACCGGGACGCGGCGGGACATACCGAAGGAGATCGTGTGCGCGGCGTCCGGAACCCGGTGCAACCGGGGGGTTTCCTCCACAAGCATCGCTGCCGGCTTGCGGCGGGTGGCGCGGTGCTCCCGATTGTTGACCAGGTCCATGAACTCCTGGCAGGCCGTTTCGATGTCGACGAAGGAGTCGTATTCGGGCCGGAGGTTGGTGTCTTTGGGCACGATGTCGGCCTTGGCCAGCTTCACGGAGGACTCGACACCGCCCTTGGTTGCGGGGTCCGCCGGCTGGCAGGTCAGGACCGTGACGCCGTAATGGCGTGCGAAGTCCACGGTCGCGACATTGCGGACCGGGACACCGGCGATGTGGGACATGGTGACGGTTTTCTCGTTGTCGGTCAGGACATAGGTCGGCGCCCCGCCAAGCATGCGGAACGTGCGATCCAATGCCGCGTACACGCTCGGCGCCGTCCGGTCACGCATCACAATGACGACCCGGAACCTCGACCACGCCAGCCACGCAATATAGAGGACAGTCTTCTTGCCGTCCATCATCGGTCCGTCGCCGAAATCGTATTGAATCCACATCCCCGGCTCCGAGATCCACGGGCGGTGCACGCGGGTGTTGCCGAGGCGGTAGGCGGCACGCACCTGCGCGAAAGCGCGCCGCGTCGAGCGGTCAGAGCCCGTGTAGCCGAGGCCGAGGAGTTTGGTGTGGGCGACGTCGGCGCGGAGCTTGCCTTTGGAGCTCTCCATCCATTCCTCGAGCTTGGGCATGAACGGGTCGGTGACCCGGCCGCGGTTGACGGGATTGGCGATGGGCTGGCCGGCGTCGCGGGCAGCGACATGGCGAGCGACGGTGTGGTGAGAACAGCCTGTGAGCTCGGCGGCACCCCGCAAAGATTTGGTCAGATCGTACGCAGCGAGTATTTCCATGATTTCTACGTCTACCTTCATAAGTGGGCCTCTTCCTGAGCTGTTCAATTGCGTCTTAGACACCGCAATCAAACCCCAGGAAGAGGTTCCGCCGTTTATCACGGTCGGGTTTAGAAAAGGAAGTGGGCAGATCTCATGGCCACCAACGGGCAGTTTTCCTGGCCGTCAGTGGGCAGTTCCGTGGCCGCCTATTACGAAAATTAACTCCGAACCATAATCGCCCCCGACCGCTCGACGACGGTGACGTCATAGCCGAGCTGCTGCAACTGCTGCATGGCCCGGGCCTTGACTCGTTCTGGGCTGAGGCGTGTGAAATAGTCCGCGCCGAGGTCCTCGAAGACCTCTCCCGTGGTCAACATCTTCCAGACAGAGTTCAAGATCGTGTGCTCCAAAGCGACAATCGCTTTGGCTGGACCACGGCGCGATGAGATTCGCCGGTATCTCACCGCTAGATAGCTGGTCTTGCTATGCGACGCCGCAAGCGCGGCTATGCCAAGAGCAGCCTTCAGATACTTGTTCCCGGCCATGGTCTTGGATGACTTCACTCGGCCGGCCGACTCATTGGATCCAGGGCAGACGCCGGCCCATGAAGCCAGATGTCCGGCGTCCGGAAAGACAGCCATGTCAGCTCCGGTCTCAGCAATAAGAACGTCAGCAACCAGAGTGGAGACCCCTGGAACGGTGACGAGTGCATCACGCACCGACTCATACGGTTTCATGGCGAGATCGATTCGGGCCGTCAGCGACTCGATCGCCAGAGTCCGCGCATCAATCTGATCCAAGTGCAGTTGGGCGAGATACGCATGGTGTTCAGTGAAGCGCCCAGTAAGGGCCTCGACCAACTCCGGGATCTTGGATCGCATCCGCCGCTGGGCGAACTCAGCAAGAACCGCTGGGTCCCGCACTCCCTGAATGAGCGCAGTCAGCATCAGCCTTGACGAGACCCCTGTGATGTTGGCGACAACGCTGGACAGTTTGATGCCCGAGCTCTCCAGCATTTTTTCGAGTCGTTGAACATCTCGTGTCCGATCGCCGACCAACGTCACGCGAGCTCGGGTGAGGTCGCGAAGCTCACGAATGGGTTTCGGCGGCACGAAAGACGCGCGAAGAAGGCCATGGGCTACCAACTGTGCCAGCCAAGTGGCATCTGAGACGTCAGTCTTCCTGCCCGGCATGTTCTTGGCGTGCTTGGCATTGACCAGCATCACCGGGAGTGACTCCTCCATGAGGAAGTAGAAGGGTTTCCAATAGTCGCTCGTCGCCTCCATGACGACGACGGTGACATGTGCCTTGACGAGGAACTCGACCAGACCGAGAATCTCGTTTGTTGTCGATCCCCATGTCGTGACCGTGGAGGTGAACTGACCTCTACGTTTGCCGGGGATCCGGACGCAGACTTTCGCGTCGCGTTTCGAAATATCAATACCCGCGGCGCGAGCATGCACCACATCCATTGCAGTCTCCTGTCAGCTCGAGTTGAAAGCCGGTCAGGGGAAGGACAAGGATAAATCAAGAATCTATTACTCGTGCTCGAGGCAACAATCCACGGTTCCCGTGGCGGTCCTTCTCACCATGCTATGGGTCGGGCTTTCAGCACCAAGGCGGAATCGGCGTTCTCCCTGACAGACGCTTCCATCATCAACCCGCCTCGCTGAACACGCCATGGCACCAAGGTGACGGGCGCGATATTTTCGACAGGCACGGCGCGGCGAAGCCGCTCAACAGCTATGGGCAGCTTGTCATGGCCGCCGACACAGGATCTTCAACGACTTCACCTCAATAAGTAAAATCGATGTCGAAATTATTCAGACGTTCATAAGAACGCCCAGGACCACGAAAACGACGAGGCCGGTCATGGCAAACCACATCGAACGCTGGACCTTGATGTGTTTGTCCCATGCAATGCGACCCATGATGCCAATCTGAAGACTCACTTGCTTGAGTAGGTCATCGCTCTTGAGCCGTTCCGCCAACTCGTCAGCTCTTCCCTCCCAGAAGCGCGTGTGACCGAAGAAAATGTAGTTGTCTTTAGAGGCCTTCTCCAAGCCGCGGATGTTGAGCTGCGGTACCACAACCGACCCGGCGAAGTAGATCGAAATGAAGATCAGGAATACGCCTAGCACGTAGAGAGCAGTACTCCACCACGAATCAAAACCGTCGTAGACCTTGTCCGTGGTGGTCAGCGCGACCACCACGCCTAGAACCGCGGACTCAACGGTGAATGCGAAGGCCGCCTTAGCATCGACGCGAGCAGTCCACTCTCCGGTCGCGTCGTGAATTTTCCAGGCGTTATCGAGAGCATCCTTCTTCATTAGACGGACCAGTGGTAATTGGAGGTGTAGTAGCTGTAGGACGCGCCGCCCATGTCGATCCCCTCCGTGTCAGGGTTGGGTGAGGCCAGTAGCTAACAGCAAGTCCGCCGTGTGACGTAGGGCGAGAATCTGGCCCTGCCCCCGTTGACTGGACACCTCACAAGAGAGAATGTTCACATGGGAAACACACGTCGGGAGTTCACTCCTGAGTACAAAGACGAAGCCGTGA
>NZ_SOHE01000090.1 GCF_004403305.1 Cryobacterium frigoriphilum | reverse complement strand
GCTCGAGTCGAGCCCACTCGCTGTCAGATAAAACGGCAGTTCGCGACATGCGTCAACTGTGCCAGACGACCCCACGGATCATTAGGAGACACGCCCTAGTGCGGGCGGCGCTGGTATCGCGCTGTGGGGGACAATCGCGGTCACTGCCCTCGGAGCGAGCTTGATCGGCTTAATCGTTGCCAGTTATATCGGCACGCCTATCGGCGCCGACGCAACTCTCTGTGACACGCGATGGCCGGCTCTGGGCCTAATTGCGCTCTATCTGACCACCGAAATACGCTCTCTCGACCCGATCGTGATCGGTGCTGCTCGCCCGGTCCTGATCGCTGCCGCCGGCGCCCTGTTGATCTGGGCCCTTCGCGAACGACTGGTCAGCGAACGCCGAGCAAACACCCGCCACGAATCCTCAGAGGCCGCTGAGGGTGAGGTCTGCGCCACCTGCACGCCCTTGTTCCCCCGCTCACGGAAAGTCACCTCCGAGTCGATCACGCTGGCCCCCACTTCACGGAGCAGCCAGGACACTCAGCGCTGAAGACAGCACTCGCTGCTATCACAATCGCCGTGGCGGCACTGCTCAGCATGGCCGCCTGCGCGAGCCCCGCGCCGGCACCCTCCATCACTGTCACGTCCAGGTCCGTCATCATCGATGTGCGCACCGCAGAAGAGTACGTCGGTGGACACCTGCACGACGCCATCAATATTGACGTGCAATCCCCGGACTTCGACACGCTGATCGCGGCGCTGCCGATCGACGGGGACTACATCATCTACTGCGCCACCGGAAACCGGTCGGCTGCAGCCGTCACCCGCATGGCCGACCTCGGATTCACCACGCTGACCGATGCTGGCGGCATCACGGACGCATCTGCCGCTACCGGACTGGCCATCGTCGTCGACAAATGAGCTTCCCCCTTTTATCTAGGAACTTATACCCCATGGGGTATACTGGAGACTTCAGCTCAATTATCTAAGGAGTCACTATGTGCAGTCCCATACGATGCGACAATTGTGGAAAAACCACCTGGACGGGCTGCGGGATGCACGTCGATGAGGTTATGGCCGACGTCCCCACGAGTCAGCAGTGCACCTGCGCCGCCCGCTCGAACTCGTAACCGCCCTCGGGCGTCGCACAGTTCTTCGCTAACTACTTATAGATCTTGTTGATCTCGAACCTTGCGAATACGACGCCCGACTACGGTTGGCGGCCGCGACCAACGGGGTTCCCCCTGCACACCCTCTTGAGGCAGGATTCGATATTTGGTGAAGTATTCGGAGGGGCCGGCGCTTCAGCGAGCGAGTTGTGCCGAACTCCGCGCCGTCGCGCCAGCAAGCTGCGGACGGACGGACGGAACCGTGCCAGCGGCCGTCGGCGTGGCGCACGCTCGCTGGTAGGTCGGGCCGCTCATGTCGGCCTGAATTGGTCAGAGCATCTCGCTGGCGGAACCGATGACCTGCAAGATATTCAAGACGCTGTCAACCGGACGTAAATTGGAAAGCGCCGTTTAGGCGCCCTGCGACCGCCGTGTCAAATGCGAACATAGGCCCACCCCTCGAGTTGAGACTGGGCCAGGAAGACGACGGCAGCAGGAGTGCTACTCACGCCGATGCCAAGATCGTGAACGCTAAGATCCACGGACCGAAGACTGTTTTCACATGCCACCACCGACACGCCCGGCAAAGCAAGTGCCGTGTTGATTTCGTCACCGAGGCCGGAATTGGCCGCGAGAAACTGGACGGCTCGGCCTTGAATCACGAGGGCAATTGTGCTCGCGGTGGCGAATCCGTGATGGGCGTTGCGCACAACCTGCAGGCCCGCGGCAACGGAGGCTTCATCCGAACCAAGCACATGAAGAAGAAGTTGCGGAACGCTCTGGAGCGCCGACCCGTAAACGGCGTTCATGAATTGACCGAAAGTAGTGGCGGGGTCACCAGTGCTGCCGCCACGCCGAGGTAGGCCACCGCGACGACGCGTACGCGGCGGTACTGACGTCGTTGCGTGGACTGTGGAGCTTTGCCCCACACCTCGGAGCGGAGTTGTAACCGAGGCGCTTCGTTCACGACGCGGCGGCAGGCCCGGGCATCACCAAGGTGGAGATCCCCCTTGCCGGCGAGGTCAACGATGCGGTCAGCCTTGAGAGCCATTAGTGGCGGGGCGGTGGTTGTTTGGAGCATGCGTGGACTCTTTTCAATCAGCAAGCCGGGAATGTTCCCAGACTCGGACGGAGAGGCGGTTGCAACTGTCTTTTTTACCCTAATGTGCGTACATTTGGGATGGTGCCGACACAACAGAACTCCACAAAAAACAGGCCGTCCCGACCAAGCAAGGTGCGGCGACGCACAATCCTGATGCTCATAGGAGCGGCGGCAGTTCTCGCAGTCGTCACCGTCGGAGTGGTTGCACAACAATCCGTCCAAGAAGCCACTTCGGCCCCCGCTGAACAATCCAGGGAAAATAGCGGCGAGGAGACGCTCGATCTGGCCCGACGTGTCGATGGCGAGGTGACCGCCCTCGGAGAGGTCGACGCACCAGTCGTTTTGGTCGAATACGCCGATTTTCGGTGTCCGTTTTGTGGGGTTTTCGCGCGCGATACCCTCCCCGTCCTCGTCGAGGAATATGTGGACAGCGGCCAAGTACGCATCGAATGGCGGGACCTGCCGGTGTTCGGTGAGGAATCCACGGCGGCGGCCGTGGCTGCCCGGGCAGCGGGCGAGCAAGGTTTCTTCTGGGAGTTTGCCGAGGTCGTCTTCGCGGGCGCCCCGGAACGCGGGCATGTGGCACTGCCCCCGGAACGTCTTTTGGAAATCGCGACAGAAATTGGTGTTCCCAACCTGGAGCAGTTCGTCTCCGACCTGGACAATGCTGAACTCTTGGAAAAAGTGAACATTGACGCGGCCGAGGCGAGGTACCTCGGAATTACCAGCACGCCCATGTTCGTGGTGAACGAAACTCCGATCTCCGGCGCGATGCCGGTAGAGGTGTTCCGAGACACGATCGACAGCGAACTGGCGAAGGCCGGACGCTAGACATGGATATTGGCTACGCCGGCGCCCTGATTGGCGGGATGCTGACACTTCTGAGCCCCTGCTCGGTCATGCTCCTTCCTGCGTTCTTCGCCTACGCGTTCGCGAAGCCGTCCGAGCTGCTTGCCCGTACCGGATTGTTTTATCTGGGTCTGATTACCACGTTGGTGCCGCTGGGAGTGCTGGCTGGCACGGTTGGTGTGTTTGTCACACAAAATCGCACGGCCTTCGTCGGGATCGCCTCATTGCTCGTGGTGTTGATGGGTATCATCCAAATTTCTGGACTACGTTTTCCCGCCTTCACCCGCGGCAGCGCGGCAGAAGGGACCTCGGCGGTATCGGTCTACCTCCTCGGCGCTGTCTACGGAGTAGCCGGGGTGTGTGCAGGCCCCATCCTCGGCTCGGTGCTTACCGTGGCCGCCCTCGGCAGTAACGCCGTCTACGGGGGAGTGCTCTTAGCGATCTACGCGCTCGGCATGGCAGCGCCGCTGATCGTGCTCGCCTTGTTGTGGGACCGACTTTCACTGGGAAAGAGTCGCTGGCTGCGCCCGCGGATGCTCACTATCGGACGATGGGAGAACTCGTGGTTGATGATCGTATCCGGGATCCTGTCAATCCTGATCGGGGTCTTCCTGTTCCTCACCGACGGTACCGCGAGCCTCGGCGGAGTTTTGACCATCGGAGATCAGTTCGCCACCGAGGCCTGGGTACTCGATATGTCCTCACTCGTGACCAATCTGGGATTCGGGATCGCCGCGATCGTCGTTCTGGGCCTCATCGCGCTGGCCTACGCGGCTCGGAACCGTCGCACGCGCCGGCAGCGAATACCTCAAAAGCAAGAATGAGACGCGCTGCCGGAGCTGCAGCCGCCACGCTCGTTAGCGTTGTGTTGCTGGCCGCGTGTTCCGGACCTTCGTCGCAGCTCGGCGCTCATCGTGTCTCCGACGTCGTAGATTTGGTTGATTTCACTGCAGCTTCCGCTATGGCCGCGTTGCCTGGTGATTATCTGGCCGCAGGTATCGTGCAATTCGACAGCCAACCCGCCGTGAGCGATACCGTTTTTGTGTCGACGCTATTTCCGAATAGCGAGGTTGAAGGTTTGAACTTCATCGGTCTCTCGGAGGCAGGCATCCGGTGGCAGATCGAAACGAACCCGTCCTGCGTGGGGTTTGTACTGACTCGCGACGGTGATCGAGAGCTCATCGTGATTCTCGACTCGGATGCCACGGCAGAGGCGGGAAAGCTTGCCACGCGCACCGTCGCCACGGCATTCGAGTCCGATTCCGGCGCGATTGCCTGGGGACCAGTCGATGTTCCGGGACCGGCTCGAGGTTCAGGGTTGATCTTCGCGGACACGCCCAAAGGGATCGTCTCCGACGACGTCTCGCCCGCGGTCATGCTCAGCGCGCACGACGGTACTGTCAGTGTTGACGAAGACGCGACGGGAGCGTCAACGATCGAGTACGAAAGCAATGGCACCGGCCTCATCGAGACGGCAGGCTTACTCACGGCTGTCGACACCACCACCGGAGAAATACGCTGGGACGCGAACACACTCTCACGCCCCACGGACGTCGAATCTTCCTCAGCGGTCTCGGTTGCTGACGACGTATCGCAGGAAAATATCGTCTTTCTCAACTGGGTCGATAGCGCAGGTGACTCTGTTGTGAGCGCACATAACGTCAAAACGGGAGCTATGCTCGCAGAGATTTCCGGGCACGTGACTGGACCGTCAATCATTGACGAGTCATCAGGGAACCTCGCCGTGTCCTCATTTCGTCCAACGGATGGGGCCACGATACTCACCGCGATTGATCCGGACACCGGAACGCTGTGGGAGCATGTTCTGGAGAGCGACATGACCCCGGTATCTGCCTCTGACAAAGTGATCTACCTTCGTGGCGGGATGGGAAACGTTACGATCACCTGGTCCGACGGACACATGCAGCAGCGCAGTCAGGAACGAATTCCGGTGGCTGTTCTCCCTAACGGAACCGGGCTCTTTCCCGCCGGGGACCCCTACGAGTATGTCCTGGCAAGCCCTCAGTTCAATGGCCTCAAGGCTGAGAACCGTTAACGACTACAACATCAACGTGGTGCGAATGATGTTGTAACCGCGAAACGGTCGCCACGGACGACAGTCTCACGCCATTCCACCGGACGCCCCGCAGCGCGACCACACCGTTCAATGAAGAAAGCGGCAGCGCCGACCGGGCATTCAAGAACTCGCGCCTGTTCGGCGTTGACGGCAATCGCTGTCAGTGTTTCCTGTCCGCCGTCCAGCGTGATCCCACACCGGAGCGTCAGCTCCTGGTATAGAGCAGTGTTGCTGAAATCGACGTTGAGAAGGCCTGCCGCGCGATCGGCAGGCAGCCAGGCGCTGTCAACCGCAATGATGTCGTCGTCAGCGAAACGACGGCGCTCAATATTGACCAATGATGCGTCGCCGGGTAGGTCGAGCCGGTCAGCAATCCGCGCGTCGACGCGGATCTCGCATCGGATCAACTCACTGCGCTGCCTCATCCCAGAAGCCTCAACTGCCGCAAACAAGCTATACACCGGCCCAAAGCGATGTTCTTCGCCATGGTTGAGGTGCACCACCGGGCGTTTACCCCGATTCGATGACACCAGCCCCTCTCGACGCAGAGGGTTCAGCGCAAGTCGAACGGTACTGCGGCTCACCTGATATTCCGCGGTCAGTTGAATTTCACCGGGAAACGTGTCCGCGAATTCGCCCGAGGCTATACGGTCGAGAATGTCGTCATGGACGCCCCGCCAGAGTGGTTGTCCAGGAACTCTGGCCAGTCGTGCCCGGTCTGTTCCAGCCGCAGTTGACATGTGAGTCACGCTTCTCCTCGGGAAATATGTGCGCCCAAATGCAATTATCCCTTGCGTGCATGAGGCCAGATTCCCTGACTGAGCAGCAGTCGTCGTATGAGAATGCTTTATCCGACCAATTCTGCATTAGATGCATTATTACTTGTCATAATCGGCATATCACCCGGCATATTACCTGTCATATCGCTAAGCGCGGTGATAGGTTGAATGCCTCGAAGAGGCATTTTTACGGGGGTGGATCATGATTGATGCGGCAGGTGGGTTTGGATCTCGCGTCGCCGCCGATGCTGCTCATGCTTGATCCGTGGGGTTGGATGTTGCTGCCGTCGCTTCGGCTTTGCAGGGAGCTTTTGGACAGGTGCTTCTGGGGGTAATTGTGGGCAAGGATGCCCGCACGCTCGCCCGTTGGGCAAGCGGGACTGTTCGGCCGCCGTATGCGAGCGCGCACCTGCTGCGAGATACCTTCCAGGTGTTGGAAATGCTCGTCTCGGTTGAGTCGCCCGAAGTCGCTCGCGCTTGGTTCATGGGCATGAACCCACAGCTTGATGATGCTTCACCGGCCGAGGCGCTCTCGGCTGGGCGGTCCAAAGATGTGATGGCGGCGGCTCGGGCTTACGTCGGCGCACGCTAACGACTCGCTTTTGGCCGGAAGCCAGGTGACCGTTCTGTGATCTCGGTCGGGAGACAATGAGGGCATGGCTCGTGCTGAGATTGTTCTTCCTGACGGATACGCTGCGTTTCTTGGCGGCCTGAAACGAAGGGTCCGAGACGCTCAAGGACATGCGCAACGAACGATCAATACCCAACTCATCGAGCTGTATTGGTCCCTGGGCCGGGCCATCGTCACTGAGCAGGAGCAGCAAGGTTGGGGCGCTGGCGTGATCGACCGTTTGGCCGGGGATTTGCGTGTCGAGTTTCCCCAGATGACCGGGTTGTCGCGCAGCAATCTGCAATATATGAGGGCGCTTGCTGCGGCGTGGCCTGCCCACGCAAATGTCCCGCAAGCTGTGGGACATTTGCCGTGGGGGCACATTCGTCTGCTCCTGGACAAGTTGGAGGATCAAGACACACGTGAGTGGTATGCCACAGTTTCTGTGAAGAATGGTTGGTCTCGCAACGTGCTGCTGAATCAGATCAAGAACCGCACGCTGGAGAGAACGGGCGCTGCGCCATCAAACTTCAGCGCCGAGTTGGCGCCCGCCGATTCTGATCTGGCCAGGCAGATCGCCAAAGACCCTTACGTCTTCGACTTTTTGAATTTGACCGAAGACGCGGCCGAACACGACTTGGAACAAGCACTGATGGACCGGATCGTGGACACTCTCCGTGAGCTGGGGACTGGGTTCGCTTTCGTGGGCCGCCAGGTACATTTCGACGTGGCCGGCGATGACTTTTATCTCGATCTGTTGTTCTTTCATATTGAGCAACTGCGGTACGTCGTCGTCGAACTTAAAACGGGGAAGTTCCAACCGGAGCATGCTGGCAAACTTGGTTTCTACGTCTCGCTCGTGGACGACCGGCTCCGTAGAGACGCTCACGCGCCTACCGTCGGCATACTTATCTGCGGCGATCGAAACGATCACACAGTCCGGTACGCACTCGGGCGCTCGGGCTCTCCCATGGCCGTGTCCACGTATACATATGATTCCTTGCCCCCTGCGGAGAAGAATGCGCTCCCAGACGCCGACGAGCTGACGTCTGCCCTCGGCTGGTATGGAGGAACGTTGGAACAGGACGACTAGCTCGAAGCGTTGTCCGACGGGCCAAGGCAAAGGCGTGACACCAGCCCGTTAGACGTTCATATTGACGTATTGCCGGTACTCGTTGGTCACGATGAACGGCACCGGGCCGGCGTGGGGCTCGCGGTGGTCGTCGCGGTCGCGGCAGCCGGCAAGGCCGGCGCGGAGTTTGAGGGAGTCGAGGGTGGGCCAGAGAGCGCGCTGGTGCCAGTCGACCAGGGCTGAAGATGCCTTGGCCGACCGGGTGTCATAGGCAGCACGGTGCGCGACCATGAGACCGGTGAGCTCTTCGATGGCGATCGGATGTCGATACCAACAGGCAGGCAGCCTGTAGCTGGGATCGGAGAGATTGGTGAGATACCGACCGTCGAGCCAGGTCACAAACTTCCCGAGCTCCTCCCAGAGCTTCACGGCCTGGTCGTGAGGCAGCGTCGCCCAATAGTAGGGACCACCGGCAGCGCGGAGCTCGTACATGTCGAACAGATCGGGCAAGATCGTCTCAACGTTCACCAGCCGGGCGTCGAGACCCTCGATGCTCATCGGGTCGAGCTCATCCTCGCTCATGCCGTGATCCCCTCGAGGTGCAACGACCAGCTCTGCGACTCGCGCAGCTCGTCGGCATCCGGGCGGGTCCACCAGGGGGTGAGCTGCACGACGGCTTCCTTCTCCCTATATAGAAGGAGCGCTTTTCCTTCAGGTATTTTGCGGATGTCTTCCACCTTCATCCGTCGCTCCTCACGTTCGCTGGTAGACGTGGAAGACGTATCCCGACCGGTGCCGCGCTGCACGGAGGTGCTCGTCTGCACGGTGAGGTGTGTACCGATCAGCCGGGAGATCTTCTCCAGGAACGACTCGTCAGCAAGGCCGCCGAAGATGATTTTCGCGGCCGCCGACTCGAAGATCGTGGTCGCCGCCTCGGGACCCCATTTGCCGACGAGCTGGGACATCGACTGAGCGAAGATCCAGGTATGCAGGCCGCGGCCGCCGCCGTCGCTCATCAGGTTTGGCAGCTGCGGCAGCGGTGACACGTTGGCGACCTCGTCGAGCACGAGCGTCATTGCCCTGGGCAGGCGGCCGCTTGTCGTGTGCTGGGACACGGTCTTGGCTTCCTCGATGATCGCGGACACCAGCGCGGTGATGATTGGCGCGGTCGAGGACTCGCGGGAATCGTCGACCAAGCAGTAGACCGTGTCCGTGGACAGCACAAAGTCTCCGGCGCGAAACGGCGTCGAGGTATCGCTGTCGTCGGTGGGCTGGGCAGGGCAGAGCAAGTCGAGAACGCGGGCATCCGTCAACGATGCGGTGATGCGGGAGAGGGTGGTTTTGGTGTTGCCGATGGTTTCGGGGGCGTCTTCCCGGCACCACTGGTCCAGTTCGCGAGCCCAGATTGCCCCGTTGGGCGAGAGGTCGCGGAGAATCGCGGACGGTTCGTGATCGTTGAAATCCTGCGCCCACCGCACGACGTCGCGCATGTCTCCCCCAGGGATGAGCGCGGCGGCGTGCAGGAGCGACCGGAGGATGATCTTCACCCCTTCGACGAAGTGCGCGGAGTCCTTCATCCCAGCGGATCCGGCGGGCCGGGCGTTGACGATCGCGGCGGCCCGGGACTGGGCGGCGTCGGGCCGATCGCAGCCGGCGACCATGTCCCAACGGGCCTTGTCCGGCCAGCGGGTGATTCCGTCGAAGTCAAACACGAACACACGCCCAAGCTCGGTGCGCTTTTTCACGGTGACCCGGAAGACATCCGCTTTGGTCGAGGTGGCCACGACGGCGCCGGCGGCGTCGACGATGCGCCCGATCGCGAGGTACGCGCTCTTGCCGGCGCGGGGTGGGGCGATGGTGCAGGAGGTGTCTTCTTCGCGGATAGTCACGGGCTTCCCGTCGAGGTGGGCGAACGGCGCGACCGCGGGAACGCCGTGACCGGTGACGCGCTTGCGCAGCTCGGCGCTGGTCGAGAGCTCGGCCTTCTGAACGGTCTTCCGGCGGTCCCACAGGATGAAAGAACCGCCGAGAACTATGCCGATCAGAACCGTCCAGGCTCCGACCCAGATGCCGAGCAGTTTCAGGTCGGGCGGGGTCAGCCCGCGCTGGCGGAAGCCGTCGTCGTTCCCGGTCGTGGTCATGACCAGCGCCTGCAGGGTTTGGTCGAGGCGGAGCGCCCCGATCCCGGTCCCGGCGCAAAGGAAAGCGAGGTGCACGATGAGGACCATCGCCAGGATGATGCCGAGCAACGGCCACGGCGGCTGGTTCTGCTGACCAGAGCGGGCCATCTTTAGAGCCCGTCGGCGACGGCCGCACCGGCGCGAAGCCACGCAGCGCGCGTCGCCGGCCGCACCGCGTCATAGCGAAGCGCACCCCCGTGCAGCGCCCGATCGAACGGGATCGTCACCGCCATTCGGGCCAGCCCGGTGAATCCGTCGGCGACCCGTTTCGCATCGGCAAGTGTGCTGTTGTGTTCCGATTGCAGCACGACCACAACGGCATTGCGGGCCAAGGCGGCCGAATGCTCATCGCGCTCCGACAGCGCCTCCAGCAGGAGTGCACCGGATTCGGCGGACTCCCCCAGGGCGGTGGTGGCCACGACGAGCTGGTCGGTGTGGTCGATCATCCGTAGCCACCGAGGCGCGGACTCATCGTTGCCGGAATCGAAGAACACCAGACGAAAATACTTCGCGGCCACCTCGTGCAGAGCATCGAAGTCGTCCTGGGTGATGCGCTGCTTTGTCGCCAGCAGCTCCGGGTTCGAGCGCAGCACGTCGTACTTGTCGCTGGTCTGGTGGTGCACGAATCGTGCCAGATCGGAGATCTGCGCGGAGGGCGAAAGCAACCTCACGGTGTCAGGGAGGAGATCCTGCACGGTGGCGTCGTGGGGGCCCTTCTCGGTGCGCCAACCCAGGGTTCCACGGGTGTCGTTGTTGTCCCACGCCAGCACACCGGCACCACCGTGCCGGGCGAAGACCGCCGTGAGCATGGCCGTCGTGAGCGTCTTACCGACACCGCCCTTGCCGTTGACCACGGAAATCTTGCGCGGCCCGGGCCAATGCTGGCTGACGGCCTGCACGTGTCGACGACGTTCGCGTTCCAGAACGGATGCCGGGACCTGCAGCCCGGTCGTGCGGGCGAGCAACCCACGCCATCCGTTGGTCGCCGCCGGCTCGCGTCGCTCATCGATAATGAAGGATGCGCGTGCCGCCTTGCGGGTCGGCAGCTCCTCCCCCGAGTCTTCCGCGGTCTCACTCGCCTCCGCGGTAGGAGCGTCGTGGAGGGGCGAAACGGCCGCAGCCGCAGCCGGATCGGAGAGGTGGGCGGACAGCTGCTCCGCCGGAAGGGAGGTCGGCTGGATCTTCTGGGAGACCGGTGCAGTTTCCTCCTCCGCCGGCGGAAGAGGTTCGTCTTCTCGAAGGTGGCCGTCGGGGCTCGCCACGAGACGCCACCGACCGGTGTGGTCGTGCACCTCAAGGCGCACGTCGGTGCCGAGGCCGCTGGCGAGCTTCACTACGCGGCTCATGATCTTGGTGCGCAGCTCGGCAGAGGTCGATGCGGTGAGTGTTTCGGGGTTGCCGAGAACGTTCAGCTCCACGGTCATGTCGGTGACGACGGCGCGCACCTCGGGAAGAGGAACGGTGGTGGTGATGCTCATTCGCGGTGTCCTATCTGTTGTACCAACTGGTGGTCGCAAGTGGGCCAGAGCCTGTCCAGCGCCGATTCATCGAAAAGGGGCTCGTCGCTATCCGGGACGAGGGCGGGGACCGGCTGATCGCTCGCGGAGCCAGCCTCGACGGCTTCGTCGGTTGTGAAGAGGTCGCGTTCCCACTGTGTTGAGGTGGCGAAGGCGTCGACGATGTACGAGAACCGGCCGACGTAGGCGAGGAACACCCCCGACTGCAGAGTGAGCGACAACCGCGCGTGTGCGGGCGTGAGCTTGAGTCGGGCGGTCAGATTGTGCTCTTCCTGCGTGTTTTGGCGGAAGATGAACTTGTTTTCCATGTCTCCGGCGATGGAATACGCGAGTGTGCGTTCCTTGGAGCCTTCCTCGCCGACGGCATCGAAGTCACTCATCTTGTGCAGGATGACGATGTTGGACACCCCGTAGTGCCGGGACAGCTTCAACCACTGCTGGTAGGTGCGCAGCGCCTGTTCGGTGGCCATATCGCGCCACCCCTCCTCGCGGACGAGGTACCGGGTGCGTTTGGCGGAGCGGTCAGAGATGACAGCCTGGATCCAGCTCGAGGTGCAGATCTGGGTGAGCTGCGCGGCGAGTTCGCTGCGATCAAAGAGAGCGGATGTGTCCACCACGACCATGGGAGCCTCCGGGTCGAATGCGACCGTGCTCTCCCCGTCGAACAGGCCCTGCAGATCACCGGCGACGAACCGTCCCAGAACGTGTCGAGCGCGTTCGCCGTTGGCAGCCATCTCGGGCCGGTAGCCCGCGGCGCTCTGGTCCGGAGACACCAGCGCCTGCCAGACGTGAGTGATGGTGGGCCGGTCATGCGTAACGGTGATGGCATGCTCGAGGGCCCAGTTGATAGACGTGTGTTCCATCGGGGACAGTTTCGCCTGCCCCTGAATGGTGGCTTCGATGACGCTCGTGAGAGTAGCCCGGCGGCGGTCCCGAACCATGATCTCGTCGACGTCGTCGGACACCCCCGTCTGTCGGGGGCCTCGATCGAGCGGGTTCAACCGTGCGGTGGTGTTTTCACCACCGATCGCGATGACCTGGCCGCCGACGGCTTCGGCCACGATTACCCACTCCCCCTTGGAATCCGAGGGGACCACGACTTGGTGGCCGAATGCGAGCGACCGGGTGCACAGCTGTTTGATCGTGCCGGACTTACCGGAACGGTACGCGCCGATGACGAGGATGTTCGTGGACAAGGCTGCTTTCGCGGTGGTATTCATGTACAGGTCCCACGGTGAGAAGTGCCACAGCACGTCGGCGTTCAGATCGACGCCGAGCAGGGGCCCTTCGTGGCCGAGGCCGTCATCGGCCACGAAGGGATAGATGCCGGCGAGGTTGTGGCTCGTGGCCTGGTGCGGCGGCTGGGCCAGCTGCATCCAGTTCCAGTATTCGCCGGTGGAGATGCCTGGGCCGAGCGGCCCGGCGGCGGCTGCGGGAAAGCGGGCATCCCTGTCGGTGGTGTCTTGCCCGTCGCGGGCCTGTTGGAGCCGGGCGACCTGCTGGCGCAAGTCCTTGCGCTGGCGGCGGGTGAGCTTTCCGGGCGGGGTGACGTTGAAGACCTGCTGGGCCATTACTTCATCCCCTGACCGAGCGGGAGCGCATTGACCATGAGCGCTTCGGCCTGCTGGCAGTACAGGATTTGCGGCTCCATACCCGCGCGGGTGAGCGCGTTTCGCATGCCGGCGAGAGACGAGTTCAGTTTCTCTTCGCTGGTAGCCGACACGGTCAGGTAGGCACCGTACCGGTACTCGCCCTCACCCGCGACGATGCTCTGTTCCTGATCGATCAGGGCATCCCAGTCGGCATTGTCAGCCGCACTGTCTTGCTGGTTGCGTTTGGCCTTCACCCGTTGGTTGGTGCGCCAGGTACGCTTTTCGTCGTCGATGCGCTTGAGCGCGGACCGGGTCTTCACCGGGGTGAGGACCAGGGAAAAGATGTGGGTGACGGCCTCGCCGGAGTTCGGGTGTCGGGCGAAGACCAGCGGTTCGATGAACCCGACATGAGTTTCGGTGCGTGGCCATTCGTGGATCCACATGGTGGAGTGCCAGCCGGAATCGGACCGGACGATTCCGTTCTTCCCGGCGGGTTCGTCGAGGGCCATCGGCCCAATCGCAGCCAGGTCGACGCCGGCATCGTTCTGCAGCCGGCTCTGGGTGGCGGAGAGATATTCGGGGTCGAACGCGGTGCGTCCCAGCGCGGCCCATTCGCGCACACTCAGCCACTTGCGCACGTCGAACCGGGCCGAGCGGAGGGCATCCGTCACGTTGGCGGTCTCGATGCGGGCCAGCGCGAGGATGCCCGCTTTGCCTCCCCCGAGGTTCTTGATCTGGCCCTGCAGCTTGACCAGATCGAAGGTCAGGGTGACGTAGTTCTTGTGCGAGACCGCGAAGGATTCGGACTGGTCGAGAACCTCACCGTAGTTGCGGGCGACCGCCGACTCGGGGTCCAGGCCGCGTCGGGTGACGGTCTCGGCGTAGAACTGGCGGGCCGGCAGGATCGTGGTGGGTACTGTGCGTTCCTGCAGCGAGACGCGGCTGATGCCGTCGCGCTGGGTGAAACCGGCGAGCACCTGGCCCCAATTGCGGGCGAGCTCGTTGCGTTCGGGCATTTCGAGCATCAGGAAACCTTGCACTTCGAGCTCCGCGGTGATCGACATCGTCTTAGAGAACGGGTTATAGGCAACGGCCTGCCCGTCCGCGTCCCATACCTGGATGCTCGCGAGCCGACCGGGCAGGTTCAGTGTGCCGGCGATTTGCGGACGTTCGGGCCGGAACCGGGTCGTCGTGCCGCCGAGCACCCGGCGCACATGCAGGGAGACCCACTGTGTGGCAATGCGCGGGAACGCGACCCCGTGATACTGGGCCAGGCCCGCGATGGCCAGGGTCAACCAGATCGGCATCGAGACGAAGAAAGCCGGGAATCCCCACCGGTTGATCGAGACGATCGCGATGCCGGCTGCCGCTGCAAGCGTGATGAGGTTCCACATGTCCAGGCCTGCGATGATGCCTTGGGTATTTTTTCGGGCCAAGCGGATGGGACGATCAGTCGTCGAGGAATGGGTACTCATGCGAGATCCTTTCGTGCCTATCGGGCGGAAGACGGTGCAGCGGACTTCGAGGGTGCCGGCGTCGGAGACGGTCCGGACGACGCGGCCGGTTGCCCGGTGGGCTTACTGGCTGAGGGCGTCGGTTTGGTCGCGAATGGGCTCTGTCCTGGCGACGTGCGCGGAGTTGGACCGCCCCCGCTCGGCGCTGACGGGGTGCGTCGGCGCACGGCTGCGGTGCGGCTGGCGACGGCGGAGCTCAGGCTCTTTGCCGCGCGACCACCAGTCTGCCTGGCGGTGGCTCCGCCCCGCGAGGCGATGTTGTCGATTGCGGAAGTCGCTCCCGCGCCGATGAAAGAGAACAGGCCA
This sequence comes from Cryobacterium frigoriphilum, assembly GCF_004403305.1. Classification (GTDB taxonomy): domain Bacteria; phylum Actinomycetota; class Actinomycetes; order Actinomycetales; family Microbacteriaceae; genus Cryobacterium; species Cryobacterium frigoriphilum. Next base: position 23,251 of record NZ_SOHE01000090.1, on the reverse strand, counting down.
AACACGGCGATGGGTGCGAAGGCGATCATGATCATTCCTAGAGCCAGCGGGATGGCCTGGATACTCCACATGCTGTCTACCTCGGCGAAACCGCGGAGCACAAGCATCAGAAATCCGAGGGTGAGCGGGGTGGTCAGGATGAGGGCGATCACCGCGGAGAACCAGCGCACCACCCACTGCACACCGATCTTCATCGGAAAAAGCATGAACGCGACCGGGCCGAGCGCGACCAGCGCGGCGAGGGCGAGGTTGCGGAAACTGAATACGAAGACGAGCACGATGACGCCGATGGTGAGGAATGTCAGCACGATCTGCGCCAGGAAGATGTTGCCGCCTCCCCCGCCGAAAATGATGTTCTCGACCGTCCGGTACAGGCCTTCGCCCTGGCCACCGCGCGTGAGCAGGGGGTCGACGAGTTGGTCGACAACGTTGACGATGTTGCCGACCAGCCAGAGGGAGCCGGCGGAGAGCGGAACGGCGAGGAGGAACCGAATAATGGCGGCGGTCAGTTCGGCGCCGTCCCGTGACCAGAGCGCCGAGACGATCGCGACAATGCCGGCGATCAAGATGACCAGCAGCACGACCCAGCTCCACCAGGCCCACTCGCTGATCGCGGTGCTCCACAGGCTGGAACTGGTGTTGAACGAGGTGTTGTCGATAACGGTCGCCATGCCACCGGTGATGATGGATGCCAGGCCCCGGGAAATCATCTCGCCCACGGTGCAGACGGCGTCGACGGGGCCGCAGCCGTACTCGAGTGTGAGTTCTGTGCCGCCCGCATCCGTCAACGCTCCGACGTTGTCCTCGGTCTGCGTGCAGACGGTGACACTCGCTCCGCCATGAGGGATCTCGGCGAAGCAGCGCTCGGAGGTGCTGTCGGTGACGTTCTCCGGCATGCAGGAGATGCGCGCCGAGCTCCCCGTGCACGTGACCGGAAAGGCCGGCCCGCTCCAGGATTCTTCCTCGACCGTGGCCGAGGCGGCCGTGGCCGGCTGAGGCACAGCGGCATACGCGGGCGCCGCGCCGATGGTGCCGAGTGTCCCCGCGAGGATGAGAGAGGCGGTGACGCCGAGAACCCAGCGCACGTTAGAAACCGAAGTCGAAACCGACGGCGAAGGCGAAGATCGCGTTGACCGCGCCGAGCCCGGCGGCGACGGCGAGGATCTTGAGAATCCATTCGCCGGACCAGGACTGGAACCGTTCGGAACCGCCACCTTTGGAGATCACTCCCACGAAGGCGATGATCAGCATGATCAAAACGAAGATCAGCGCTCCCGCCAAAATGAACGAGCCGATGTTAGTCAGACCGGAGATGAAAGGGGCGTTCCAGTCGGGGGTGATGTCGGGGACATCCACCGCGGAGGGGACTCCGCTGAACGCGGTCCAGAGAGGGAGGTGCAAGGTGTGCCTTTCAGTTGGTGCGATGGGTCAGAACGTGAGACCGCGCTCGAGGAAAAATGGGACGGGATTGACGCGCTGCCCGTCGATGCGTGTTTCAAAGTGCAGGTGGCAGCCGGTTGATTGGCCGGTGGTGCCTTCTTTCGCGATCACGTCGCCCACCGCGACCGGGTCGCCGGGCGCCACCGTCGCGCTCCCCTGTGTGAGGTGGGCGTACAGGGATTGAAAGCCGCCCGGATGGTCGATCATGATGCGAAAGCCGTAGGTGCCCTCGTCGCCGACCTGTGAGACGGTTCCGGAGCTAGCAACGAAGATGGGCTCGCCGCATCCGCTTGCCAGATCCATGCCCCAATGCACGGTGGAACAGTACGCACAGGGCGCGTCGCGGGGCCCGAAACTGTCGGTGATCGTGTAGCCGGCCACCGGCAATGTCCACCCATCGCTCGCAATAGGCGGGGGCACGCCGGCCGCGGGTGGGACGGGCGACACCGACCCCAACGTGGCCGCCATCGCGACGGGCAGCCCAATCGTCGCCACCAGGGGCGCACTGATGAGCAGTAGCAGGAAGAGCGCTGCCTTGAGAATGCGCCGCGGCCCCAGCACTTTGACTGCGATAGCGAGGGGCGCGGCCATGGTTACTTTCGCGCTTCGGGGAAGAAGCGGATGAGCTTGCAGTCGGCCGGAAACTGTCCGGAGTCGGCGGCGGGGGTCGAGCTTCCGCAGTTGACCTGCACGCTGACGGTGTAGCGCTCCTCGTAGCTGACGTCGCCCTGGCCCGTGTAGGTCGCGAGAATGTCCGTGGTGACGAGGTGGTAGCCATCGGCGATCAGGACGTCCAAGGATCCCGGCTGCGGGCTTAGGTGGTCGTAGTCGACCAAGACATCACCGTCCACGGCGGCGGTCACGGCGATATTGCTCGCGGCCTGGGCATCCCACGTGGACGCAGGAACGACGACCCGACGGTTGAGTTCGTCAAGCTTGCCGTCGAGGGCATCCTGTTGGTCGGCGTCCAGATCGTAGCGCGGGTCGAGGGTATGCCAGGTCGCGAGGTTGTCACGGAATTGATTTCGGGTGGCGAGCGTGGTGTCATACGTCGATCCGGCGATCGCGGCGGCGACCCCGTAGTCGCGCGCGTCAGTGGTGATCGGCTCGGGCGACCAGCCCAATTCGGCAACGGATGCGTCAACCACGGACCCGGGTTCTGCCGGCTCCTGCGTGCTTGGCGGTGTCGCGGCCGGTGCTGGCTGTGACTGGTTGCCCTCATCCGGCTGCGACAGGAGAGCCCCCACCAAGCCGACGACGCTCACCAGTACGGTGGCACCTGCTGCGCTGATCAAGATCGTTTTGCGTACTTTGCGCTGATGGTCCGTCAGCGGGACGCGCCCTCGTTGTGCCATGTCAGTGCCTCCAGGTCGAGGGCGGCAGCGCCGAGCAACGATCCGAGACTCCCCCGTAATTGCTGGTCGCTCCCGCTCTTCTATTTACGTAGGCGGGTTGGCGTAACCCGTTTAGGGGTACTGTATCGGCTGCCACTGTCGCTCCCGTGGGGCGAGTCGGCGCGGGCCGTGGCTGACGCACTCGATGCGTAGCCTCACGGTGTGACCTCACTGCGCCTCCCTCGTTCGCTCAATATGTGAAAGTATACTGCCATATTATGAGAGCTTAGCGAGTGAGGTCAATGACCTCACGGCTGGCGCACAGATGTTGCGTCGCCGTGGGCCACAATGGACAGGTGGATCCCGTCAATCAATCGTCAGCTCCCGAATGGAGCAGTGACATGACGGCGATCGAGCAGATTTTCGGGAATCGCGCCCGCAACGACATCATTCGAGTGCTGGCGGCGGAAGACCAGATGACCTATGGAGATCTCCGCGACCGTGTCGGCATCCGTGACAGCACTCTGCACCGTCACTTGCGGGCGCTAGAAGAATACGGCGTCATCATCGCCGACCTCCCACCCGGACAGCGCCAGGGGCGTGGCGTGCGGTACTCGATCCACCGCTCCCGAGTGGAAGCCCTTGGGCAAGCATGGATGCGTTACCTCTTCGGTAAGGGCGCCGAGGAGCCTGCGTCTAGTCGCGATCACCGCACTTCGTAACCTTCAGAAAATGGTTGGTCCAGATAGAAAAATGAGCTTTACCAGCGCTTCCAGGGCTACGGGCTTCTCTTAGGCGTATCGCCCGTTAGGTTTTGCATCAAGAATCTGATGGATGAATTGCCCTCGCGACTGGCCCGGTGCGGTGAACTGTTCCCAGACGTCTGCGGGGCATGCTCCGTACCACCACTGAACACCGCCCGTGGGGAATTCAACATAGATCGTCTCGGCGTTAGGGTCGTAACCCTCGGCCACAATGCGTGTCGACGCTACGGGCTGCCATTCGAAGGTCATTCTCGCTCCTGTGCATAGATTCCGCGCCATCTGGCGAGGGAAGTTTGTACATCCCGTGTACCGATACCTGTTTGCCAAGAATCCAACGAGGGATCTTCAGCCATGGGAAGAGGGTCGGGGCGATCCAGGAGAGCTCGCGTTGGGAGAACCAGGGCCTCTCCGCTGATGAGTGCTTCACCCGTTCGTAGTGAGGGGAGCGTTTCTGCCAAACCGGTGACACTGTCAGGAAGTGCAGTGCGAATTTTGCTCTGGTCTGAGCTGTTAGTCAGACGCAGCGCAATGATCGTCCCGCATTGCGCCAAGGCGGTGTCGGGTAGGTCAGAAGGGCGTTGCGTGACCAGCATCAGTCCGACGCCGTACTTGCGGCCTTCACGGGCAATTTTGTTCGCTGCTTCCCGAGCGATGGGAGCTGCGTCTTCGCCTATGTAACGATGAGCCTCCTCAAGCACGATCAAAACAGGGCAGGGACGCCCGATCCCTTCCGTGCCGCTTGGTGTGCGTATGGCGATGTCGAAGATGAGCTTGAGGATGACGCCGATTGCAAGTTCGGCTGCATCGTCTGGGACGCCATTGAAATCCAGAACGGACACCGGTTTTGTGCCCCCGAGCCATGAATCGACAGCTCCGACCAATGGATCCGGACCTTCCGCAGTACCTGCGGGCTCCAGCAAGAAGGCTAGGCGAGGATCCAGCAAGCCGAGACGTAACAGTTCGGGGGTGCTCCCGTGGACGCCAAACTGTGGATTCTGCATGGGAGGTCGTCCACCGGGGCCGTGGGGCGTGTACACATTCGGGGTTAGAGTCTGAGCATTGCCTTCCTTTTCCAAGCACACTGACGAGGGGTTGGGCTTGTCCTGTCTGGTCTCCCGGTTCTCAGAATCGAGCCGTAGCCACACTTCCCGAATATCGAACGGCACCGGCGTGTCCGCAGTCACGGCGCTGGGATCTAGCTTCAGCCACGACGCAGTCGACACAAACGTGCGTCTCGCGTCCGCTACATAAGACACCCAGGACTTTTGCGTTGTCGGGCCTCCAGCAGACCCGGCAAACGCGCGCAAAATGTCTGCCGCGGGGAGAGCCCAGTAGGGAACGTGGAGTCGTGTCGCCCCAGTGCCCAGAACTGACCGCACGGATGCGTAATCCGACAAGGCGTGGCCGTACTCACCGTGACTATCGATTACGACAATGTTCGCTGCTGGCCAGTGCCCTCTTGCGAAACTCTGAAGCAGGGAAGCGACAACGCTTGTTTTTCCCGAACCTGTCGAACCGACAACAGCCGAGTGTCTAACAACGAGCTTGTTTACGTCTAGCGCGACGGGCACCGCTTGGGACGAGGATAGACGGCCGACCCTGATGTGAGTCGTGGAAGGGTGCGGGTACACCGCTTCTAATTCTTCCGTTCGTGCAAAATGCACTGGGTCGTCGAGCCCCGGGTACGAACCAACGCCGCGTCTGAACTGCCGCGTGCCCCGATCCACTTCGCCTAGCAGCTGTATTTGCAGCCATCTCTCGCCAACCCGTGACACTTCGTGGGGGCCGGGGCCAGGCGTCAGCTCCGAAATGCCCACAAGTGTGACTGTCGCGATCAGGTCTACCATGCCTTGCGGGAGTCGAACCAGCGATCCGATCTGGCCTATCTGCTGTAGGTGCCCTCTATAGATCGGGGCAATCCCGGCCAGACCTGGATCCAGTTCCACTGTGACTTGCGAGCCGAGCACATGTCGTACGCGCCCTACATACGTTTCATCTTTAGTTCTCAATGGATACGCCGCCAGAGTGCACCAAAGCCGGGCCCGAGGAACTCCTCGCTAGGAACGTCGTCAGCGCCGCGAAGTCTCCAAGGTTACATCGGTTGTTTTCCCAGATATCCGCCGGCAAAGTCGTTTCCTTTTCTGGGCCGGACCATGGTGCGCGTATCCCGCCAATGATTGCCTCCTGTTGGGTTATGACCTGAAGATTGGGAGCCGTTAGGGCTTTCTCAGCAAGAGACGGCGGTATCTCGGCAAAGCAAAATGCCACAACCTCCGACCGCGGTCGACGAGCCACAGCATCGAAGATGAGCTCGTTTAGATGCTCGTCTGCCCAGGCGTAACCTGAAACGAGAAATAGTGTTTCTGGCTCGTTCAAAGCGCGACGCATGCGATCTTGGAGGACGACGAAAGGCATCCGTCGGGATTCTTCATACTTAGCATCCGACGGGAAAATGGCCGCCAGTGCGCCCGCAGGGATTACAGAGCCGAGCCTCAAGACTTGAGAGATTGAAGCGTCCGTGTCCCAGGTCCAGTTCACGGATCCATGAAGTTTCCAAAGGCGTGCGTAAAAAGATGGGAGCCACACGTCGGAATCGTCGGAGGTGGCTTCAACCATGTCCGTCCGGAAACGGGCCTTTAGCGTGCCGATAAAGCCATCGAAATAGGGGACACCTTGCGACTCAAGAGCCTGTTCGAGCAGCGTGTCGTAATTAACGGTGAAAAGCTCGACCGGTTTAGCGTAGTCCGCCCGCGCAACCCAAGCTGCCAATCGGCCGACCGGCTCTAAGTCCGCTTTTACGTTGGTCAGTTCATCGATGATGATCCGACAGATCGAGGCATCTAGGTCTATGGCCTGAGCGCCATTTAGACCATCCACGACATCGTCAACTTCTACTACAGCTTGAATCCTTCTCAGGCGGGTAAGGGCCTGTTCGAGGTTGCGTGTCGAGGTAATGCGCTTGAACGCAATTAGCTGGGAGCCCTCAAGTCGACTTAGTATCCGTGACTGCAGGGTGGCCACGTCGGGCAGTCCGCAGGCTTTCGACGTTCCGGCACCCAAGAAAGCGCACACGTGTCGAGATCGAGTCGCAAGTTTGGCGCTCAGACCGCCTGCGAACAGGGCAACGTCATGGGTGATCATTACCCTGACGATATCCAATTTTATCGATCGCGTTATTTACTTGTTGAAACTCCGAGAGCGAGAACAGCGGGGTGCTCCCGGTACTAATAGGGCCAGCGCAGGCGCTTTCCCGCCCTGCGCTGGGGACTAACGATTGGGACCGGACCCAACGAGTTTCGTCTGCGGATAGCAGCGACCATCTCGACAGTGGAGAGCTTGTGCCGAGCGCCACCTATTGCAAACTGCGCGAGAGCCTTACTGAAAGGAGACGGTGTAGCCATCCGGAGAAGGTGGTCTCCCAGAGCTCGGGGCTTCTGTTCCATTCGAGGGTGTGCGGAGCTTTGGGCAGCTCGACGAGTTCGACCAGCCCCTCGTGGGCATCCGCGAACGCCCGCGACAGGGCGATCGGAATAGATCGGTCGCCGGAACTGTGCAGTACCAGCGTTGGGACGTTGAGGTCGGAGCCGTTGTTGATCCAGTCGAGGTCGGAGAGGCGTACCTGCTCCTGGAGGCCGGTTGCCCGCCGCCACGAGGGGCTTCCGAGCGCACACAGCGCCAGGCGGGTCACGGGTGCCGGCACGCGCGCTCGACGGCCGGCGGCGAGGACCGTCGACCGCCAATCCGTGACCGGGGCGATGAGGCACAGCCCGGCGATTCGCTCCCGATGCGGGGATGACCGGGTGAGCTGTAGCGCGATCATCGCGCCCATTGACCAGCCGACCAGGACGACATTCTCGGCTCCGTGGGCCACGGCGTAGTCGAGGGCCGCGTCCACATCGCGCCACTCGGTCTGGCCCAGCATCGATTTTCTATCGCGCGAGCTCGGGGCCTCGTGGTCGTTCCGGTACGAGACCACGAGCGACGTGAGGCCGGCACGGTGGGCGACCGGAACGCCGCGCAGCGGGCCCGCCCGGGTCGCGCCCTGCCCGTGGATGTGGATCGCCCACGTCGAGGACGGGGGCCAGTCCGTGGGGGCGTCGAAGTGGTAAGCCGGTGCGGGACCGAGCGCGGTCGGGACGGTGACGGCGGTGAACGGTAGTCCGACATCCGCTGCCTGAGATGGCACGACACCGCTCCACCGCGCCGATTGGCCTGCTCGCAGCGGAGTGCCGCGCGAGCGGATTACCTCGCGCGTGACGAGGGATGCACGGTCATCGACGGCGATGACCCGCCCGAGCTGCGCGTAGCTGCGGCCGGAGTCGAACCAGATCGCGTAGTGGCCGGGCGCACGGGTTGCCTCGTTCAAGGGCAGGGTCACGGTGCGAGGTGCGGAGACATCGTCGACCGCGATCACGCGGAGGGGTTCGCGCCTCGACGCATCCGTTCCCACGATCTGTTTGACGACGGCCAGGCTCGCAACAGCGATGCCGGCGACGGCGAGAGCGCCCGCGGCCAGGACGTAGCCGAATTTCACGCGGATGCGCTCTGCGCGCCGATGTGCGTCTCGGTCGCCGTGAGCAACGCGAGATCCTCATCGGTGAGCCGATCGCGAACGCTTGGGTCAAACAGGAGAGCGTCACGGATCTCGACCAACGTGCGGTGCACAACGGTGTCCACGTCGCGCGACGCCATGCCTGGGGTGTGTCGGTGAGTCTCGTCACCCAACTCGACGTGTTGGGCAGACACGTCGTTCCAGATGCGAGTGAGGTCAGGGAGAACGCCGCGCAGTTTGCGCCGGTCTATCCGTTTGGTGACCCAGCCCAGAATCGGAGGGAGGGACAACCCCAGGCAGAGCAGCAGGAAAGCGGCCAGGTTCAGCACGTCGTATGCACTCGCAAACAGTGCCAGTAGCGACATCGCCCCGAAGACATGCGCGAGATCCATGCCTACGACGCTGAGCACGGTGAGGACGGCGGCGCCACAGCCGGCGCCAATGATACGGAATCCGAGTCGACGAGCTGGGGTACTCATACGTCCGGCAAAGCGCAGGCAGATCGTTCCCGTCAGGGCGACGACGATGCCCAAATAGGTGAACTGGATCAGGGAGTAGGCGGCAGCTGCGGGTTGGTTGCCGAAGTCCTGCATGAACGATCCCGAGGTCTGGGGCGCATCGATGAAAACAAACATCATCACCATGAGGCAGGCCGTGACGATGGCACCGCCGCGAAACGGCCGATCGGTCGCGCAAGCGCGGCTCGGTGATGATGCACGCAATATCGCTCGCGAAAGGAAGTAGACGCCCACCAGGAGTAAAAGATTAGCGGGCAGGTCCGCATAGTTACGGCCCCCGAGGAGCCCGTCTGCCGCGAAGTACACCGCGTCGATGTTCAGGGTCAGCGAGACAGCAATCATGATGGCGGCGTAGAGGATGCTCTGATCAGTGCGTCGGCGGGTACCGATCGCCAGCGCGCCCACGAGAACCCAGAGGGCCAGGGCGATGATCAGTTGCATTATCCGAAGACTCCTTCAAAGCCCTCGGGCTCTTTGGTGCTGGTGCGAATGGCGCTGGTCAGGAGGTCGGCCAGCGCTTCGGCGGCCAATTCGAACTCGTCGCGAAAATCGGAACGGCCGAATGCGCTCACCGGGCCATCCGCTTCGAGCAAGACACCGTGCAGGGTCGGGCCGGCGACCTCGTCGTGGCGCAAAATCATATGGGACAGCTCGTGGCAGACGATTTGCTGCCGGTGGTGTTCCGAATCGGTTTCGGCGTGGAAGATCAGATCGTCATTTTCGCGGGGCAGCCAGAGCCCGCAGATTTCGGTTCCGTTCAGCAGTGGCGAGGTCGTGATGGAGATATGCGTATTTCTCGACGCCTCGACGAGGGACACGATGCTTAGGATCGAGACTCGCGTGGGGAGGGCCAATGCCGAGAATGCGGCAGCGGCTCGTTCTCGAGGGCTGAGACGATTCCCGGAATCCGAGTCGTCAGTTCTTTTTTTCATTGGCCGGTCCATCGATCACCTGGTTCAGAATCTCGGTGATCGCTCGCAGGGTGGGTGGTGACACCTCGCCCAGCGTCCGTGCCGCAAAGGTTCTTACCTTTGCGGCGCGCATGGCCGCAATTAGTTCGTTGACTGCTGCGATTCGATCGGGTTCGACGGCATCTGGACCGCCGAGAAGATAGTCCGCGCTGACCTCAAAGTACCCAGCCAAGCCCCGCAAAAGGGCTTCGTCGGTGACCAGGTACCCGGTCCCACTGAGCATGTACGACCACCGGGCGCGGGACAGGCTTACCCCGCGGTCGCCAAGGGCGGTGGCGATCTCCCGGTAGGTCAGAGGCTGACCCCGTTCAGCGGCAACGGCATCCAGCAGCAAGTTGAGCTTGCTCGCCAGGGTACGCCTAGCTTTCTCGTCCGCGCCTGCCGGCCCGTCGGGGTGCTGTTCAGTCAATCTGGCCTCTCGCTTGTCGGTGCAATCTACAGGGTCGACCCGTCAAGTCCGTGGGCGCCGTAATGTGCACAGTCAATTTTAGCCCAGCTGGACATGCCTAGCTAGACGTGCCTAGAGTGTTAGGCATGCCCAGCACTTCGAAGACCCTGGAGAGTGACGAGCGCATGATCGAACCCATCGCCCAGCGATCGGTCGCGAACATCGTTCGATCCTTGGCACTCAAGGGCCCGCTGACGTGTGCTGAACTGACCTCGGAGACTCGCACCAGTGAGGATGCGGTGCGCCGTGATCTCACCATGCTCACCCACTCCGACTTCGTCGCTGAGGTTACCGGTGTTCCTGGTCTGGAGGCTCGGTACGCTCTGAACGACGCCGCACTAGCCGCTGCGACCACCGGGCACGTCGACTGCATATTGGGACGCTGACGGATGCTATCTCCCGCCACGATGCCGGCATCCCCGTACCCGAAGGGGGCTGAAACTGGCTGCATCAGGCCTTTCCTTGCGACACGCCGACCCGATTGCAGAGTTTCTGATTCAGGGTACCGATATGGTCGGGGCATGCCACCTAAAAGAACTTACGGCGGGCGCAAAAGCAAGGGCGATCGTCAACCACTGCTGTCCCGTGTTCCGTCACCAATCGCGGATGCAGTCCGCGATTGCGCTGACGAGCGAGGAATGACTCTAAGCGACTACATCGCTTCGGTCCTCGCGCGAGATGTCGGCTTGTCCGCGCTCGTGCCCCAGGCATCCATTCACCATAACGAGGAGTTGCCGATCACCAAGGTCGCCTAAAACGAAAGAGCCCGCCGCTTTCGCGACGGGCTCTTGCAAGTTTCGTAGCTCAAACCCCTTCTGCTTCCCGGCGTAAAGGTTCGAGCTAATCAGATTCAACAGCCCTCACGGGAGGTTTCTCTATGCCACAGAGCATAGCGCACTTAGAGCTCAATGCACCCAAAGCGGTGTCTGGCGTGTCTACTACCCGGCGGACACCCACAACTGAGTGGACCCCCTGGGACCTGACGCGCCGTCTGAGTCCGCGCGACCAGGTGCGGGTGATGAAGCGTGATGCGTACGGTCGTTTGGACGAGAACAGTTACCCTCTCATTTACCGGGTCGGACCGACCGCTCCTACGACGCCGTGGCTTGTGCGGATGGCTGATGAGGGCGGTATTTTCCGTCTTCTGTGTTTTGACTTCGATGGCAAGGAAGCCGGCGTGGTCTCTCCTGATCTGATGGAACGCGCCGTGGACGACTGTGATGCTCTGTCGGGGATTCTTGATCGGCTCGGGATCGCGCATGTGGTTTGCCAGTCTTCGGGAACGGGGGGCCGTCATATCTGGGTTGCCCTGCAGGGGGGCGCTTCTGCTGGCACGGTGTCTGCTCTGGCCGGTGCTGCGCATGCCAACTACGCGACCTTGGACCACGGGATGCTCTGCAACCCTCGGGAGGGTGGGGCACGGCCGCCGTTGGCCCCGCACCGTGATGGCAGCAGTTCGACGGTCCTCCGCGGCCAACTGGCGGGGCTGCTCGCCCCGTCGGCCACGAGCAGCGACCTGACGGCTTTGACGGGTGTCCTCGACGCGGCACGGCCGGCGCCTCGGCCGGCCGATACGAAACCGTCTGGCCCTATCGATATCCGTTACAGCGCTCCTCGCCCCCTCAGCACGTGGGGCCGGGGCCATATGGCCACAGTCAACGGCGGTAGTAACGCGAGCTGGACGGGCTTCATGTGCCTGCTCGCGGCCGCGTCGGCCGGGTGGACCCTGGCCGAGGTCGAAAAGGAGTCCCTTACGGCGCCGGGGATGGAGCATTACCGGACCAAGAACACCAGCCGCCGGACCCGCAAACCGCGCAGCCCGGCAGAGGCCCGAGCGCGTCTGGAACGGCAGTGGGCCAAGGCCCAGCAGTATTCGGCGCTGCACGCGCCCCTGACCACGTCGCAGGCCCCGTCCGACTTCACCGACCTGGGCATCATCGTCGACACCGTTGAGGACCTCCTCACCCGGTTCCGGGTCTCGCCCGGCCGGTGGGGCCAAAGCGAAACGGCCATATCCCAGTGCAGCATCCTGACCGCGGTGGCCTACCTGAGCTTGCAGACCGGGAAACGCACCGTCGCGGCCTCCATTCGGGATCTGGCCCTGATGGTCGGCCTCAGCCGCGACACCGCCCGACGGGCACTGACGGCCCTCGCGGCGGACGGGTTCCTCGTCCGAGTCGCCCTAGCCGAGGGCGGCAACGCCGCCGAATGGGGGCTAATCCCGAAGTTTTCCACAGCCCCTCGTACGGTTGCGTCACAACCCTTAGATAACCCCCGCCCCCCCTCTGAACTCTTCAATCTGCGAACGTCGTTGGTGACCACGCTGGAACGCCAGCTCACCGACGGCCGCCATGACCTCTTCACCCGCCCCGGCCTCGGACATCTCGCCGGCAGGACCTACGCCCTCCTGGCTCAACACTCCTCCCTCAGGATCGATACGGCCGCTCGGCTACTGGGCGTGAGTACCCGTCATACCGCCACGATCCTCAGCCGCCTCCGCACTTACCGCCTGATCGTCAAACACACCAATGGGTGGGCTCGGGCGAAACAGGACTTCCGCGACAAGGCCGCGCGCATCGTGGGTGTTGCTGGTCTTCTCGTGGATCGAGCACGCCGGTATCAGGCGGAACGGGATGTGTGGGCGTGGTGGCAAGCCGAAGTCACCACCATGAACGCTGGTCCCAGGCGTCGTCCCAAGGGGGTGCATGTGTCGAGCAGGCCGCTGTTTCGGGATACCAATGCTCCGGGTGAACGGGTTTGGCCCCGTTACCCGCGCTCGAGTACCCAACGCGGCGATCACCGCTCCGCCCGCGAGCTCGTGGACCTGGGCCTGCTGGACCCAGACAACCGCTGGCAATACCTCGGCGACGCCGCTTAATCCCTGTCGGTTGGCTCTTTGGGGACGTGGGCGTCGACTGGACAGCCCACCAGTATTTCGGATGAAGTGGCCAACCCCGAGGACACCGAGAAGACCGACGAGGTTTGATAGTCGGGATCAGACCAACGGGCCAGTCCCCCTGGCACGACGGACATTCCCGGCTCCGAGATGGAGGCTGGAACTACGTTCCTGGCCACCCGATGTGAGCTCTTGCCCGCCCTCGCACCCCCGGACGTCAGCCAAAGCGGACCTGAAGCTAGGTAAGAGTGCCTTCGGGCGTGTTGCGTGAAGTCTTTGGGGCAGCCTTGCCAGTTTTCGTCACGTTGGTACTTGCCTTCGCTGGCTGCGTCTCTGCCCTGTCGGCGCGTGTGCGCTGCTCACGGGCATCCTGTCTTGCCTCCGCGAGTTCAGTCCGCAGCTGGGTCAGCTGTTGCCCCTGAGCCAGCCGCAGATCAGCGACGCGCTGGTCGCCGTGAGCCGTTTCTCGTTCGGCATCAGCTCGGGCCGCGTCGCGCTCGACCGTGACAGTGGCGACATGGCTGCGGAGGGCGCTGGTTTCTTCTCTGAGTTCGTCGCGTTGTGCACGAGCTTTCTCGAGCTCCTCCCGAACACCGACCGCGTTGGCTTCGGCTCGGTGTGCGCGCTCGGCTTCCGTATTTGCGCGGTCAACGGCTCCGCGGGCCCGCTCATCGGCTTCCGCTCGTGCCGTGGCCGAAGCCTCAGCACGCGCCACTGCGGCCTCGCGGGCCTGTTCCGTTTCGGCGAGTCGTGTTTGACTGAATGTGAGCTGCTCACGCAGCTCGTCGAGGTCGGCCTGAGCCTTCAGATCGCGGGTCTCCCCCGCGGTTCGGGTCTCAGCGAGTTCAGCGGCGACCTGGTTCAAGACCTCCCCCTGAGTCTCGAGCTGCTCGATGGCCCCATCGAGACTCGCCTTCTGCTGGTCGGCAAACTCTGAAGCCTCCACGGCAGCAGCGTCGGCCTCAACCCGTTCGGATTCTGCCTTGCGTTGGGCCTGTTCAGCCCGGCTCGCTCGAGCGGATGCGGCCGCCACCTGTTCCGCAGCATCCGCAGTGACGGACTCGATCTGTGCCTCGGCGGCATCGGGGTCGGCCACGGTTCGCAGCTCCTCGACCAGAGCATTGAGCTGCACACCGAGGTGCTCGACCATTCCGGCGACCTGGCCGCGGATCTCGCTTGCGCGTTGGCGCGCAGCGTCGACCGGGCGCTTGTCGTCGTCGAGGTTGCGGGTGGGTTCGGCGGTGAGCTTGCGTCGGGCGCGCCATGCCGCGGCCCGATTGTGTCCGTCGTCATCGCAATATTCGGGTGGCCGGCCGGTGCCAGCTTCGGCGGCGATCGCTGGGCGGTTGCAGCTCGGGAATCGGCACGTGCGCTGTTCGGTCTGCGTCTGCTCCTGGTCGCTCATAGCGTCAGTGTAACAGAATGAAATACTAAACAACAGAACGTAACTGAATACGAAACGAAACTAAACCTTTTATAGCAATACGGATAGTACATGTTATAGCACTATGTATTGCAGCACTGAAGATTGGATGCAAAGCCATACGTAAGGCGATTCGGTGAGCTATGCTGGTAGCAATCGTTATTGCAGTTTGCACAATAAGGGAGTCCACTATGGCTATTGCACGCACTGTCGCTGTTGAGCAGGGCAAGGGCGGAGTCGGAAAGACCAGCCTCGTGGCCAACGTCGGCGGCCTGGCTGCGGCAGCGGGCGTGCGTACCCTGATCGTGGACCTCGACCCCCAGGGCAACATCGCACGGGACCTCGGCTTCGCGCCGTCCGACGGGCAGGAACTCTTCAACGCCTTCGCGACCGGGGGCAGCCTGCCCGTACTCAAAGACGTCCGGCCCAACCTCGATGTCGTGCCCGGAGGCCCGGCAGTCGGCGACATCGCCGGCCTGAACTTTTCATGGCAGCAGCGAGGCGCCGGCGACTTCGGAGTTCAGCTCGAGCGCACGCTGGGTGCAATCGCGGGGGAGTACGACCTGATCCTGCTCGACACGCCTCCAGGAGACCGAGTGATTGCCGAGGGCGCCCTGGCCGTGGCGACATCCGTTGTCATTCCGACGAGGTCTGACGAAGCCAGCATCGACGGTGTCGCCCGAGTCGCGGAACGGTTCCAAAACGTCGCCGCGCGCAACCCGCAGCTGCGCCTCGCGGGTGTCGTTCTCTTCGCGGTTGGGTCTCGTTCCGTTCGCCTCGAGAGGGATGTGCGCGCGGCACTGACGGATCTGCTCGGTGGGGTCGCGCCCGTTTTCGAGACTCGCATTCGTCACCTCGACAGCGCCGCCGTCGACGCGCGCAGCCGGGGGCTGTTGATTCACGAGCTGGAGCAAGCTGCACGGGATGACCGCACGGCTAGGCTTACCGCGCTCAAGGCGAAGGAGAAGCCGGCCGATGGATTGTTCGTGCGCGATGCGAGCGGTCTGGCGGAGGACTACGAGAACCTGACCCGTGAGATTCTCACGGCGCTGAGTCAGATCCAGGACGAGGTCGTGACCGCATGAACGCCGGCATGATCAAACGCTCCAGCGTTGGCACCAGCTTTGCGACCCCTAAGACCGGCGGGGCCGAGCCCAAGAATCGCGCTGCAGGCCTGGCGGGGCTTCTGTCGCCGCGCCCACCGGCATCCGCAGTGCCAGCGCTTTCGGTTGCGGTTGCATCTGAACCGGAAGCAGCTAATACTCCAACCGTGGCGCCTGTGCCGCAGTCTGCGACCGTCACTCGGCCCGTCACCTCCAGCGCAAGCGGGGGAGGGGTCGCCACCATTGGTGTCTACCTGGCCCCGCTAACGCTTGAACGCGCTCGTGAGGCCTCGCTGGCGCGGCGCATCACTTATACCGACCTGCTCGTGGAGGCCTTCGACTTCGTGACGGATGCCCAGCTCGCTGCGGAATTCGTCCCAATCGAGCCGCTCGTCCAAGGCAAGGCAATGCCGACCCGTGCGCGCCGTCGACGGGGAACCGCGGGTATTCAGATGAATCTCCGTCTCAGCAATGAACAGCGTGAGTGGCTCGATACCAAGGTTCGGGCTCTTGGAGCGCCTTCAAGATCAGCCTTGGTCGCTGAGGCTCTTCGACTGCACCTGAACGGATCAGGCCGATGAAGCGAATAAGGTCGCGGGCGATTTAAAGCCCCACAGCTGGAACATCAAGCCCCGCTCAAACCCTCAGACAATGTGCGTCGCCAACGACTGGACAACACGGCCATGATGCCGGTCGAGTTTGGCCACCCAAGGCGAATCAGACTCGTTGCCGTCAAAAGAACGTTGTACGGGCCGGTAGCGTTTCTAAGATGGCGCACCTAGACAACCTCGTGGAACGAATCTCGGACCCGACGCTGCGCGCGCAGATCGCCGCTGAGGTAGCCAAGCTCGTTGAACGCAAGGACTTCGGTCTGGTCTTCCAACGCCACCTTCCCGAGGATCTCGAAGTGCCCAGTGTGCGCCCCCGCCGCGGCGATACTGTTCGCATCCGCCAGGCCGAGACGAAGCAAAACTATGTGGTGCTTTCGACACGAGCCCGTGAGGCTTCGATCATCGCTGTTGACGCGGCCAAACAGACGGTTGAGGGTAGCTATACGGAGCGGCATGATTTCGACGGGCTCGTGGTCGTGAAGGATTTCAACGTGCCCATTTACCCGGGCCTACAGCAGCTTGGCGAGATCAAGCGCGGGGGTGAGAAACCGGCGCATCTGGTCATCGAGGGCGAAAACTACTATGCCCTTGAAATGCTCCTGTATACGAATGAGAGCAAGGTCGATGTGATTTATGTCGACCCCCCCTATAACACCGGCGCTGACGACTGGATTTACAATGACCGATTCGTTTCCAAAACTGACGCGTACCGCCACTCCAAGTGGTTGTCGTTCATGGAGCGCAGGCTCATTCATGCCAAGCGGTTGTTGAAGGACACCGGGGTTGTTATCGTCGCGATCGGAGACGATGAGCATCATCGGTTGCGGATGCTAATGGACCAGGTGTTCGGTGCCAACAACTTCATTGCTAACGTGACCTGGCAGGGCGGCGGATCCGCACTCGCGCGGCACCACGCGGGCGGGACGGACTACATGTTGGTCTACGGGCAGAACGCCGAAAAGGTCGGGAAGTTCCTTGACCCGAAGCCCTTTGCGACAGACATGCTGAGGCTCGTTCAGGAAACGCTGAGTCACGGCTCGACGGCCGAGCAAGCCCAGGTCGCACTTCGCGCGTTCATCAAAGCGAACAGTAAGTCCATGTCCGAGGGGCTCACTCGATTCAACAACATCGATCCGTCGGGGATGATTTACGAAACGGCCGACTTGACTAACCGGCTGTACCGGCCGAATCTTAGGTACACGGTCACCGATCCAGAGAGCGGGCGGGTTTATGATCCGCCCGAGAATGGATGGACCGTCAAGAAAGGGTTGATGGACGAATTCGTCAGCGCCGGACTGATCGCATTCGGACAGCGCCCCCGCAAGAAGAAATCGCTCGACGAATACATCTACGAGATGCCGGTTCCGACTTTCGTCCACTCGCGCAATGCGGCTAATGCACATCTGGAGCGTGTGCTCGGAGATAAGCGGTTCCCATTCCCGAAGGATCACGAAGTCATCATGCGGTGGCTTCGGATGGCTGGCCGAAAGGATGCCGTCATCCTGGACTTCTTCGGTGGCTCCGGCACCACTACTGAGGCGGTCATACGACTGAACGCGGAGGATGGCGGGATGCGCCAGTCGATTCTGGTGACCAACAACGAGGTGGCGGCCAAGGTGGCGGCGAAGCTGCGCAGCTCCGGGTATTTCCCCGGCGACCCGGAGTGGGAGGCAGAAGGCGTGTTCCAAAAGGTGACCCGGCCGCGCATCGAAACGGTCGTGACGGGTGTCCGACCGGATGGATCCACGTATTCGGAAGGGCTCGATGAGAACGTTACGTTTCAGAAGCTGACGTACGAGGACGCGAACCTAGTAGCGCTTGGACGGAAGTTCGATGCGGTCGCACCGCTCCTGTGGATGAAAGCCGGCGCTCTCGGACCTGTTGTCCGGCGCGACGGCGACAACGCGTGGGCGCTGCCGGGCGATGCGGTCTACGGCATCCTCTTCGACACAGCCCATGCCAAGACGTTCGCCGATTTTGTCGCTGAGCACTTGATGCCGATCCGTCACGTGTACGTGGTCACTGACTCCGAGAGTGCCTTTCAGACAGCCGTGGCATATCTACCGGCGGAGCAGCGCATCAGCACGACCAGACTGTATTCGGACTATCTGCACTCCTTCGAGATCAATGGGAAGGGCTGACGGATGAAGTTCCAGCTTCTCGACTTCCAGCGGTCCGCTGCGGAATTGTTGATTTCCGAGATCAAGAAGGCCCAGGTTCGCTACGATAACGATCCCGAGCTCCTTGGAGCTGTCGTTCTTGAAGCCGCGACGGGTGCCGGGAAGACGGTTATAGCAACTTCTGTCATCGAGCAGTTAATCTTCGGCTCTGATGCGACGGAGCCCGTGGAAGGCACGACGATCTTGTGGGTGACGAATGACCCCTCATTGAACGCGCAGACCGCCCGAAAGATGCAAGAGGCGAGCGAGAAGATCAGCGACATTCGGTTCATCGGACAGGGCGTCTCCTTCGATGAAGAGTCGTTCGAGCCCGGAGCGGTCTACTTCTTGAATACTCAGGCTGCCTCGGTCTCGGCGCGCATCACGAAGCGTTCCGACACGCAGACGTGGACGATCTGGGACACGATTGCAAACACGGTCAAGAAGCTCGCCAGCCGGTTCTTGGTTGTCGTTGACGAGGCGCATCACGGCGTCACCGAGAAGCCGGGTGGATCGCGGACCGTAGTAAACAAGATCGTCAATGGCGACAAACCGATTCCTGTCTTCATAGGGATCTCTGCCACCGCAGATCGGCTCAACAAGGCACTCGAACAGCAGAATCGCTTCAAGAAGAACGTTGTCGTGCCCATCGATGATGTGCGCGAGTCCGGCCTCGTCAAGGATCGCATCGTGCTCGCGCCGGCCGCCAAGCAGAGCGAAGTGATCGCGGACACGACGTTCGTGCGCCTCGGTGTGCAGAAGACCCTCGAATTCGAGAAGAAATGGGCAACCTACGCGGAGCAGCAGGGCGAACCGGCAGTAAAGCCTGCGCTCGTCGTGCAGCTGCCCGACCGGAAAGCCGATGACGAGGACTTCCGCGGACTCCTCCGCTCCGTAGTCGATGCGGTCACCGAGGAGTGGCCCGGACTAATCACCGGCCATATCGTTCACACCTTCGCCGAGCACACCGCAATCGACCTCGGATCGGGTCGAGCTGTTCGCTACATGCCGCCACAGGACATCCAGGACGCCACCGAAGTCCGCGTGATTCTGGCAAAGAACGCAATCACCACCGGGTGGGACTGCCCGCGTGCTGAGGTACTCGTGTCGCTGCGTGCTTCCACTGACTACACGCCGATTGCGCAGCTCATTGGCCGCATCGTCCGTCAGCCGCTCGCGCGCCGCATTGCGTCTGACGAGACTCTCAACCGGGTGCACGCATTCCTGCCCAGGTTCGACCGAAATACGGTCATGGACGTCGTCAAGCAGTTCGCGGGAGGCGAGGCTGGAGCTTCGGCCGAAGTGGTCCGAATCACCCTTGACTATCAGGCGCCCGCGGAGATGCAACCGGCGCTCAACGTGCTTGCCGAACTGCCGTCCTATCTCGTGCCCGCTCAGGCATCGTCGCCGGAAACTCGCCGACTGCACGCGCTGGCCACGCTGCTCGACAACGATGGCATCCGTCCGGGAGCTTACGGCCAGGCGACTGCCTACCTGAACGGGAAGCTGGACGACGAAGCGGACAAGCTCACCATCGGTGGCGAACTCGAGGAGAAGCGGAGCGCGGTATCGAGCGCTTCCGTCTACGAACTCCTCACCTCGTTGGACGGGTTAGTTGTTGACGGCGAACGTAGCCTTGTCGGCACTCGCTTGGATGCGAAGAACATCGACGATGTCTTCAAGAGGGCTGGCCGCAGCCTCAAGGACGGCACTGCGGAGGCGTACTGGAGCTATCTCGTCGACAAGGAGCCGGACGAAGACCCCATCGAGGCTAAGGTGACCGTAGCGGCGCTCGCACTGACCGACCAAGTTGTCTCCAACGTCGAGAGGACCGCAGCGTCGCTTACGACGGACTGGTTCAAAGCCCATGCGAAGGCTATCTCGAACCTCCCGGAAGCCGACCGAGCCCGGTACACGAGACTGCAGGCGGAATCAAAAGGTCCGACGCAGCGGCTGGGTATTACTATCAAGGGCACTATCGAAGACGCGGTCTCCGTCGCGACCAGCACCGAGCTCTCCGACAACGAACTCCGCCAGCAGATCGGCAGCGACTTGGCTAACCGCTGGGTCAAGCACCTCTACCAAGATGCTTCCGACAGTAAGTACTGGAAGAAGCCCTTTCAGACTGACGGGCTTGAGCGGCAGGTGCTTGAGACTGAGACGAACGAGCCTGGTTTCTTCGCCTGGTATCGCAATCCGACTGGCGGGGACCGCGCCCTCTGCATCCCATATGTCGACTCCGGTACCAGCAGATGGGCGAAGCTCTTTCCTGATTTCGTGTTCTTCTACGAAGTCACCGGCCAGATCAAGGCGTCGATCATCGACCCGCACGGCATCCAACTCGAGGACTGGGCGGACAAACTCCGCGGGTACGTCGACTACGCCGACAGGCATGCGTCGGAGTTCCGCGCTATCGCGCCGCTGACGCAGATCGACGACAAGATGTTGTTCCTTGCTATTCACGATGCCTCTACGCGTGAAAAAGTGCGAGGAGCCCTCAAAACGGGCGAGAGCGTCGAGGCGATCTTCCGCGCGCACGCCATTGAGTATTAGTTCAGGGCGCTTATGTGCAGCCCGTGGAATTCCGTCGCCTGGCCGCTCCATCGGCTAGCTTCGCGTGAGCAGAATGTGAATTGGTTTCCGCGTCGACGATGAGTAGCCACAGCGGGCTTCTACTTGGCTAACAGATCTCGTAGCCTCCGCGCGCCACGATCTGAGACGCCCTGAGACATCGCATAGGCGGCAGCGTCGTCGGGGGACAAGCGCCGCGTCCTCACGTGATCGAGTAGGTGAGAGCGAGCGTGATTTTTCTCGTGAGATCCAGTCCAGCCATTGTTTCCTCCAAAGAAGATTGCGGAATCGAGATCGTGCCTGACGTCTTCCGATATTTCGCTTGCAGATGCTGAGCCGTCGAGCAAGTTGATGGCTCCCGCTCCTGCGGCCCACTCGGCGAGAGGAAAGCTGTCCGTCTCCACGACGGCTAGTGAGTACCCCCGCGCGAGTTCCATCGCGTACTTCAATGTCTTCTCGACCGGGACATAAGCTAGTACTGGACCACGGTCAAAGCGCTCCTTGCCAAGTGGAGCGGCGTGCCCTCCACGACGAGCGATATCGTCGAGGACCGGCATGAAGGTGCCAGATTTAAGGGTGTTGGTTACAAGGAGAGGGGTGACACCCTCCGTTTCGCTCCGCTCCCAGATCCAGTCCGCCGCCAGTGAAGCAGCTTCATCCCAGGGACGATGCGAATCGTCGTCAGGCACCCAAGCGGCAGCCTGGAGGTGGGTCTTCGGATGTAGGTCAGTCAATGTCTGCCTCTGCGTTCTCGATCTGCGCGCGCCAGACGTCGAGTATGTCGTCGCGGAAGCCGCCACCGTGTTTTGTCTGAATGGCCCGCCCGGCGGCAACTCGGGCGGCGTAGTCGGCGAGCTCGCGGGCGTCAGAGATCGACGCGCCGTTGCCGACGAGGAACTCGACCAGCAGCTTCGGCTCAATGGTGATGCCCGCGCGTTTGAAAGCGCGGAACGCATCCACGGCCTTGTTCTTACCCGGATAGGAGCCGAAGCCGTTGCCTCGGACGTAGGGCTCTATGAGGTAGCGCATACCGACCTCTACCACGGGACTGAGCACACTCTCGAGCGGCTTCAGTGTCTCGCGTGTCACGAGATCGACGGCGTGATGCTTGCGTAGCCAGCCCATCTCTGCAGCGTCCTCGCTCCAGGTCACCACGAGCGTGGACAGTTTTCCTGTCATGTGCTGGTCAGAGGAATCGAGCACTTCATCGGTCGGCCACAAGATCACTAGCGGACCCCCGCCATGGGAGTAGAAGTGGGTGCCCTTTTGCGCGGCGACCCGCTTCAGGAAGGGGGAGATCTCATAGAGGTCGTAGAGGACCGACTTCTGGTGAACGACTATCCTTGCCGTCGTCTGCTTGCCCCCGATCCATGCGGTGATCAGCTGGGCAAGCTCGGCGTGAGTCCCCTGGTCTTCGCGGAGCAGGAAGTGTACCCCGGGCCGAATCGGCTGCTCTGGCATCTGGATACCTTTCGTCACGCCAATTGTTGCAGCACCCTCCGACATCGGCGGCACGCGTCTCACATCCGATGGGCTTGCACCGGACAGGACGACCCCGCGATCCCTTCTTGCTGCGGCATCATCGCTATATTCTCATTTATGCGCGCCTAACTGATAAAGTCGTGTCCATGAGGGAGGAGCGCGAATGACTGAACCCGATGAGCTGCGGCCGGAGGCGGTGCTGATTGGCTATGCTCGCGTCTCTTTGGTGGAGCAGGATTTCGAGGCGCAGGTCAACAGGCTGAACCAGCTGGGCGTCGACCCCGCCCGGATCTACACTGATTACGGTTTCTCTGGCGAGGCCATGACGCGGGATGGCCTGGCGAGGGCATTGGGTGCCTGCAGGCCGGGGGATACCCTCGTGGTCCCGTCAATCGATCGGCTCGCGAGCAATGCCCTGGGTGTGGTGGATATTGTCAAGGACTTGGGCGAGCGAAGAGTCCTCCTCAACGTTGACGGTGACCTGTATGACCCGCTCGATCCCATGGCAGCAATGTTCTATCGGATGCTCACGGCCGTCGCTGAGGCCGAGAGCGGTTGGAACAGTCTCCGCACTCGAGAAGCCATGGCCCGCCCCGGCGTGCGGGAGAAACTGCAGGGCCGGCGGCCACGGCTCAGCCCGGCGCAGGACGCGGAGCTGGCTGCTCAATTCACCGACCCCAAGGTCGACGTTCTGGCGATCGCTGCGCAGTTCGGGATGTCCCGCAGCAGCGTTTACCGCGTGCGTGACCGGCATCGGAAACGCGAGAGTGCGACTCCGATCGTCGAGTCAACGTGATCTGGGCATGTCCAGCGGGTGGTGCCAATGACCTGTTAACCTCGAAACAGACCCATTCGAGGTACAGGGGAGTGACAGATGGCCGGCAAAGTCATATGGTCGTAGCAACGCTTCAGGAGATGGAGCGTTTCATGCCTAAGTTGTTTCCCGCTAACACCCGTACTGAGTTCGTTGATCTGATCT
>NZ_SOHE01000025.1 GCF_004403305.1 Cryobacterium frigoriphilum | reverse complement strand
GGCGACGGCGCAGGCGACGGCGCAGGCGCGCGGATGCCCTGCGTCGGCTGCGCCTGCGGCTCGCCGACCGGATCGGTCGGGCCGACCGGATCGGTCGGGCCGTCCGCGTCGGTCGGGCCGTCCGCGTCGGTCGGGCCGACCGGATCGGTCGGGCCGTCCGCGTCACCGTGCCGGTGTGGCGCGCTCATTCGATGAGGTTTCTGCCGGTCAGGCGCAGAAACACGTCTTCGAGGCTGGAGCGGCGCACGAGGCTCGTGATCGGGTGCAGGCCGGCCGCGGTCATCCGCTCCAATTCGTGTTCCCCACTGTCGCTGTAGACCAGGATGCGGTCGGGCAGAACCTCAACGCGTTCCCCGAGGCTCTGGATGCGCCCGGCGACCTCGGCGTTCTGGGTGGAGCCGAAGCGCACCTCGAGCACCTCGCGGGAGGAGTAGCGGCGAATCAGGTCGGCCGGCGAGCCCTCCGCCATGATCTGGCCCTTGTCGACGACGACGAGGCGGTCGCAGAGCTGTTCGGCTTCGTCCATGTAGTGGGTCGTGACGAGCAGCGTGGTGCCCTGTTCTTTCAGGCGAAACAGGCGATCCCAGAGAATGTGCCGAGCCTGCGGGTCGAGGCCGGTCGTCGGTTCGTCGAGCAGCAGCAGGCGCGGGTCGTTGATGAGCGCCCGGGCGATGGTGAGGCGGCGCTTCATGCCGCCGGAGAGGTCGTCGACCTTGGCCGCTGCCTTGTCTTCGAGCTGGGCGAACTCGAGCAGTTCATCGGCGCGGCGGGCGACCTGGGCGCGCGGCAGCCCGAAGTAGCGGCCGTAGACGAGCAGGTTCTCGCGCACCTTGAGTTCCATGTCGAGGTTGTTCTCCTGGGGAACGACGCCGAGCTGCGAGCGGATCTCGGGCCCGTAGCGGTTGGGGTCGAGGCCGAGAACGGTGAGGTCGCCGCTCGTGCGGGTCGAGACGGCACCGATCATGCGCATGGTCGTGGACTTGCCGGCCCCGTTCGGACCGAGCAGCCCGAAGGACTCCCCGGCGGCGACCTCGAAGCTGACCCCGTCGACGGCGACGAATTCTGATGTTTTCTTCTCGGCTTTCGATCCCTTGACCCGATAGCTCTTGACAAGATTCTGGGTGGCGATGACAGGCTCTGGCACGCTTCTAACCTAGACCGCCCCACCGACATCCGGCAGAACCCGGCACGACCCGGCCTGACGCCCAGAGACGACGGTTAAGATTGGGCGGTGACTACCGCTACCCGAAGCGCGCGCGCTTCCGCCGCATCCGCTGCCCCGACACCGCCGAAGCCGGCCCGCGGCGGTCGACGCGGCCGCCCCGAACCCGTCGGCCCCCGCGCGACCTTCAGCCAGCTGATGCCGTACCTGCTCGAGCACAAGAAGGTACTCAGCGTCGTGATCGTGCTGAGCGTACTGGGCGCCGCCGCGAGCCTCGCCCAGCCGCTGCTCGTCAGCCAGGTCATCACCCTCGTCGGCGACGGCGACCCGCTCGGATCTCTCGTCGGCGCCCTCATCGCCCTCGTCGTGATTTCGGGTCTGATCAGCGGATACCAGCACTACCTGCTGCAGCGCACCGGGGAGGGCGTGGTGCTCTCGAGCCGCAAGCGCCTCGTCGGCCGGCTGCTGCGGCTGCCGATCAGCGAGTTCGACACCCGCCGCACCGGCGACCTCGTCTCCCGCGTCGGAAGCGACACGACCCTACTGCGCGCGGTGCTCACGCAGGGCCTCGTCGAGGCCATCGGTGGCAGCCTGACGTTCGTCGGCGCGCTCATCGCGATGCTCATCATCGACCCCGTTCTGCTCGGCCTGACCGTGCTCGTGATCGCGGTGTCGGTCGTCACAGTTACCCTGCTGTCCAAGCGCATCCGGGTGGCGAGCCTCGCCGCGCAGACCAAGGTCGGCGATCTGGCCGCGAGCGTCGAACGCGCCATCAGCGCGATTCGTACCGTGCGGGCCTCCAACGCAACCGAGCGTGAAGTCACCGTCATCGAAGAGGATGCTCGCGGCGCCTGGCGCATGGGCATTCAGGTCGCCAAGATCAGTGCGCTCGTCGTGCCGATCGCCGGAATCGCGATGCAGGTCTCGTTTCTCGTGGTGCTCGGCGTCGGCGGTTTCCGCGTTGCGAGCGGCGCTATCGAGATCGCCGACCTGGTCGCCTTCATTCTGTTCCTGTTCATGATGATCATGCCGCTCGGCCAGGCCTTCGGCGCGATCACCTCGGTCAACTCCGCGCTCGGTGCGCTCGGCCGCATCCAGGAGATCATCGACCTGCCCAGTGAAGACCAGTTCGACCGCGACATACTGCCCCTCGCCATCACGGTTGGTGCCGCCAACGACGCCGTCAACCCCGAAGAGCCGGCGATCGAATTCGACGACGTGCACTTCGGTTATGCCGCCGCCGCGATCGCGCCCGCAGCCACGACCGATACGACGACGGATGCCGCGCCCGGCCCGGCTACGCTCGTCGGCTTACCGGCAGACGCGCCTGAGCCCGCCGCAGACGGCGAACCGGCCGAGAAGCGCACGGTGCTGCACGGCGTCTCCTTCAGCGCCCCGCGCGGTCTGCGCACCGCGCTCGTCGGCCCCTCGGGGGCCGGCAAGAGCACGATCCTGGCCCTGATCGAACGGTTCTACGATGCCAGCGCGGGCACCGTGCGGCTCGGTGGAGTGGACATCCGTGCCCTCGATCGCACCGCGCTGCGCTCGCAGATCGGCTATGTCGAGCAGGACGCCCCGGTGCTCGCCGGCACGATCCGCGACAACCTGACCCTCGCCTCCCCCAATGCGACCGATGAGGAGTGCGTTGCCGTGCTGCGCGCCGTGAACCTCGGGGAGGTGCTCGAGCGCGACGAGGCCGGGCTCGGGGCATCCGTCGGCGAGCAGGGCGTGAAGCTGTCGGGCGGCGAACGCCAGCGGCTCGCGATCGCGCGGGCGCTGCTGTCGGCACCGCCTATTCTGCTGCTCGACGAGTCCACGTCGAGCCTCGACGGGGCGAACGAGCAGTTGATGCGTGCCGCAATCGACGCGGTCGCCGAGAACCGCACCCTGATCGTGATCGCCCACCGGCTGTCGACCGTCGTCGACAGCGACCAGATCGTGGTGCTCGAGAACGGCCAGGTCGTGGGCACCGGCACGCACTCGGAACTCGTCAAGTCGACACCGCTGTACCGCGACCTGGCCAAGCACCAGCTGCTCGTTTAGAGCCGAACTAGGGCCGGTCCGGCTCGCTCGCGTCGAGCAGCGTGAGCAGGGTCGTGGTCGTGCGCCAGTTGCGCATGGTCATCTGCTGAAACATGGGCATGGCCAGCAGGCGGGTGATGCGGGTCTTGCCGGCCTGCGCCGCCACCCGCGAGAAGTAGATGACTCCGGGGCCGAGGGCCACCGCATCGACGCCCTCCCGCAGTTCCGGCAGCGCCGTAAACGTTGCTTCTGCAGTGAGCGGATGCTTCAAAAAAATAACGTCGCTGCGCAGCTCGGTGGAACCATGGTTGGCGGGAGCCGCCGCGATCGTGGCGGCGAGTTCGTCGCGCGAGCGCAGAACGACGAGGATCGGGCTCTCGAACCGGTCCCTGAGCATGCGCTCCAGTGAGCTTTCGAGGTCAGGGCCGGGCGGGGCATCCGCTGAGAACAGCACGTTTCCGCTCTGGATGTAGGTGCGCACGTTCCGGTAGCCCGCGTCGCGGAAGCACTCGGCGAGGGCGGGCATGCCGATGAGGTTGCGGCCGCCCACGTTGATGCCGCGCAGCAGCGCGACGTACGACGGCATCAGCGGTGCCGCTCTTCGGGAGCGAGTGCGCGAAGCAACTGTTCGCCGACCCGTCGACTCGCCTCGGCGTGCCAGGACGGGCAGGTGTCGTGTTGGTGCCAGACCAGGGAGAGGCCGCACCAGGCCAATGCCCAGCCGGCGAGCACCTCGCGGTCGAGATCCCCCTCGCTGCTAATGATGTCGAGGCGTGCACCGAGATTCTCGGCTGCGGTACGGAGGCTCGGATTGCAGAGAATATTCGCGTAGTCAAACGCCCGATGCCCGAACAGGCCCTTGGGATCGATGGCCGCCCACCCGTCACCGAAATCGAGCACGTTGCCGTGATGGATATCTCCGTGCAGCGCCCGCTCGTCGGCGGGGCCAGTCGACGAGAGCAGGTCCTGCGCGAATTCCGCGGCGGTGCACATCAGCGGATCATCCGTCTTGGCATCCAGCAGCTCGCCGAACCACTGCCGCAACGGAACCAGGGGCACTCCGTCGCTCGGTTCTGGCGGCGGTCGGTCGTGCAGGGTGCGTACCGTCTGAACCAGAGCAGCGGATGCCTCGGCATCCGATCCGTACTCCGCCATCTGTGCCAGCTCGCGCGGGCCGGTGGCGCGCAGCATGAGCGTTGCCGTGTCGTCCCGCTTGAGCACCCGGACCGCTCCACGCCCGCCCCACCACTCGAGCAGGGCCGACCCACGCGCTTCCTCGTCGACACGGGCGACCTTCAGCATGACGGGAAGGTTGCGCCGAACGCCTCTGATGAGTTCACTCGTGGAAGTCGAAAATGCCGGGCCAGTGGGGGCAACTCGCCACTGACGCAGGTACCGTTTCGCTACTTCGGACCCCTCACACATGTGTCGGGCAGGTATGCGCTGGGAGGCGCTGATGCCGTTCAACTTGCGAAAATTCTCGCAGTCGGGGGCGACGACACGATTCTTGCTGTGTGGGACAGGCGATTGCGTGCCGGGCCACGGCAGGCCGGCGCTCGACTCGCACCTGAGAAAGCCCGACGAGTCGCAAGAATCTACGCTCGCTCAAAGATCGCGGCGCCGGTTTCCATGTCGATCGGCAGCGAACTGTGTTCGTGCACGATCTTCCAGGCGTCGTCGTTTCTGGCGAGATTGATGGTCAGTCGATTCGTCATGGAACGCGTGCGCTCGCCTCGGGCTGAGATCGCCGTGAAGGTCACTGCCGCGTGGCCGAAGGCCACCTCACGGGAGACCATCGTCTGCACATCGGCGAACACGACCTCCACGGTGTCGCTGCCGAGGGAGCCGAACCAGTCCGTGACCATCCCCCGCCATGCGGAGAGTCCGCTGTATTGCCACTGCCCCCACGAGTCATAGACAACCACGTCGTCGTCATACAGGGCGACGAACCCGTCAACGTCTTGAGCTGCCACCGCGGCCGCATAAGCATCGAGCGCCTGGGTCACCGGGTTCAGCTGCGTCGTCATGCGGACAGTCTGTCAGGCTCGGTCGTCGGTGGCCAGGTTCGTTCCCTCCCCCGGCAGGCGGATGCGGGGCACGGGATCGTTTTCTAGGGTTTCAGTAGGGAAACAAACACACACGAAGTGGGATTCAATAATGCAGAGCAAGTTCTTGGCGAAAATCTTCGGCGACAGGGTTGATCCTCGACTCCGACTGGAGAAGATATTCGGAGAAAAGTCGACGGCGGCGGGCCCGCCGCCGTCTGCGCGCGCTTGGGCGGTCGCGACACTGGAGCTGGCCGGAATCGACCCGGCGGTGGCAGAGGTCAGAGCAATCAAATGCCTCCTCGACGCCGAGCCGAGGCTGACGTTGCGGCCGGCGGGATACCTCGTCAAGGTCGCCAGAACCGGGTGACGATCCCTCCACAGGAGCGCAGCAGCGCGGAGTTTCTCGATAGCTGAGGTTTTCTCTCAGAATGTCGGTGGCTGCTGAGACACTCAGGACATGGAAAACCTCCAAGCGACATTCAGCGAAATGACCCGGTGTTTGGACCGGGCCGCCCTCTCTTCAGCCACGTTCACGTCACTCTCGAATGAGCAGTCTGAGCAGGCCCACCGGCTGCTGGCCGGGTTTCAGCGCCGGGTCAACCTCATCGTGGCGCTCTCGGCGGCCAATATCGACGTTCGCTCCGACTGGAAGCTGGGCCGAGAAGGGCTGGCCCGCCTGCACGGCTTCAACAGTCCCGAGGAGTTCGTGCAGAGCCTCGGCGGTGGCGGAGCCGGCACCAAGGCCGACGCCCGCAAACTGATCGAAGCAGGCACCCTCGCCACCGAAACCGAAACCGCTCGAGAACGGCAGAATGAAGCCGACGCGCAGGCGCTGGAGTTTCCCGACCTCCCGCCCATCGAGGTGGAGCAGCCGTGGTTCGGCCCGCTCGGTGACGCCGTCGCGCAGGGTGTGTTCACCGTCGAAGCCGCCACGGCGATCCGCCGAGGTTTAGGCGAACCGGCGATCGGGGTCACCGCAGACATGCTCCGCGCGGCGCTGATCGTGCTGATCCCGGAGTGCGCGACCCTGAATGCCGACCGGGCGTCGCAGGCGGCCCGCCATATGCGTGACCGCATCGACACCAACGGCATCGCAAGCCGCGCCGACGCCATGCGCGCCCGGCAATACCTGAGGGTCAGCGACCGACCCGACGGCATGTTGCACGGCGAGTTCCTCCTCGACCCGGAGAACGGCCAGTACATGCGCTCATTCCTGCTCCAAGTCGTCGGCCCGCGCATCGGCGGGCCCCGTTTCACCGAGAAGGGAGCCAAGGCCCGGGCGCAGAGCATCATCGACGACCCCCGCTCGACCGACCAGATCGCCGCAGAGGCCCTCATCGAGGCGATCGTCGTCGCCGCCGGAGCCGACCCCGGCCGCGTCTTCGGCCCGGTAACCCCGAGCGTCAAAGCCGTCTTCAGCGTTCCGACCGACCTGCCACCCACCCCGCAGCCAACCACGCACCCGACCGCGCACCTGATCGACGACGCGCCGACCCCACATGCGACGGACATCAACACCGCCACGACCGCCGACATCACCAACACCGACGGCACCGACGGCGACGACGGCGACGTAATCAGAGCCAGCACCCCCACGCCAACCGTGACTACCGACACCACGGGCACCCGAGCCTCCGCGGGAACCAACAGCCGCACCGGCTCCGCCGAGAACACCGAGAACATCGAGAACGGCGAGAACATCGAGACGGCCAACATTGGGGATGGTCGATTCAACAACGGGCTGATTCTCCCGGGCATCAACACCTTCGAGAAAGAGAAGTACAAGCGGAACGAGAAAAACAGCCGCAACCTGACCTGGGGCGTGACCGACGGGCTCCTCGAAGGCACCATCAATCCCGCCCCCGAAGCAACCATCGCCCGCCTCATCTGCATCGGCGGATTCACCCCGATCCTCTTCAACACCGCCAACCAACCCCTCGACGTCGGCCGCACCCAACGCCTCTTCACCAACACCCAACGCGCCGCCCTCGCCATCCGCGACGGCGGATGCATGATGCCCGACTGCCATAGACCACCCAGCTGGGCCGAAACCCACCACCTCCACGGCTGGGCCGGCGACAACGGACAAACCAACATCGACGACGGCATCCTGTTTTGCAAACCCCACCACCTCCGCATCCACAACGACGGCTGGACCATCACCCGCACCGCCGCGCTCGACGGAAACGGTAACGAATATTGGCTCATCCCACCCCTCACAGCCGACCCACAACAGGCACCGATCCGGCTACAGAGCAAGTCCGAATTGAAGCTCCAGTCACCATTCCGCCTAGAGCGCTAACGGCCTGACCGACTACCCCGGCTGGTCCGGCTGGTCCGGCTGGTCCGGCTGGTCCGGCTGGTCTGGCTGGTCCGGCTGGTCCGGCTGGTCCGGCTGGTCCGGCTGGTCCGGCTGGTCCGGCTGCCCAGCCGCCCATCGGCCATCGGCCATCGGCCATCGGCCACGCTGGCAGCACCGAGTGGTGTGATCCGGATGTTGCCAGGGTGCTGCCGCGGCCATTCCGCGGTCGAGCAACAGGCCGCGGCCGAGCCGGTGCGATTTTGTCGGCGGTTACGAGCCGTGCCTGTTCTTCGTTCGGGTACTCATTCCGGCGAGGGACTTCACCCCCGCTGCCCGCTCAGAGCGTCGGGCTGAAACTCGCGAGGCAGTCGATGTTCGCCCGGGATCGCACGCTCTCGCCGTGCCTGTTCGGGGAATCGTAGGGCCAGCGGCGGGAGTAGCGCAGGGTGACGAGCTGGAAGGGGCGCAGGGTGAGAGTGAATTCAGCCCCGAACTGCGTCTGGGCCGCGACCGGGCCGGGAAGTGGGCGCTCGAGCAGGTCGGTTTCGTAGGCATCCGCTGCCTCGAATGAGCGCGTGAGCCTGGCGCGCGCCCGCGTGCCGTGCGCCTCGTAGAGCCTCACGACCACGTCGCCGCTGCCGTCTTCGGCGAGCTTCACCGCTTCGACCACGACCGCCGGGTTGTCGACGTGCAGCAGCGGCTTGATGGCGCCGGGCCCGACGCCGGTGACCTTGCGCAGCGGCAGATTGAGGCGGTAACCCTCGGCGACCGCATCGGCGAGGCTCGCGCCGACGCGGATCGCGACCCGAAACTCGTGGCTGCCCTGATCGGCGCTGGGGTCGGGGTAGAGGGGTGCGCGCAGCAGCGACAGTTGCACGGTCGTTGTGGGCCGGGCATCCGACTGCGTGGTTGGCGCCCGAAAGATGGAGTGACCGTAGACGGCGTCGTTGGCGATCGCGACCCCGTAGCCGGGCTCGCCGACGTGTATCCAGCGGTGCGCGACGGTCTCGAATCGGGCGGCATCCCATGAGGTGTTGGCGTGCGTGGGCCGGAATACGTGCCCGAACTGGATCTCGCTCGCCGCTCGCTCGGCGAGCACGTCGAGGGGAAATGTGAGTTTCAGCAGCTTCTGGCGCTCATGCCAGTCGATCTCGAAGTGCAGGTCGACGGCATGGCTGTCGTCGTCGAGGGTGATCGTTTCGACGACGGTCGACCCGCCCAAGCTGCGGGTGATGCGCACGGCCGCGGCGAGCGGATGCCCCGCGTCGACCGGCGTGACGGATTCGGCCGCGGCGAGGTCGGTCACAGTGTGGCGGTAATGGGCGTCGATGTCCCAGGCGTCCCACTGGTTCGGGGTGTCCCGGTAGAGCTGCAGCAGATTGCCGCGTGCACCGGTCGGGATCAGTTCGCGGTCGGTCGCCAGATCTCGCACGGAGGAAAAAAGGCCGTCAGCGTCGATGGTGACGGCGACGTGGGCGTTGCGCAGCACGAGTCCGGCGGGAGTGGACTCGACCGTGGCCGGCGTGTGACGCGGTGCATCTCCGCTGCTGGCACGGGCGGCGTCTGTTTCGGAGCCAGCACCGGCAGCCACGCCGGTGCCTGTGCCGGCCGCAAGCCCGCCGAGGGCTGGCACCCCGGCCAGCGGGTAGGGGCCAGCATTCAGCAGAGCCGCGCTCTGGCCGGCGCCGGCGAGGGTGCGCACGGCGGTCTCGATGAGGGAGGTCAGCATCCGCTCGACGACGGCGTACTGCCGCTCCGCTTCCTGGTGCACCCAGGCGATCGAGGAGCCCGGCAGGATGTCGTGAAACTGGCCGAGCAGCACCGTCTGCCAGGCCCGCTCCAGTTCGTGGGCCGGATAGGTCGCGCCGGTGCGCACGCTCGCGGTGGTCGCCCAGAGCTCGGCCTCGCGCAGCATGTGCTCGCTGCGGCGGTTGCCGCGCTTGGTGCGCGCCTGACCGCTGTAGGTTCCGCGGTGAAACTCGAGGTAGAGCTCTCCAGACCAGACCGGCGGATGCTTGTACTCGGCTTCCGCCGCCGTGAAGAACTGTGCCGGGCTGGAGAGCTGCACGGTCGGCGACCCCTCGAGGTCGGCGGTGCGGGCCGCCGCGGCGAGCATCTCTTCGGTCGGGCCACCTCCCCCATCGCCCCAGCCGAACGGCACGAGCGAGGAGTTCGCGTGGCCCTTCTCGGCGAACAGACGCTCGGCGCGGGCGAGTTCGAGGCCGGACAGCTGGGCGTTGTAGTCCGCGACCGGTGGAAAATGGGTGAACAGCCGCGAACCGTCGATGCCCTCCCAGAGAAACGTGTGATGCGGAAATCGGTTGGTATCGTTCCACGACAATTTCTGGGTGAGGAACCAGCGTGAGCCGGCGGCGCGCACGATCTGCGGCAGCGCCGCCGAATACCCGAAGGAATCGGGCAGCCAGACGTCGAGCGGTTCCACCCCGAACTCCCGCAGAAAGAATGCCTTGCCGTGCATGAACTGGCGGGCGAGGGATTCCCCACCAGGCATGTTCGTGTCGGACTCGACCCACATGCCCCCGGCCGGCACGAACACACCGCTGGCAACGGCGGCGCGCACCCGCTCGAACAGCTCCGGATAGTGCTGTTTCAGCCAGGCGTACTGCTGAGCGGATGATGCCGCGAACACGAACCCGGGGTGCTGCTCGATGAGGGCGAGCACGTTGGAGAAGGTGCGGGCGACCTTGCGCACGGTTTCCCGGGTCGGCCACAGCCAGGCGCTGTCGATATGGGCGTGCCCGACGGCGTGCACCCGGTGCGCGCTCGCGTTGGCCCCTCTGGCCAGCACGCCGGCCAGAGCCGCGCGTCCGGCACGGGCCGTACCGGTCACATCGTGCGGATCGACCACATCGACGCAGCGCTCGAGGGCGCGCAGCAGGTTCGCCCGGCGCGACGAGGCCTCCGGCAGCTCGCGGCGCAATCCGTCGAGGGCCAGCACGTCGTGCAACAGCTGCCACACCGGCAGGTCACGCAGGCTCACATCGGCCTGACGGAGCACATAGAGCGCCTCGTCGCCCGCGGTCGCCGGGTCACCCGCGCCGGTCGGAGCGAAGCTGAAATCCCCGGCGATGTTCGGGTTCGCGGCGGCCTCGACGTAGAGGTCGACGTGCCGGCCCGTGACGGGCACCGAACGGTTCAGGGATTCGAGCCCCTTCAGAATGCGGCCGTCGGCCGAATAGACGAGCCCCTCGGCCTGAAACCCGGGAGCGGAGAGGGAAAAGCCCAGATCGACGACGACTTCGACGCGGGTGTCGACCGCCGCCGCCCAGTCATCGGGCACGCTGCCGGTGAGATGGAACCACACGGTTCCCCACGGCCGGCCCCATGGCTCGCCGACGGCGAACGGGGTGAACGGCCGGGTGACGGCCTCGGCGAAGGGCACCGGGGCATCCGTCACCGAACCGGGAACGACCCAGGCGGTGACGGTGAGCGGCACCGCAGCGCGGTGCACGGCCGGCACGAGCCGCTCACGCACGAACCGGGTGAGACGGGCCTCAACGTTGACGCTGTCGTCATGCATGCCAGCATCCTACGGCCGGGGCCAGCGCTCCGACACCGGCCCGGCCCGCATTGCCGCCACGGCAGGGCCAGCGACCCCGGCCCGACACCACGCACAACGACCCCGCCACGGGAGGTGACGGGGTCGCGGTGGTGCGCTGCCCGGATAGTGCCGGGCAGGTAATTCAGAGAAGCAGGTCGTTCCGGTCGGGGCCTCGGGCGTTAGTCCTTGAGGTGGTAACGAACGCTGGCCAGTTCGGCGAGCAGTGCCGGCGGCACGCGGTCGCCGAACTTGTTGAAGTATTCCTCGGTCAGGTCGCACTCGGCGAGCCAGGAGGCCGGGTCGATCGCGAAGAGCTGCTCGAGGTCCTTGTCGGAGAGGTCGAGCCCCTCCAGGTTCAAGCCGTCAACGGTCGGCAGCAGGCCAATCGGGGTGTCGCGGGCTTCGGCCTGGCCTTCGAGGCGACGCACCATCCACTCGAGAACGCGAGAGTTTTCGCCGAATCCGGGCCAGATGAAGCTGCCGTCATCACCCTTGCGGAACCAGTTCACCTGGAAGATCGCGGGAGCCTTGGTGCCGAGGGACTTGCCGACCGCGAGCCAGTGGGCCCAGTAATCGGCCATGTTGTAGCCGCAGAACGGCAGCATTGCGAACGGGTCGCGGCGCAGCTCTCCAACGGTTCCTTCGGCGGCGGCGGTCTTCTCGGAGCTGATTGTCGCTCCCATGAACACGCCGTGCTTCCAGCTGCGGGCCTGAGCGACGAGCGGCACGTTGGTCGCGCGGCGTCCACCGAAGATGATGGCGTCGATCGGCACTCCGCCGGCCGCTTCCCAGTCGTCGGCAATCGACGGGCACTGGGCGGCAGCGACGGTGAAGCGGGAGTTCGGGTGGGCAGCGGGGCGGCCGGACGCGGGGGTCCAGTCGTTGCCCTGCCAGTCGATGAGGTGCGCGGGGGGCGTGTCGGTCAGACCCTCCCACCAGACGTCTCCGTCGTCGCGCAGGGCGACGTTGGTGAAGATGGTGTTGCCCCACATGGTCGCGACAGCGGTCGGGTTGGTGGTCTCACCGGTTCCGGGGGCGACTCCGAAGAAGCCGGCCTCGGGGTTGATGGCCCAGAGACGTCCGTCTTCGCCCTGGCGCAGCCAGGCGATGTCGTCGCCGATGGTCTCGACCTTCCAGCCGGGGATGGTCGGCTGCAGCATCGACAGGTTCGTCTTGCCACAGGCGCTCGGGAACGCGGCGGACACGTGGAACACGTTACCTTCGGGCGAGATCAGCTTGATGAGCAGCATGTGCTCGGCGAGCCAGCCCTCGTCGCGGCCCATAACGGATGCGATGCGCAGCGCGAACGACTTCTTCGAGAGCAGCGCGTTTCCGCCGTAGCCGGAGCCGTACGACCAGACCTCACGGGTGTCGGGAAACTGCACGATGTACTTGGTGTCGTTGCAGGGCCATTCGACATCGTCGCGCTTGACGCCCTGGGCGTCAACGAGCGGGTAGCCGATGCTGTGCACGGTGTGCACCCACGGCTCGCCGGCCTCGATCATGGTGAGGATCTGCTCGCCCATGCGGGTCATGATGCCCATGTTGAGCACGACGTAGGGGGAATCGGTGATCTCGACACCGAGCTGCGAAATCGGGCCGCCGAGCGGGCCCATCGAGAACGGAACGACGTAGAGCGTACGGCCGCGCATGCTGCCGGCGAAGACACCCTGAAGTTCTTCGCGCATCGCGGTCGGTTCGGCCCAGTTGTTGGTGGGGCCGGCATCCGCTTCGTCGTTGCTGCAGATGAAGGTGCGGTCTTCGACCCGGGCGACGTCTTTCGGGTTGGTGCGGGCGAGGAAGCTGTTGGGGCGCCATTCGGGGTTCAGGCGGATGAGCTTGCCCTCGGCGACGAGCTGGCGGCTCAGGATGCTGGCCTCACGGGGCGAGCCGTCGCACCAGACGACGGCGTCCGGCTGGGTCAGGCGGGCAATCTCGTCGACCCAGGCCTGCAGGTTCGGGTCGGTGCTGCTGGTGCGCTTGGGGCTGAGGGTCTCGGGAGTGTGTACAGGAGGATTCGTGAGGGTCATGTGGGGACCTTTTTCTGCCGCTCGGCTTCGATGGAGACGCGGGGTATACGTTTTCGAGAAGTTGCTAGACCGTAATTTCTTGCGGTAAGACCAGAATGCTCCCCCCAGCACGGGTCAAGCCCCCGATTAGACAGTTAAGAATGGCAATTCTTTAGATAAAGTTAAGGAATGACGCCTCAAGCCTCCGATCTCATGACCCTGGGTCATCGCATCCGTCACTTTCGCACCGAACGCGGCCTCACCCTCGACCAGCTCGGCAGCCAGTCCGGCCTCGCCGGCAGCCAGTTGTCGCTGATCGAAAACGGACGTCGCGAACCCAAATTGTCACTGTTACAAGACCTGGCGGCGGCCCTCGGCGTTGAGCTCGCGGAGCTGCTCAGCCGCGAGGCACCCAACAAGCGGGCCGCACTCGAGATCGAACTGGCGAGAGCGCAGAAGAATCCCCTCTACGGCGCACTCGGGCTGCCGATCGTGAAGGTCACCAAGGGCATGCCCTTGCCGGCGATCGAGTCGCTGCTGGGGCTGCACCGAGAACTCTCCCGCCGCGCGAGCGAGGCGATCGCGACCCCGGAAGAAGCCCGCCGCGCCAACACCGAACTGCGCGAGCGGATGCGGGACGAGGGCAACTACCTGCCCTCGATCGAGCAGCTCGCCGAGGACCGGGTGCGGGCCTCCGGTCACACCGTCGGCGCCCTCACCCACCGCGAGGTGAGCGTGATGGCCGAGCAGCTCGGCTTCAGCCTGATCTACGTGAACGATCTGCCGAACTCGACGCGCTCGGTGACCGACCTCGTGAACGGGCGCATCTACCTGCCGCCGGCGTCGATTCCGGGCGGGCATGGCCTGCGATCGATGGCGCTGCAGGCGATCGGACACCGACTCCTGCAGCACGAACGGCCGTCGAGCTACGCCGAATTCCTCTGGCAGCGACTCGAGATCAACTACTTCGCCGCCGCCGCACTCATGCCTCGGGATGCCTCACTCGCGTTTCTCTCCAACGCGAAGCGCGAACGTGAGCTGTCGGTCGAGGACTTTCGCGACGCCTTCGGGGTGACGCACGAGGCCGCGGCGCTGCGCCTGACGAACCTCGCCACGAGCCACCTCGATATGACGCTGCACTTCTTACGGGTCAACGGCGACGGCGCGCTGCAGAAGGGCTACGAGAATGACGGCCTACCGCTTCCGGTCGACGTGACCGGGTCGATCGAGGGCCAGTACGTCTGCAAACAGTGGAGCGCCCGCAGCGCCTTCACGCACACCAACCGCACGACCGAGTTCTACCAGTACACCGACACCCCGGCCGGCACGTTCTGGTCGGCGACCCAGACCGGCGCGACGCCGGCCGGTGAATTCTCGATCAGTGTCGGCGTGCCGTTCGCGCAGGCCAAGTGGTTTCGCGGCCGGGAGACAACGCAGCGTTCGGTGTCGACCTGCCCCGACGAGTCGTGCTGCCGCCGTCCCGACGGCGCCATGGCGTCACGCTGGGCCGGTCGGGCCTGGCCGAGCGCGCGCCTGCACGCGCACGTGCTGTCGCCGCTGCCGAGCGGCACCTTCCCGGGCGTCGACGACACCGAGGTCTACGAGTTTCTCGAGGCGCACGCCCAGGAGTAGGGCGTTCAGGACAGACAGGCGGTTACCCAGCCTCGACCACTACTCTCAAACGAGTTGACGCTTCATCGCTGTCCGTTTCGGACCACGCGTCGACGCATCTGAACACCCTGAACGGAAGTACATGAGCGCCCCCGGTGACGCCCTTGTCCATCTCGTCGCGCCTCTGGGCGCTGCGTCTCTGACGCGGGGGGTGAACTGATGGAAATTCTCGCCCTGATCATCGGGTTGATCCTGCTGGCCTCCTGCGGCGCTTTCGTCGCCGCGGAGTTCTCGCTCATCACCGTCAACCGCAACGACGTTGAGGCCGCCGCCGAGAGTGGCGACAAGCGCTCTCAGGGCGTGCTCAAGGCGATGAAGACCATGTCGACCCAGCTCTCCGGAGCCCAGCTCGGCATCACCGTCACCAACCTCGGCATCGGCTTTCTCGCCGAGCCGGCCATTGCGAACATCGTCGACGGCCCGCTCGGAAACCTCGGGCTTTCCGAAGCGGGCGCCACGACCGTGTCGGTGACGATCGCCCTCGTGCTGGCAACCGCGCTCACCATGATCTTCGGCGAGCTCATTCCGAAGAACCTCGCGATCGCTAGGCCACTCGCCACCGCCCGTGCGGTGCAGGGTTTCCAGCGTGGTTTCACCAAGAGCACCGCCTACCTCATCCGCCTCTTCAACGGCACCGCCAACCGTGTCGTGCGCCTGCTGGGCTTCGAGCCGCAGGAAGAGCTGGCCTCGGCCCGCTCCCCCGAAGAGCTGCTCGGCTTGGTGCGGCACTCCGCCCGGCAGGGCGCCCTGGCCGTGGACACCGCCGAACTCGTCGAACGCTCGTTCGCCTTCGGTGACCGGCGCGCCAACGATGTCATGACACCCCGCGGGCAGATCCTCAGCCTCGACCCCGACGATTCGGTGCACGAACTGCTCATTCGTGCCAAGGCAACCGGACACTCCCGGTTTCCGATCATCGGCGGCGACGGGGAGGGCACCGTGCTCGGCCTCGTGCACGTGCGCCACGCCCTCGCCGTGCCCTACCTCGATCGGGACCGTGTCACCGTCGGTCAGGTCATGGGCCCCGTCACGACCGTGCCCGACACCGTCGAACTCGACGGCCTGATGGACACCCTGCGTCACGGCGGCCTGCAGATGGCCGTGCTGATCGACGAATTCGGCGACACCGCCGGCCTCGTCACCCTCGAAGACCTCGTTGAAGAACTCGTCGGCGAAGTCCGCGACGAACACGACCCCGTGCAGGAGGTCATCACGAGTGATGCCGACGGCGCCTGGGACCTCGAAGCCTCACTGCGCCCCGACGAGGCGAGCGAACACCTCGGCGTGTTCGTGCCCGAACACGAGGAGTACGACACCCTCGCCGGGCTCGTCACCCTCGAGCTTGGGCGTCTCGCCCGCGTCGGCGACACGATCGAGATCGCGAGCGAAGACGTTCCGGGAGCTCCGGAAAGCCGCATCCGCTTCGACGTGACCGCGATGGATGACCACCGCATCGATCGGGTGCGCGTTCTCGTGCGCACCCTTGACGCCGACGCCGAGCGCACCGACAGCGACCCCGCCGCCACCCCGGCCACGGCCCCCGAACGAACGGAGCGCCACTTATGAGCACCACCGCAGGCCTGCTTCTGACCGTCGGGCTGCTGCTCGTCAACGCCTTCTTCGTCGGCGCGGAATTCGCGCTGATCAGTGCCCGCCGCACGATCGTCGAGCCGAAGGCCCTCGCGGGCTCCCGCTCGGCACAGATCACCCTGAAGGCGATGGAGAACGTCTCGCTCATGATGGCGGGCGCGCAACTCGGCATCACGATCTGTTCGCTCGCCCTCGGCGCGCTCAGCGAGCCGGCCATCGCGAGCCTGCTCGAGGGTCCGTTCGCCGCGATGGGCGTTCCTGACGCCTTCGTGCACCCGATCGCCTTCGCGATCGCCCTGTCGCTCGTGACCTACCTGCACGTCGTGTTCGGTGAGATGGTGCCCAAGAATATCGCCCTCGCCGGCCCCGAGCGCATGGCCATGCTGTTGGCACCGCCGCTCGTGGCGATCGTGACCGTTCTGTTCCCGCTGCTCTGGGTCATGAACGCCATCGCGAACGCGTTCCTGCGCCTGATGAAGGTCGAACCGAAGAACGAGGTGACGAGCGTCTTCACCCGCGATGAGGTCGCCGCGCTCGTCGAGGAGTCTCGCCACGGCGGCATGCTCGACGTCAACGATGAGAAGCTGCTGCTCGGCGCCCTCACCTTTGCGGAACGCGACGTGTCAAGCGTGCTGATCCCCGTGCAGTCGCTCACGACACTGGCGACGGATGTCACACCCGCCCAGGCGGAAGCGGTCGCCATCGGCGGGTTCTCCCGATTCCCGGTGCGTGCGGCCGACGGACTGCTCGTCGGTTACGTGCACATCAAGGACCTGCTCGAGATCGAGGCCGAGCGCCGCGACCTGCCGATGGATCCGGCCCTGATGCGTACCCTGCCGGACGTGCGCATGGACATGCCGCTGCGCCAGGCACTCACCGCCATGCAGGGTTCGGGCGCGCACCTCGCCCGCGCAATCGACGCCAACGGCGTGACCCTGGGCATCCTGACGCTGGAAGACGTGCTCGAAGAGCTCGTCGGCCAGATCCGCGACGACAGCCGCAGCCTCAAGCTCGGCTAGCCTCCCGCAACCCGGTATCCCTGCGTCCTGCGTCCTGCGTCCTGCGTCCTGCGTCCTGCGGCCCGACCGCCGTTCTCGCGGGGCCCCTCGGGGCTAATTCAGGCAAATATCACTCCCCGATCATCGGAGGCCTCTGATCTCGCGGCTGTTGCCAGCCGCAATCGCAGATTGCCTGAATTAGCCACCGTACGCAGCGCGCACGAGCTGCACGAGACCGTTGGGTCGCCGGACATAGCGCGCCTCTCGCGGCGCATTACCCCAAATCGGCAAGCGGATGCCGCTGTTCAGTCGCAGCGTCCGTTGCAGTCCGAAAATGAACAATCCGGAACTGGCCGCGATCAGGGCGACGCCACCGAAAAACTGAATCATCGGCGGCCCCGTGTTCTCGTCGTTCCCTCAGCCTGTAACCCAACCGGTTGCATTGTTTGAACCGGAAGGCTCCCGGCCGGTCAGGGCGCGTCGGGCGCGAACTGCGCGATCGACGCCGCGACGGCGGCCGAGAGCTCGATGGCGCTGGCCGTTTCGGACCGTTCGACGGCGGCCGCCCAGGCGTCAATCGACAGCCGAGCGAAGCGCTGCATGCCCGGCGAGGCCTGCCACGTCACGGGATTGTCCACGAAGTCCCCGGCCAGGAACAGACCGAGGCCGACCACGCTCATCTCCCACGCCGGTGCCACGTAGAGCGCTCCGGCCCCGCTGCCCGCCATCGACAGCGGTACGGTGTGCTCGAAGGTGAGGGTCGATCCGCCGCTGACCCCGGGGTCGAGCCGGGCCACGACCACGCTGGTCGGGCCGCCGTAGGTCACCCGCACCACCCGGCCCGGAACACAGGCGAGGATCTCGCCGCCGGCGTTGCCCTCGAATTGGAACGTGCCACCGACCTGCAGATCACCGGTGACCGGCAAGAACCAGCGTGCCAGTGCGGCGGGCTCTGTCAACGCTGCCCAGACAGCTTCTGGTAGCGCAGCGTAGTGGTGCACGAGCCGTACCTGCACGGCCGGCTCGCCGCCGCCGGGCGCCATCGCGACCGTTCGCTGAGTCTCATTGATCTGAATCTCGGATGCCATGATCTCTCCTACTCGGATCTACTTCGGCTGCATGCGAATGGCGCCGTCGAGACGGATGGTTTCTCCGTTGAGCATGGGATTCTCGACTATATGCCGCACGAGGGATGCGTACTCGGCGGGATCTCCGAGTCGCGACGGATGCGGTACCTGTGCCCCGAGGGAGTCACGCACCGCGGTCGGCAGCCCCTGCAGCATCGGGGTGTCGAAGGTACCGGGAGCGATCGTCATCACTCGAATGAACGACTGGGCGAACTCGCGGGCGAGCGGCAGCGTCATGGCGGCCACTCCGCCCTTGGAGGCGGCGTAGGCCGCCTGGCCGATCTGGCCGTCGAAAGCGGCGACGGATGCGGTGTTCACGATGACCCCGCGCTCGGCGGCTCCCCGCCGGGCCGGGTCCCCGACCGGCGTGGTGTGCATCATGGCAGCGGCAGCGAGCCGGGTCACGTTGAAGGTGCCGACAAGGTTGATGCGGATGGCTCGGTCGAAGTCGGCGAGCGGCATCGGTCCATCGCGGCCGACCGTGCGCGCCCCCGGGGCGATGCCGGCGCAGTTGACGACGATGCGCAGCGGGCCGAGCAGCATGGCGGCGTCGACGGCGGCCTGCACATCGCCCGCACTCGTGACGTCCCCGGCCACGAACTGGGCTCGCGGGTGGCCGGCGTTGGGGTGACGGGGCGCCGCGGGGTCACGGGGCACCACGGTCGTACTCGAGCTGGAGCCGGCGGAACCCGGCTGGGTGTCGTCGGCACCAGCATCAGCGTTC
Organism: Cryobacterium frigoriphilum; assembly: GCF_004403305.1. GTDB lineage: Bacteria > Actinomycetota > Actinomycetes > Actinomycetales > Microbacteriaceae > Cryobacterium > Cryobacterium frigoriphilum. The sequence goes on along the minus strand of NZ_SOHE01000025.1, from coordinate 17,833 downwards.
AGCCGAGCGGCGATCGCCTCGCCGGGAGCGCCGGGAAGGTCGAGCAGCACGACGTGGGCGCCGGCGGCGTGCAGGGCGGTCGCGGTCGCCAGACCGAGGCCGGAGGCGCCCCCGGTGACCAGGGCGGAGCATCCGTTGATGATCATGACAGCCTTTCGATCAGTGTGGCATTGGCCATTCCGCCGCCCTCGCACATGGTCTGCAGGCCCCAGCGGCCGTCGGTCGCTTCGAGTTGGCCCAGCAGGGTGGTGAGCAGGCGGGTGCCGGAGGATCCGAGGGCGTGGCCGAGCGCGATCGCTCCGCCGCGGGGGTTGAGGCGGGCGGGGTCGGCGCCCAGTTCCTGCTGCCAGACCAGCGGTACACACGCGAAGGCCTCGTTGACCTCGTAGGCGTCGATGTCGTCAATGCTGAGGCCGGCGCGGGCGAGGATGCGCCGGGTGACCGGAACGACCCCGGTGAGCATGAAGAGCGGATCGCTGCCGGTGACGGCGAAACCGTGAAACCGGGCGCGCGGGGTCAGGCCGAGTTCGGCGGCGCGTTTCGCGCTCATGATCAGGGTCGCCGAGGCGCCATCGGTCAGTGGCGAGGAGTTGCCGGCGGTGGTGTGCCAGTCGAGGCGCGGATATCGGCTGGCGAGCCGGTCGGTGCGAAACGCCGGCGGCAGCCCGGCAAGACTCGCGTGCGACGTAGTCGGGCGGATGGTCTCGTCGTCTTCGATCGGACGGCCGTCGGGGGCCTCGAGCGGCACGATCTCCGCCGCGAAGTCGCCGCGTTCGGTCGCCGCGGCGGCGAGCCGGTGCGAGCGGGCGGCGAAGGCGTCGAGCTCGTCCCGGCCGAGGTGCCAGTGGTCGTTGATGAGTTCGGCCGACACGCCCTGATTGACCAGGCCCTCGGGGTAGCGTTCACGCATCCGCTGCCCCGCCGGGTCTTGTTCGCCGCTGCCATAACCAGAGATGGAGGACCCGAGCGGTACGCGGCTCATCGATTCGACGCCACAGGCGATGACCACGTCATAGCTGCCGGCCATCACGCCCTGTGCGGCGAAGGCCACGGCCTGCTGGCTGGAGCCGCACTGGCGGTCGATGGTGATGCCGGGAACGGTCTCGGGAAACCCGGCGCTCAGCAGCGCGGTGCGGGTGAGGTTGTAGCCCTGTTCGCCGACCTGGCTGACGCAGCCGCCGATGACATCGTCGACGAGCGCCGGATCGAGGTCGTTGCGGGCGACGAGTTCGCGCAGCACGGTGGCGAGCAGATCGGCCGGGTGGATACCGCTGAGTGCGCCGCCCGGTTTGCCGCGCCCACTCGGGGTGCGCAGAACGTCGATGATGACAGCCTCATTGCTCATGACTCCACCCTACGACGATCCCCTGACTATGCCGAGAAACGGCGCGCAATCGGCGGCCGCCGGTCGGCGCCGGGGTCAGGACGAGAGCGCCCACATCGCGACGGCACTCGCTGCGGCCACGTTGAGGGAATCGATTCCATGCTTCATCGGGATCTGCACGACACTGTCACTCGCGTCGAGTGCGGCCTGGGTGAGGCCGGGGCCTTCCGCGCCGAGCAGCAACGCCAGCCTCTCGTGGTCGTGGGCTGCAAAATCGCGCAGGCTCACGGCATCCGTGGTGAGGGCGAGCGCGGCCACGTGAAACCCATGCCGGGTCAGTAACGCGCGGGTCGACGGCCAGTCGCCGACCCGGGTCCACGGCACCTGCAGCACGGTGCCCATCGACACTCGAATGGCCCGCCGGTAGAAGGGATCGGAGCAGCGCGGGGTCACCAGGATCGCATCGGCACCAATCGCACCGGCGGAGCGAAAAATGGCGCCAACGTTGGTCGGGTCGGCAACGTCTTCGAGAATCACGATGCGTTTCGCCGTGCTCAGCAGGGTGTCGGCTTTCGGCAGTTCTGGTCGGTTCATCGACGCGATGAGGCCGCGGTGCAAAATGTAGCCGGTGAGTTCGGCGAGCAGTTCTCCGGGTCCGACGAACACCGGAATCTCGGCCGCGTGCGGCCCGAGCACCCGCAGCGCCTCCTCGGCGGTACCGCCGAGGGCCAGCACCGATCGCGGCCGGTGCCCGGCGCGCAGCGCCCGCTCGAGCACGAGCGCGGATTCGGCGATGTACAGCCCGTGCTCGGTGCCGCGGGCCTTTTTCAGGGCAACGTCGGTGAGGTGGGCATAGTCGACCAGGCGCGGGTCGCTCAGGTCGGTGATGGTAATGACGGGCATCCGCTCAGCTTAGTTCCGGGGCTGGGGGCCGGTCAGTGGCGGCGGTGGTCGACGAAACTCAGCCGAGGCCCGCGGCGGGGCTTCATCGTGGCTCCGCCGACCTCGAGCAGCCGCACCACCCGGTAGCGGTGCGGCTGCCACTTGACCATCGCCTCGATCATTTCGGCGTCGGTCAGGTCCCGGCCGAACAGGGAATGTCCGATCATGTTGGAGAGGTGGTAATCGCCGACCGAGAGCGCGTCGGCGTCGCCGAAGGCCCGCTGGGCGACCTCGGCGGCGGTCCAGACACCGATCCCGGGCACGGTGCGCAGTCGGGCGGTTGCCTCCTGCGGGCTCAGCGTCACGGCGGCCTGCAGCTGCCGGGCGACCTGCAGCGCCTGCATGACCGTGCGGGACCGCTGCGGGTCGACGCCCGCCCGGTGCCATTCCCACGAGGGAATGAGTTGCCAGGCCCGGTTCGACGGCGCCACGAGCATGCCCAGCGGTGTCGGCCCCGGGGCGGGGGTGCCGTGCGCGCGCACGAGCGACCGCCACGACGCCGTCGCCTGCACGCTGATCACTTTTTGCTCGAGGATCGCCGGAATCAACGATTCCAGCACCTGCCCGGTGCGCGGAATGCGCAGCCCCGGATACCGCCGATGGGCGTCGTGCAGGCGCGGGTGATCGGCGACGAACCCGGTGGGGTCGTCACCCTCGCCCATCAGGGCGGCTGCCGCGGCCACGGCCGTGTGCGCGCCCGCACCCCAGGCTTCACAGGTGAGGGTGTGCGGGTCGTGCTGGGTGAACCGCATTGACGCCGGCCCGTCGACCGTCAGGGTTGTGCGCCAGAGGGCGCCGTCGGCCGCGACCTGGTGGGTGGGATCGGTGGCCCCGCGACGCAACCGGGACAGCGTCAGCTGCACGTCGGTCGCGAACGGCGGATGCCACGTGGTCGCGGCATCCGCCGTCGCCCCGGCGGTGACTGCGTCAGACATCGGTCGCTGCCGGTGGGGTGCGCCGGCGCTAGACCGTGGCGGGGTCGGGCGTCAGCGTGTACTTCGTCGACAGATATTCACGGATGCCCTCGAGCCCGCCCTCACGGCCGAGCCCGGATTGCTTGACCCCGCCGAACGGAGCCGCCGCGTTCGAGACGACGCCCGTGTTGAGCCCCATCATTCCGGTCTCGAGCCGGTCGATCATGCGCTGCCCGCGGGCAAGGTCAGCCGTGAAGACGTAGCTGATCAGGCCGAATTCTGTGTCGTTGGCGATGCGCACCGCGTCGTCCTCGTCGGTGAACGTCGTGATCGCAAGCACCGGGCCGAAGATCTCCTGGGCCAGGATGTCGCTGCCGGCGGTGATACCGCTCACGACGGTCGGGGCGTAGAACGTTCCCGGCCCCTCGAGCGCCTGCCCGCCGGTGAGAACCTCGGCACCGCGGGCGACGGCATCCGTCACGAGCGCGTGCGCCTTCTCGACCGCGGCCTCATTGATGAGCGGACCGATGTTCACGCCCGACTCGGTGCCGCGGCCGACCTGGAACGCCGTGACGCGCTCGGTGACGCGGCGGCCGAACTCGGCGGCAATGGACTCCTCGACGATGAACCGGTTGGCGGCGGTGCAGGCCTGGCCGATGTTGCGGAACTTGGCGATGATGGCTCCGTCGACGGCCTTGTCGAGGTCGGCATCGGCGAAGACCACGAACGGGGCGTTGCCGCCCAGCTCCATCGAGGTGCGCAGCACGTTCTCGGCGCTCTGCTTGATGAGCAGCTTGCCGACCGGGGTCGAGCCGGTGAAGCTGAGCTTGCGCAGCCGCGGGTCGGCGATGATCGGGGCCGACACCGCGCCGGACTCCGAGGTCGTGATGACGTTGACAACACCCTTGGGCAGACCGACCTCTTCGAGCAGGGCGACGAAGGCGAGGGTCGTGAGCGGGGTGAGTTCGGCGGGCTTGACGACGACGGTGCAGCCGGCGGCGAGCGCCGGGGCGATCTTGCGGGTGGCCATGGCGAGCGGAAAGTTCCACGGGGTGATCAGGTAGCACGGGCCGACCGGGTGCTGGGTGATGATCATGCGCCCGGTGCCCTCGGGGTTGGCGCCGTAGCGCCCACTGATGCGCACGGCCTCCTCGCTGAACCAGCGCAGAAACTCGGCGCCGTAGGCGACTTCACCGAGCGCCTCGGGCAGGGGCTTGCCCATCTCAAGGGTCATGAGCAGGGCGAAATCGTTCTTGCGCTCGGTGAGCAGGTCGAAGGCGCGGCGCAGCAGTTCGGCGCGCACCCGCGGCGGGGTCTGGGCCCAGCCGGCCTGAGCGGCGACGGCCGCATCGAGGGCGGCGGCGCCGTCGGCGACACTCGCATCGGCGACGCTCGCGAGCACGGCACCGGTCGCCGGGTCGATCACGTCGAGGGTGCGGCCACCGGATGCCGCCACCCATTCGCCGTTGATGAACAACCGGGTGGGCACCCCGGCGAGCAGGGTGGATTCTGCCGTGGTGCTCGCTGCGGTGGTGCTCGCTGCCGTATCGCCGGCTGTGGTGGTGTTGTCTGGTGATGTCGTCTGGGTCACGGTGCCTCCTCGAAAAGCCTCTGCCAAATCTACCGCGCCCCACCGACGGGCGCAGGGTCGCCCGCCCGCGCCCGCCGCCCGTACCATTCGACGGTGTTTCACCCGAAAACATGCCGTTTCGGCCATATTTGCGTGTTTTTAGCCCCGATCTCCGTCGAATGGTACGGGCAGGCAGACGGGCGGGCAGGCGACAGAGCCGGTCAGGCCAGAAACGTCAGGGCGGCCTGCTTGAACTCGCGGGCGGTGAGCGCCGTGATGTGGGTGCGACCCGGCAGTTCGAGGTAGTCGGCGCCGCGGGCCGCGGCCAGTTCGGCGACACCGGCGGGGATCGCATCCGCTCCCCCGGCCACGAACAGCTGACGGATGCCGGCCGGCACGTCGAGCGTCGCGCCCGCGATCCCCTGCACGCAGGCCACGAGCGCGTGCCGATCGGCGCCGGCCGCGATGGCCGCGCCGAGCACGGCGGCGATCGAGGCGTTCGCGGACCCGGGGCTGATCTCACCGTGACTCACGAAGCGAGTGACGTTGACCGGGTCCCAGGTTTTGAATAGTTCGAGGGGGCCGGCACCGCCGAGCACGAGAGCACCGACCCGCTCCGGCGCGAGCCGGGCGAAAGCCGCAGCGACGCGGGATCCCATCGAGTACGCGATCACGTCGGCCTGCGGCAGCTCGAGCTCGTCGAGCACCGCAACGAGGTCTGCGGCGAGTTGCCGCGGCGCGTAGTCCGCGCCGCGGTGCGGCTTGTCGCTGCGGCCGTGCCCGCGCAGGTCGGGCGTGATGACGCCGCGACCGGACTGGGCGAGTGCGCTCACCCAGCCCGGCCTGTGCCAGGTGGCGGATGCCGTACTCGCGAACCCGTGGACCAGCACGATCGGGCGCTTTCCGGCAACAAAGTCGTAGGCGATGCGCACGCCGTCGAGTCGCCGCACCACGCCCACGGCTCCGAGCGATCGGCTGTCGGCCGCTCCGGGCTCGCTCACGCGCGGCCGTCAGCCAGCGACGGGTCGATCATTCGGGTTCTGCCATCACTCGGTGTCTGACGTCGCATCCGCTGGGGCGTCCGGTGCGGCATCCGAGCGCTCTGGCACCGGGGCATCCGGCGCCGGGGGGCCGAGCACGTCGGAGGCGGCAAACACGGCCCCGGCATGGGCCATTTCGGCGAGCGCCGTGGCGGTCGACTCCGCGGCGACGCCCGCGACCAGATCGGTGAACACCCGCACGTGCTGGCCGTGTTCGAGGGCATCGAGCGTCGATGCCCGCACGCAGTAGTCCGTGGCGAGGCCGACGATGTCCACCTCGGTCACGCCGTGCTCGCTGAGCAGCGCCGTCACGGTTTGTCCGGCCTCGGTGGTTCCCTCGAAGATCGAGTACGCGGGTGCGCCCTGGCCCTTGCGAATGTGGAAGGTCACGGCATCCGTCGCCAGCGCGGGATGATATTCGGCGCCGCCGGTGCCCGCCACGCAGTGCACCGGCCAGGTCGTGACGAAGTCGGGCGCGGTGTCGCGGGCGAAGTGGCCCCCGTTGTCGTTGCCGATGTCGTGCCAATCACGGCTCGCGAACACGAGGGGATAGGCCTGCGGATGCGCACGCAGCAAGGCCGTGACGCCCGCCGCCACCGCGGCCCCGCCCTCGACACCGAGAACACCGCCCTCGGTGAAGTCATTCTGAACGTCAATGATGAACAGGGCCCGGGTCATGGCACTCCTTCAGTCGTGAACGGTCGCGGACCGACCGGTCGCTGCGTGAACGGTCAGTTGTTGGACAGGTTATCGCCGCACCGGTAAAAACCGGCGGTAATCGTGTCGATCGCCTGTTTCGCGTTGTCGCTCACGTCGCCGAGGGCGTAGACGGCGAAGGTCAGTGGGGTGCCGTCGGCGGCGTGCACGATGCCGGCGAGGGTGTAGCCGGTGGTGATCCAGCCGGTTTTGGCGAAGACCGCCCCATCGGCGACACCGTTATCGCCGGCGAACCGGTCGCTGTAGGAGAGCGATCCGCTCGGGCCGCCCGCCACGGGCAGGCCGTCAAAGATCACCCCGAGATGCCCCGCGCGGGAATCGATCTGCTGAAAGAGTTGCGTCAGGTAGGCCGGCGGCACCGCGTTGGCAGGGCTGAGGCCGGAGCCGTCGGCGATCACGAGACCGGTCGTGTCGATCCCGTAGGGTTCGAGGCCGCCGACGATGCCCGATTGCAGCGCGGCGAAGGTGTTGCCGGATCCGGACTGCACGGCCACCAGACGGGCGAGCATCTCGGCGATCGTGTTGTCGGAGACGATGAGCGACTGCTGAATCAGCGTGGAAACGGGCTGTGACTCGGCGCTCGCGAGCGGCGCGGCCCCGGCCGGAGCGGCGGCCCGCGTGATGGTCAGTGCCGAGCCGGCTCCGGCGGCGCTGAGCGCGTCGGAGAACGCCTGCCCGGCCCGGCCAATCGGGTCTTCGCTGCGCGGGGAGGTGCTGCGGGCGGGATTGTCCCGGTCTCCGTCAACCTGCAGGGCGGTTATTTCGGGCATGTAGCCGAGCGCGAGCTCGCTTCGGGCCCAGCCGTCGTCCCAGCCCGGCCCGTCGAACAGGGTCGAGTCGAGCACGATCGAGGTGATCGGCGTGCCCGCCCGTGCCGGGTCGGCGTTCCAGGCTGCGAGGGTCGCGCTCGCGAGAGTGTCGAGGTGCGCGGCGCCCGAATAGAAGGACTCCTGGCCGGTCGGCAGCCGGGTCAGCGTGAGGTCGCCGCCGCCGACAAGTACGACCTGGCCGGGTTCGGTGCCGACCATCACGGTCGTCGTGGCGCGGTAGTCGGGCCCGAGCACGCTCAGCGCCGCGGCGCTGGTCAGCACCTTCATCACGCTCGCGGTCGCCCCCGGTGTGGTTCCGCCGCGGTCAAACAGCACCTCACCGGTAGCGGAGTTGCGCACCTGGCCTTGAAAGTTGGCGAGCCGGCCGTCGGCGGCGAGGCCTGCGACGGAACAGGTGCGCAGCCGGCTCGCGGTGGTCGCCGCGGCGGGCACCGGGCGGTCGGGATCGACGGTCACGGTCGGTGTGGGCGTGGCGGTGGCTGTCGGTGCTGCGACGACGGATGCCGCCCCCGGTTCCCCGAAACCGGCCAGCCCCGCACCGGTGGCCGCGCCCCCGACAACCGCGCCGGTCGCGAGCAGCGCGAACACGGTGGCGGCCGCCGTGATCAGCCAGGCGCGGCGGTGGCGGCGAAAGTGCTGCAGCCGCGGGGATGCCGGCGGCCGGGCTCTCGCGGACGATACCGACGACGACGACGACGACGCTGACGCTGACGACGACGACGACAGCGCTGTCGGCGTCACCTCGGGCACCGCTGTCAGCGACGACGGCAGCGGCAGCGGGGACGTGGGATCGCGCGGGGGTTCCGTTTCGGGCACCCCAGCACTTTACCTGCCGGCGCTACCCACTGCCCGAGAGCGTTCGGTCTGGTGCGTGGGATCGGCCCACCGGCGACTACTCCCCCGGGTACCGCAGCCCGATCTGCGCGCGCACCGCGTCGAGGCTCTGCATAATCGCCACGGTCTCCTCGGCCGGCATCACCGCACTCGACACCTGGCCCGCCCGAATCAGGCGTTCCGCCTCCTGCGCCTCGAAGTACATGCCCCGCCCCGACAGGTGGCCGGTCACGAACGTCTCGAGCAGATCATTACTCGCCGAATAGACCCGAAAGGTGGTCGGCGCGTACCAGACCGCATCGATCTCGATGCGCCCGAGCGTGCCGAGAATGACGGCGGTGTTGGGCCCGAGGGTGTCACTCGCGGACAGCGTCGACGCGATCGCCCCACCCGGGTAGCGAAAGATCGTGGCGACCTGGGCATCCGCTCCGGTAGGTTTGAACGTCGCGCTCGCGACGATCGATTCCGGCACGCCCAACAGCGACGACGCGAATGAAATCGGGTAGATGCCGAGGTCGAGCAGCGCGCCGCCGCCGAGCGCGAGGGAGTTGAGCCGGTGTGCCGGTTCGGCGGGCAGGTTCTGGCAGTGGTCAGCGATGAGGGTGTGCACGTCGCCGAGCGTTCCGGCGGCGATAATTTCGCGGATGCGCACCATATGCGGCAGAAACCGGGTCCACATCGCCTCCATCACGAGCAGATTCTTGCTCGCCGCGAGGTCGACGATTGCGCGCGCCTCTCGCGCATTCAGGGCGAAAGCCTTCTCGATCACGACGTGCTTGCCCGCTTCGAGCGCGAGGCGCGCATTACCCTCGTGAAACGGATGCGGCGTCGCCACGTAGACGACGTCGACCTGCGGATCCGCGACGAGCGCTTCGTAGCTGCCATGGGCGGTGGGAATGCCGAACTCGGCGGCAAATGCATCCGCTGCCCCCGCAGACCGAGAGCCGACGGCCTGCACGCTGTGACCGTTTTTCACGAGGTCGCCGGTGAAAGCGTGCGCAATGCCACCCGTGGCCAGTATGCCCCAGCGAATCAGACGTTTCGGCTCGGCACTGCTCGGCTCGGCACTGCTCGGCTCGGCACTCGTCTGGGCGGCACTCGTCTGGGCGGCGATCCTCGGGGCGCTGTGCTCAGTCATGCCGCGAGCCTACCCATTGCCGGCCCGTCTGCCCGCGAAAGCGGGTGAATTGTCGGTACCGGGCGCTCAGACCGACGAGTCGCCCGCTTGCGTGAGACTCGACGGGGCGTTTCACCCCTGAGCGTGACGATGTCATGAGGAAAAATCGTAATATAGACGCGCATTACCGTGCCAGTCGCCGGAACCGGACCGACCCCGCACCGCACCGCACCGCACCGCACCGCTCGTGAGACGTTCACCCCTTTCGAAAGCAGGCACCGATGACACGTGATCCGCATGTACCCCCGCCTTCGCCACACGAGCCCCCGGCCGTCGACCCGGCCACAACGGAGCCGGACGACACACCCGTCGAAAACCCGTCGGGGGCACGGTGACCGGCGTGCCCTCCCCGGGTGAGATGAAGTTCGCGGCGGTGATCTACAACCCGATCAAGGTCGATCTGGCGGCGTTGCGTGAGGTAGTCGACGAGGCAGAACACGATCACGGCTGGAGTTCGAGCCTGTGGCTTTCCACCAGCACAGAGGATGCCGGTCAAGAGCGTGCCGCGGAGGCGGTGCAATCCGGTGCATCCGTCGTCATCGTTGCCGGCGGAGACGGCACCGTTCGCGCCGTCGCCGAAGGCCTCCAGTCCGGCTCGATTCCGCTGGCACTTCTGCCGTCGGGTACCGGCAATCTCCTGGCACGAAACCTCGGAATTCCCCTCAACGATGTCGCGGCTGCGGTGACCATCGCCTTCACCGGCGACGTCCACCGCATTGACGTCGGGCGCATCACGGTCACGCGCGAAGACCAATCGGAGTCGAGCCACGTTTTTGTCGTAATGGCGGGCCTGGGGCTGGACGCAAAAATGCTGGCGAATACCGACGATGATCTGAAGAAGAAGGCCGGCTGGCTCGCCTACGTCACGGCTCTCGCCACAACGTTGCGCGATCCGCACGAACTGCGTTTTCGCTACAGCCTCAATGGAGGCCAACAGCGATCCTTGCGCGCCCACACCCTCATCGTGGCCAATTGCGGAGCCCTTCCGTCGAATATCGTGTTGCTTCCCGATGCCGAGGTCGACGACGGACAATTCGACATTGCCCTGCTGCGTCCCACCGGCGTCATCGGGTGGGTCCAAATTTTCTTCAAGGTGATCTGGGAGAATGGCGTGCTTCGTCGATCCAGGGCCGGGCGCGCCTTCATGACGAAGGAGGTCAGCGCCCTGCGCTACGTCAAGGCCACTCAGATCGGAATACGACTCGCCCGTGCCGAGCAGATCGAACTCGACGGCGACGGTTTCGGTTCCGCGCTGGCCTTTGAGGCGCAGATCGATCCGAAGGCGCTCAGCATCATGTTTCCACGCTCGTGAACCTTGCTGTACACGAACCCCGCAGGCGGCGACTCAGAAGCGGTGGTTTCGAATTCGGTGTCATTCATTCGCCGGGACCGCGGGGCGGTGGGGATTTCCCGGTCTTTGTGATCGTGCATGGGATCGGTACCTCGCACCGCTATTCCGCCCTGCTGCACCGGGCCCTGGCGACCAGCGGGAGCACCTATTCGCTGGATCTCCCCGGCTTTGGTGGCACGGAGACTCCGCGGCGCCAGCTATCGGTGGCCGACAATGCCACCCTGTTGAGCTCGGTGTTGCGTACCCTGATGCACGGCCTGCGGGTAAGGCAATGCGTTGTCATCGGTCATTCGATGGGTGCCCAGATTGCAACCGAACTGGCCGTGCAGCACCCCGAGCTGGTCTCGCATCTGGTTCTCATCGGGCCGGTCACCGACTCCCGTCGCTGCTCGGTACTCGCTCAGGCCATCGACCTGTGTCGCGACACACTAAAGGAACCGGTGGCAGCCAACCTGCTGGTTTTCGCCGATTACGCTCGCTGTGGCCCCTGGTGGTACACCCGGACACTCGTTTCGATGCTGGCCTTCGCGACTGCCGACCGGATCGTGCACGTGGCGGCGCCCATTCTGGTGATGCGCGGCGCCGATGATCCGGTGTCCCGACAAGCGTGGTGCGCCGGACTCGTACGTCGATCCCGGAACGGGATGTTGAGCGAGATCGCCGGCCACCGCCACCTCGTGCACTACAGCGCCGCCGGCAGCGTCGCGGGGCGCATCAGCCGCTTCGTGCAGAACTCGTGAGCCGTGCGCGCGGAATGAGTCCCCGCGTCGGCCGGCTGCGCTGGTGGATGCAGGATTACCTCTACGCCGCACAGCATCAGTGGCGGGCGGTGCAGTCGAAGCCAAGCCCGAACACTCTCGCGTCGGGCGATCGATGTCCCGTGGTCATCGTGCCCGGAGTGTACGAACGGTGGCAGTTTCTCTGGCCAACCGTTGCCCGCATCCACGGTGCCGGCCACCCGGTCTACACCGTCGACAGGCTCGCCCGAAACACCGATTCCATCCCTCGCTCTGCTCGCTGCGTTGCCGAGTTCATCACGGAGCGAAATTTGAGCAATGTCGTACTGGTTGCGCACAGCAAGGGTGGCCTGATCGGAAAATTCGTGATGCTCAATCTCGATGTCAACGCCCGTGTCGTGGGCATGATCGCAGTCGCTACCCCATTCCTGGGATCAGGCTGGGCCAGATACATGCTTGCACCCAGCCTGCGTGCGTTCTCGTCTCACGACCCACACATCAGCGCTCTGCACGCGCGCCACGAGGTGAATTCGAGGATCACCTCGATCTATGCCGCTTTCGATCCGCACATCCCCGAAGGATGTGCTCTACCGGGCGCACGCAACATCCGCATCAATACCGGCGGTCACTTTCGACTGCTCGATGATCCTCGAGCCATCACGGCGATGATGGAGACGCTGGCCACCTATTGAGACGGCTGGGTGGGCCTATTCGCTCGTGCTAGTGCTGATGCGCGGCAATCAAGCGCAGACGGGCGGCGCGCTGCACGAGCACGGAAACGTAGGCGCGAATCGGGCGGCCGTCGTATCGAATGTGCTCGTCGTGCACGACCTGTTCGATCTCCGCACGCGGGCTGTCGGGATACTTCTCAGCGAGGGTGTTGACGACCTGAGCGATGGCACCTTTTTCGTCGATTTGTTTCATATTTGATTGTGTCTTTTAACACCCGGTACGGGCAAGCCGACTCCCGCGTGTCGCGCACCCCCAGTTGGGGTGGAACGCGTGAAGTGCGACAGCCGCACCCGCAACCGCACCACGCGGTCAGAACGGCCCATTACTGCCGGCGCAGCAACTCCAGAAACTCGTCGGCCATGCCGAGCTGGTCCTGCAGCTTCTGCCGACGCTCGAGGGCCTGGGCGATGAACTCATCGAGCTCTCGCCGCACGGTCGGATCGGCGGCAGCGGCACCCCCGGCCTGCAGGGTGTCGACGATTTTCAGCAGGGCCATCATCTGCTCAAGCGAGAAGCCGAGGGGTTTCATGCGGCGAATCACGATGAGTCGGGAGTGATCGCGTTCGGTATAGAGGCGAAAGCCACCCTCCGTGCGACCCGAGGCCTTGAGCAGGCCGATCTCGTCATAGTGACGCAGGGTGCGCAGCGAGAGCCCCGTCTTCTCGGCGAGTTCCCCAATGTGCATCGTGTTCGACGTCGTCTCTTCTGGCATGGCCCACCCTTCTCGTCACAGCTTTGCAATCAACCCTAACGTTAGGGTAGTGTTATGGGAGTTGGTTGGCAACGTCAACCACTCCCCCACCATTGTGCCGCGTGATTTCCCGCGGCACGTAACCGCTGCGATTCACTCGCTCCCTCGCATCCCTGTGGCTTCTCCCGAGGTCCGTTCCCATTCTGGAGGCCTCATGGCCATCATTCCCAAGACCGCTCCCGTCAACCGCTACCGGGCAGAACCCTCGGTTCTGACCGCACTGCGCACGCCACGCCTGCTCACCCGCGAGGTACTTGCCGGCCTCGTCGTGGCCATGGCCCTCATTCCCGAGGCGATCGCGTTCTCGATCATCGCCGGCGTCGACCCGCGCGTCGGCCTGTTCTCGTCGTTCGTCATGGCCGTCACGATCGCCTTCGTCGGCGGACGCCCGGCCATGATCACCGCAGCGACCGGCGCCGTCGCGCTCGTCATCGCCCCGGTCGCCCGCGAATACGGCATGGAGTACTTCATCGCCACGGTCATTTTGGCCGGCGTCTTTCAAATCGTCCTGAGCCTGATCGGCGTCGCGAAGCTCATGCGGTTCATCCCCCGTAGCGTCATGGTCGGCTTCGTCAACGCCCTCGCCATCCTGATCTTCACCGCCCAGCTACCCCAGCTGCTCGGCGTGCCGTTCATGGTCTACCCGCTCGTCGCCGCCGGCCTGATCATCATGATCGTGATGCCGCGCCTCACCAAGGTGATCCCGGCCCCGCTCGTGGCGATCGTCGTTCTCACCATCGCGACCGTCGTCATCGCCATCAACGTGCCCACCATCGGCGACCAGGGCGAGCTCCCCCAGAGCCTGCCCGAGCTGTTCTTTCCCAGCGTTCCCCTCAACTGGGACACGTTCACGATCATCGCCCCCTACGCCCTCGGCATGGCCCTCGTCGGCATTCTCGAGTCGCTCATGACCGCCAAGTTCGTCGACGAGATCACCGACACCCACTCCAACAAGACCCGCGAAACCTGGGGCCAGGGCGTGGCCAACGTCATGTCCGGTCTCTTCGGCGGCATGGGCGGCTGCGCCATGATCGGCCAGACCATGATCAACGTCAAGGCCTCCGGTGCCCGCACTCGCATCTCCACCTTCCTCGCCGGCGTCTTTCTGCTCGTGCTCGTGCTCGGCCTCGGCGACGTGCTCGCCGTCGTGCCCATGGCCGCTCTGGTCGCGGTGATGATCATCGTGTCGTATCTCACGTTCGACTGGCACAGCATCCGCTTGTCCACGCTCAAGCGGATGCCGAAAAGCGAGACCACCGTCATGCTCGCCACGGTCGCCGTCATCGTCGCGACGCACAACCTCGCCATCGGCGTCGTCGTCGGCGTGATCGTGGCCATGGTCGCCTTCGCTCGCCGGGTCGCCCACCTCGCGAGGGTGGAGCGCACCGTCGCCCTCACCGACGACGTCCCGACGGCCTATTACACGGTCACGGGCGCCCTGTTCTTCGCCTCGAGCAACGATCTGATGACCCAGTTCGAGTACGCCGACGACCCCGACCGCGTCGTCATCGACATGTCCGCATCCCACATCTGGGACGCCTCCACCGTCGCGACCCTCGACGCCATCACCTACAAGTACGAGCGGCACAACAAGCGCGTCGTGATTGAGGGCCTCAACGAGGCCAGCCACGAGCTGCACAGCCGACTGGCCGGCAACCTCGGCGGCGGCCACTGACGGTGCCTAGAGTGGGGGCATGAGCGCAACCTGCGACACCTGCGAACCGGCCTTCATACGCACCGCCGCACCGCCGCCGCACAACGTTGACGTCGTCGGCACGATCAACGCGCTCGCGAGTCGAGTCGCATCGGGCCGCATGCGATATCTGCGCGGCGATGTCCCCCTGATGGACATGCTCGACTTGGCGCGGTCCGAACTGAAATTTACGATCGTCAGCTTCATGCAGTGCGAAGACTGCGGAGCGGTCAAATTCTGGGGACTGTGCATTCGCGGCGCTCCGATCTATAAGACCGTCGGGGCAGAGCGGCCCGCACTGTATCAGTGGGACCCCGTTCCGCCCCGTCAGAGCTGGGCCAGGCAGCCATAGGCGCTCGCGGTGCCACCTACTCCGACGCGGTTGCTGTGTTCGGTCAGGCTGACCAGGGCCAGATGGCGGTCGGCGCTCCAGCAGCATGGACATCATCGCCGCACCACTCTTCCACCCATTTGATTTTGGACTCGTTCACCAACCTCGTGCGGGCGAGATAAGAAGTTGGGTTCCAAGGCCTTGCGGAGTGAAAACTTGACAGTGCTCTTCCCCGCTGCTCAGATTGGCGGACAGGATGCCTGTCGAACCGGGGGACGATGAGGAACAATCCGCTTATTCCAGCTTTCTAGGACATCGCTTGGAGCGGCGTTGTAGTGGTGATGCTCGTGGCTCTCGTGGTAGCCCTGGTGCAAATTCGGCGCGCACCTTCGTTGAGTTCGACCGCTCGGGCCATCTGGGTACTCATTGTGCTTTTTACTCCCATCGCAGGTCCTGTGATCTGGTTCCTTGTAGGTAGATGACCTCAGCCCGCGTAGGACCGCCTTGCGATGTTGACCATCGATTCTTGGCGGGAATGCCGACAATGCTTTGCATGGCCCGCACCTTAAGACAAACCTCCTGTGGGACGCTCAACACGGTGCACCAGTCGGCGTCCGGCGTCTGCAGCTCAGCAAAATCGGGCCATAAAGAGTCTCTGCCGCCAGCACGGTGCCCCTTCCCGTAGCCTCATCGGTCCAGTAGCTGTCGAATCAGTCACGAACTGCGTTGATGGCCGTAGCGCTCCGCCATCTTCTCGGAGAGCAGCTGGGCTGCTTGCGCCGCGGTGAGTGCCAGGCTTTCGCTTTCTTTAACGCCGAGTTCGCTGAGCGCACGAACGAGATACAGCGGTAATGGCTCCTTCTGGGTCACCGTTTCGGGTGCCCCGCGGTCTGGCAACTTCTTGTCACGAACACAGGCCCAAAACGCTTCAGCGTCAACGGCGAGCTGGGTTCGAAGAATGTGGGTCCACATCCCGGCAGAGTACGTCGACCTGTCGACGGGTCTGGAGATTCGAGTGCGGAGGATCTGCCCGTCCCAGAGCGCCAACTCATAGGTGCGGTGATGCCTGACCGGCTGTCCTGACGCGCCGCGTACAAGCTGCCACTTCTCCGCCACGCAGAAATCATCGTGGTCCTCGCGGGTCGCAGCCGTGTACTTACTCACCGCCGCGCTCAAGCCATTCGAGGAGCTGCTCGTCAGTTGAAAGGTTAATGAGCTGCACAAGGGCCCAGTTGCTGGCGTGATTCGGAGCATGCTCCAGCCGGTCGTCCCAGTCTTCGGCGTACTCTCGAAGCGACAGGGCGAGGTCGGCGAGTGCGCCGTCAACGTCTGTACCCTCAGACACGAAGGGGCGACCATCCATCAACGCAATAGTGCGGTCATCTTCCCGAGTGACGCGAACGCGCGGCGATACAGTTCTAGAGAAGTATGCACGGAGCCGATCCAACGGCATGACCGCAGAGAGCTGACCATCGCGCTGCACGGTGACGGTTCGCCCGCGCGCGGTCGCATCGAACACTTCCTTGAGATGCGAGCGCGCGTCCGTAAAGGACCTGTAATCGGCGACGAGTGGCATTTCAACCTTCCTGCGCAGGTGAACCCGCGCGTGCAAACGTACGCTGAGTACGTCATGTACATGATATCTCGGTGTCAACTCGAACGGCTACCTCCAGCACAGACTCACCACAACTGCACACCCGTCCACACCGACCCAATGGCTACACACGTGCCCGTGAGCCGAACCCCCTACGGTCATGGGGATGGGGCGACATTCCCGACGCGCTGGAAGCGCAGAGGTTGCAGCCGAGCCTCACCCCATGTCAATTCCATGTTGACAAGAGTATTTGTCAATCTATAATTGACACATGAAAGAAAAGAGTTCCTCCCTAAAATTGCGGCCAGCATCGACAGCCACCTTGCTCGCGCTTGCTGCCGTCGGCATCGCGCTGACCACGCTTCTCGTTGTGTCCATTGCGATCAAGATCGCCCTACTCGTCGTGGCTGCACTTTTGCTGTTCACTACCGGGATATTTCTTGCATTAGTCATCGCCCGCCCTAAGCCTTCTCGCAATTCATGAGTTCCTTGCCAGAGTGGGACGACAACGCTCTTCGCCACGCCCTATCGGATGCAATCGCAGCGGCTGACCCGTCCCTGGCGGGGCGCCTGGAACACGATCCCAACTCATACCTGGACCTCATCGACCTGACAGCCCGGAGCGCTGAGGAAATCGCTCAGCTTTTGCAACTCTCCGTCACATCTGCCCGTCAAGCCGGCCTGAGCTGGGAGCGCATCGGGCAGCAACTTGGCATGAGCCGCCAAGCGGCCCAGCAAAGATTCGGGCGGGTCGTCGACGGCATCGCTACTCCTTCCTCGGACGAGATACGTCGGATCTCTCCGCTGACTGCGTTTGACGAGATGGAAGAATTAGCCGCAGCCGGACGCACGGGGTGGCATTCCATTGGCTATGGAATGTACTTCCATGACCTCATTCAATCTGATGAGCAATGGGAGCACCTCCGAGTTGTCGCTTTCGCCTCGAGCCGACGCGCAATGGAGAACGAAGGGTGGCATCGAATCGGCTCGATGTGGTTCCCCTGGGCCTACTACGCGCGCCCCACGGGGAAGCCCGTCGAATCAGACGGTGATCCTGGCGATCACACCCGCTAGTCCCACCTCGCGGCAGATTGAGCGCCACGTCCGCTGTCCAGAAGGTGGACGACGAACGAGACAGACCTGAGGCCGAGCCACCTGGCGGCCGAGTGCGTCGACGTTGTGTCACAGGGGAACCCTTAACGGGACAATGAATAGGCCCGACTTTTATTTGTCTGTGAAGTGCGCGACAACCTCAAGACGAAGCGTCTCCAGCTCCCAGCCTTCGATCTGCTCCGC
>NZ_SOHE01000031.1 GCF_004403305.1 Cryobacterium frigoriphilum | reverse complement strand
CGGCTGCATCATCCCGGGTTGCGACATTCCGGCGTACTGGACCGAACTGCACCACGTGAAAAGCTACGCCCAGGGCGGCAAAACCGAAGTCGCCAACGGAGTCTGCCTCTGCTACCGACACCACCACGCCATCGACACCTCCGGATGGCAAATCCGCATGACCCACGGCAGGCCCGAAGTACTCGGCCCAGCCTGGATCGACCCCAGCCAAACCTGGCGGCCCGCACAGACCCACCGCGCCAACCGCCCCATCAACTAACCCGCGGCACCCGCTATCAGCGAATCTCTCGCGCGTGAGCAGTGGGCTGGTCAGCGGTTGTCAGCGGTTGTCAGCGGCGGTCAGCGGATGACGGCGGGCGACCAGGCGTGCTCGATCAGCAGAGTCGGCGCGCTCGAACCATCACTCGGAGCCGACCAGACATCGCTCGCACCGGAGTCATCCGCTCGCAGCAGACCGTAGATCACGGTCGAGTCGTTCAGCCATTCGACCTGGTCGTCGACACTATTGGGTTCCGGTATCACGACCTCCTCGTTTGTCGCGAGGTCGAGCACCGCGACGGTCCACGTTGTCGTCGGTGACGTAGACACGACCTTTTTGTAGGCGATACGCGTTCCATCGGGTGAGATCGAGGGGCACTCGACCCCGTCCCGAACAGCGACGAGCGTGCGGGCGGCGCGATCACCCCGCACGAGCCAGGTGCGACCACCCGAGGCCGCGGTCGCGTAGAACACATTGGCGTCACTCGTGAACGTGACCCCCCAGATATTGCGGTCGGCAGCGGTGACCGGTTTGCCGCCCACCGTCAGGGCGAAATCTTCGAGGGTGCCGGAGTCGGGGCCGTTGACCTCGGCGATTTGGGTCGCGATCGCGAACCCGATCGTCGAGTAGGACTCCCCCGTAATGAACGCGCTGAACGAGACGAGCGTCGAATCGGCGCTGATCCGGGTGCGGCTGGGCATGCCCGGCAGCGGCCAAGACTTGACGAGCGCTCCGTTACCGTCGAGCAGGTCGGCGCTAAACGTGGTCACGACCCCGCGGTTGACCCGCAGGCACATTTCGTATTCGTTGGTGGCGTAGACGCGATCGCACGAGACGTCGGTCACGACCCGGGCGCCCCGGGGATCGGTCAGGGGCACCGCGGCAACGAAACCGTAGTCGGCGCCGAGAGCCGTGTTGCGAAAGACGATGCGGGCAACATCCGCTTCGCTGCCGGCGACGGCCGCGATTCCGGCCGAGCCAGCCTCAGCGGTCAGCATCCCGCTCGGCTTCGCCTGCTGCCGCTGGTAGTCAGAGAAGGCAGCGATGCCAAAGGCAGCGGCCGCCCCGAACAGCACGATGGCCGCGACGGTGACAACCGTCCAGCGTGCCCGCAGACCGAGGGGCGCCATCAGGACACCCGCGGTCGCGCAAGATACGGCCGCAGCAGCAGCGCCGCCGCCGGGATGGCCACGGCCAGCAGCGCCGCCACGATCAGAACGGCGCTTTCCCGTCCGAGCGCGAACCACAGAAATCCGAACCCGACCGAGGCGAGCAACCGGGCGAGGGCGACGACCGTCTGGGCTGCTGCGATGCCGCTAGCGGTGCTTCCGTCGGGTGTGTATTGCGAGGCGAGCGCCGCGAGCACCCCATCGGAGGCGGCGTAGAAGATTCCGAGCAAGACGAGACAGCCGATCGTGGCGAGGGCCGCGATTGTCGGCAGCGCCGCGCAGACGTAGGCGGCAAGCAGCGCGCCGTGGCCGATGATGAAAACCCGCAAGCGCCCGAAACGGTCGGCCAGGCGGCCGAGCGGCACGGCGCAGACAAGAAAGGCGAGGTTCGTGCCCACGTACAGCAGGGGAAACCAGGCAGCCGCAAAGGAACTGCGTGCCTGCAGCACGAGGTAGATGAAGCCGTCGCCGACGGTCAGCAGCCCAAATATCCCGGCGACGAGCAGCAGCCTCCGCAATCGCGGGTCGTTCAGGTACCGCCAGCGAAAGCGAGGCCTGGCAACGGGGGCCTCCGGCCCGACCTCCAGCCCGACCTCCGACGCGACCTCCGGCACGGCCACGGCCCTGACCGCGTTCGCGGCCCCGGCCGGGGTCGCGGCGAGCGGGCGGCGGCTCAGGTTGGGAACCAGCAGCCCCAGAATGACGAGCCCCAGCAGGGCAAACGCCAACGAGACCACGAAGATCACGTTGTAACCGCTCGGAATGAAGAAGAGCACCAGAAACGCCAACAGGGGTCCGATGGCGGCCCCGATCGTGTCGAGCATGCGATGCACGCCGAAGGAACGACCAAGGTTTTCGGGCAGCGACGACGCGGTGATGAGCGCATCCCGCGGGGCGGTACGCACGCCCTTGCCGAGCCGGTCGATCGTGACGACCGCCGCGATCACACCAAAACCGGTACCGACGAGCAGCCCGATGCGGGCCAGCGCCGAGATGGCGTAGCCAAAGAAGGCAACCCATTTGGGCTGCTCGGTCCGGTCGGCCGCATAGCCGCCGGCAATGCGCACGACCGCGCTCACACCCTGATACAGCCCGTCGATGAAGCCGAAGGCAATGGTCGAGAGCCCAAGAACGCTCGTCAGGTAGAGCGGCAGGATCGCCGCGACGGACTCGGACGAGATGTCGGTAAGCATGCTGACCAGGCCGAGGGCAACGACGGTCGCGGAGACCTTGGCGCCGGTCTTCCCGGGGGTGGAGGAGGGGACATCCGTCGTTCGGGCACGATCCGAAAAGGAGATGTACACGGTATCCGTTCGCTCTAGTTGCCGGTGCTGAAGAATCCGCGCAGGGTATAGGGGGTCGCGCCGGCGGTGGCCACCCCGACGGTGACCGTCACGGAGTCACCGCCCCGATAGAAGGTCTGCACGGTCGTGCCGTCGGATGCCGCGGCGGGGGTACCGCCGAGACCCACCGCACCGAACGCTTTCACGTAGTGCGCAAGAACCTCGGCGACGACGACGGATGTCTCGGCGGCCAGACTCACGATCACGGTCGAGCCGGTCACTTTCACGGCCGAGGAGGTGACCACGGAGTCCGGCACCGGGCGAATCACGGCGGGCAGCCCGGCCACGAGCCGTCCCGTCGCCGTGGCATCGGCCGGCGCCGTGTTCTCGAGCAGATCCGGCAACTCCGCAGACGCCGGGAGGCCCACCTCCTGCTCCACGAGCGGCAGCACTTCGAGCCCCGACCCACCCACCGCCGGAGCCGGCACCGGCAGTGGGGCCACCAGAGGCGCCCGCGTTTCGGTCGGTTCGGCGGCGCCAGGCGCGGAAGATACGGGGGCAGCACCCGGGGAAGCACCGGGGGAATCCGATTCGGTCAGCGTCCCTGCGGGCGCCGCGGCTTCGGCCGTCGCAGCAGTACCCGTCGCAGCAGCACCCGGCCTCGCTGAGTCCGAGCCGGTGCCGCCCGAACCCGAACCTGAGCCCGCTGCGGCGACGGCAAGAACCACCGCGACGAGCACGCCACCAGCTGCGAGCAGCCACGCACGAACGCGCCGGCTGAGTTTTTTCGGTGCGGGTGGAGCGGAGTTCAGCATGCGGCGGTCTCCCGTTCGGTGTCAGTTTCACGGCGCATCGGCCACTCACGGACGTGAGCATACCTCGAGGATGCGCCATGGGCACCAGAAGCGATGGCCCCCGAACAGGGAGCATCATCCCCCGGAAGCGCCGGGTATGGTCTGCTCGTGGCCATCTGAGAAATGGTCATTTACCGGCAAGCCCCTGATGAACCTGCCTCGCACGGTCATCGGATCACCCCGACCGCTCCTGTAACCCGAACTGCAGGGACTGACTATGACCGAATCATCCGCCATCGCATCGAGACAGCCTGCCGTCACCGCCGCGCATCGAGGTGCTCGATGAGTGACCCCCAGCCGATACTCCCAGTCGTCGGCGCCATCCCGCTCGGGCGGCGCCCCCGACTGCGGCTGATCACCGAACCGATCAGCACCACCAGGGTGCGGGCGACCGATACTCCTTCCGCCGGTCGGATCTGGGCCGCCCGCTACCGTCACAAGCTGCGCCTCACTGACGTGGGCGTGATCATCGGCGTGGTGGGCATTGCCCTGATCGCCGTGACGTCGATCGATGCCGCCGCCCCCGCTGCGACCCTTCCCGACGCGCACTGGCTGATCCCGATCGGCGTCGCCGCGACCTGGATCATCACTCTCGGAGCCTTCCACACCCGCGGCCCCCGTGTCGTCGGGGTCGGTTCAACCGAATACAAGCGGGTCGTCAACGCGAGCGCGCTCACGTTCGGGCTGCTGGCCATCACCTTTCTCGTGCTGCAGGTCGAGAGTTCACGCGTCTATTTTCTGGTCGCTTTCCCGCTGGGAGTGCTCACCCTGAGCCTCGAACGCTGGCTGTGGCGCAAGTGGCTGCTGCGCCAGCGCAAATTCAATCACTATCTGGCCCGTGCGATCGTCGTCGGCAGCCGCGACGACGTGGAGTACGTCGTCGGACAAATCGACGAGAAGTCCGGCGCCGCCTACCGCGTTGTCGGTGCCGCGCTCGACGAGGTGCCGGCCGGGCCACACGCGAGCGAGCGGCTCGGCGTGGGCGACCGCAGCATCCCCATTGTCGCCGACCTCGCGCACGCCGCCGGGGCCGCAGCCAACCTCGGCGTCGACACCGTCATCGTGGCCGGCCATCCGCGCGGCGGCAGCACCTTCATTCGCGCCCTGGCCTGGGAACTCGAGGGCACCACGGCCGAACTGGTGCTCTCAAGCCGGTTGACGGATGTCGCCGGTCCCCGCATCCATTTTCGTCCGGTCGAAGGCCTCCCGCTGATTCACGTCGAAATCCCCCAGTTCGAGGGCGGCAAACACGTGCTGAAACGCGCCCTCGACGTGGTCGCCTGCGGCGCCTCCCTCATCGCCCTGGCCCCGTTGCTGGCCGTCATCGCGCTGCTGATTCGGTTCACCAGCCCCGGGCCCGTGCTCTTCGCCCAGGAACGAGTCGGGCGCGACGGCCACACCTTTCGCATGCTCAAGTTCCGCTCGATGGAAAACAACGCCGAGGACAACCTCGGGAAACTGCGCGAAGACAACCAGGGCGCGGGGCTGTTGTTCAAGCTCAAGGACGACCCCCGCGTCACCCGCATCGGCCGGTTTCTGCGCAAGCATTCCCTCGACGAGCTGCCCCAGATCTGGAACGTACTGGTGGGGGACATGAGCCTGGTCGGCCCCCGCCCGCCCCTGCCGGACGAGGTGCGCAGCTACGAGAACCATGTGCACCGACGCCTGTACATCAAGCCGGGACTCACCGGCATGTGGCAGATCAACGGGCGGTCGGACCTGAGTTGGGAAGAAAGCGTACGGCTCGATCTGTACTACGTCGAAAACTGGTCGCTCGCCGGCGACCTGATGATCATCTGGCGCACCTTCAAGGTCGTCCTGAACCCCGTGGGGGCATATTAATGAGTATCGCGGTCACCGCCGACATCGACCCGAGCGCCGTCATCGGCCCGGGCAGTCTGATCTGGCACCTCTCCCAGGTACGGGAATACGCTCGCATCGGCCCGGGCTGCGTGCTCGGGCGCGGTGCCTACATCGGCCCCGGTGTCATTCTCGGCAAGAACTGCAAGGTTCAGAACTACGCCCTGATCTATGAGCCGGCCCTGCTGGAAGACGGTGTCTTCGTGGGACCGGCCGCGGTGTTCACCAACGATCTGTTCCCCCGGGCGATCAACATCGACGGCACCCGCAAGACCGACGACGACTGGGAAATGGTCGGCGTCACGGTGCGCACCGGAGCCTCCATCGGGGCCCGCGCGGTCTGCATCGCGCCGATCACGATCGGGCGCTGGGCCATGGTCGCCGCCGGCGCGGTGGTCACGCGCGATGTGCCCGACTTCGGGCTCGTCGCGGGAACACCGGCGCGCCGCATCGGCTGGGTGGGCCGCACCGGCGTGGCCCTGCTCGAGACCGAACCGGGACGCTACGTGTGCCCGGCGACCGGCGAACAGTATTCGGAACGAGAAGGGATCCTCACGCTCTCATGATCGACTCACCACTCCACCGCGTCACCCCGCCCAACCCGGCCCCACACCGCTCGCGCGTGCTGATCATCGTGCAGAACCTGCCGGTGCCACTCGACCGGCGGGTCTGGCTCGAGTGCCAGGCGCTGCGGGAGCAGGGCTACTCCGTCTCGGTCATCTGCCCGAAGGGGCCGGGCGACCCGGCCAGGCAGACGATCGACGGAGTGCACATCTACAAGTACAAGCCGGCCCCCGAGGCCAGCGGAGCGCTCGGCTTCGCCGTCGAGTTCGCCTATTCCTGGGCCCGTACCGCGGCCCTGTCGCTGCGGGTACGCCGAGAACACGGCTTCGACGTGATCCAGGCCTGCAACCCGCCCGACACTTACTGGCTGTTGGCCTGGCTCTGGAAGGCCCGCGGCGTGCGCTTCATCTTCGACCACCACGACCTGAACCCGGAACTGTTTCTGTCCCGCTTCGGCACACCGCGTTCGGTCGCCGCGAAGCTGCAGTACCGCACCCTGCTGTGGCTCGAGCGGATGACCTTCCGGGTGGCGGATCACGTCATCTCCACGAACAGCTCGTACCGGGCGCTCGCCCACACCCGCGGTCATCTCGGCCCCGATCAGGTGACCGTCGTGCGCAGCGGCCCCGACACCCGGGTCATGCGTCCGATCCACCCCGACGCCGACACCCGCACCCACACCGGTCCGATGCTGGCCTACCTCGGCATCATGGGCCCGCAGGACGACGTCGACAAGGTTCTCGATGTCGTCGACGAGCTCGTCACCCGGCGCGGCCGCACCGACCTGCGCGCCGTGATCATGGGCTTCGGGGACTGCCTCGAGGCCCTCAAAGCCGAGTCCACCGCCCGGGGCCTCGACCGGCACGTGCACTTCACGGGCCGGGTTGGCCCCGACGTCATCGCGAACTACCTCAGCGCGGCCGACATCGGGGTGGGTCCCGACCAGCGCACTCCGCTCAACGACGTCTCGACCATGAACAAGACCATGGAGTACATGGCCTTCGCCCTGCCGTCGGTCTCGTTCGACCTCACCGAGACCCGCATTTCGGGCGGTGACGCCGCGATCTACGTGCCGACGGGCGACATCGGCGCCTTCGCCGACGCCATCGAGCGCCTGCTCGATGACCCAGCGGAGCGCGCCAGGCTGGGGCGCGCCGCCCGCGACCGGGTCACCACCGAACTCGATTGGCAGCACCAGGCCCAGCAGTACATCGGCGTCTATGACCGGGTGCTGAATCACCGCCCGAGCATCGCCCGCCTCGCCGCCTGGCCATTCTCAGAGCGGATGCCGTCGGCTGACTCGGCCGGCTCCCCCGCCGAACGCTACGTCGATCTCGACGACGCCGAGGGCTACGAGCAGTTTCTGCTCACCCGCGGCCGCCCCAACCGCACCGTTGTGCGGGCTCCAATCGTGCTGACCGCGCCCGCGGCCGCCCGGCCAGCGGCATCCGCCGGCCAGACGGTGGGGGGCTGAGGGTGTGCGGCATTGCGGGGATTCTGCGCTTCGACCAGGCGCCGGTGGATGCCGGCGTGCTCGCCGCCATGGCGCGCACGCTGGCCCACCGCGGGCCCGACGATCACGGCTTCTGGCAGGCCCCCGGCGTGGGCTTCGCCCATACCCGGCTGTCGATCATCGACCTCAGCGGGTCGCGGCAGCCGATGCAGAGCGCCGATGGCCGCTGGGTGATCACGTTCAACGGTGAGATCTTCAACTACCGCGCCCTGCGGGCCAGCCTCCGCTATCCCTTTCGCACCGACGGCGACACCGAGGTCATTCTGGCCGGCGTGAGCCGGCACGGTCTCGGCTGGATCGAGAATCTGGTCGGCCAGTTTGCCTTCGCCCTGCACGACATGAGCCTCGGCACCACTCACCTCGTGCGCGACCGGCTCGGAGTGCTGCCGCTGTATTACACGACCACGCCGCGGCAGCTCGTGTTCGGTTCCGAGATCAAGGCCGTGCTCGCGAGCGCAACCGCCCAGCCGGGAGTCGACCTGCTCAGCCTCGACGCCTACCTCTCCGGTCGCTCGGTGCCCTCCCCCGATACCCTCTTCGAGGGCATCAAGAAGCTGCCGCCGGCCCACCGGGCCACCATCACGCGCGAGGGAACCGTACGCCTGACCCGCTACTGGCAGCCACCGGCGGCCGACGCGCGGGGGCAGTGGACGACATCCGCGGCCGTGGACGCCGTCGATGCCGCCGTCACCGCCGCCGTCGATAGCGCCCTGGTCGCCGACGTTCCGGTCGGCGCTTACCTCAGCGGCGGTGTCGACAGCAGCCTCATCGTGGCGAAGATCGCCGCCCTGCGGCCCGACCGCCGCGTGCAGACGTTCGCGGCCGGATTCGGCAACCCGGCCACCGACGAGCTGCCCTGGGCCCGCCGGGTGAGCGAACACGTGGGCACCGACCACCACGAGGTGCACGTCGACGCGCGCGACTTCGAGTCGCTCTGGCCCGAGCTGACCTGGCACCGTGACGCCCCCATCTCCGAACCGGCCGACATCGCCGTGTACCGCCTCGCCCAGACCGCCGGCCAGTCGGTGCGGGTGGTTCTCTCCGGGGAAGGCGGCGACGAACTCTTCGCCGGCTACCCCAAGTACCGGGCGGCCCGGGCCGTGTCCGCCGTCACCGCGCTGCCGGCCGGCCTGCGCGCCAGGGGCGTCAGCGCCCTCGAGCACCGACTGCCCGCAGCACTCGGGCGCGCCCGCATCGCCCTGCGCGCCGCCGGCGCCGACACCAGGGCCGAGCAGTACCGCACCTGGTTCGCGCCCTTCACCCAGCAGGAACGCCGTTCCCTGCTCGGATCACTGCCGACGCGCGCGCTCAGCCTCGGCACCACCGGCTCCGGCCGCACGGGGAACCATGATGTGATTCGCGAGATGCTCTTGGCCGACCTCGACGGCTGGCTGCCCGACAATCTGCTCGAACGCGGCGACCGGATGTCGATGGCCGCGTCGCTCGAGCTGCGCCCGCCGCTGCTCGACCACCGTCTGGTCGACCTGGCCTTTCGCCTGCCGTCGTCGGTCAAGGTGCGCGGTGGCACCACCAAGTGGGTCCTGAAGGAGGTCGCGCGGCGTTCGCTGCCGGCCGAGGTCGTCGACCGGCGCAAGGTGGGTTTTCGGGTTCCCCTCGGTGATTGGTTTCGCTCCGGCCTGCGCGATTCGATGTGGGACCGGCTCACCGGAGCGGACTCCTTTGTCGCCCAGACCCTCGACCGCACCGCCGTGCGCGCACTCCTCGAACGTCACGACAGCGGCCGCTTCAACGAAGAGAACCGCATCTGGACCCTGATGTGCCTCGAAGTGTGGCACGAAACCTTCTTCGGCACCCACTCATCCGCCCGCACCATTCAGACACAAAGGGACTGATCCATGAACCTGCGCGATCTCACACACATCCTTCTTCGGCGCTGGCTGCTCGTTCTGCTGGGGCTGCTGGTGACGGGTGGCGCCTGCTACGGACTGTTCCTGACCGTGCCCGTGACCTACGTGGCCCGCACCAGCCTCGTGATGCTGCCCCCGGCGACGGTTGTGCAGGGGGGCAATCCCTTTCTCTATCTCGGCGGACTGGGCCAGGCACTCGACGTACTCACCCGCAAGATCAACGCGGATGAGGTCGTGAAACCCATCGAGGACGCCTTCCCCGAGTCGGAATTCATCGCGATGGCCGACTCCTCCACCAGCGGCCCCATCCTGCTCGTGGAGGGTACCGGCCCCACGGCGGCCGACGCGCTCGCGGTGACCGAGGCCGCGGTGAGCGCGGCGCCGGGCGCCCTCTCCTCGCTGCAGACGAGCCTGTCCGTGCCGGACCCGGCGCGCATCACGCTCGCGCCCCTGTCGATTGACGAAAAGCCGACCGTGAATTTTCGCAGTCGCGTTCAGGCCATCGGCGCCACCGCGGCCGTCGGCCTGATCGCCACCCTGCTGCTGGCCGCCTACCGCGATGGACGGGTGCGGGTGCGTCGGATTCGTGACGACGAACTCGCCGCGGAACTCGTGCACAAGGCGCTTCAACCGTCGGGCCTCGCTCGCTCGGGCGCCGCCGTGCGCGGTCCCGAGCGCGCACCCGAGTCCGTCAGCACATGAGCCAAGCCCAGCCCCAGAGCCAGAGCCAGGGCCTGCGCCCCAGGCTCAGCCGCCTCCGCGTTCCCGAAATGGTTCCCGACGCCGTCACGCTGCTCACGGTGTATCTGATCGTGCTCTACGCGATTCCATCGAACCGAAGCATCAACGACCTGGGCTCGGCCGGTTCCGTCGCGGTGTTGTTCGGCCTCGGCGCCGCGATCCTCTGGACCCTGAACCAGGCGCAGGAAACGCAGCGGCAGGGCGGGGGGCACTATCCGGTGCGTTTCGCGGTCGTGCTGTTTCTGTTCGTCTCGCTGGCCAGCTATGTGGTGGCGATGACACGCCCGCTCCCGCCGCAGGAATTGACCATCGCGGATACCGGCCTCATTCGGCTCATCGCGTGGGCGGGAATTCTCTTTCTGGCCCACGACGGCATCCCCTCGATGGACCGGCTGGTGGCGCTGCTGCGTCGTTTCGTCTTCGCCGGTGCCCTTCTGGCGGCCCTGGGTGTGACCCAGTTCATCACTCGGCTGCCGATCATTGATCTCATCTCCATTCCCGGGCTGGCGGCGGGCACGGAGTATGCGTCGGTGGAAATTCGCGGCGGGCTGGTTCGAGCAGCCGGCACGTCAAGCCATCCACTCGAGTACGCTCTGGTGCTCGCCATGGCCTTCCCCCTCGCGCTCACCTTCGCCCTGCGCGACCCTCACCGAGGTCTGCTTGCCCGCTGGACCCCGGTTGCCCTGATCGTGATGGGCCTCACCCTGTCGGGGTCGCGCTCGGCAATAATCGGCATCGTGGCCGGAGCCATCGTGCTGATTCCGACTTGGTCGCGTACGGTTCGCTGGCGGCTTGCCCTCGGCTCCGTGGTGATGCTCGGCGTCATCTATGCCGTCGCACCGCGCGTGATCACAAATATGCGCTACATGTTTCTGGCCATTTTCGACGACCCGAGTGCCGCCTCTCGAGCGGACAGTCTCGGGGTCTTCAGCCAGCTCTTCGCCGTCAACCCCGTCCTGGGGCGCGGCTTCGGCACGTTCCTTCCGCAGTATCGCATCCTCGACAATCAGTATTTCCTGCTGATTCTGGAGACCGGAATTGTCGGCGTCGCGGCGTTCCTGCTGATCTGCCTGGCCGCGATCAACGGCGTCATTCGTGCGGGCCGCACGCTGAGCGATACCCGCACCCACGATCTCGGCTTCGCCCTGGCCGGGTCCGTGAGCGCGGGAGCGGTGCTGCTGTTCCTCTTCGACGCGCTCTCCTTTGCGCAGTCCGCCGGAACGGTATTTCTGATCCTCGGAGTCTGCGGCGCCTACTGGCGCCTGGTACACGAATCCGGCGCCGCGGCCCAACCGTCCTCAGCCCAGCCGTCCGCAGCCCAACCGTCCGCTGGCCTATCCGTGCAGGAGCGCAGCCGTCATGATTGATCTCGCCATCGTCGTCGTGGCCTACAACAGCGCCGCCGACCTGCCCCAACTGCTCGCGTCGATACCGGCCGCGGCCGGCGCGCTGAGCTGGCACGTCGTCGTCGTCGACAATTCCGCCGCCACCAGCACCAGCCTCGCCGAAACCTGCGGCCGGCCGGAGCGCGTCAGCTTCGTTGATGCCGGCTCCAACCTCGGTTACTCGGGCGGTCTCAACCTTGGGCTGCAGCTCGTTTCGCCGTCGCGGTTCACGGTCTTTCTCAATCCCGACCTCACCCTGCAGGCGCACGCACTCGAACACCTCGTCGAGGCGTGCGTGGGCACCGAAGCGGATGTCGGTGCGGCGGCATCCGTTCCCCTCGTTCTCGACGCTCACGGCCGGCCGCAACCCTCGCTGCGGAGGGAACCGACCACGCTGCGATCGCTCGGCGAGGCGCTCTGTGGCGACCACTGGCCGGGCCGGCCGCACTGGCTGGCCGAAATGGTGCGGAGTCCGGAGGACTACGCGCGAGCGCGGCCGGTGGAGTGGGCGACCGGAGCGGCGCTCCTGGTGCGCACCAACGTCGTCACCCTGATCGGGCCGTGGGATTCCGCCCGATTCTTTCTCTACTCGGAAGAGACGGACTACGCCCGCCGCATTCGTGACCGTGGCTACACGATTGCCTTCGCGCCGACGGCCGTGGTGCGCCATCGAGGGGCAGCTTCGGGCAGCGGCCCGGCGCTCGATGCACTACTCGCGGTCAACAAGGTGCGCTACTTTCGCAAGTGGCACGGCCGCCCGGCGAGCGCCCTGTTTTTCGGTGTCGCCGTCGTGCACAGTCTGATCCGGCTGCGCCGCCCGGAGTCCCGGTTGACCCTCAGGGCGCTCTTTTCCGCCCCCGCACGCGCGGCCCTGCCGGGTGGCGGCGCATGAACGGGCCGGCAGGTGCCGCGATCGTGATCGCGGCACACAACGAATCCGCCGTGATCGCCCGCTGTCTCGACGCCCTCATGGCCATTGTTGAGAGCGGCGAGGTGCAGGTGATCGTGGCCTGCAACGGATGCAGCGACGACACCGCCGAGATCGCCCGGCGGCGCCCCGGCGTCGTCGTGCTCGAGCTCGCCGTCGCCTCCAAGGCCGCGGCGCTGCGGGCCGGCGATCTGGCGGCCGTTTCCGGTCCGCGAATCTACCTCGACGCGGACGTCGTCATGACGGCCACGGCCGCCCGCGACATCGTGCGCGCCCTGCAGCCGGGCGGGGCGCTTGCCAGCCGACCACCGATCGTCTTCGAGTCCACGGATGCCGCGTGGCCGGTACGGCGCTGGTATCGCGTGCGCGCGCAGCTTCCGTCGATCCACAACGTGCTGTGGGGCGCCGGCACCTATGCGCTCTCTGAGGCCGGCCGTGCCCGATTCGAACAGTTTCCAGACATCGTCTCCGACGACCTCTTCATCGACCAGCTGATCGCCCTCAACGAGCGCATCATCGTCGCGACCGACCCGATCATCGTGCACACACCGCGGCGCTCGGCCGATTTGCTCAGGGTATTGAAACGCACGTACCGCACCCAGGACGAGGTCGAGGTCGGCCGGCCTGACGCAGGGATCGGCGCAGGGACCGGCGCAGCCACGCCCGTGTCGGCCAGCCAGCGGGCCCAGCTCGATGACCTGCTCGGCCTGCTGCGTCGAAACCCGTTGCGTGCGTTCGACGTCGCTCTGTACGTGGCCCTGATCATGACCGCTCGTGTACAGGCACGTTTTCGTCCGGGGTCCACCCGGTGGGAGCGCGACAACAGCTCCCGGGTCTGACCCGGCTGAGTTCGACGGCGAGGCGCCCTATCCGCGGCGTGAATCGGCGCGGGTCAGCACTCGGTCGAAGAACGCGGTCGCGACTCCCCCGATACCCAGGCCCAGCAGCACGATCGCACCCACGGCACGGGTGCGACTTCCGTCGGCGTACGCCACCACGGCCACCTGCGGGCTCGTCAGGGTTGTGATTCGATCCGCGGCACCGACGAGCGCGCGGTCTTGCTGCGCCGACGCGACCGCATTGATGCCGTCAACGACTCGCTGCAGCTCGGCGCGAACGTCACTCTCACTCGCGCCCACAACCTCCGCCGTCAGTACCGGATTGGTGAAGGAGTCCTTCCATTGGCCACCGCTGTCCAGCAGTGTCACCGCGTGTCCATCACGGACCCCGGCGCCATAGAGCGTGGCGGCGGGGTTTGAAAAACGTGCCGGATAGACGTTGCCGTTGTACTCACGTTCGACCACGGCCGCGAAGTTAAT
This sequence comes from Cryobacterium frigoriphilum, assembly GCF_004403305.1. GTDB lineage: Bacteria > Actinomycetota > Actinomycetes > Actinomycetales > Microbacteriaceae > Cryobacterium > Cryobacterium frigoriphilum. The sequence goes on along the minus strand of NZ_SOHE01000031.1, from coordinate 22,561 downwards.
GAGGCTGTCCGAGGTGTCGCTGAGCGAGTTGCCGGTCAGTGCCGTCGGGGCCAGAAAGACGACATTGACCCTGGTGGAATAGACACCGTCGATCTGCAGCGACAGGACGACCGCTCCGAGGGTCAGAATGGCGAATCCGGCGGCCAGATACCAGCGTCGAACCCATGATCGGAACAATCTGTTGATAATCACACTGTCACTTTCTGGATCTGTGTATGGTGGCCGGGGTCCGGCCCTCGATCCGGGCCGGTGAATCACGCGCTCGTGAGTATGATATGGGCACCACGCACGGATAAAAAGGGGTTGACCAGTCAATTTCCGGGGAACACAAACGGAGCGCGTGAGGACACCGCCAGGAGTGATTTCAGAGCGGAATTACACGCGTCTGAGACACTTCGTTGCAACCACTATGCATAGATGCACGTGCATTATAACCGAAATTCGAATGGATTTACACCAGACTCTAGGTTCTACCCCTAAACGGGGGTACAGTCGTGCACGCTGGCAGTGGAGGCTTCCGGTGCCGATCAATAGCCCAGAGGGCGCGTCGATGGCCACGGCCGTCGACGACAGGAGGTAGTTAGTTTTGAAGATAGAAACAGCGAAGCACGCCAGGCGATCCTGGCGGCGCACATCGCTCATAGCAATTATTGCAGCCACAGGGCTCGCCCTGATAGGGGCACCGCTCGCAACAGCCCTGCCGGCTGTCGCACCACGCACCGCCGTTCCGGCGGGGTCCGTCGGACTGTTCGGGTCTGAGACACCGGCGGTCGCCGCGGCCACCAACGATCCGTCCGCCGTGGAGCTGGGGGTCTCGTTCGTACCATCGGTCGCCGGGACCGCCACCGGCATCCGCTTCTACAAGGGCTCAACCAACACGGGAACCCACACCGGAAACCTGTGGACATCATCCGGCACCAAGCTCGCGTCTGTCACCTTCACCGGTGAAACCGCCAGCGGATGGCAGGGGGCGACACTGGCCACCCCGGTGAAGCTGACCGCGGGGAGTCGGTACGTCGTTTCCTATCTCGCACCGCGGGGAAACTACGCGTACACCACGAACTATTTCGCCAACACCAAGACCACCGGCTCGCTGACCGCTCGCTCGGGCAGCAACGGGGTCTACCGCTACGGTTCTGGCGGCGGATTCCCGTCGTCGAGCTTCAAGGCGACCAACTACTTCGTGGACGTTGCCTTCAAGCCGACGGCCGTGACACCGACGCCGGCTCCCACGCCGACACCGGCCCCCACCCCCACACCGGCACCCACACCGACGCCCGCGCCGTCACCGGCGCCCGCCGGATGGCCCAACGCGACGACCACCGGTGTACCGGCCGGCACGACGCTGACCAACTCGGGACCCCTCACCGTGTCCACCGCGGGAGCCGTGATCTCGGGGCTGAACATCACCGGTAACGTCAAGATCAACGCGTCGAACGTCACGATCAAGAATTCCAAGATCAGCGGACGCATCGAAGTCGGCGGCAGCGGCGCAGTATTCCAGCGAGTGGAGATCGCCGGCCCCGGAGTGTCGGGCGCCTATGACTCCGCGATCGGCTGGGCAAACTACACCTGCGACGGCTGCAACGTCTACGGCTGGGGTAAGGCGTTCTACATGGAAAACAACGTGACCATCAAGAACTCCTGGGTGCACGACCTCAGCGTGAGCGGCGACCCGGCCAACGGGGGCAGCCACAACGAGGCGATCTTCACTCAGGGCGGATCGAACTTCACGATCACGGGCAACCGACTGGACTCGGGTACCGCTCCGAACTTCTCGGCGGCGATTGCCCTCTACGGCCAGCAGCGGGCGGTAAACAACGCCCTCGTTCAGGGCAACCTGCTCAACGGTGGCGGCTTCTGCCTCTACGCCGGGAATGACGCGGGCATCGCCCCGACTAATTCTCGGTACATCGGGAACACGTTCGGCAACTCTGCGTACCCGACCTGCGGCAAGTTCGGCGCCGCAACCGCGTACGTGTCGGGCAACGGCAACGCCTGGACCGGAAACGTGTGGGCCAACGGCTCAACCGTTCCGGCACCCAACTAGCACCACACCGCACGGACACAGCACAAACACAGCACGACACCACTACGGGCGGCACCGCAGAATTCATTCTGCGGTGCCGCCTCTGTGCGTGCAACAGATCTGTGCGTGCAACAGATGCGTGCGTGCAACAGATGCGTGCGTGCAACGGATGCGGCGGATCAGGCGGTGACCGCCGCCGGCGGAAGCGCCCGCGAGCCGCGACGTGCGACGGCCTCGACGATGGCCGCGGCCACGATCTGCTGGGCCGCACCCCACCCCTGCCGCACGGACTCGCTCGCCGCGACGCTGCGCTCGCTCTGACTCTCGCCCTCGACGACCCGGCTGAGGGCATCGGCGATGCCGCCCGCGGTGGGAAGCGCCCACGAGACGTGCGGATTGCGCAGATCGGCCCGGGAACCGACCGAGTCGTTGACGATGGGAATCGTGCCGCAGGCCAGCATCTCCTCGGCCACGAGCGAGATGTTGGTGAAGGACATGGCGATGCCCGCCAGCGAGGCGTTGTACAACTGGTTGAGTTGTACCGGGGTCAGCCGTTCGTGACGGGTCACGGGCGTTCGCCAGTTGCGGATCGGGTCACCATAGACGTGGATCTGCTGCTCCGGGTGCCGCTCGTGAAACTCCTCGAGCCCCCGCTGGGCCAGCAGAAAGCCCCGCCGGTCGACACCGGGTTTGGCATAGAACACGACGCCGGAGCGGGCGCCCCGGTTGCTCAGCGAATAGACATCCGTATCGCAGCCAAACGGGGCGACCAGCCGGGGGATCTCGAGCGCGGCCAGTTCCTGGGCCACCATCTCGCCCAGGGCGATATTGGTGAAACCGAAGCGATAGCTGTCTTCGGCGAGCGCCTGGAGCGAGCCGCGCGGATAGAAGTACGGCTCGAAGTCCTGAATAAAATAGAGCAGGCTCGCCCGCTCGCGAATCCGGGAGGCCAGCACGTGGGCAGTTTCCCACGAGCTCGCCACGACGGCGTCGACGCCCCTGATCCCCTCGGTCGCATCGCGAATCTCGACCTGGAGTTGCGGCCAGCCCTGCCGAATCACCCGCGCCTGCGCTTCCCGATCGCCGCCGTGACGGTCATAGAGGTAGAGGATGCAGCGGTGACCGCGCGCGGTCAGGCCAGCGACCATGCGAAACAGCGTCGTGTGCCCGCCCGAACCGGCCGACGGCGGTGTGCAGACCCAGCCGATAGTCAGTGGCTCCCTGGTCAGTGGCTCCGTGGTCAGTGGCTCCGTGGTCAGCGGATCCGTGGTCAGCGGATCCTTAGTCGCTGCCGCCGGGAACGTCGGGCCTGCCGGCAGGGCGGCGAAATTGGGCAGCCGGGTGGAGTCACCCACGTCTTCGGGAAGGAGCGGAAACTGCAGTGCTGCCGCGTCGAATTGGTCGTAGAGCCGCCGAATGACTCGACGCCCGACGTCGGCCACGCCGTTGCTCTGCAGCCGTCGCACAATCTGCACGGGGTTCGTCTTCATGATGCGTGTCCTTCCACGAGTTCCGCGCCGCGGGTGGGCGGCGTCGCCCCGCGCGGTGCGTGCAGCCTGGCGAGCCGGGCCCGACTGACGGCCGCCCACTCCAGATCCAGATCGCGCGCCCAATCACGCGCCCGGTATGCGCGTCGCGCACCGGCGTAAACGCCGGCGAGCCTGGCCGCCATTGCCTCGAGACCAAAGTGCCCAACGCTGAAGTCCCGCCCGAATACTCCCAGTTGCTTGCGAGCTGCCGGGTCTGCGGCGAGGATTTCCACCTGCCGCACGAGATCGTCGACGGGGTGCGGCGGCCGCTCGTCACTCCAGAAACTGTTGCGAAACAGGGCCGCGGCCGTGCTCGGCATGAACGTCTGGCTCCAGCCGAACTCGCCCTGCACGATCAGGGGCCGCCCGAAGGCCAGGGCACGCGCCGCCGACCCGCCCATGCCGAGCACGAGGTCAGCGCTCGCGTAGGCGGCACGCGGATCCGCCAGCGGACCGGCGAAGACGATCGCGCGCCGACCGAGGCGCTCGTTGACCTGCCGTCCCAGTGCCCGCAGCCTGATCTCGGCGTCACCCGTGCCGACGATCACGAGCATCAGGTCGTGCCGCACCGAGCGGTCGACGGCCCGAATGGCGATCTCAACGCTCAGCGCCTTCATCTCTTCGTCGAGACGAGTCACCGCGACGATTCGCACGGCCCGAGAAGACGTGCCGGCCGTCACCCGCAGAAAGTCGGCGGTGTCCACGGCCTCGACCCGGTCACGCTCGAGGTCAACGGGCGGGCTGACCAGCCGGGTCTGGCCGGGCCTGGCCCGCAGATCATCAATGAGATAGCCCGTTCCCACCACGAGCGGGGGCGACGCGAACTCCTGTTCGCTGACCGCCATCTCGTAGACGGTCAGCACGAGGGGGCGGCGGGCCAGCAGGGCGGGGCCCCAGTACGCGGAGCGGGCGTTACCGGTGCCGTACACGTGCACGATATCGGCGCCGCACTCCCGAGCCCGCCGGGACAGCAGACGGGCTCCGGCGATGGTCGTCGTGGGGCGATCAAAGATTTCGACCTGGATTCCGCGATCCCGGGCCACGTCGAACAGTGACGGTCCCGCCAGGATGGTGTCGCGCGGCCCCATCAGAACCGAGTCGAAACCGTGCGGGATGAGGGCCGACGCGAGGTCGACCGCATTGATTTGCGTTCCCCCCAGCGCGAGGTTGTTGAGTTGCACCAGAACGGTGCTGCGGGATGCCCCGGCCGCCGAGCGCACGCGCCTCATCGCACACCGCCGCGCACGGGAAGATCGACCGGGATGTCGAGGGCCAGGAGGATTCTCTGGGCGACGCCACTCCAGCTGGCCGAGCGAGCCCGCAGCGCTGCTTCTTCGCCCATCGCCCTGGCCACCCCCGGATCGGCCAGGCGCACCATCGCGGACACGAGCGCAGCACGATCATCGGGGTGCACCGTGATGGCCGCCGCCCCCAGCAGTTCGCCCGCTCCCCCCTCGCTCGTGGCGATGACCGGCAGCCCGGCCGAGGCGGCTTCGAGGTACGCGATGGGTGAGGGATCGAAACGGCTCGGCAGCACGAAGACCGTCGCCGCCGAGAACAGGCCGTCCAGCAGCGCCTGGGCCTGCGGCTGCTCCCGGGGCAGAAACCCGTGCCCGGTCACACCGGCTTGATCAATGGGCGGATGGCGGCCGACGATATCCAGGGTCGCGCTCGGCACGATCGTGCGGAGCTCGGCGAACGCGGCCAAGACCGCGGCACCATTCTTGCGTTGCCAGTCGACACCGATGAAGAGAAACCGGGGCACTGACCAATCCCGCGGCCCTGCCGACGCCGACACTACAGACGACGACACTGCCCGGGGCCGGTGCCCCATACCGACGACGCTGACCCGTGCGCTGCTGACACCGTAATCGGCCACGAACGACCGGGCCGCCCATCCCGTGCTCACGCAGCAGACATCCGCTGCCCTGCTCGATGCGGCCTGCCGATCGAACCAGAGTTTCACCTGGTCTTCGGGAAACCGAGATTGCCGAATGTCGGAGTCGGGGTTGTCCCACATTTGGCGCAGGGTTCCGTCGTCGAAGGTGGCGACGGGCACGTGCGGGTATCTCACGGCGGCCAGATCGTACATTTCCGTTCCCATGGCGATGACGGCGTCAAGCGAGCCGGCGACCCGAGCGAGGTTCTCGGTCAGCACCCGGGTGCGCGCCCACTGCCGCACGGGCATCCGGTCGGCCACCGCTCCACGTCGACCGCCGATCCGGGAGAGCACCGCGACGGCCTGGTGCATTCCGAGGGGAAGCCGAGCGCCCACGGGAACGACGTCGATGCCGCAGGCCTCCAGGCCCCGCGCAAGTCCGCTCGGTATACCCGACCAGTTTGCCGGTGAAACCGCATCCGGCTGAGGATAAAGCAGGGCAACTCTCATGGTGCACTCCTAGCGATTCTGTGGGTGACCCACGCAGCGGGACGACCCAGAACATCGAGCACCACGCGCACGGATCGGAGCCGGCCGGTGGCAGGAAACAGGGGAAGAAGTAACGGACTGGTCAGCGCAAGATAGACGAGCGCACCGGCCGCACCACCGGTCAGCAGCTGCAGCGCGGGCACGGTGAGCAGCGATGCGGCCAACCAGGCGGCCACTCCCGCCAGGCCCGCGGCGATCGCCGGCCAAGCCAGGGCCGGCAGGATGGTGGCCGGACCTGCCCCCAGAGACCGCTTGATCGCCAACACGTAGAGGGGAAAGGTGGCGACCAGGATGACGACGATGTGGGCGGCCGCAACGCCGATGAGTCCCGCCACGCTCACCCCGGCCCACATGGCCGGCACGAGCGCGGCAAGAGCCACCGCCTGCACCCAGAACAGCACGCCGGTTCGGCCGGTGGCCACGATCACGTTCGCGAGCAGCAGACAGATCACCGACAGAAAACCGTAGAGCGACAGCACCCGCAGCACCGGTGCGGCCGCCGACCACTGGCCACCGTAGACGGTGACGATCAACGGCGCGGCGAGCGCAAACGCCAGTGCGGCCAGCGGAGCAGCGATGAGCGCCACGGTGCGCACCCCCCTGGCCAGGGCATCCGTCGTATCCCCGCCCTCGGCCCGAACGCGCGAGAAGGCCGGCAGCACGAGGCCGTTGAGGATGGACCCGATGACCGCCGTCGACCAGAGCGAAATATTGAAGGCGAGGTTGTAGAGGCCCACCTCCTCGATACTCAGAAACCGGCCGACGAAGACGTAGTCGATATTGAGCAGCACCTGGCTCAACAGGTTGGCGAAGGCGAGCGGCAAGCCGAACCGAATCAGCGACGCAAGAACTCGGGTGTTGAAACCGGGACGATACCGGCGCTTCACGCTCAGCAACATGAGAGAACCCATGACCAGCTGGCCCACGACGCGCGACCACGCGAACGCCATCGCCCCGTCTCCGGCCAGCGACACCACGATGAGAACCGCGCTGCCGGGCACAAACGCGATGGCGGCGGCGCGAAAGACCAGGTCTTGCCTGAATTCCCGCTGCAGCAGGGCGCCGGGAACGGCGAACGGGCCGACGAGCGCGACGCACAGCGCCATGACCCGCAGCGGGTCCTCGGCCGCGCCGGAGCCCAGCAGCAACGCCAGGGGGGCGGCAAACACCGCCATCAAGGTGCCCAGCGTCAGGCTCGTCACGATGGAGATCGTCACGACGGTCGGAGCGATGGAGTCCACATTCTGGTCGGATCGTGCGATCGCCGAGGCGACCCCGAGCTCGGCCATGCTCACCACGATTCCGTGAACGACGAGGGTGAGGGCGAAGACGCCCAGCTCCGCGGGAGCCACGATACGCGCGACGACGGCCATAATGAGGATGTTCGCCACCCGCAGGAACAGCGCGTTGCCGCCCGCCCAGAGCGCTCCCGTGCGCACTCGGTCGCCGAGGCTCCTGTCGTCGGCGGAAATCGCGGCGGGGGCAGGTGCAGGCGAGGGTGTCAGAGGCATGAGAGCAGAACCTCAACCACACGATCCTGCTGGGCAACCGTGAGGCCCGGGTAAATCGGCAGCGACATGATCTGCCCGGCCAGCGCTTCGGCCACGGGAAAAGACCCCACCCCCTGGGCCGCACCGGCGAACGCCGGCGACAGATGAACCGGGTACGGGTAGTGGATGCCGGCTCCGATTCCCACCGCGTTCAGGGCGGCAACGACGCGGTCACGGCCCGGTACGCGCACGACGTACTGGTGAAAGACATGTTCGTTGCCCGGCACGGTGACCGGGGTGACGACCCGTTCGGTGTCGCCCAGCATGCTGCTGTAGCGCTCGGCCAGCACGCGCCGCTCAGCGTTCCACTCGTCGAGCCGAGCGAGCTTGGCCGACAGCACGACGGCCTGCAGGCTGTCCAGCCGCGAGTTGGTGCCGATGCTCTCGTGCTCGTACTTGTGAACACTGCCGTGGTTTGCCAGCATGCGCACCCGAGCCGCAATTTCGGCTGATGTCGTCAGCACAGCTCCGGCATCACCGTAGGCCCCGAGATTCTTGCCGGGGTAGAAGCTGGTGCCCCCGACGTCTCCGAGCGATCCGGCCCGGCGCCCGCGATACCGGGCCCCCTGCGACTGCGCCGCGTCCTCGACGATGACCACGGCGGACCCGACGACGGCCCGCAGATCGTCGACCGGGGCGGTCTGACCATAGAGGTGCACCGCCATGACGGCACGCGTGCGGGCCGTCATCTGCTCGTGCACCCGAGCCGGGTCGATCAGAAAGTTCTCGTCACAATCGACGAAGACGACGGATGCCCCGGCGCGAACGACTGCTTCGGCGGTGGCAATGAAGGTGTTGGCCGGAACGATGACCTCGTCTCCCGCTCCGATTCCGGCGCCGCGCAGGGCGAGCTCGAGGGCATCCGTGCCGTTCCCGACACCGATCACGTGCTCGATCCCGCAGTAGGCCGCGAAGTCGCTCTCAAACTGGGTGACGGCAGGGCCCTGGATAAAACTCGTTGCGGCGAATACCCGCGCGAACCCCTCGGCAACCTGTGCGGCGATCTGTCGATGTTGCAGGCCCAGGTCAAGCATGGGCACCCGGATACCGGGCTGGATCGTGTCGATCGGCTGGGTTTGCGTGGTGAAGCTCATGTTTGCGGTCCATTCTCGTGACGATGGGCTGGAACACCGAGCCAGGTTTCGTGGGCTGGAACGGCGTGCAGAACGGCGGCGCCCATGCCAATGACCGCACCGGCGCCGATTCGCACCCGCTGGCGAACGGCCGAATTCATGCCGAGGTAGGCACCGGCTTCGACGCGCACGTCGCCGCCGAGAGTGACGCCCGCACAGAGCGTCGCAAAGGAATCGATGCGGTTTCCGTGCGTCAGCGTGACGTGGGGCATGATCACAACATGGGAGCCGATGATGACGTCGGCCGTGAGAACGGTGCCGGCCAGCACGATGCTGCCGGGTCCGATTCGACAGGAATCGGGCACCTCCACGCTGCGGTGCACTACGCGGGCGAAACGCAGAGCCGTCACGCCAGAGTCCGCGAGCCGTTCGACGATGCGTGCGCGAGCCGTTCCCTGGCCGACGCACAGCACGAGCTGAGCATCGGGGTGCTCGGCGACCGTCGCGAGGGAGCCGAGCACGGGCACCCCGGCGAGCCGGGTGCCCCACAATTGCGGGGAATCATCCAGCATTCCGACGGTGTCGACGGCCCCGGCCGCACGAATCACACTCAGCACCTCGCGTGCGAGACCACTCGCGCCGACCAGAAGTAGCTCAACCACGTCGCAGTGCACCCTCCAGGGCCAGCGCCTCGATCACCCGGGCCTGATCCGCGTCGGTCAGTTGGTGGTAGAGCGGCAGGATGAGGGTGTTGTCGGTGAGCCGCTCGGTGATGGTGAGCGCTGCGCCTCCCGTGTCCCGCGCGGCGTACGCCGGCTGTCGGTGCGCCGCCATGATGCCGCGACGAGCGGAAATGTCGGCCTGCGCAAGCCGCTCCAGCAGCTCATCCCTCGTCAGCGGGTATTCCGCCCCGACCTCCAGCCAGAACGACTGAAAGTTGCACTGGCCCCAGTGCGGGTCGGTGACCGCGCGCAGCCCGGCAACGCCCTGCACCGCCCGCGCGTAAACCGCGGCGAGTTCACGCCGGCGCTGCACAATCACCGGGAGACGGCCGAGCTGCACGATGCCGACGCTCGCCTGCAGATCCGTCATGCGGTAGTTGTACCCGATCTCGGAGTATTCCTCGGCCGGCGCCAACACCGAGGCGTGCCGGTCAGTGGCCGAAACGCTCATCGAGTGTTCACGCAGCCGGCGCGCCCGCTCCGCCCAGTCGAGCCGGTCAGTGGTCAGCATGCCGCCCTCGCCGGTCGTCAGAATCTTGCGCGGATGGAAGGACCAGACGGTGACGTCGGCCCCGGCGCCCACGGACCGCCCGTGATAGGTGGCGCCGGCGGCGCAGGCCGCGTCCTCGATAATGACGATCCCGAGCGGATCGCACAGCGCCCGAATGGGGTCGAGGTCCACCGGGACGCCGCCCTGGTCGACCACGATGACCGCTCGGGTGCGTGGGGTGAGCGCAACGCGAATCGTGTCGGCCGTCACGTTGCCCGTCTGGGCATCCACATCGGCAAACACGACGCGAGCTCCGACGTAGGTCGGCGCGTTCGCGGTGGCGATAAAGGAGAATGACGGAACGACAACGTCATCGGACGCGCCGATGCCGGCGACCACGAGCGCCAGGTGCAGCGCCGTTGTGCAGTTCGACGTGGCGACGGCGTGCTCTGCGTGCACGGCGACCGCGAACTGTTCTTCGAAGGCGACCACGCGCGGTCCCTGTGCGACCCAACCCGACGCGATGACGGCGGTGACGGCCGCGATCTCTTCGTCACCGAACCACGGCTTCATCACGTTGATGCGCGTCACTGGGCAACTCCCACGAAACGCTCGGCGGCAATCTGCTCGCGCAGCGGCATCCACCACTGCACGAGTTTGCGCAGGCCGTCGTCGAGGCCGACCCGGGCGGCGAAGCCCAGATCGTCCCAGGCGCTCGTGGTGTCGGCAAGACGGCGAGCCACGCCGTTGACGGCGCGGTCGGGTCCGTGCTCCACCGACAGGTCGGAGTCCATGACCCGCAGCAGTCCCTCGGCCAGACCCAGCAGGCTCGTTTCCGTTCCGCTCGCCACGTTGTAGACGCCCTCGCGCACGTCGCTCGTCGCCGCCAGAATGTTGGCCCTGGCGATGTCGTCGGTGAACACGAAGTCCATCGTCTGCAGTCCGCTGCCGAAGATGAGGGGCGGCTGACCGTCCATGATGCGCTCCATCCATCGCACCAGAACCTCGGTGTACAGGCCGTGCACATCCATTCGCGGTCCGTACACGTTGAAGTAGCGCAGCAACACATAGTCGGTGCCGTACATGGCCCGAAAACTACGCAGCATGCCCTCGTTGAAGGACTTCGCCGCCCCGTAGAAGGTGTCATTGTTGTGGTGGTGATGGCGCTCGGTGGTCGGAAACTGCTCCGCCATGCCGTAAACGGATGCGCTCGAAGCCGAGATCACCTTGCCCACCCCGTGCAGCTGCGCGGCCTCGAGCACATTGAAGGTGCCGTCGACGAGCACCTCGAGCGCGAGCCGTGGTTCCTCGGCGCACTGGGTAATGCGGATTGCAGCCTGGTGAAACACCAGGTCCTTGCCGCGCGTGACGTCATGAACGAGGTCGCGGTCACGAAGGTCACCCTCGACCACGGTCACCCTCCCCGAGGCCAAGGCGCTCGTGAGGTTGCTGGCCCTGCCGCGCACGAAATTGTCCAGAACATCGATGTGGGCAACACCCGCGTCGAGCAGCTGATCGACGAGGGTGGAACCAATGGTGCCCGCGCCGCCGGTGACCAGCACGCTCGCACCCTGCAGGGCGCTCATCGACGGGCCTCGACCAACGCGGCGACCGATGCGGCTTCCGCCGGCACCGGCGTGACCTCGACCTCGGCCATGGCGCCGGAAATCAGCAGGCTGCGGCTCGCCGCCTCGAGCACAGCGAGCACGCGCAGGGCGGCCTCGCCGTCGGTGCGGGCCGGCCGGGCCTGCCGGATGCTCGCCGCGAATTCGCTCGCCATCACCCCGAGGGCCTCACGCTCCGGCAGGGCGGGAGACCAGGTGTCACCCAGCCGATAGGAGACCATCGAGGAGGCGCGATCCACGCCGTCGACGCTCTGCTGCGTGAGGTCGACCCCGCGGTCGTAGACGCTGAGCCGCTGCTGCGGGTTCAGATCGTCCCAGACCAGGGTGCGCAGCGTTCCGCCAATGACCATCCGTCGAATCTTGGTCGGACTCAGCCAGTTGACGTGCACATGCGCAATGGCGTTGCCCGCGAGGGGAACGGTCAGATAGCCGATGCAGGACTTGCCGGAACCGAGCGGATCGGCACCGTGGGCGGACACCACCGACGGGCGCAGCCCACCGGGCAGGATGAAGTCGATGATTGAGAGATCATGCGGGGCGAGGTCCCAGAACACGTCGACGTCGGGCTGCACGAGGCCGAGGTTGATGCGTACCGAGTCGATGAAGAGCAGGTCTCCGAGAGCTCCGTCGGCGATGATCTCTCGAATCTTCAGCACCGCGGGGGTGTAGCAGTAGGTGTGATCGGCCATCAGGGTGAGTCCGCGAGCCGCCGCCTCCTGCACCATCGCGACCCCGCGCTCGTGGGTGTCGGCGAGCGGCTTTTCGACCAAAACGTGCTTGCCCGCTCGCAGGGCGGCCATCACCACCCCGTTGTGAGTGCGGGCTGGCGTGGCGACCGCGACGGCATCGAGGTTGGTCTGCGCCAGGAGCTCACCGACATCGGTGAACACCGCGGGGTTGCCGCCGGCCCGGTCGGCGAGTGTCTGGGCCCGCTCGCGGTCCAGATCGCAGATCGCCACGAGGTCCCACTCCGGGCTCGCGCTGAAGTTTCGGGCCAGGTTCGGGCCCCAGTAGCCGGCGCCGATCACGGCGATTTTCAACTTCGAATTCACGGTTGATCTCATTTCTGGTCGCCCGGCCTCACGGCCGGTGTTCGGGTCGCGCGTGGCCCGCCCTAGGAGGTGGGAACGAAGTTCACATCGACGAAGTAATTGGTGGCGTTGAAGGAGGAGCTGGGAAAGCCACCGCCGGCCCCGTAGCGATACCGGCCGTTGGCACTCGCGGCCGCGGTGAGCGGACCGGTCGTCTTAGCGGTCGTGAAATAGCTCGAGGTGTAGGAGTAGCGGCCCTGGGGTGCCAGATACGACACGACGTAGGTCGTTCCGGCGACCAGGGTCACCGGGGTGGCGAGCTGCGCGGTCTGCCAGCCGGTCGCACTTTCCGCGGTGAAGGTCACCGTGGCCAGGTTCGTGCCGGTCGTGCTCCACAGTTTGCCGGTGTGCGTTCCGGTGTTCCCGGCTCCCTTGTAGAAGCGGATGCCGGTCACCCGGCCGGCCACGGACGGCGTGAAGGACATGCCCAGTTCGACCGCGGCGGTGTCAGCGGCCGATGCCACGGCGGGGGTCTCGGTTCCGAGTAGTGACACGGGCGTTCCCGGGGTCGGCGTGGGAGTGGGGGTGGGTGTTGGGGTTGGGGTTGGGGTTGGGGTTGGGGTCGGGGTTGGGGTCGGGGTCGGGGTCGGAGTCGGGGTCGTGCCGGCCGGGGTGAACGCCAGGTCGACGAAGTAGTTCGTGGCATTGAACGCGGCAGTGGGAAAACCACCACCCGTGCCGTAGCGATAGAGCCCGTTTGTCGTTGCCGCTGCGGTGAGGGCGCCGCTGGTTTTCGCCGTCTGAAAGTACGCCGACGAGTAGGAGTATCGCCCCTGGGGTGCATAGTACGACACGACGTACTTCTCGCCCGCGGTGAGAGCAACCGGCGTCGTCAACGTGGCCGACTGCCATCCGCTCGTGGTCTCGTTCGCGAACGTGACGGTGGCCAACCGGGTGCCGGCCGCATTCCACAGGCTGCCCGTATGGGTGCCGCCGTTATTGCCGCCCTTGTAGAAGCGGATGGCCGACACCGTTCCGTTCACCGACGGGATCACCGAGACCCCGAGCTCGATGGCAGCGGTGTCGCCGGTTGCCGACGCCACAATCGGCGTCTCGGCACCCAGCAGCGTCGTCGATGCGCCCGGGGTGGGCGTCGGAGTCGGGGTCGGGGTCGGGGTCGGGGTCGGGGTCGGGGTGCTTCCCGGGGTGAAGATGGCGTCAACGTAGTAGTTGTGGCCTCGGTAGGAGTCGGTCGGGAACGTTCCGTTGCTGTTGTAGACCCCCGCCGGTGTCGCACCGAAACCTCCCGCCACGGTGAGCGGTCCACGGGAATCGCCCCGGTAGGCCCAGAAGTAGGCGTCTGCTGAGTAGTGTCCCCTGGGACTGAAATACGACACGGTGTAGGCCTGGCCGGCCGTGACCGCTACCGGTGACGAGAAGTTCGCGGACTGCCATCCGGAGGCCGTTTCCGTGCCAAAGGTGACGACGGCGAGCCGGTTGCCGGCGTTGTCCCAGAGCGTGCCGGTGTGGGTGCCGGTGTTGGTGCTGCTCTTGAAGAACCGAACCCCGGTGATCGACCCGTTCACGGTCGGCGTGAACCGCAGGCCCAGCTCTTCGGCGGCCGCGTCGCCGAAATCGGCGGCACGGGGCGCCAGCAGCCCCAGGGCGGAGTACGGCCCCCCACTGGTCAGCGAGCGCTGAACGGATGCCCCCATGTTCGAGCTGTCATCCATCGCCCGCGCCTGCACGTTTTGACCGCCGGCCCCCTTCTGAAGGTACGAGTACGTCCAGTTGGTGGTTCCGGTCGCGGCGCTGAAGGTCTGCCCGCCATCGGTCGACACTTCGACACCGGCCACAACGCCGCCGACATCTGAGGCCGTGCCCGTCACGGTCACGGAGGTGCCGTTGGGCACACTCGTGCCCGCGGCCGGAGCGGTGATCACCGCCGTCGGGGGCGTTCGATCGGTACTCGCGCTCGAGAGGGTCAGGGCCGTGTCCAGTGTCAGCGGTTGCACGCCCATGTCGGCGAAGAGGTTGACCTGCGCCTGCTGCATCCGTACGTCGGCAGCGGCCCCGTTGCCATCGTGCCTGGCGTCGAGCCCCCAGGTCCACTGCACGCTGCCGGCAGAAAAGACCAGCGCCCCGCTGGGGGCCCGGTACTGCGTGAGATGGTGCGTCGTCGTTCCGGGCAGCACCGTGTTGCCGAAGTCCTGCATGTATTCGGGCACCGCTCCGGTCGTGGTCGACAGGCGAATCAGCCCGGCCTGTCGGAAGCCGTTGTCTACGTCTTCGTTCGACTCGTAGCCGATCGTGTGACTGGCCAGGGCCCTCGTCGTTCCGGCGGGCAGGGTGGCCAGGGTGGTGTTGCGCCACAGCCGCAGCTTGCCTTCCTGGGCGCTGACGGAGACCGCAAGGTCCGAGAAGTTCGACGTGTACATGGTGCCGGACACCCCGTTTTCGGGCTGACCACCGCCGTTGGCCGCCGAGGCGAATCGGGGATCGCGCATGGTTCCGGTCCATTCGGGACTCGGATCGATCTTGTCGTAGCTCCAGGTTTCCTTGTACGAGACGACGGTGCGGTAGGCGGTGTTGCTGCCGTCGACGGAGGGTTCGTAGCGGGTGCGCCAGTACATTTCGTTGCCCGACAGAAACTGCAGGTTCACGCCCGCATCCCGCGCGGCCTCGACGTTGGCGCGTTGCCGCCCCGACCAGTACTCATCGTGTCCGACGGAGAGAAAGACTTGGTGATTGAGCAGCCCTGCCCCGAGACGGTCAGTGTCGATGCCACTCTGGTAGGTGACGTCGTAGCCGTTCTTCTCCATGAAGCGCACGAGCGGATACTCGTTGCCGAAGTAGAAGTCGCGTCCGCCGGAGGAACCCCGGGTCGAGAACGGTCGATTGTAGCTGAGTTTGTAGGCGCGGCCCGGGCTGGCGCCCTGGTAAAAGCTGCTGCCGCCGTAGTTGTTGTACGCCTGCCACGTGGTATCCGAGGTCTGAAAGAGCACATTCGCCCGGCTCGCTTCGTCGCGCACGACGAAGGTGATGTGACTTGACCCGCCGGTATCGGAACGGCGCAGGCGCGCAATGTAGACACCGGACACGGCGTCGGTGGGCACCGTCCACGACGCCGAAACGCCCCAGTTGCCGCAGTCATAGATCTGGGTCGCCACGCTCGAAATGCACGTGGGCTGCTGTTGCGGCAGGGTCGCCGAGGGAACGACCGTCGCGATACTGCGTGCTCCGAGGCCCTGATACCAGCCCGTGCGAAAGATTTCGATCGTGTAGGCCGAGGCGTTGGTGTCGATCTTGAAGTCGACCCGCCTGCCGACATTGACGCTGATGTCGGTCGAGAACCCCTGAATGCTGGGGTCACCGAAGCCGTTGATATCCCAGCCAGACGGGGCGGTGCCGGTCTTGCTGTTCTCACAGACGATCGCATTGGACTCGGCAGCGCAGGGTTCCACGGCGCCGGCAGGCTGCGCGACGGCCACCAAGAAGGTGGTCGCCAGCAGGGTGATCGAAAGAGCCGAGGCGATCAGGGACGCGCGTCGGCGCCCCTGAACCTCCCCATCCGGGAACCGAGTTTCTCTCATGAAGCACAGAGTGCCATGTGCCCCAAACGGCCGCGCCCCCCTAAATGGGGTTCGACCAGAGGGCCTACCCCGCGCTCACGCGGGGGACAGAGCTCTATTCAGCGGCGGCGAACCGATCCGTCGCGGTCACGATCGCGTCGAGAATGCCCGGCTGGTCGAAGGCGTGGCCCGCATCAGGGATCATCTGAAACTCGGCCTCCGGCCAGTTCTTGTGCAGCTCCCAGGCTGTGAAGGCCGGGGTGCACATGTCGTAACGGCCCTGCACGATGACACCCGGGATATCCGCGAGTTTGCCGGCATCGCGAATCAGCTGGTTCGGTTCGAACCAGCCCCTGTTGCTGAAGTAGTGGTTCTCGATGCGGGCGAACGCCACCGCGAAGGCCGGCTCGGTGAAGTGCGCGATCTTGTCCGGCTCCTGCAGCAGGGTGATCGTCGAGGACTCCCAGGTGGACCAGGCCACACCCGCGCGCTCGCGCACGAACTGGTCGGGATCATTCAACAGGCGGCTGTAGGCCTCGATCAGGTGACCGCGCTCATCGACCGGGACCGGGGCGATGAAGCTCTCCCAGAGGTCGGGGTAGATGGCGGCCGCGCCACCCTCGTAGAACCAGTCGAGTTCGACGGGACGCAGCGTGAAGATGCCGCGCACAATGAGCTCGGTGACCTTGTCGGGGTGGGTCTGGGCGTAGGCCAGGCCGAGCGAGCTGCCCCAGGAACCGCCGCAGACCAGCCACCGGTCGATGCCGAGGTGCTCGCGCAGGGTCTCCAGGTCGGCGACGAGGTGCCAGGTGGTGTTGGCGGCCAGATCGGCCGCGGGGTCGCTCGCGTGCGGCGTGCTCTGGCCGCAGCCGCGCTGGTCGAAGAGGATGATGCGGTACTTCTCCGGGTCGAACACCCGGCGCTGGCTCGCGCTCGAGGCCCCGCCCGGGCCGCCGTGCAGGTAGACGGCTGGCTTGCCCTCGGGGTTTCCCGAGGCCTCCCAGTACAGGGTCTGACCGTCGCCCACCTCGAGCAGACCGGTTTCGTAGGGTTCGATTTCCGGGTAAAAAGTACGCATTCAAGCACTCTACCGACTGACGTCTGCCGCTAGGCTCGGCGCGACCGGCCGCCGACGAGGAGAAAATGTCATCTACACGCGTGGTAATCATTGGCGGCGGCATCGTGGGGTTGGCGGTCGCCGAGCGACTCAGCCGTCTCGGTGCGCGCGTCACGGTACTCGAGAAAGAGGCGCGCTGGGCCGCGCACCAGACCGGTCACAACTCTGGGGTGATCCATGCCGGCCCGTACTACAAGCCGGGGTCCCTCAAGGCAACCCTCTGCACGGCGGGCAACGCCTCGATGTTTCGGTTCGCCGAGAAGAACGGTATCGCGCATGAGCGCTGCGGCAAGCTCATCGTCGCCGTCACCAGCCGGGAAATTCCCCGGTTGCGGGCGCTCAGCGACCGAGCGAGGGCCAACGGCATCGCGGCGCGGCTGGTGTCAGGCACCGAATCGCGTGAATTCGAGCCGCACGTTGCCGCGGTCGAAGCCCTGCGGGTGGAGTCGACCGGCATCATCGACTACACCGCCGTGACGCTGACACTCGCTCGGCTGGCCGAGGCGCAGGGGGCCGAGCTGCTGCTCGGAACCTGCGCGAGGGACATCCGTGTGACCGATCGACAGGTGACGGTCGTGCACGATTCCGGGTCGGTCACGGCGGACCTGCTGATCAACTGTGCCGGGCTGCAGAGCGACCGTATCGCGCTGCTGGCCGGGCTGCGGCCCGCGGCCCGCATCGTGCCGTTTCGCGGCGAATACTACGAACTCGTGGCCGACCGTCGTGATCTGGTGCGCGGCCTGATCTACCCGGTGCCCGACCCCGACCTGCCGTTTCTGGGCGTGCACTTCACCCGGATGATCGACGGTTCCGTTCACGCCGGGCCGAACGCCGTGCTCGCGCTCGCCCGAGAGGGGTATTCGTGGGGACGGGTCAACGTGCGCGACACCCTCGACGCCGTCAGCTATCCCGGATTCTTGAGACTCGCGAGCCGGAACGTACTGACCGGCGGGCAGGAAATTGCCCGGTCGCTGTCGAAACGGCTGTTCGCGTCGAGCCTGGCGCGGCTGGTGCCCGAGCTGACCCACGCCGACATCGTGCGGGCCGGAGCCGGCGTGCGTGCCCAGGCGATTCTGCCCGACGGCTCACTCGCGGACGACTTCGTGATTCAACACGCGCCACGGCAGATTCACGTGCTGAACGCACCGTCGCCGGCGGCGACGAGCGCGCTCGAAATCGCCCGCCATATCGTGGCTCAGGCCGATCTCGGTCTTCAGGCGAGGCCGAGGTCGTAGGCGAGGATCACAGCCTGCACCCGGTCACGCAGGTCGAGTTTGAACAGGATACGACCGACGTGGGTCTTGACGGTCGACTCCGAGAGAAAGAGACGGGCCGCCAGTTCGGAGTTGGACAGGCCCTCGGCGATGGCGAGAAACACCTCGCGTTCGCGTTCGGTCAGCACGACGAGGCGGTCTGCGGGCGCGGGGGCGGCATCCGTCGCCCGGCACGGCAGCTGCGCGCCGAACAGCTCGAGCATGCGACGGGTGACGCGGGGTGAAACGGATGCTTCGCCGCCGGCGACCGTGCGGATCGCCGCGATGAGTTCGTTCGGCTCGGCATTCTTCAGCAGAAAACCGCTCGCGCCGGCCCGCAACCCGCCGAAGGCGTACTCGTCGAGGTCGAAGGTCGTGAGAATGATGATGCGGCTCGCCGACCGCGCCGCGGCGATCTGCCGGGTCGCCTCGATGCCGTCCATGCCGGGCATCCGCACGTCCATGAGGATCACGTCGGGTTCGAGGCTCTGCGCCAGCCGGATCGCCTGCGCGCCGTCACCGGCCTCACCGACGACGGTCAGGTCGGTTTCGGCGTCGAGCACCATGCGAAAGCCCATCCGCAGCAGCGGTTGGTCGTCGACGAGCAGCACCCGGATGCCGGCCGGTGCCGGGTCTGTCGCGGTCATCTGGGCTCCCCCTGGTCGATGAATGATTCGGTATTCGGTGCCGCGTCGTTCGGTGCCGCGTCGACGTTCAGTGTGGCACGCACCTGCCAGCCGCCGTCGGGGCGTGGTCCGGCCTCGAGCGTGCCGCCGTAGAGGGCGACGCGTTCCTGCAGGCCGATGAGCCCCCGGCCCGACCCCTGCGACGACGGCGCCGAGGGGGTGGCGCTGTTGTCGCAGACGACGATCTCGACCCGGTCGCTGTGCATGCGCACCCGCACGGTGACGAGGGTCGACCGGGCGGCGTAGCGCAGCGCGTTGGTGAGAGACTCCTGCACGACGCGGTAGATGGCCAGCTGCAGCCCCGGATTGTCGGGGCCGGCCCCCTCCATCTCGAGCCGGGTCGGCAGGCCGGCCCCGCGATACGTTTCGACCAGCTCGGCGAGTTGCTCGAGGCCCGGTTGCGGCCGCAACGCCTGCGTCTGGGTCTGCAGCTCCGTCTGCAGCTCGGTCTGCATTTCGGTCTGCGTGAGCACGCCGAGCAGGCGACGCATTTCGGCCAGGGAAGCGCGGCCGGTCGTGGCGACCTCGCGCATCGCGGTCTGGGCCCGTGCGGGATCGCTCGTGGCGACGGCGCTGGATCCGTCGGCGAGCGCAACCATGACGGAGAGGCTGTGGGCGATGACGTCGTGCATTTCGCGGGCGATGCGGGCCCGCTCGGCGACGCGGGCGAGCCGGGCCTGCCGGTCACGCTCCGCGGCCAGCTGGGCGGCGAGGTCGAGCAGGGCACCGACGTAGCGTTTTCGATTTCCGACGTTCACCCCGATCAGGGTGGCGGCAAGCATCGTGACCGCATATTGCGAACCAACGGCTATCCAGGCCAGTTCACCGGGGCGCAGGCCGGCGGCAAGAAATCCGGCGACCGCGGATGCCCCGAATCCAATCCACGCGCTGCCCGCCCCGCGGTAGACGGCCACGGCGTACAGCGCGATGAGCAGCGGGAACGTGTCGGCGGGGCTGAAAACGGGGTAGGACACGAACAGTCCGGCCGCGGAGACGGTGAGCACGAGAAGCGGAGCATGGCGCCGAAACAGCAGGGCAATGCTGACGACGACGATGACGACGCCCTGGTTGACGAGTTCCGGTACCGACCGGTCACCCGGACTCCCGGTGACCAGAAGCAGCGGCAGCAGATAACACAGCACGACGCCGACATCCGTTAGCCAGGGGTGCCGGGCCCAGAACCGGCGGGCGACGCCGGGCGGGGTCGGCAGTAGAAGTTGCGGCTGTGCATCTGTACGCAATTCTCCCCCGGGCGCCGTGTGGCCCCCGGGGGAGGAATTGCTCGTGCTCATAGGCAAACTGTACGCGGTGCCCCGTGTGCAGCGGCCTTAGGCGTCGCGCGACTTAAGCAGCAGCCCGGCGAGGCCGAGGCTGGCCGCGACCCAACCGAGGGTGATGAGCAGGTTCTGCCACGCTTCCTCGACCACGCTGTAGCCGGAGGTGAAGAAGATTTCCGCGCCGGCGTTGGAAATCAGGTACGGGCCGAGGTCCGCGGTCCACTCGGCCGGAATCATCGACAGCACGACGGGCAGCACCAGCAGGATCCCGAGCGCCAGGGCGATGCCGCCGGCGCTGCTGCGCAGGATGGTGCCGAGCCCCTGGGCGAAGACGGCGATCAGGGCGAGGTAGAGGGCTCCGCCGAACACCGCCTGCATCAGCAGGGGGTCGGTCAGGTCGGCGCTGATGTCACTGCCGGCGAGGATCGGCGACGCCACCAAGAAGGACCCCACGGTGCTGATGACGCCGACGATGAAGGTCGCCGTGAACATCACGATCATCTTGGCCGCGAGGGCCGGCAGCCGCCGGGGCACCGCGGTGAGAGTGGACTTGATCATGCCGGTGGAATACTCGCCGGTCACGGAGATGACTCCGAGCACGGCGACGATCATCTGGCCGAAAAAGATGCCGAAGGTGGTGACGCTCAGAATAAAGGCCATCTGGTCGTCGTCCGCAAGCACGAGTCCGCTGTTGCCGGTCGCGGTCGACGACATCAGCAGCGCCATGCCCAGGGACACGACGATGACCAGGGCGAAGGACCAGACCGTGGATCGGAGGCTGCGCAGCTTGATCCACTCGGAGCGCAGGATGCCGACGAAGCTCAGGCCGGAACCGGTGGCCGGGCGCGGGGCGACGGGGGCGGCATCCGTCGTCGGGGATGGGTTCGGGGTGGTGAGGGTGCTCATCGTGCTACCTCCTGCAGCTCGCTGGCGGTGCGTTCGGGTGAGGGGTCGGCGGTGCCGCCGCCGGTGCGGTATTCGACCTCGTCCTGGGTGAGGGCCATGTAGGCGTCTTCGAGGGATCCGTTGATCGAGGCCAGCTCGTGCAGCGGCAGGCCGGCGCCCGCTGCTGCGTCGCCGATCTCGGGGGCGGTCACGCCGACGATCTCGAGAACGTCGCGTTCGACGCTGGTGACGGTGACATTCGGCCGAGCGAAGAGTGCGGCGAGCTCGGTGGCCCGCGGGCTGCGCACCCGCACCATGCCGCGGGTGGACGCGTTGATGATGTCGTCGACGGGGGCGTCGGCGATGACTCGGCCGCGGCCGAGCACAATGAGGTGATCGGCCGTGAGCGCCATCTCGCTCATCAGGTGCGAGGAGAGCAAGACGGTGCGGCCCTCGGCGGCAAGGCGGCGGGTGAGCTGACGCACCCAGAGCACGCCTTCGGGGTCGAGACCGTTGACGGGCTCGTCGAGAATGAGGGTGGCCGGGTCGCCGAGCAGCGCGACGGCGATGCCGAGGCGCTGGCCCATGCCGAGCGAGAAGCCGCCGACGCGTTTGCGGGCGACGGACTGCAGGCCGGTGAGCTCGATGACCTCGCGCACCCGGCTCGCGGGGATGCCGTGTGTCGCGGCGAGGGCGAGCAGGTGGTTGTAGGCGCTGCGGCCGGTGTGCACGGCCTTCGCGTCGAGCAGCACGCCGACTTCGCGCAGCGGCGCCTTGTGCTCGCGGTACGGCTTGCCGTTCACGATGACGGAGCCGCTGGTGGGCCGGTCGAGCCCGACGACCATACGCATCGTCGTGGACTTGCCCGCACCGTTGGGGCCGAGCAGGCCGGTCACCTTGCCGGGCTGCACCGTGAAGTCGATTGAATCGACCGCGGTCTTGCTTCCGTACTGCTTGGTCAGGGACTGTGCCTGAATCACTTGTTGACCTGCATCATCCGTTGCCTCATCCACGTTGTCGGGTGGGGCCGTAAATTGCCCCCACAACACACGCTACGGGCGACGGATGCTGCGGCGCGTCCTCCCGGGGCACCGTTGCGGCACGCGGAACCTCGTACCGCGGTACCACGGCCGCGCCGGGCGTCGCGGCACGCATAGGGGCACGGCACTCACCCGGGCACGCACTCCTCCGGCCACGGCACTCACCCGGGCGCGGCACTCACCCGGGCGCGGCACTCACCCGGGCGCGGCACTCACCCGGGCGCGGCACTCACCCGGGCGCGGCACTCACCCGG
>NZ_SOHE01000067.1 GCF_004403305.1 Cryobacterium frigoriphilum | reverse complement strand
GCCGCTGTACCGGCCGAGGGCACGCCGGCCGAGGGCACGCCGGCCGAGAGCGCGCCGGCCGAGAGTGCGCCGGCCGAGAGTGCGCCGGCCGAGAGCACGCCGGCCGAGAGCACGCCGGAAGCGCCCCATCCCGACGGTTCGCAGGACCGCGTCACGGCGATGTTCGCGGCCGAGCCCGCGGCAGGCACCGCTGCGGCATTGGCCGGAGGCGTGCCGGTCGCGGCCAGCACACGATCCACACGATCCACCCGTCGGCAACGGCTCAGCAGCGAACCGCCGCGAGAGAAGAAATCGCACCGCGGAGCCTGGGGCTGTCTGAGCGTTGTCGTTGTGCTGCTCGGACTCATGGCCGTGGGGGCATTCGCCCTGCAGGGGCCACTCACCCAGCTCATCAATGCCACCCAGGGACCGGCGGACTTCACGGAAGAGGAAGCCGCCGACGGTGAACCGATCGTCGTCATGATCAACGACGGTGACTCCGGTGCCGACATCGCCACCACCCTGCTGGATGAAGGCGTCGTGAAAAGCTTTGACGCCTTCTACGATGCCCTGTTGGCGATGACCCCCGAACCGATCTTTCAGCCCGGCGCCTACCAGCTCGCCACCAGACTGAGCGGCACCGCCGCCCTCTCAGCGATCCTTGACGACGCCAACAAGCTCGAACTGACCATCGTGGTGCCGGAGGGAACCGCCGCCGTCGATGTGCTGCAGATCATCTCCGAGGGAACCGAGATTCCCCTCACCGATCTGCAGGCCGCTGCGGCCGATCTCACGCCGTATGGGCTGCCGGCCGAGGCGACGACCCTCGAAGGTTTCCTCTTTCCAGCGACCTATACCTTCGCGCCGGGAATCACCGCCGTCGACGCCATCACGACCCTCGTCAAACGGCAGTTCCAGGCACTCGACTCGGTCGGGGTCGCCGTCGAGGACCGCTGGTCCACCATCGTGCTTGCGTCCCTGATCCAGCGTGAAGCCGGCCTGCGCGATGACTACTACAAGGTGTCCCGGGTCTTTCTCAACCGGCTCGAGCCGTCGCTGTGGGACAGCGGACTGCTGCAATCCGACGCGACCGTGGCCTACGGCACGGGCAACACGCACCTCGTGACCACGACCGACGCGGAGCGCGCCGACGCCGGCAACCTCTACAACACCTACGTGCACCCCGGCATGGTCGTGGGACCCATCTCGAATCCGGGGGATCTCGCGATCGATGCGGCGCTGCATCCGGCCGACGGAACCTGGCTGTTCTTCGTGACGACCAACCTCGACACCGGTGAAACCGTGTTCTCTGATACCGTCGCGGAACACGACGCCGCCGTCATCGTGTGGCAGGACTGGATGAGGGAGAATCGCCCCGTTGAATAATGCAGCTTCGTTTGAGTCAGCTCCGTTTGAGTCAGCTCCGTTTGAGTCAGCTTCGTCTAATGCAGCCCAGTCTGATGCAGCCCCGATGATTCCGCGCCTGGCCGTGCTCGGATCCCCGGTTGGCCATTCCCGGTCGCCCGCCCTGCACCGCGCCGCGTACCGGGAGCTCGGCCTCGACTGGCGGTACGACGCGATCGAGGTACCGGAGGGCACCCTCGCGGGTTTCGTGGGCGCCCTCGCACCCGAATGGCGCGGCCTGTCCCTGACCATGCCGCTCAAGCGGGAGATCCTGCCGCTCATCGACGACCTCGACCGCATCGCACAGCTCACGAACGCCGTCAACACCGTTCTCGTCGGCACTCACCACGCGCAGCGAACGCTCTCGGGTTTCAATACGGATGTGCCGGGCCTGGTGCGTGCGCTCGGCGAGAGTGGCGTGACCCACGCCACCCACGTGACCATTCTCGGCGCCGGCGCGACGGGTGCGTCGGCCCTGGCCGCCGCGGCCGAACTCGGTGCCGAAACGGTCGATGTCGTGGTCCGCACCCCCGCGAAGGCCACGACCCTCGTCGAACTCGGACACCAGCTCGGTCTGCTCGTCACCGTGTCCACCCTGCGCAGCATCGATGCACCGGGCCGCGTGAGCGACCTCGTGATCAGCACCCTGCCCGGCGGCACCGTACTCGATGTTCAGTTTCCCAGCACCCTGCGGGCCAGTGCGCTGCTCTTCGACGTGGCCTATTCGCCCTGGCCCAGTGCCCTCGCCGAGTCCTGGTCGCACGCCGGCGGCCGTGTCGCCTCGGGCCTGGGCCTGCTGCTGCACCAGGCGCTGATCCAGGTGCGCATCTTCGTTGCCGGAGATCCGTTCGCGCCGCTGCCGCGCGAAGTTGCCGTGCTCGCCGCCATGCGCGCCGCGCTCTAGGCAGCGAAAAGCGCTCCCGGCGGCTCAAGCCGGGGCCCCGGACGTCGATAGTGCTGTGTGAGAACGACAGTGCTGTATAAGAAGGACAGTGCTGTGTGAGAACGACAGCGCTGTATGAGAACGACAGTGCTGTGAAAGAAGCTGCGAGGCTGTGAAAGAATAGGGCCATGCTTCGTTGGCTCACTGCCGGAGAATCCCACGGCCCCGAACTCATCGCTATTGTCGAGGGTTTGCCCGCTGGAATCCCGGTATCCCTGTCTGGTATCCGTCTCGATCTCGCGCGCCGAAAGCTCGGCTACGGCCGTGGTGCGCGCATGAAATTCGAGGAGGACGATCTCACCATCTCCGGCGGCATTCGCCACGGGCTCACCCTCGGCGGTCCGATTGCGTTGCGCATTGGCAACACGGAATGGCCCAAGTGGGTCGACGTGATGGGGGCAGACGCCCCCGAAGATGGGGCAGCGGCCTCCACCCGCGGTCGCGGTGCAGCGCTGACGCGACCGCGTCCGGGACACGCCGACCTGGTGGGCATGCAAAAGTATGACTTTGATGAGGCCCGACCGGTGCTCGAGCGTGCGAGCGCTCGCGAAACCGCCGCGCGGGTCGCCCTGGGCGCCGTCGCCCGGGCCTTTCTCGCCGAGCTGGGCATCACCCTCGTGAGCCACACGCTCGCGATCGGTCCGGTGCGCGTGCCCGAAGACGCCCCCCTGCCGCGCCCGAGCGACCTCGACACCCTCGACGCCGACCCGTTGCGCTGTTTCGACCCCGCGACATCCGTTTTGATGGTCGCCGAGGTCGACGCGGCGCACGCCGATGGCGACACGCTCGGTGGTGTCGTCGAGGTGCTTGCCTACAATCTTCCCCCCGGACTCGGTTCGTTCGTGCACTGGGATCGCCGACTGGACTCCCAGCTCGCTGCCGCGCTCATGGGCATTCAGGCGATCAAGGGCGTCGAGGTCGGCGACGGGTTTCTCACGACAACCCGCCGCGGATCCGACGCGCACGACGAACTCGTCATGAGCGACGGCGCCATTCAGCGGGCCAGCGACAAAGCAGGCGGCACCGAGGGCGGCATGAGCACCGGAACCGTGCTGCGGGTGCGGGCCGGCATGAAGCCCATCGCGACGATTCCGCGTGCGCTGCGCACGGTGGATGTCGCCACGAGCGAGGCCGCACCGGCGCACCACCAGCGCTCCGACGTCTGTGCCGTGCCCGCGGCGGGCGTCGTCGCCGAGGCAATGGTGGCACTCGTGCTGGCCAACTCGGTGCTGGAAAAGTTCGGTGGTGATTCGATCGGTGAGACCAGACGCAACCTGGAGTTGTATCTTGCCCACATCCCGGCGAACCTGAAGACGGGTGCGGCCAGCGACGCCTCGCTGTAGACGAATCTCGCTGTAGACGAATCTCGCTGTAGACGAATCTCGCTGTAGACGAATTGTGCAAGACCCGCTCCGCGATGACGCGAAGCGGCAACTTCGATGAATGTGACACGACATGATTGAGACCGCGACAACCCAGGCCGTTCCGTCAACGCAGGCCGATTCGACCACGCAGGCCGATTCAACTACGCAGGCCGGCACGTCGACGCTTGACGCCCTTCCCCTCGTCTTCATCGGACCGATGGCGGCCGGCAAGTCCAAGATCGGCAAGCGCGTCGCCCGCGCACTCGGGCTCTCGTTTCTCGACACCGACAAGATCATCGTGGCCGCCCACGGGCCAATTCCCGAGATCTTCGAACGCGAGGGTGAAGCCTACTTTCGTCAGATTGAGCGGGAAGCCGTCGTCGAGGCGCTGAAGGGTGGAGCCGTCGTGTCGCTCGGCGGGGGAGCGGTGCTTGACGCGCAGACTCGCGGCGACCTCGGCCAGGCCACGGTCGTGTTTCTCACCGTGCGGGCCGCCGTCGTGGAGGCTCGGCTCGGAGGCACGCGACGACCGCTTCTGAGCGCCGGCCCGGCCGGCGGCCTCGGGGATTGGCAGCGCATCTATGACGAGCGTCGGCCGATCTACGAGGAGCTCGCGAGCATCCGTTTTGATACATCGAATCGACCCATCGACGGAATTGTCGACGAGATCGTGACCTGGGTAAGAGAGAAATCATGAGCGAACTGACCGACCTGACCGCACCGGCTGACACGACCAAACCGGCCGACACGACCAAACCGGCTGACACGACCGTACCGACCACCGTCATCACGGTGAGCGGAACGGACAGCTACGACGTGCTGGTCGGGCGTGGCCTCGTCGGCTCGCTCGCCGACCAGCTCGGCACCGACGTGAAGAAGGTGCTGATCGTGCACACCTCCACGCTCGGTGCCCGGGCCGTGGCCCTGCGCGAGAGCCTGCTCGAGCACTATGAGGTGCTCATCGCCGAGGTTCCCGATGCCGAACCCGCCAAGCGGGTCGAGGTCGCCGCGTTCTGTTGGCAGGTCATGGGCCAGGCCGATTTCAGCCGCACCGACGCCGTCATCGGCCTCGGCGGCGGCGCGGTCACCGACCTCGCCGGTTTTGTCGCCGCCACCTGGCTGCGCGGCGTGAAGCTCGTGCAGGTTCCCACGAGCGTGCTCGGCATGGTTGACGCCGCAGTGGGCGGCAAGAACGGCATCAACACGGCGGAGGGTAAGAACCTCGTGGGCACGTTCTACGCGCCGAGCGCCGTCATCTGCGACCTCGACCTGCTCGAACACCTGCCGAAGAACGAAATTCTCGCCGGGTTCGCCGAAATCGTGAAGGCCGGCTTCATTCAGGTTCCCGAGATTCTCGACATCATCGAAGCGGATGTCGCGGTCGCCACCGATCCGACCACCCCCGAATTTCGCCGCCTGATCGAACTGTCGATCGAAATGAAGGCCCGCATCGTGGGCGAGGACTTCAAAGAGTCCGGCCTGCGCGAGATTCTCAACTACGGGCACACCCTCGGGCACGCGGTCGAACACGCCGAACGATACGGCTGGCGCCACGGGGCCGCGGTCGCCGTCGGCATGATGTTCGCGGCCGAACTCGCTGCCCTGAGCGGGCGCCTGTCGGTTGAAAACGTCGACCGGCATCGCCGCATTCTCGACTCGCTGACCCTGCCGATCAGCTACCCGGTAGGCCGCTGGAGCACCCTGCTGGCCTCGATGCAGCGTGACAAGAAGACACGCAGCGGCATGCTGCGCTTCGTTGTGCTCGACGACGTGGGTAAGCCCACCATGCTCGAGGGTCCCGACGCCTCGCTGCTCTTCTCCGCCTACCAGGCGATCGGCTCCTAAGCTCAGGAATCTGTCAGGCCGGCACGCTCTCCGGGCGTGTTTCGGTCGCGACGGGTTCAGCCGTGGGGGGCTGCGTCGTTGCGGTGGTCGGCCCGGCAAAGGGCTCCGCGGTCTCCATCAGGCGCGAGCGGATCAGGAAACGCACGCCGCGCGGTGCTTCGGCGGAGAAGCCGCTGCCGCGGCCG
The DNA here is from genome assembly GCF_004403305.1 of Cryobacterium frigoriphilum. Classification (GTDB taxonomy): domain Bacteria; phylum Actinomycetota; class Actinomycetes; order Actinomycetales; family Microbacteriaceae; genus Cryobacterium; species Cryobacterium frigoriphilum. The sequence continues at coordinate 28,221 of NZ_SOHE01000067.1, read as the reverse complement.
GGCACGACATCGACCGTGAGGAAGGTGTGGCTCCAGTAGGCGAACTGTTCGACCGACATCCAGAAGTCGAGCGGTTGTTCCGGCTGGCCAGGCTCGGCGAGGTCGAACCGGCCCAGGCGCACGTCCTGGTCGGAGGTGATGAATTCGCCGGCCATGAATACCATCGGGGAGCTGCCATCGCAGCATCCGCCGGACTGGTGGATCATGAGCGGGCCGTGCTCCTGCCAGAGACTGCGCAGAAGGTCCACGGCGACCGGGGCGAGTTCGACGCGGGCAAGGGATTCACCGGGAATCGTGACCGCCGCGGTGAGTGTGGGTGTCGACATTGACCTGACCTCCTGGCTGACTGTATGTGTGTGCGTAAAAAGGGGCTGCCCTCGACGTTACGTCGTCGGCAGCCCCCTGACTAGCGATGTTGGTGAGAAGAAACCCGGCTTTAGAAGAAGCCGAGTGCGTTCTCGGAGTAGGACACCAGCAGGTTCTTCGTCTGCTGGTAGTGGCCGAGTGCGAGCTTGTTGTTTTCGCGCCCGATACCCGAGCTCTTGTAGCCACCGAAGGCGGCGCCGGCCGGGTAGGCGTGGTAGTTGTTGACCCAGACACGACCGGCCTGAATGTCGCGACCGGCACGGTAGGCGACGTTACCGTTACGCGACCAGACACCGGCACCCAGACCGTACAGGGTGTCGTTGGCGATCGAGATGGCATCGTCGTAGTCGGTGAAGCTCGTGACTGCGAGTACCGGTCCGAAGATCTCCTCCTGGAACAGGCGCATCTTGTTGTTGCCCTCGAAGATGGTCGGCTGCACGTAGTAGCCGCCCGTGAGGTCACCGCCGAGGTCGGCACGTTCGCCACCGAGGGCCAGTTTGGCGCCCTCCTTCTTGCCGATGTCGATGTAGGAGAGGATCTTCTCGAGCTGGTCGTTGCTCGCCTGGGCGCCGACCTGTGTGTTGGTGTCGAGGGGGTTGCCCTGGATCGCCTTGGCGGTGCGTGCGACGGCGTCGCTGAGGAAGCTGTCATAGATGGGCTTCTGCAGCAGCGCGCGGCTCGGCGCGGTGCAGACCTCGCCCTGGTTGAACGCGAAGAGCACAAAGCCCTCCTGCGCCTTGTCGTAGAAGGCATCCTTTTCCTGCGCCACGTCGCTGAAGAAGATGTTCGGGCTCTTGCCGCCGAGTTCAACCGTGGAGGGGATGATGTTGGCCGAAGCATACTGCAGGATGAGGCGGCCGGTGGAGGTTTCACCGGTGAAGGCGATCTTACGGATGCGCTTGCTCGAGGCGAGGGGCTTGCCTGCTTCGAGTCCGAACCCATTGACGATGTTCACGACGCCCGGGGGAAGAATGTTGCCGAGCAGTTCGATGAGCACGAGGATCGACGCGGGGGTCTGCTCTGCGGGCTTGAGCACGACGGTGTTGCCGGCGGCGAGGGCGGGAGCCAGCTTCCAGACGGCCATCAGGATGGGGAAGTTCCAGGGGATGATCTGGCCGACAACGCCGAGCGGCTCGTGGAACTGATAGGAGACGGTGTCACCGTCGAGCTGGGCGTGGTCGCCGTCCTGCGCGCGGATTGCCGAAGCGAAGTACCTGAAGTGGTCGGCGGCGAGCGGGATGTCGGCGTTGAGGGTTTCGCGCACCGGCTTGCCGTTGTCCCAGGTCTCGGCCACGGCAAGCAGCTCGAGGTTGGCGTCGATCGTATCGGCGATGAGGTTCAGCACGCGCGCACGTTCGGCGGCGCTCGTCTTGCCCCAGGCCGGTGCGGCCTTGTGCGCGGCGTCGAGGGCGAGGTCGATGTCCTCGGCGGTTCCGCGGGCGACCTCGGTGAACGCCTTGCCGTTGACGGGGGAGATGTCTTCGAAGTACTGGCCCTTGACGGGAGCAACCCACTCGCCGCCGATCCAGTTCTCATAGCGGGACTTGAAGGTGACCTTCGAGTCGGGGGATCCGGGGGTTGCATAAACAGTCATGGCACTCCTCTGTCGACGACGATGTCGGCGGCCGCACTTGCGACCGTGAGTAGAGGCTAGGGCACGGAACGTTGCGAAAGGTTGCGGTGCCCGGCAAGCGGGGCGTCCGCACGATTCAGTTCATTTTCGATGCGGTTCAGGCGCGCCACGACCGTCGCTCGCTTGGGGGATCGCGGGGGCAGCAGTTCCAGGCAGGCCCGCCAGACCTCGGTGTCGTAGGTGGCTTCCTCGCTGCGGGCATAGTCCAGCAGCAGGTCGGGCGAGGCGTCGCTCAGCATCGACTCGCGCAGCCTCGCGCTGACCTCCGCGCGCAGTTCCACGATGCCCGGTGCCAGGGAGTTGGGTAGCACGGCGCCGCGATAGGCGCCGAGCGCGACCCGGTGGGCGCCCCGTTCGAGAAAGGCCAGCACCCGTTGAGCATCCAGTTCGAGGGGCGACTCGAGCCGATACGGGCGGGAGCTGATCACGATGCGCGGGCTCAGGGCGTCGAGCACCTTGCGCACCCGCACCATCTCGGCGCGCACCGTGTCGACCCCGTTGGCCTGGTCGCTAAGCATGAGCGCGAGGCGGTCGGCAGAGAGCCCCTGTCGGTGCCAGGCCAGCAGGGTCAGAATCTCGGCGTGGCGCGGGCTGATTTCTACGGTGGTACCGCCGACGGTCAGCTGGCCGTTGTCGCTGCCCAGAATGGTCAGGCCGGCCGGGGCCTCGCGCCGCCGCGGGGTCGGTGTGAGCGCCAGGCCGACCCGGGCGGCGCCCTGTTCGTCGGCGGCGAGTCCGAGGCGCTGGATGCGCAGCTCTGCCTCGATCGCCGCGACGGCGGCCTCGACGAGCGGCAGGGTCTGGGGAGCGACGGCATCCGCGCCACCGGTGATGTCGATGACGCCGAGAACGACACCGGACTCCGGGTCATGGATGGGAACGGCGGTGCAGCTCCAGGGATGCGCCATGCGATTGAAATGCTCGGCGCGCTGAATCTGGATTCCGTGGCCCAGTGCGAGCGCGGTGCCGGGCGCGCTCGTTCCGACCCGGCGTTCCGACCAGTCGGCTCCCTCGACGAACATCATTTCCTCGGCCTTGCGCCGCAGCACCCGGTCGCCGTCGATCCAGAGCAGGCGTCCGGACTCGTCACCGACGGCGACGATCAGCCCGGCATCGAAGGCATGGCGGATGAGCAGGTTGTGTACGACGGGCAACACCGAGGACAGCGGATGACGGCTGCGCAGGTCGCGTAGTTCGTCGGCACTGAGCTCATGTTCGGGGGCGACGGTCGATGGGTCGAGTCGCAGCGACAGCGATCGAACCCAGGATTCCTGCACGAGCCGCCGCACGCCGCTGCGCATGACCTGATCCGAGACGGCGGACTCGTGGGCCTTTTCGAGTTGGGCAAATGTGGCGCGCTCGGAATCCTCGGGGGAGAAAGCGGTCCAGGGACTTATCATCAACCTTCGATCCTCACGGGTCTGAAGCGACACGGGCGTCATCAGCCGGTCGGGACTTCCAGCATAAGCGCGAAATGGGCGCTCACACGGGTGCGGCCAGTTAAAAGGCGGATGCCGCGGTGCCAGTGGCACCGCGGCATCCGCTCGTGAATCGGTCTAGAACAGGCCGAGCGCGTCTTCGCTGTACGACACCAGCAGGGTCTTCGTCTGCTGGTAGTGGCCGAGGGCGAGCTTGTTGTTCTCGCGGCCGATGCCGGAGTTCTTGTAGCCGCCAAAGCCGGCGCCCGCGGGGTACGTGTGGTAATTGTTGATCCAGACGCGGCCGGCCTGGATCTCGCGGCCGGCGCGGTAGGTGATGTTGCCGTTGCGCGACCAGACACCGGCGCCGAGGCCGAACTCGGTGTCATTGGCGATGGTCATGGCGTCGTCGAAGTCGTCGAAGCTCGTGACCGAGAGCACCGGTCCGAAGATTTCCTCCTGGAAGATGCGCATGTCATTGGTACCCTCGAAAATGGTCGGCTGCACGTAGAAGCCGCCGGAAAGGTCGCCGCCGAGGTCGGCGCGCTTGCCGCCGAGCAGCAGTTTCGCGCCCTCGGCCTTACCGATCTCGATGTAGTCCATGATGCGTTCGAGCTGCTTGAGGCTGACCTGCGCGCCGACCTGCGTAGTCGTGTCGAGCGGGTTGCCCTGGATGGCGTGGGTGGTGCGCTCCACACCCTCTGCGACGAAGGTGTCGTAGATGGACTTCTGCACGAGGGCTCGCGTCGGCGCGGTGCACACCTCGCCCTGGTTGAACGCGAAGAGCGAGAAGCCCTCCTGCGCCTTGTCGTAGAAGGCATCGCGCTTCTGCGCGAGGTCTTCGAAGAAGATGTTGGGGCTCTTGCCGCCGAGTTCGACGGTCGAGGGGATCAGGTTGGCGCTGGCGGCCTTCAGAATCGAACGGCCGGTCGGGGTGGACCCGGTGAAACCGATCTTGCGGATGCGGGTGGAGCCAGCGAGGGCGGCTCCGGCTTCGGCACCGAAGCCGTTGACGATGTTGATGACGCCGGCGGGCAGAATGTCGCCCAACAGCTCCATGAGTACGAGGATCGACGCCGGGGTCTGCTCGGCCGGCTTCATGACGACGGCGTTGCCGGCGGCGATCGCGGGAGCGAGCTTCCAGGACGCCATCAGCAGCGGAAAGTTCCAGGGGATGATCTGGCCGACGACGCCGAGCGGCTCGTGGAACTGGTACGCCACGTTGTCGGTGTCGAGTTCGGCGTGGTCGCCGTCTTGCGAGCGGATGGCGGCGGCGAAGTAGCGGAAGTGGTCGGCCGCGAGCGGGATGTCGGCACCGAGGGTCTCGCGGATCGGCTTGCCGTTGTCCCAGGTCTCGGCGACGGCAAGGTACTCGAGGTTGGCGTCGATCGTGTCGGCGATCTTGTTGAGCACCGCGGCGCGCTCGGCGGGGCTGGTCTTGCCCCAGGCCGGTGCGGCGGCGTGTGCGGCGTCGAGGGCCAGTTCGATGTCCTCGGCGGTTCCCCTGGCTGCCTCCGTGAAGACCTTGCCGTTGATGGGGGAGACGTTGTCGAAATACTCGCCCTTGACGGGCTTGGTCCACTGGCCGCCGATCCAGTTCTCGTAACGCGGCTTGAAGGTGATTTTTGCATCCGGTGTTCCGGGGGCACTGTAAATAGTCATTGAACTCCTCAGTGGACGCCAGCGTCTAAGAGGGTCTCGGCCGCTGCGCCTGGCCGCTCAGGCGGCCTCACTGTCAAAGCTAAATCGCACGGGGTTGCCGACCCCTTGCCGAACGTTGCCCGGTGTTGGCTGTCCGGTGCCGGCTGTGTGCTCAGCGGCCGGCGATCTCGACCTGAATGCTCGCCAGCCGCGCCACGATGCTCGCCCGCTTCGGGGAATGCGCGGGCAACAGCTCGAGACAGGCTCGCCAGACCTCCTCGTCGTAGCGGGCCTCGTCGGTGCGCGCGTAGGTCAGCAGCAGATCGACGGATGCATCGCTCAGGAGCGATTCGCGCAGCCGGGCGCTGACCTCGGCGCGGATCTCGACGATGCCGGGGGCGATCGACCGGGGCAACAGCGGACCGCGGTAGGCGGCGAGGGCGACTCGGTGGGCCCCGCGCTCCAGCAGCGTCAACACTCGCTGGGCGTCGAGGTCGACGGCCGATTCGAGCCGGTAGGGCTGGGAACTGATCACGATGCGGGGGCTGAGGCGGTCGAGGGCCTTGCGCAGCCGCACCATTTCGGAGCGCAGGGTGTCGAGCGAACTCGTCTGCTCGTGCAGCAGCGATGCGAGCCGCTCGGCCGAGAGCCCGCCGGGGTACCAGGCCAGCAGGGTGAGGATCTCGGCGTGCCGCGGGCGAATCTCGATCGACCGGTCCCCGCTCTCGAGCCGCCCGTGGTCGGTGCCGAGCACGCTCAGGGCGACCGGGCCGGCCTTGTGCAGGGGCACGGCGACCGCAACTGCGGCCGACGGCGTTGCCGCGAGGCGCATGACGGCCGGGCGCGTCTTGTGGGGCACGGTTCCGCGTGACGCCGGCGCCAGCGACGGTGCCAGGGTCAGCGCGTTGATCCGCAGCTCGGCTTGCAGCGCGGCGACGGACGCCTGCACGAGCGGCAGGGTCTGCCGGGCCACGGCATCCGTTCCCCCGGTGATGTCGATGACGCCGATCACGCGGCCGTCGGGGGCGTGCACGGGAACCGCCGTGCAGCTCCAGGCGAGGGCGAGGCGATTGAAGTGTTCGGGGCCGCGAATCTGCACGGCGCGGTCGAGCGCGAGGGCCAGGCCGGGCGCGTTGGTTCCGGCGTGGGCCTCTGACCAGTCGGCGCCCTCGACGAAGTTCATGGCCTCGACCTGGCGGCGCAACACCCGGTCACCGTCGAGCCACAGCAACCGGCCGAATTCGTCGCTCACGGCCACGACAAGGCCGGCGTCGACCGCGTGCCGAATCAACAGGCTGTGCACGACCGGCAACACGGCGGCGAGCGGATGGTCGTCCCGCAGCCGGCGAAGCTGGCCGAACGTCAGGCTGGGCTCGGCGACGAGTGCGTCGGGGTCGAGCTCGAGTGATCGGGAACGCTGCCAGCTGGCCCGCACGAGCTCGCCCTGCGGCAGGTCGTCGTGCAACAGCACGCTGTGCTCGAACTCGCCCTGCACGAGCTGTGGCGCGCTGCCGGGATGAGTGAACCAGTTTCGGGTCTTGCTGAGGGCGCTGGGCATCGACATCCGTTCGGCGGGCCATCGGCGACGAGTGCGGGTGTGCCGGGCCGGGCAATTCAGTCTATGCGGGAGCCTGCCGTGGAGCCTGAGTACATGCTCGAACCTCAATCTCGTGCCAGACCGAGATTGGTCCTGTGGATAACTCCACGGCGCGGGCGAATCGCTGCATGGTGGGCGCATGACTCCTTCTCTGAAGCTCGAAGACGCCGCTCCGGTGACGACCGTCGCCGAGGCCCAGGACCGGGTGGCCGACCTTGTCGGCCCCGCGATCGTGCGCAAACTCTGGTTCATGCTGCTTGACCGGCACGGGAGGCAGGTGCCGGTCCTGATTCCCCTCGAGGACATTCCGCTGCGCCCCGAGCCGGGGGACCTGACTCTCTTCGCCGGCACTCTGGCCGCGCTGCTCGAGGACCATGCGCCCGGTGGCAGCGTGATCCTCACCCTTGAACGCCCGGGGCCGGCTGCGCTCACCCCTCCTGATCGGGACTGGGGAACGGAACTCCGGGCCTCATTTGCCCCGGTGGCGCGCATCATGGGCGTGTTCATGGCCCACGATGACGGGGTCGTGGTCCTCCGCGGTTGAGTGATGGCGCGTGGCGCCCGGTGAGCTTCGGGCCGTACAGTTCAATGGATTAAGATCAATGGATGACTACAATCCTCGTTCTGAACGGTCCGAACCTGGGGCGCCTCGGCAGCCGGGAACCGGATGTCTACGGTTCGGCCAACCTCGACGACCTGCGCGAGCTGCTGGTCGCCGCTGCCCCTGCCGGGGTCACGGTGGACCTGCGCCAGACCGACGACGAGGCCGAACTCATTCACTGGATATATGAGGCAGTCGACGAGGGCATGCCGGTGATTCTCAACCCGGCGGCGTTCACGCACTATAGCTACGCGCTGCGCGATGCGGCGGCGCTCGTCACCAAGGCGGGGCTGCCGCTCATCGAAGTACACATCAGTAACCCGCACGCGCGCGAGACCTTCCGCCACACGAGCGTCGTGAGCGCGGTGGCAACCGGGGTGATCGCCGGTCTCGGTTTCGATTCCTACCGCCTCGCCCTCGACTTCGTCACACGTGCCCCCGCTGGGGGAACTACACTCGTTTGAGGCCGAATGGGCCGTGCACCTTCCTAATTGAACGAATTGAACGGAAACCTCTTCCTCATGGCCTCTACCGCCGATATCAAGAATGGCGTCGTCCTCAAGATCGATGGCAACCTCTGGGCCGTCATTGAGTTTCAGCACGTCAAGCCGGGCAAGGGTGGCGCCTTCGTGCGCACCAAGCTCAAGAACGTCGTGAGCGGCAAGACCGTCGACCGCACCTTCAACGCCGGCGCCAAGATCGAGACCGAGAACGTCGATCGTCGCGACTTCACCTACCTCTACGCCGATGGCGACTCGTACGTGTTCATGGACGTCGCCGACTACGACCAGCTGCACGTGTCGTCCGCCGTTGTCGGCGACGCCGTCAACTTCATGCTCGAGAGCCAGGCCGTGACCGTGGCTTTGCACGACGGAAACCCGCTCTATGTCGAGCTGCCGGCATCCGTCGTTCTGGAAATCACCTACACAGAGCCCGGCCTGCAGGGCGACCGTTCGACCGGTGGCACCAAGCCCGCGACGGTTGAGACCGGTTTTCAGATTCAGGTTCCGCTGTTCCTCGAACAGGGCACCCGCGTCAAGGTCGACACCCGCACGGGCGACTACCTCGGTCGCGTCAACTAGTGAGCGCTCGCACCAAAGCGCGCAAGCGCGCCCTCGATATTCTCTATGCCGCCGATGTGCGGCAGTCGACGATTCCGGAGTCCCTCGCCCGCGAGGCCGAGCGCGCCGTGAGCGAACCCGACCGCATGGCGTCGTGGCTGTACGCTCGCGAGATCGTCGACGGGGTCGTCGACAACCAGATCGAGATCGACGAACTGATTGAAACGTATTCGCAGGGCTGGACCCTGGCTCGCATGCCGAACATCGACCGGGCGATTCTGCGCATCGGCATCTGGGAAATCCTGTACAACGACGCGGTTCCGGTCGCCGTGGCGATCGACGAGGCCGTGGAGTCTGCCAAGGTGTTATCAACGGACGATTCGGCCGGCTTCGTAAACGGACTGCTCGGCAAGATCGCCCAAACCGCGCCATCCGCGTAGCAGACCTCGCTACCGGCACCTGAGGGGGATACGTTGACCGGCACCGCACCAACCGAGAACACACCGGGCTCCACTGCACCGGGCTCCACTGCGCCGGGTTCGACTGCGCCGGCCTACGCTGTCGCACCGAAGACGAACACGCTCGCGATCGTCTCGTTCGTGTCGGCCTTCGTCGTGTCCCTCGTGGCCATCATCACGGGCCACATAGCGCTCGCGCAGATTCGCGCACGCGGCGAGGCCGGTCGGGGGCTCGCTCTCGCCGGACTGATTCTCGGCTATATCGGGGCTGCCCTGGTCACCGTGGCCGTGATCCTGGCCATCGTCTTCGCGGCGACCCTCGCGGCCTTCCTGACGACCTACAGCGTCGGCAGCGACGACGTCGCCCCGAGCGCCTCGCCCACGCAGGCGCCCGGCTTGGTGGTTCCGCAGGGCCAGCTCGGCTCCGCGTACTTCGACGAGGGCTACCTCGAGGTGGGTACCGGCCCCGTCGTCATCGACCAGTTCTTTGACCCGCTGTGCCCATACTGCAAGGACTTCGACGACGCCAATGGTCAGCAGCTCGCCCTGGCCGTCGACAATGACGCGATCACCCTGCGCCTGCACTCCCTGACCTTTCTGGATCGCGCTTCAAATGGCACCGCGTACTCGACCCGGGCGTCGGCGGCGCTCACCTGTGAGGCCGCGATCAACCCCGACACGACCCTCGACTTTCTCGCGGCGCTGTACGCGAACCAGCCGGCTGAAGGTACCTCAGGGCTGACCGACACCGAACTGATCGGGCTCTCAACGGGCAGCGCGAGCATCGAGGAGTGTGTCACCTCCGGCCAGTACCAGTTGTGGTCGCAGCTGAACACCGAGGCGGCCTTCGCCGGGGACGATGCCGGGCTTCCGGCCATTACCGGAACTCCGAGTGTGTTCGTTGACGGCGTGCAGTACCTGGGCGCGATCGACGATCCGGCCCAGTTCTCCGAATTCGTCGCCGGCGCGTTCTAGTCGAGGCCGGTCTGAACCGCGGCGGCACGGGCGTGCGCATCGACATCCGCTCACCCGATGACGGGGTGGCGGCCACACTGATCCGCGCCTACTTCACCGACATCGTCGGTCGCTACCATTCGCGGGCGGCGGATGCGGCGGAGGTCGACGCTGCCATGAGCTCGTCACCCAGTGCCGACCTGCAGGCGCCGACCGGGGTATTCGTGGTTGCCGAACGTTCGGGCGCGCCGGTGGGCTGCGGCGGCATGCGCGTCGTCGATGCGACGACCGGTGAGCTCACCCGAATCTACGTCGATCCCGCGGCCCGGGGGATCGGGGTGGGCGCGCTCCTGGTACTTCGCCTCGAAGCACTCGCAGCGCAGTCCGGGCTGAGTCGATTGCGGCTCGACACCCGCTCGGATCTCGTCGAGGCCCGGCGCCTGTACGCCCGACTCGGCTACGTCGAGGTGGCCCGTCACAACGACGACCCCTACGCGGAGCACTGGTTCGCGAAGGCCCTGCCCTAGCCCCGCGCAGTGGCGCGGTGGGGGTCAGGCGGTGATGAAGGGGCCGGGGCCGGCGTCGTGGGGGGCCGTACCGTGGGGCATGAGCGCGCGCATCCGCAGCCCGAGCAGAACGTTGCCGGCGGCGTACACGAGGAACACGAGCGGAAGCGCCACAACATCGAACACGATGATCGCTGCCGACCCGAGGTTCTGCGCGGGGCCGGTGACGAAGATCGCGGCGACCAGCACCAGCAACGTCAACACGGGCCACACATAGCCGAGAAGCACGGTCGGTGCGCCGGTTGTGACGGCGGATGCCCGCGCCCGCGTCATGGTGATGGCGGTCGCCGCGATCAGCAGGCCGAGCCAGAGAAACAGGAACCAGCCGAAGAGCAGCGTGGCGACGATCGCGAGCCCGAGCAGCGTGGCCACGATGCCGGCGATCGAATCGAAGGCTCCGGAGACCTGCACGTTCAGGCTGAGCAGCACGACGCCAGAGGCAGCGATCGCGACGCCGATGAGCAGAACGCTCGTCACGTAGGCGCCCTGAGTCCACGCGGCGACCAGATTGTCCTGGGCGAAGGGGATCGAGACGGCGGCCGCGGTCCAGAGAATGGCGGCCACGAAGGCGAAGAAGCTCGCCTCACGGTTGAATATGGTGTGCACGGTGTTTCCCTTCGCCGGTATGGCATTGATGAGGCCCGCGATGACCGCGGGTTCACCAAAACGGCTGAGAGACCGGCGCTCGGCGGTGTCGCTGTCGACGCCGGTCGCTCGCAGTCGCTCCACCGCTTCGATGAGGTGGTCGGCCAGTTCGTCGCGCAGATCCTGGGCATCCGTTCGATGACGGATGACCGGATCCACGGCGACCAGATACTGCCGAATGAGGGGGTACTCGATGCTTATGCGCTGCTCGGCCACGGCTTCCTCCGCAGAACGGTATTGACACTCGCGGAGAACAGCTGCCAGCTGGCCCGCTGCTGCTCCAGGCGGGCCGAGCCGGCCCGGGTGAGCCGGTACGATCGGCGGCGTCGACCGCTGACCGCACCCCACTCACTGCTGAGATAGCCGGCGACCTCGAGGCGGTGCAGCACCGGGTAGACGGTGCCCTCGGCCAGATCAAAGACCTCGCTGCTGCGCGTGCGCAGTTCATCGATCACGGCATAGCCGTGCAGGGGGCCGTCGGCCAGCACCGAGAGGATGAGCAGGTCGAGGTGGCCCTTCAACGCTTCCCGATTCATCTGGTTCCCTTCACGAGTACCTTGTATACCTCGACACGCTACGCCTAGTAACGCTAGGTGTCGAGTGCAATCTAGGTGTCGAGTCCAAATTGAGGCCGGCCTGAGCTTGCACTAGACTCATTCGAAACATACGTCCTTTAACAACCGTCCAGTGAGACGGGGAAGGAGGTTGGTTTGACGCAGCACACCGTGCTCACCCAGGCCGACATCACACGCGCACTGACCCGCATCTCCCACGAGATTCTGGAGTCCAATCACGGCCCGGCGAATCTGGTGATTCTCGGCATCCCGACTCGCGGCGTGATCCTCGCCCGCCGCATCGCCGAGACCATCCGCCGCATCGAACCGGGCGCGACCGACGTGCGCGTCGGCTCCCTCGACGTGACGCTGTACCGCGACGACCTCGCCCACGGCCGCACCCGCACCCCGGCGCAGACCCTCGTGCCCGGCCGCATCGACGGCGCCACCGTCGTGCTCGTCGATGACGTGCTCTACTCGGGCCGCACCATCCGCGCCGCCCTCGACGCGCTCGGCGACCACGGCCGCCCCCGCATCGTGCGCCTCGCCGTGCTCGTCGACCGTGGCCACCGCGAGCTGCCGATTCGTGCGGACTTCGTGGGCAAGAACCTGCCGAGTAGCGCCGACGAGCGTATCAACCTGCACCTGACCGAGACCGACGGTGACGAATTCGTCGCCATCGAAGGGGGACGAGCCGTATGAGCTCCAACAACATGAGGCACCTCCTCAGCACCAAGGACCTCTCGCGCGACGCGGCCATCAACCTGCTCGACGTGGCCGAAGACATGGCGGACGTCGCCACCCGCGAGGTCAAGAAGCTGCCGACCCTGCGCGGCAAGACCGTCGTCAACCTGTTCTTCGAGGACTCCACTCGCACCCGGATCTCCTTCGAGGCCGCCGCGAAACGCCTGAGCGCCGACGTCATCAACTTCAGCGCCAAGGGCTCGAGCGTCTCCAAGGGCGAAAGCCTCAAGGACACCGCGCAGACCCTCGCGGAGATCGGCGCGGACGGCGTCGTGATTCGCCACCCCGCATCCGGTGCCCCCGCCGTGCTCGCCTCGAGCGGCTGGATCGACGCCGGCATCATCAACGCCGGCGACGGCACCCACGAGCACCCCACCCAGGCCCTGCTCGACGCGTTCACCATTCGCCGCCGCCTGCACGGCAGCGCCTCCCGCGGCAAGAGCCTCGACGGCGTCACCGTCGCGATCGTCGGCGATATTCTGCACTCCCGCGTGGCCCGCTCCAACCTGTGGCTGCTGAACACCCTCGGCGCCGAGGTCACCTTCGTCTCCCCACCGACGCTGGTGCCGGCGGATGTCTCGGGCTGGCCCGCGAAGTTCGGCTTCGACCTCGACGCCGCCATCGACGCCCAGCCCGAGGTGGTCATGATGCTGCGCATTCAGGCCGAACGGATGAGCGCCGCATTTTTCCCCAGCAGCCGGGAGTATTCCCGGGCCTGGGGCCTGACCGACGCGCGTTTCGCCCGGCTGAGCCCGGCTAGCATTGTGATGCACCCGGGCCCGATGAATCGCGGCCTGGAAATATCGTCAGCGGCGGCCGACTCGGCCCGCTCGACCGTGCGTGAGCAGGTCGCCAACGGTGTCTCGGTGCGCATGGCCACGCTGTACCTGCTGTTGTCCGGAGATCGGGAGAATGCCTAATGTCGAATGAGCCCCACCTGTCAGATTCCGGCCTGTCCAGCGGCGTCCCCTACCTGATCCGCGGCGCGACCCTCCCCGACGGCACCCGCAGCGATGTGCTACTCACCGGCGGCCGGGTGGCCGAACTCGGCCATGGCCTCAGCCACGCCGGCGCCACCGTCATCGACGCCGACGGCCTGCAGGCCCTGCCCGGCCTCGTCGACCTGCACACCCACCTGCGGGAGCCCGGAGCAGACCAGAGCGAAACCGTACTGACCGGCAGCCAGGCCGCCGCTCGCGGCGGCTTCACGAGCGTCTTCGCGATGGCCAACACCTCGCCGACGCAGGACACCGCCGGCGTCGTCGAGCAGGTACTCGCCCTCGGCGAACGCGCCGGCTACGTCACCGTGCAGCCGATCGGCGCCGTCACGAAGGGGCTCGGCGGCACGCAGCTCGCCGAACTCGGCGCGATGGCCACCAGCCGGGCCCGGGTGCGGGTCTTCAGCGACGACGGCCTCTGCGTCTCGGACCCACTGCTGATGCGCCGGGCCCTCGAGTACGTCAAGGCCTTCGACGGTGTCATCGCCCAGCACTCGCAGGAACCGCGCCTGACCGAAAAGGCCCAGATGAACGAGGGTGCCCTCTCGGGTGAGCTCGGGCTCATCGGTTGGCCGGCGGTCGCCGAAGAGGCGATCATCGCCCGCGATGTGCTGCTGGCCGAACACGTCGGCTCGCGCCTGCACGTCTGCCACCTATCCACGGCCGGCAGCGTCGACGTCATCCGCTGGGCGAAGGCCCGCGGCATCAACGTGACCGCCGAGGTCACCCCGCACCACCTGCTGCTGACCGAGGACCTCGTCGTGGGCTACGACGCCCGCTTCAAGGTCAACCCGCCGCTGCGGCGCCGCGAAGACGTCGAAGCCCTGCGCGCGGCCCTCGCCGACGGCACGATCGACATCGTCGCGACCGACCACGCTCCGCACCCGATCGAGTCGAAGGACTGCGAGTGGGATGCCGCCGCCAACGGCATGGTGGGCCTGGAATCCGCGCTCTCGGTGGTGCAGGCAGCCGTCGTCGACACCGGCCAGCTCGCCTGGGCCGACGTAGCCCGAGTGCTGTCGGCGACCCCGGCCCGCATCGGACGCATCAGCGGCCAGGGCCAGCCGATCGTGGTCGGGGCGCCCGCCGAGCTCACGCTGATCGACCCGGCCGCCCGCCGCGTGTTCGGCCGCGCCGACCTGTCGGGCCTGAGCGCCAACTCGCCCTACCTCGACATGGCACTGCCGGGCCGCGTGATCGCGACCTTCCACCGCGGCACCGCGACCGTGCTTGACGGCGTGCTGCGCGACGCGACCGAGGTCGCGCGCCTGAACGGAGTTCTTCATGGATAGGACCCTGCCGGCGATCATCACCGGCCTCGTGGTGATCGGCCTGTTTGCGCTCATGTGGCGCAGCTGGCGGGCCCGTCGTCGCCGGGACTCCGGCCTCACCGCCGGATACCCGGCCCCCACCGATGAGGCCGCGGCGACCGTGACCGTCGACTGCTTCTACGTCGCCACGACCCCCCGCGACCAGCCCCTCGAACGCCTGTCGATTTCGGGTCTGGGCTTTCGGGCACGAGCCCGGATCGCGGTGACGGATGCCGGCCTCTGGCTGTCCCTGCGCGGCGAAGCTCCCGTCTACATCGCGGCAGACGCGATCGAGTTACTGACCCCGGCGACCGTGGCCATCGACCGCGTCGTCGAGAAGGACGGCCTGCTGCGACTCGGCTGGCGGCTCGCCGACTCAGGTCTGCCCGTCGACAGCTACTTCCGAATCAATGACATCGTCGAACGCCGGAGCCTGACCGCGGCCATCCGCTCCGTTTCGAGCGTTCTCAACAACTCTTCTGCCACTACCGACCACGACGAAAGCGAGGCCTAACCGTGGGCTCTTCCAACCCCCCAGCATCATCGGCCAGCACCGCACTGGCCAGCACCGCACTATCGGCCGTGCTCGTACTCGAAGACGGCTCCCGCTACGTGGGCCGCGCCTACGGCAGCGAGGGTCAGACCCTCGGCGAGATCGTCTTCGCAACCGGCATGACCGGCTACCAGGAGACCCTGACCGACCCGTCGTATGCCGGCCAGATCGTGCTCATGACGGCGCCGCACATCGGCAACACCGGCGCCAACGACGAGGACATGGAGTCCCGCAAGATCTGGGTCTCCGGTTTCGTTGTGCGCGAACCCGCCCGCGTCGCCTCGAACCACCGTTCGACCCGTACCCTCGACGCCGACCTGAACGCCGGCGGCATCGTAGGCATCAGCGGCATCGACACCCGCGCGATCACCCGCCGCATCCGTTCGGCCGGAGCGATGCGCTCGGGTATCTTCTCGGGCGACACCTTCGGCCTCTCCGATGGCGAACAGCTCGAGCGGGTGCGCGCCGGCGCCTCGATGCGCGGCCGCAACCTCAGCGACGACGTCTCGACCGTCGAGCCGTTCTCGATTCCTCCCGTGGGTGAGCGCATCGGCTCCGTCGCGGTGCTCGACCTCGGCGTGAAGACGAGCACGCTCAACTTTCTGGCCGAGCGCGGCTTCGAGGTTCTCGTGCTGCCGCAGTCGGTGACCGCCGAGCACGTCTTGTCGCTCAAGCCCTCTGCCCTGTTCTTCTCCAACGGTCCCGGTGACCCCGCCGCGAGCGACAAGCACGTCACCCTGCTGCGGGAGGTGCTGCGCGCCGGGGTTCCGTATTTCGGCATCTGCTTCGGCAACCAGCTGCTCGGCCGCGCCCTCGGGTTTGGCACCTACAAACTGCCGTTCGGCCACCGCGGCATCAACCAGCCGGTGCTCGACAAGACCACCGGCAAGGTGGAGATCACCTCGCAGAACCACGGCTTCGCCGTCGACATGCCCATCGAGGGCGTGCTCGAGTCCAAGGCCGGTTTCGGCAAGGTCGAGGTGAGCCACTACAGCCTCAACGACCAGGTCGTGGAGGGCATCCGCTGCCTCGATATCGACGCGTTCTCGGTGCAGTACCACCCGGAGGCGGCCGCCGGCCCGCACGACGCCAACTATCTTTTTGACCGATTCAGGGATGTGGTGGTTGCGCGCAATGCGGCAGCCGCCGATGCAGGAGAGACCAAATAATGCCCAAGCGCGACGATATCAACAGCGTCCTTGTCATCGGCAGCGGCCCGATCGTGATCGGTCAGGCCTGCGAGTTCGACTACTCCGGAACCCAGGCCTGCCGGGTACTGCGCGAGGAGGGCGTGCGCGTCATCCTCGTCAACTCCAACCCGGCCACGATCATGACCGACCCCGACTTCGCGGATGCGACGTACATCGAGCCGATCACGCCCGAAATTCTCGAGACCATCATCGCCAAGGAACGCCCCGATGCGATCCTGCCGACCCTCGGCGGCCAGACCGCGCTCAACGCGGCCATCGCCCTTCACGAGCGCGGCATCCTCGAGAAGTACGACGTGGAACTGATCGGTGCGAGCTTCGACGCCATCAACAAGGGCGAAGACCGCCAGATCTTCAAGCAGCTCGTGCTCGACGCCGGCGCCGACGTGGCCCGCTCACACATCGCCCGTACGGTTGAGGAAGCCGTGGGCTTCGCCGACGACCTCGGCTACCCGCTCGTCGTGCGCCCCTCCTTCACCATGGGCGGCCTGGGCTCCGGCTTCGCCTACACCGAGGTCGAGCTGCGCCGCATCGTCGGCGACGGCCTGCACCACAGCCCGACCACCGAGGTGCTGCTCGAAGAATCAATCCTGGGCTGGAAGGAATTCGAGCTCGAGATGATGCGCGACCGCGCCGACAACACCGTCGTGGTCTGCTCGATCGAGAACGTCGACCCGGTCGGCGTGCACACCGGCGACTCGATCACGGTCGCCCCCGCGCTCACCCTGACCGACCGCGAATTCCAGCACCTGCGCGACATCTCGATCGACATCATTCGCGCCGTCGGCGTCGACACCGGCGGCTGCAACATCCAGTTCGCCATCAACCCGGCCGACGGCCGTGTCATCGTCATCGAGATGAACCCGCGCGTGTCGCGCTCCTCCGCCCTCGCGAGCAAGGCGACCGGCTTTCCGATCGCGAAGATCGCCGCCAAGCTGGCCATCGGCTACCGCCTCGACGAGATTCCCAACGACATCACCGGCGTCACCCCGGCGAGCTTCGAACCGACCCTCGACTACGTCGTCGTCAAGGTGCCGCGCTTCGCGTTCGAGAAATTCCCGGCCGCCGACCCGCGCCTCACCACGACCATGAAGTCCGTCGGCGAAGCGATGGCCATCGGCCGCAACTACGCCTCCGCGCTGCAGAAGGCGCTGCGCTCACTCGAGAAGCGCGGCTCGTCGTTCCACTGGGGTGCCGAGAACCGCACCCTCGACGAACTGCTGATCGAGTGCGAGATTCCCACCGACGGCCGCATCGTGACCGTGCAGCAGGCCTTCCGCAAGGGCGGCACCATCGAACAGCTCTTCGAGGCCACCAAGATCGACCCCTGGTTTCTCGACCAGATCGTGCTGATCAACGAGGTCGCCACCGCCGTCGCCGCGGCCGAACGCCTCGACATCGACATCCTGCGCCACGCCAAGGATCACGGCTTCTCCGACGCCCAGATCGGTGAACTGCGCGGCTTCGGCGAAGCGGATGTGCGCGCGGTGCGTCACATCCTCGGCCTCCGCCCGGTCTTCAAGACCGTCGACACCTGCGCGGGGGAGTTCCCGGCCCTCACGCCGTACCACTACTCCAGCTACGACCAGGAGACCGAGGTCGTGCCGAGCGACCGCCGCAAGGTCGTCATCCTGGGCTCCGGCCCGAACCGCATCGGCCAGGGCGTCGAGTTCGACTACTCCTGCGTGCACGCCTCGTTCGCCCTCTCCGAGGCCGGCTACGAGACCATCATGATCAACTGCAACCCCGAGACGGTCTCGACCGACTACGACACGAGCGACCGGCTCTACTTCGAACCGCTCACCCTCGAGGACGTGCTCGAGGTCATCCACGCCGAAAGCCAGAGCGGCGAACTCGTCGGCGTCGTCGTGCAGCTCGGCGGCCAGACCGCCCTCGGACTGGCCCGCGGCCTCGAAGCGGCCGGCATCCCGATTCTCGGCACCACGCCCGACGCGATCGACCTCGCCGAGGAGCGTGGACTGTTCTCCGGCATCCTCGACGCCGCCGGCCTGCTCGCGCCCCGCAACGGCGTGGCGACCGACTACGCCGGCGCCGTCGTCGCCGCGGAGGAGATCGGCTACCCCGTGCTCGTGCGCCCGAGCTACGTGCTCGGTGGTCGCGGCATGGAGATCATCTACGACTCCCCGTCCCTCGCCGACTACTTCACCCGCATGCAGGGACAGGGCATCATCGGCCCGTCGCATCCGCTTCTCGTCGACCGCTTTCTCGACGACGCCATCGAGATCGACGTCGACGCCATCTTCGACGGCACCGAGCTCTACATCGGCGGCGTCATGGAACACATCGAAGAGGCCGGCATCCACTCCGGCGACTCGAGCTGCACCCTGCCGCCCGTCACCCTCGGCCGCGCCGAAATCGACCGGGTTCGCGAGGCCACCCTCGGAATCGCGCGCGGTATCGGCGTCAAGGGACTGCTCAACGTGCAGTTCGCGATCGGCGCCGGAGTGCTCTACGTGCTCGAGGCCAACCCGCGGGCCAGCCGCACGGTTCCCTTCGTGGCGAAAGCGCTCGGCATCACGCTCGCCAAGGCCGCCGCGCTGATCATGGTCGGCACGACCATCAAGGAGCTCAAGGCCGCGGGCAAGCTGCCCGAGATCGACGGTTCCCGGGTGCCGATGGAGGCTCCGGTCGCCGTCAAGGAGGCCGTGTTGCCCTTCAACCGGTTCCGCACCCCCGAAGGACTCGTCGTCGACTCCGTGCTCGGCCCGGAGATGCGTTCCACCGGCGAGGTCATGGGCATCGACCGTGACTTCCCGCGGGCCTTCGCCAAGAGCCAGCTCGCCGCGTACGGCGGAATCCCGCTCTCAGGCACGGTCTTCGTGTCGGTCTCCGACCGCGACAAGCGTGCGATCATCCTGCCGATGCTGCGCCTGCAGCAGCTCGGCTACGAGATCGCCGCGACCGTCGGCACCGCCGAAATTCTGCAGCGCAACGGCATCCGTGCCCGCGTGGTGACGAAATTCAGCGACAAGGCCGACGACAACGACGTGTCGATCGTCGAACTGATTCGCCGCGAAGAGATCCAGATCGTGATCAACACGCCCGGCGGCCGCACCGCCCGAGCCGACGGCTACGAGATCCGCGCCGCCGCCGTCGCCGGCGACCTGCCGCTGTTCACCACGATCGCCGAGCTCAGCGCGGCCGTCGCCTCGATCGACGCGATTCGGGACGGCTTCGAGGTGACCAGCCTGCAGGAGTACGCCACGGCACGAACGGCCCTGCTGTGACCGACCTGACGGCGTCGCCGGCGACGGATGCCGCGGCGCCGTCCTTCGGGGATCGCCTCGAGCGGGTCTTCGGCGAGCAGGGGCAACTGTGCGTCGGCATCGACCCGCACGCCTTTCTGCTGACCGACTGGAACCTGCCGGACACCGCGGCCGGAGCCGAATCCTTCGGCCGCACCGTCGTGGCGGCCGCCGCCGGTTCGGTCGGCATCATCAAACCGCAGATCGCGTTCTTCGAACGCTTCGGGTCGCGGGGCTTCGTCGCCCTCGAGCGGGTGCTGCACGATGCCCGAGAAGCCGGCCTGCTCGTCATCGCCGATGTGAAACGTGGCGACCTCGGCACGAGCGTCGACGCCTACGGTGCCGGCTGGCTCGGCGCCGACTCGCCCCTCGAGGTTGACGCCATCACCGTGAGCGCCTACATGGGCCTCGGCTCGCTCGACGGTCTCATCGACCTCGCCGCTGGGCGCGGCAAGGGGCTCTTCGTGCTCGCGGCCACCTCCAACCCCGAGGCGGCAGAGATTCAGCGGGCCGTCATCGCCGACGGCCCCCACGCCGGAAAGGCCGTGGCCCGCGCCATTGTCGATCAGGTGGCCGAGCGCAACGCCCGCGCCGCGGTATCCGCTGTGCACACAGCAGGCTCAATCGGGTCGATCGGTGTGGTGCTCGGCGCCACACTCGACCTGGCTCATTTCGGAATCGACACGGCCCAGGTGCCCGCCCGTGGCCTCACTCCGGTGCTCGCACCGGGCTTTGGGCACCAAGGTGGAAATATTTCCAACCTGGCCGGGCTATATGGGGGATACTCGAAGAGCGTTATCGTGAGTGAATCGCGAAGTGTGCTTGCGGCCGGCCCCGCTCGGCTGGCCGAGTCGATCGTTCGTCGAGTCGCTGAGGTAGGAGCAATCCGTGGCTGAAGTTTCTGCAAAGCATCGCCCCACCCCACCCGAGGTTGATCGGGTAGCGGCCTCTAGGGCCGCCGTTGCCGCCCGGCGCGCCCGCGCCGCAGTGAAAGCACAGATCGCGGGGGGAGAGCGCACCGCGCTCGACGTTCTGTCCGCCGCACTCGCCCAGCCGACCGGTGTCGAGGGACGCCTGCGCGTCACCGAACTCCTCATCAGTATTCCCGCGATCGGCGTCACGAAAATGCAGCGCATCATGCACCGACTGGAAATCTCCCCCTCGAAGCGCCTCGGCGGCCTCGGCACCCACCAGCGTGACCGGCTGCGCGACTTTCTCAGCGAGCGGCCGTCGCTTCACCACGGCTCGCCCGATTCTCGCCTCGTCGTGCTGGCCGGGCCGACCGCTGTCGGCAAGGGAACCGTCGCCACCTACATTCGCGAGAACTACCCCGACGTGCACCTCTCGGTGTCGGCGACGACCCGGAAGCCGCGGCCCGGCGAGGTTGAGGGCGTGAGCTATTTCTTCGTGAGCGACGAAGAGTTCGACCGCATGATCGAGG
This sequence comes from Cryobacterium frigoriphilum, assembly GCF_004403305.1. Classification (GTDB taxonomy): domain Bacteria; phylum Actinomycetota; class Actinomycetes; order Actinomycetales; family Microbacteriaceae; genus Cryobacterium; species Cryobacterium frigoriphilum. The sequence goes on along the minus strand of NZ_SOHE01000067.1, from coordinate 7,207 downwards.
CGAACGAGCTGCTTGAATACGCGACCGTGCACAATGCCTACCGCTACGGCACCCCGCGCGGTCCGGTTGATGCCGCGATCGCCGCCGGCAATAGCGTACTGCTCGAAATCGACCTGCAGGGTGCCCGCGCCGTGCGCCGCGCCATGCCGGAGGCCCGACTGGTGTTTCTGCTGCCGCCGACCTGGGACGAACTGGTGCGCCGCCTGATCGGCCGCGGCACCGAGGATTCCGCGGAACAGGCCCGTCGGCTACAGACCGCCAAGCTCGAATTGGCGGCCCAGGGCGAGTTCGATTACCGCGTCGTGAACACCGACGTGGGCGAAGCGGCCCGCGAGGTCGTAGACTTGATGCAGATTCGCGCGGCGACGACTTCATAGCGCCCGCTTGCAGCTCAGGACTCGTGCAGTTCACGTTCAGTTACACAACTCTAGTTTCACAACTCTCAAGGAGTGCGTCACCTATGACCACCAAGCTCACCGGCATCATTGATCCGCCCATCGACGACCTGCTCTCCAAGGTCGACTCCAAGTACGCCCTCGTGATCTTCGCGTCGAAGCGCGCCCGCCAGATCAACGACTACTACGCCGACCTGCACGAAGGCAGCCTGTTCGACAACGTCGGCCCGCTCGTCGACTCGACCGTCGACGACAAGCCCCTCTCCGTCGCCCTGCGCGAGATCAACGAGGACAAGCTCACCTCTCGCCCGATCGTCGAGCCGTAACCCTCGAAGACGCAGGCGCTGCGCGCACGATGTTGACAGCCCGCACGATTGTCGTTGGTATTACCGGCGGAATCGCGGCGTATAAGGCCGTCAGCGTCGTGCGCGCTTGTGTATTGCGCGGCGACAACGTGCACGTCATCGCGACCGAGGCCGCGCTGCGCTTCATCGGTAAACCCACCCTCGAGGCGATCTCCCGCAACCCCGTGCACACCGACCTTTACGAGGGCGTCGCCGCGGTGCGGCACGTGTCGATCGGCCAGTCCGCCGACGTCATCGTGATCGTTCCGGCGACCGCGAACACCATCGCGAAGATCGCCGCGGGTCTTGCCGACGATCTGCTCGGCAACACCATTCTCGCCAGCACCGCACCACTCCTCGTCGCGCCCGCCATGCACACGGAGATGTGGAACAATCCGGCGACTGTGGCGAACGTGCAGACGCTGCGGCAGCGCGGCGTGACCATTATCGGGCCGGCCGTCGGGCAGCTCACCGGAACGGATGTCGGCGCCGGCCGTTTGGAAGAACCGGACACAATTGTCGACGCCATTTATGCACTTCTGGATGCCGCCTCTGGGCACCGTCAGGATCTGGCCGGGCTGCACGTGCTGATCAGTGCGGGCGGAACCCGCGAGCCCCTCGACCCGGTCCGGTTTCTCGGCAACCGCTCGAGCGGCAAGCAGGGCGTCGCGCTGGCCGAAGCGGCGGCCCGGCGCGGAGCATCCGTCACCCTCGTCGCGGCGCACCTCGAGGTCAGCGAGCCCGTGGGCGTGCAGCTGGTGAGCGTGAGCACGGCCCTAGAAATGGAGCGCAGCATCCGCTCGCTCGCCGCGACCGCCGACGTGGTGATCATGGCCGCCGCCGTGGCCGATTATCGGCCCAGCACCGTGCAGCCGGGCAAGATCAAGAAAGACGACGTGGGCGACACGTTGACCCTCGAACTCGTGAAGAACCCCGATATTCTCGCGGGCCTCACGGCCGTGCGGCGGCCCGGGCAGGTCATCATCGGCTTTGCCGCGGAAACCGAGAGTGACCAGGCCGCGTTGCTCGCGCTGGGTCGCACCAAGCTCGCCCGCAAGGGCTGCGACTTTCTCGTCGTGAACCGCGTCGGCTGGTCACAGGGCTTCGCCACAGACGGTAACGCGATCACGGTGCTCGATCGCAGCGGAGCTATAGTGACAGAGGCCTCCGGAACGAAAATGTCGGTGGCCAATTCTATTCTTGACGTACTCGGTTCCTGAGGAACCGGTTCAGTCCCCTTCAATACCAGCCACACTTCTACAGCCGCCGAATTTCAGCACAGTTTGAATCAGCGCAGACGGGCCAGATGAGCGAGCTTCGCCTCTTCACCTCCGAATCAGTCACCGAGGGTCACCCCGACAAGATCTGTGACCAGATTTCGGACAGCATCCTCGACGCCCTGCTCACGGAGGACCCGCACAGCCGGGTCGCCGTGGAGACCCTCGTCACCACCGGTCTCGTGCACGTGGCCGGCGAGGTCTCGACCAAGGGCTACGTGGAGATCCCGTCGATCGTGCGCAAGTGCATCACCGACATCGGCTACGACTCGTCCGACGTCTGGTTCGACGGTCGCTCCTGCGGTGTGGAGATCTCCATCGGCGGCCAGTCGCCCGACATCGCGCAGGGCGTTGACGATGCCTTCGAGAGCCGTGAGCAGTCGAGCGATGACGCTTTCGACCGTCAGGGCGCCGGTGATCAGGGCATTATGTTCGGCTACGCGACTCGTGAAACCCCCGAGCTGATGCCGATCCCGATCTGGATCGCGCACCGCCTCGCCGAACAGCTCGCCGCCGTGCGCAAGAGCGGTGAACTCGACTACCTGCGCCCCGATGGCAAGACCCAGGTCACCATCGGCTACGACGGCTCCGTGCCGCGCACCGTCGAAACCGTCGTGCTGTCGACCCAGCACGCGCCCTCGGTGACGACGGAGCGCTTGCGCGCCGAGGTCGAAGAGCTCGTGATTCGGCCGGTACTGGCCCGCGTCGAGCTGGACTCATCGAACCTCACCACCCTGATCAACCCCACCGGCCGCTTCGAGATTGGCGGCCCGCAGGGCGACGCCGGCCTCACCGGGCGCAAGATCATCATCGACACCTACGGCGGATCCAGCCGGCACGGTGGCGGTGCCTTCAGCGGCAAGGACCCGTCGAAGGTCGACCGTTCGGCCGCCTACGCCATGCGCTGGGTCGCCAAGAACGCCGTGGCCGCCGGCCTCGCCGAGCGCCTCGAAGTTCAGGTTGCCTACGCGATCGGTAAGGCCGCCCCGGTCGGCCTCTACGTCGAAACCTTCGGTACCGGAACTCTGCCAGACCACGTGATCACCGCCGCCATTCGTGAGGTGTTCGACCTGCGGCCCGCCGCGATCATTCACGACCTCGACCTGCTGCGCCCGATCTACGCCCAGACGGCGACCTACGGCCACTTCGGCCGCGAACTGCCCGACTTCACCTGGGAGCGCCTCGACCGGGTCGACGACCTGCGCAGCGCCGCCAAGCTGTAGGGGCGCGGACGTGCCGCACACCGGACTGGTCGCGCGGGTACTGATCGATTCGCCGTTGCCGCAGCTGGACCACCTGTTCGACTACGGCATTCCGCCGGAGCTGACCGCACTCGTCACCCCCGGGGTGCGGGTACGGGTGCCGTTTCGCTCCGGCGGACGCATCGTCGACGGCTATGTCATCGAGGTCTTCGACCGGGCGGTCATTGCCGCGCAGGCAGAGGCAGCGGCCCGTGCCGCCGCCGCTGCGCAAGCGCCCGCACCGGAAGCGCCGTTCCTCGGAGCCCTCAGCCCGCTCGAGGGAGTCGTCTCGACCGCGGCCGTGCTGCGTCCCGAGGTGTACCGGCTGGCCCGCAGCGTGGCCGACCGGGCCGCCGGTAACGCGAGCGACGTCATCCGTCTGGCCGTACCGCCGCGGGCGGTGCGGGTGGAAAAGGCGTGGCTCGCCGCACGGGCCGCTGCGGTTGACGCCGCGCAGACGGATGCCGCGGTCACCGTTCCGGCCGCGCCCGTCGCCGAGCCGGTTACCGCGCTCGTCGCACCGTTTTTCGCCGGGTACCCGACCGGGCGCCTCGACACCGGCGTGATGAACCGCGAGCGGCTTGCCGTCGCCGCGATTCCCGAGGTCACCACCCTCGCGAGCGGGCGAACGGTCGGTCGCTGGGCGGTGACGCTCGCCGAACTCGGTCTGGCGACGCTCGGCAGCGGGCGAAGCGCCATTCTGTGCGTGCCGGATTTTCGCGACCAGGACCAGCTGCAGGCCGCCCTCGACGAGCTCGCGCCGGCATCGGCCGCTGAGGGCACCGTCACCCGGGTCGACGCCCGGCAGGCCAACCCCGACCGGTACCGGGCGTTTCTCGGCTGCCTCGACGATCGCCCGCGCCTCATCATCGGTAACCGTTCGGCCGTCTATGCTCCCGCCTTCCGGCTCGGCCTGATTGCCCTGTGGGACGACGGCGACCCGCTCTACTCCGAACCGCTCAGCCCCTATGTGCACGCCCGGGATGCCGCGCTCGTGCGCCGCGAGCAGGCCGACTGCGCGCTCGTGCTGCTGAGCCACTCCCGCAGCGTCGAAACCCAACGTCTCGTCGAGATCGGCTGGTTCACGGCGGTGCACCCGGCGAAGAACCGTCACCCGCGGGTGATCCCGACCGACTTTCAGAGTGAACCCGACCCGCAGGCCAGGGCCGCGCGCATCCCCTCGGCCGCCTGGCAGACCGCCCGCGAGGCTCTCACGCACGGGCCCGTGCTCGTGCAGGTCGCGAACCCCGGTTACGCGCCGATGCTCGCCTGCCAGAGCTGCAAGAAGGCCGCCCGCTGCACGACCTGCCAGGGGCCGCTCGGACTGGCCTCCCGAAACGCGGTGCCGGCCTGCCGCTGGTGCGGCGCCCTCGCGGCCGCCTGGGCCTGCGTGCACTGCGAGGCCACGAGCCTGCGGGTGACGTCAATGGGTACCGGACGCACCGCCGAAGAACTCGGCCGGGCCTTTCCGGGTGCCCGAGTGATCATCGCCGACGGCGACCACACCGTGCAGCAGCTCGGCCCCGAACCCGCCCTGATCATCGCGACCCGCGGCGCCGAACCGATTCCGACCGGTGGGTACCGGGCGATTCTGCTGCTCGACGGCGAACGCATGCTCGCCCGCGAATCCCTGCGGGTGGGGGAGGACTGCCTGCGCTGGTGGTCGAACGCGGCCGCGCTGGCCGCGCCGGGGGCATCCGTTTTGCTGGCCGGAGTCGGCGGAGCCCTCGCGAGTGCGCTCAACGCCTGGCAGCCGGAGGTCTTCGCCGCGAGCGAGCTGCGCGACCGACGGCAGCTGCGTTTTCCGCCGGCCGTGCGGGTGGCGTCGGTAACCGGCACCGCCGACGATGTCGCCGCGGCCCTCGCCGATCTCACCGGGCAGGTCAGCGCGGGGGCGCTGCCCGGACTCGACGTGCTCGGCCCGGTTCCGGCCGAGAATGAGCAGAACCAGGTTCGGGCCGTCGTTCGCTTCGGCTACGCGAGCGGCGCCGGGGTCGCGCACAGCCTCAAGGCATCCGTCGTGCGCAACGCGGCCCGGCGGCGACGACCCAAGTCGGGCTCCTTCGTGCCGACACCTACACTTAAGGTTCGATTCGACGATCCCGAATTGCTGTAATCCTGAGCTGAGGCTGTACATGAAACTGATTTTTGCCGGCACCCCCGCGGTCGCCGTGCCCAGCCTGCTCGCCCTCGCCGCGACGGACCACACCATCGCCGCGGTGATCACGCGAACGGATGCCCCGCTCGGCCGTAAGCGCGTGCTCACTCCGTCGCCGGTCGCAGACGCCGCCGACTCGCTCGGCTTCGACGTGCTGAAGACGAACCGCCTGGATGAAGCCGCGACCGAGCAGATCGCCGCCCGGCAACCCGACCTCGGCGTGATCGTCGCCTACGGCGGAATCGTGCGCGAGCCGCTGCTCTCGGTGCCCCGACTCGGCTGGATCAACCTGCACTTCTCGCTGCTGCCGCGCTGGCGCGGAGCCAGCCCGGTGCAGCGCGCCGTGATCGCCGGCGACGAACTCTCGGGCGCTGCAGTATTCCAACTCGTGCGCGAACTGGATGCCGGCGCCGTGTTTGGGCAGATCAGCCAGCCAATCGGCGCCCACAGCACGTCGGGCCACCTGCTCGAAACCCTCAGCCACAGCGGCGCCGAACTGCTCGTGCGGGTCGTTGCCGCCCTCGCCGACGGCACCGCCGAGGCCGTGGAGCAGGCCGGCGACGTCACCCTCGCCCCGAAACTCACCATCGAAGATGCCCGGGTGGACTGGACCCAGCCGGCCACGGTCGTCTACAACCGGGTGCGCGGCGTGACGCCGGAGCCCGGGGCGTTTACCACCGTCGACGGTACACGGTTTAAGCTTCTCGAGGTCGCTCCCGTCAGAGAGGTGCCGCCCCTGCCCGCGGGCATGATCTGCGAGCGAGACAAGAAAGTGCTGGTTGGAACGGGATCGGAGCCCCTGGAGCTTCTGTCCGTTCAGCCGGCCGGAAAGACGGCAATGACAGCATCCGACTGGTGGCGCGGAATTTCGGTGTCCGAGGTGATGGCGTCGTGAGCCTGAATCAGAGTGCCCCCCGCAGCGCCCGCCCGCCGCGCCCCGCCCGCAGCGCCGTGCCCGTCGACTTCGTTCAGCCGGCCCGCCGGGTGGCGTACGAGGTCATCGCCGCCGTGCGCGAATCGGATGCCTACGCGAACCTGCTGCTGCCGACCCGCATCCAGCGCGCCGCGCTCAATACCGCCGACGCCGCCCTCGCGACCGAGCTGACCTACGGCACCCTGCGCATGCAGGGCTTCTACGACCGCGTCATCGCCCTCGCCGCGAATCGGCCGGTCGACGCGATCGACCCCGCGATTCTCGACGTGCTGCGCCTCGGCACCCACCAGCTGCTCGGTACCCGCATCGCGACACACGCGGCCGTGAACGAGTCCGTCTCGCTCGCAAAGCAGGTCGGTTCGCGTTCGGCGACCGGATTCTGCAATGGGGTGCTGCGCACCATCTCCCGCACGAGCGTCGAGGAGTGGACCGTGCAGGTGCTCGCCGGCATCGACTCGGTCGACGAACGGCTCGCGGCCGAATACTCGCATCCGTCGTGGGTAGTGCGGGCCTTCCGGCAGGCCCTGCGCGCCGAGGGCCGGGAGACCGAGCTCGAAGATCTGCTCGCCGCCGACAACATGGCCGCGAAGGTCAACATGGTCGCTCTGCCGGGCCTGGCGACGGCCGAGGATCTCGATCTTCTCGGCCAGCCCGACGAGTTCTCGCCGACCGGGTTCGTGCTCGACGGCGGTGACCCGTACCACCTGATGAGTCAGTCCGGCGGGCGGGTGCGCGTGCAGGACGAGGGCTCGCAGCTCGCGGCCCTCGCGCTCAGCCGGGCGCGGCCGATCGTGGCGGGCGAACGCTGGCTCGACCTGTGCGCCGGCCCCGGCGGCAAGGCGGCGCTGCTCGCCGCCG
>NZ_SOHE01000003.1 GCF_004403305.1 Cryobacterium frigoriphilum | reverse complement strand
CGGAATCCCGGCTCGATACCGATAGATAATGCCTTCCAGAATGCGGCGGTGGTCTTGGAACGGACGACCCACACAATTCTTCGATGACGGCATCAACGGTTCGAGTCGAGCCCACTCGCTGTCAGATAAAACGGCAGTTCGCGACATGCGTCAACTGTGCCAGACGACCCCACGGATCATTAGGAGACACGCCCTAGTCGCGATCGGGCGCAATTACAACCCGTAGCAGTTCCGTCCCCGATCAGATTAGTTAAGATCATGATCTTGTCGCCTAGAAGTGGTCTTATTGCGCTCGACAGTAGCGTGATGCGCGCGGAGCCCTTGCGGGTGATGCTCGATGAAACGGCGCTGGGGAATATGTTCGCGTTCAGTTGCCTCTATGACGAACTGGCAACGGAAACGTACTCACTCTGTCTGCGGATCGTGGAGACCCGGGGGCAGGCCGACAAAGCCGTGCTCGAAACGTGGTTGCGGGTGTGGCAACACGCGGCGTCGTTGGCCCAGGCACCGTCCCCTGCCCGCGAGACAATTCTTGCCGTTGCCTTCAGCGTCAGTAAATGGGTCAAGTCAAATGAGTGAATCCATGAAAGCTAAATCATCTCGTGGACTGGGAGTTGCAGAGCGAAGGGTGGAGTGCTTTCTATGAGCGATGAATGGGTCGTTGGGCCGCTTTGGGTGCGACCTGTGGCTGTAGGTCGCTGGGAGCTGGGGATTGAAGACGGGCCGGCGGATCAGCGCAGTGCAACTGTTGGTTTCATCGTCCGCGTCAGCAACGCTTTTGAGGTGACAACGGTGGCGACTCTGCTCACGGAGCCAAGTTTTGGCAGCCTTCTCGCCGCGATCGACTTCATCACAAACACCCTGCCGGCTCGGGGTAACGCATCCGGCGCTTTCTGGACGCCTTCAGACGACCGCGACAGTAGCTCGCAATCGGTTACTTCGCAATGAGAGGACAGCGAGGAAACGCTATGAAGAAGACGCATCTGGTCGCCGTGCCCGACGGGATGAGCCGGGCACGGCACCCAACACCGGAACGCAGGCTAACCGGCGACGACGTTCTGCGGAGTGATTCGATCACGGTCAACGCTGGATCAAAAAGGGAGTGGATGGTCGTTTACGAGTCGGATACGGGACAGTCGACGGTGATTGCGCTGGTGTACCAAATCGGGAACAGGTTTGAGGTGACCATTATGAGTGATCCGCTGCGCATGGCCTCCGTCGTCAGCGTTGCGGCCGCTGTCGACCTGCTTGCAACAGACGGAGCGACCGTACGTCAACTGCGCGCAGCAATGCGCTGGCGACCGCACGTATAGTCATCAGTCCACACGCTGTCTTCCATACCGCCTGCCGGATCCGTGACGCCAGCGGCACAAGGTTTCGGTTGACGGGTATTGGCCCTCATCAGCATGGCGAGTAGCGCCTGATGGTAGCGCCAGTCCAGACACTTGGTGCCGTGAGACTCAATGTCCGCGAAGTGATGAGGTTTAGTGTCCACGATGTCCTGAGATAACACACCAACTCGCCGGACTACCGCTACCACCAAGGGCTACTCGCCAAGCAGCGCCGAGCGTACCCACGCCCTAAACCTGTCTCGCCCTGACCATACTCAAACCGGAGTCGGAACGGCCCGTTCAACAGAGTTGAATATTCGCTCTCCTGGGGGCCGGTGTTATTGACCTTCGGGGCCACTCGTCGAAGGTGTACGTAGTGTGTTTTGGAGCCACTGGATATTTCTGTTGGGAGCCACCCTTGGTTCCGGGTCCACGTCGACGCGATAGTGGACCGCATTGTGCACAAGACCCTCCGAGCCGAGACCGGCAGCCACAACGTGCGCGAACTCGCCGCACTCGCGACTGCGTAATCCGTGACGGGGAGCACCAGTGGTGCTGAGCCACACCGCCACTGGTGCTCTTCCGCACGATCGATGGGGCTCAACCGCACGATCGGGTGGGGCTCAGAGGCTCGAATACTCAGTTGAGTTGGTGTGCGACGAACTCGAGGTAGTCGGGTGGTATCCGGAGAGGTCTGTGCCCTTGGGGAAGTGCTGGCGGAACAGCCCGTTGGTGTTCTCGCTGCTGCCGCGCTGCCAGGGAGAGGGGGCGCAGAAGTAGATGTCGACGTCGGTGGCTGCGGCGATCGCGACGTGGTTGGACATCTCGATGCCCTGGTCCCAGGTGAGGGTTTTTTGCAGCATTTCTGGGAGGCGGTTGATCGCGGGGATGATGGCTTCTTGGACTTCGAGGGCGCCGTGGCGCTCGGGTAGATGCAGCAGCGTCAGATAGCCGGTGGTGTGCTCTATGATAGATTCCGGCGAGCCCTCCGCATCGCCGCGCTCAGTGCTGCCTAATCAGCTCACTCGCACGGTCCCAATCCCTACACTATCCGGCGGGACATGACAAAGGTCTTTTTAGTACACGTCCCAGATGGCACCATATTGTGATGAGAAGAATTACCTACATTGGAGCGTCATTCCTGACCACAGCCGCAGTTGCGGATGCACTCCTACCGTTGGTCGCTGCACTCGGGATCAGCCAAACCACTGAAACACTCGACATCCCCGCGGTAGACACCGCAGGGAAGCCAATCACCGTGAAACTAGTCGTTGGCCCCAGGAGCGAGCTCATCAGCATCCCCGAGGAATCACCTGGGAAAGTGGCAGACACCACTGCGACGCTCGCCTACCTCCGCGCCCGCACCTACACCCATTCCCATTCCCATTCCCAACCCGAACCATTCATCCGCCACGAAACTGCCGCTGCCACCGCTTTCGACGCCGACTCCGGCTGTGAGTTCGATTTTGATTGGTACGAAATCGTCACCGCCTCATATCCCGACGTATTTCGATTTCATAGCCGGACAGCTGGTCCGTCCTTTGGCTTCGGTCGTCCGCTCGAGTGAATATTCGGTCATTGTTCCGGTTGGCGACGTCATGAGCCGTGCGCAACGGGGGATCTCGTGCTTCGTAGTCCGTCCGATCATGATGGCGTGTGGGTGATCGCCGCTGCCACGAAAGGTCGCCCGAGAAGGTGTTGGGCTACATCGAGAAACGTGGTTCTGTTTTTGAGATCTATGAATATAGAGGCACCGCGACGGGATGTCATGTTCGATCATTTCGAGTTGGCGGTCGCCTCGTTTGTGTCAGTCTGCCCGGCTTAGATTTCATCCATGGCGCCGACGCCAACTTGCCGCTTCGTTCAGCTTCGGAGCGCGGCACCAACAAGACGACGTTGCGACGCCCAGATTAAGCCGGAGCGCCTCAGTGCACCGTTCTGGAAACTAAGCAGCATCCGTATCAGAGCACTTTGTTCGGCGAAGTCTAGATCAAATACATTACTTGTTGACATAATCATTATTATCGGTCATATCACCCGACAAATTACCCGACATAACACCCGCTAAATGGTAGCCTCGGGTCATGATCAAGACGTCAACCGGGGATGGTTCTCGTTCTGGTGCTGATCGCGCGGCACACGAACGCTCCGTGGGTCTGAGCGTTGCTGAGATCGCAGCGATGTTGCAGGCGCAGCTGGGCCAGGTGCTGCTGGGCGTGATCGTGGGTAAGAACGCCCGCACGCTTGCTCGCTGGGCACACGCAACGGTACGACCGCCGCAGGCGAGTGAAAAGCTCCTCAGAGACACATTTCAGGTGCTCGAGATCCTCTGTTCGGTTCATTCGTCTGACGTTGCCAGGGCGTGGTTTATGGGTATGAACCCGGAACTGGGCGATGCTTCGCCGGCCGAAGCGCTTTCGGAGGGACGTTCCCGGCAGGTCATGGCCGCGGCGCGGTCCTACATGGCCGCGGCCTAGGCTAGGCAGCATGACGGTCGAACAGGTTGAGCAAGGACCGCGCCGAGTCGCGCGCACTGTCAAGGTGCCGGCTTCGTCCGACGACGTCTTCGCGTTGGTGGCTGATCCGCACCGTCACGGTGAGCTGGACGGCTCGGGCACCGTCCGCGACACGGTGTCGGGGCCGCGGCGGCTTAGCCAGGGCGCACAATTCTCGGTAGCGATAAAGCAGTTCGGCGTCCGATATCGCATTACCAGCACGGTGACGCGCTTCGAGGACGGTCGGCTTGTGGAATGGCGTCACCCAGCGGGCCACCGGTGGCGCTGGGAACTCACGCCGCTCACGCCCACGTCTACGCGCGTCACTGAGACGTTCGACTACAGCACCGTCCCAGCCGTGCAGGGCAAGATCTTCGAGTTGCTCGGCTTTCATCGGCAGAACGCCGCCAGCATCGAAGCCACCCTGCGCCAACTCGCGTCGCGCTACGCCCGCGCTTGACGTGACGGTGCTCACGTCCTGACCGGACGTCGAGGCCCCAGTCTGGACATAAATAGAACAATTTAGCCCCGAGTAAACAGATCGCTTACTCGATCATAGAAGCCACTTATAAAGTGGCGGTGATAGCGGCTTGGCTTCACTCATGCGCGGACCGCCAGCGGCTGCCTATTGAGTATTTGCGGGTGTGGGGACCGGTCAATATTGTCTTCGGAGGCCACGGATATTGCCTTGAGGTGCCGGGCAGTCGCGCGGCCGGGGGCCAGTGGTGTCCGACCGAGCGACGGGCCCGTATCTCGACTTGGCCGGCGGCGAGTTCGAGCACATCATGGCCGCGGGTCTCGCACCGGTCAGCTCGGGCGGATCCACTGTTGTTGTGATGGGTCCCAGGCCCCGTCCTCGATTTCGGCGCTAAGGGCTGGCAGCAGCATTGCGTTGACCAGGGAGAGCGCAGCTTCATGGTCGAGGAAGTCGCTCAAGACAGGAACGGTCTTGGCAACTTTGCGGTATCCGTCGGTCATGGAGCGTGGCACGTGGAGCGCAGTAAACGGCGGCAAGCCACGCTGGTGCGCTTCGGTGTGGACGCTGATGCGGAGTTGGCGTGCATCGATTCGCATCGTCTTCGTGAGGATGGCCAGATCGACGAGATCTTTCGTTCGGGTGGAGGCCTGGCCGCCGTAGGTCGATAGAGTCGCGCACACCTTGTCCGCGATCTGGTCCTCGACCGCGATCGCCTGATAGGCAACGGCCGGTCCCAGGCGCGACACGTCGAGCCTGAACGCTGGAGTGATGATGTCCAGGGGTGCGGCAGGGGTGCGCGTGTGGATGGCCAGATCGACTCTGAGGGGGTTTCGGGTGCCGGCGCCTCGAACGGTGACGCTGAACGTGATGGCCGCGGCGTGGAGCTCGGGCTGATTGGGGCCGCCGGTGTCGCGGTGGCTGACGTAGCGGAACTCGAAATGATCGCCCAGGTCTATGCTCGCGGCTGAGGTGAGTTGGGCGATGGCGGTGTCGATACTCATCTCCGCCGTCTCGAGGTCCACATCGGTCGTGCTTCGCGATTGGGGAAGCCGAGCAAGCATGCTCGTGCCTCCTTTCAGTGCGAAGGGGCAATCGTCCTGCGAGAACACCCGGCAGAGAAAGCGATCGAAGATAGCCAGTTCGATGAGGCTCTGGACGGAGGAACCGAGGCCGCTTCGGTGCGCCGCGCGGGCCTTCTCCGTGATCGCGGAAAGCACCGCACGCCCATCTGGGTATGGGTCGCTGACGATCATTGTTCCCCCGCCTTCCTGCTGAACTTTTCTGTGGCGCCGACTGTCGGAGCCGGCGAGTTCCCGGTTTGGACTGAGAAGTCGATCGCGGGAGTGGTGATGTTTGGCAGCGATTCCGATATCTGCGCTGCGATGGATTTCGTGATGTGTTCCATCTGTTCACGCTGTTGCTGAAGTAGTGGGGCGAGCACGGTGTCCGTGATTTCGGACACGAGGCGACTCTGGTCCACGAGTACCGGTGCGATCATCCGCTCGATGTGTTCGCGCAGCTCGACGCTCCCCGCCAGCTGGGGCTGTAGGCCGGCGACGATGGTCCTCAGCTGTTCCCGCACTGCCTGGCCGACGATTCCCTCGAGGGCGGCGCCGATAGCCGGCCGCTGCACGAGCCCACGCGCTGCGGCGATATCGTCGATTCCCGCGCTCCGGCGGAGTTGTTCCAGCAGAGCTGGGCCGTCGCCTCGAGGGTGGCCGTATCGTGCGGCGAACGGGGTCAGGAGAAGGCCGAGGTGTTCGAGGTCGACCGCTCGTTCTCCCCGGGTCGCGTCGGCCAGCACGTCGCCGATCAGGGACAGGTCGCCGATCTCGTCGACCAGGTCGGCAACCGTTCGTTCGATGCTCGTCACCGGGAGGCCCCCGACAACCACAATGTCGCGTGAATCCAGGTGGCGCCGGCTGTAGACAATGTCGGTTCGTTGCGTTTGGCGTCGCTCGCTGGTGATCAGACGGTACGGGACTGGATTGATATCGCCGCACTCATGAACAGCTGCCGCGGCCGCCCCGCCCACCACGACTCGTGGGGTACTCCCCCGCTCCCACGCCAGCACTATGGGTTCAGTCGACATCCAGGCAGCGCGCAGATCATCTAGAGGAGCGACCGGCACTCCCCCGAGCCGGTACACGCCGTGGGCGAGTCGCTCGAGTCGCCCATCTTGTTCCCGATGCGAGAGATTGGCGCGACTCACACCCCTTGCCCGCGCCTGAGCTGTGGTGAATAGACCCCACTGACCGGCAGCGAGTTCCTGAAGGATCGGTTCAACAACAACGTTCATACTTGGAAAGTATAACCAGAGTACGCTTTTCAAGCAATTGTGTTCTCGAAAGGCAGACGGGGGATTTTCTCGAGCGGATCTAACGGGAATCGGGCGTCCCGGAACTACGCGGATCCTCATCGGCGCTCCTCGGCCATTCTCGTGTCCCGGTCACCGTCCGGCTTACGGGCGGCTAATGCAAACATCGAGGGCGTGAGATCCGACCCGACGAGTGAACCGACTGATCACTCGCGGGGTGCCTCGTCTTTCCGCTCATTGTCCTAGCGTGAAGTCGTCTGCAGGGTCGAATCTCTCCCGGCTAAAGCATTACTCGCTTGTCCAAGTCCCGTCGAAGACTGTGGCGTAGCTACTCTCCGCCGAGTCGGTGTCGTACTTCGCACCTTGGTATTCGAGGACGATCCAGTCGGATTGGTATCCGTTATCGCCGAGAGCGGCTGTGAACCCTTCGGCATCGTCTCGGTCCTCGAACCGGTAGACAGTGATTTGGTCCGCTCGGACGGCTTGGGAGCATCTGACCTCGTCGGAACACGCCTCGGCTGTGATGTCCTGGGGATTGGTGACGGGAAGGTCCGGTTGTCCTTCGAAGCCGTTGAACACGTTTTCCACCGTCATAGTCGATCGTGGCGCGACGAGTTCCTGAATCCCACGCAGCGGGTCGCCGCCTGTGACCCAGAGACCGGCCACAATGACGGCGGCAGCGAGCGTGATTGTCGTGGTCGTGATTGCGATTGAGCGTTTCGACATCGACTACTCTTTCTGCATGTGGCGGTCGAGCCTGGCTTGTTTGCGAACGAGATCGGATCATTCCGATGTTGGCTTCAACTTAGCGGGCTGGGTGGATATCCGGTCTCCAAGTTGCCGGAAACGCTATCGGAGCAGTCGGTGCGACTCCCAACGCAAAGTCGCCATAGCGACCCGCGACCCTGGCGCAATGAAACGCGACTTCCCCGAAGGCCCGTTGAGGGTTCGGCTAACGGGCACTCAACCCATGCTCGACACGCATCATCTATACGTTCGATTACACGGCAGAGTGATTGCGCTTTTGAGGAGGACAGAAACTGTCACACAACCAGTCATTTAGTCTCCGTATCGCAAGCGATGCAGAAACAGTCAAACGTGACGGATCCGGGGGCGTCCACGTAGGGTTGTGGAAGGTACTGAGCATCGAAGTTCCGATAGTGGGCTCAATGTTTTACCCCCTCATTTTCAGAAGGGCCACTGTCTGAAATATCCGCAGCAGCTCACTCGGACTAGGTTGGAGAACACGCCGACCTGATAAGGCCGTGAGACCGAGGAATGGCGGGAGGGAGGCGCGTGTCCACCTACATCAGCATCGCCTTTCTTCTCGCAGTCGCGCTGCTGACAGTGGGCGGCCTCTACCTGGTGGCGCGGTACACCGCCGTGGCCGCCGACCCACTTGAACGGATGCCGTTCCTCTCCGGCTGGGTGCCGGAGGAACATGCCCTGTCCCGGTACCACGCGAGGTGGTACCCACTGACCCTGCTTTTTCTCGCCTTTGACGTGGAGATGCTCTTCATGTACCCGTGGGCGCTGGTCGTCGCACAAGAGGGAATCAGCGCCGTGATAGAGATGTTCGTCTTCCTCGGTGTGCTCATGGTCGGTGTCGTCTGGGCCTGGCGAGAGGGTGCGCTGCGGTGGGTCTAAGAAGCGTGGCTCTAAGAAGCAGCCTGGCGAGACACGCCACCCGCCGAGTGCACGTGCTCGTGCTCGAAGTTCCCGGCTGGGGTGAAACCCGTATGCGCGTTGAAGCGGAGCTTGCTCGTCGAGGTTGGGTGCCCGCAACATCCCCGGCGGATGCCGACGTTCTGTTGGTCTGCGGGGCGCCGGGACAGGAGCTCGGGTCCGTGTGCGATCGCCTCTGGTCCCAGCTTCCCGGTCCACGGGCGCGAGCAGCGGTGATCAGCGCCAGCGATGTCGCCTCAACTCTGGAACGGGCCGCGGAAGAGCTCCTCGATGACGGCAGACAGCACAGCGATGCGCGCACCCGCTCGCGCCAGCCGGCGGAACCACGTGATGCGTCCGCGCACGGTAGCGTCGACGAACCGACCGAGCACAAGATGGACATGGACATGCCCATGCCGGGAGGGATTCCTCTGGCCGACGGCGCACCCGATCGCGACGGCCTCGAAATGGATGTGCTTCATGTACCTCTGGGCCCGGCGCTCCCCCACTGGCCCGCCGGCCTCGTAGTGCGCTGCGTGCTCCATGGCGATGTGATCGTCAGCGCTGAGGCGGAGGTCCTGCCCGCGGCTGCGCAACCGAGCGGTGACGGCCCGGTCGGGGGCGACAGCCGCCGGTCGGCGGACGACGAGCGACGGCTGGCGGTCATCCGTTGTTCTGATGCCGCGGTGCAGGTGCTCGCTCTGGCCGGATGGTCGTTTGCGGCAGACCGCGCACGAAGGATTCGCGACGCTGTGGCGTCGGGCATGGCACTGGTCGACGCGGCGGCCGATCTCGACCAGCTGGCGCAGAGCGTCGGCCGTTCCTGGGCTTTGCGCTGGACGCTGAAAGGCATCACGGTCGGCGACGCACGCGCCCACGCGCAGGACGGAATGGGGCCACGCGAATCCGCGACGGTGCGAGGCCGCCTCATCAGCTGGCTCGACGAGGCGCGCCGCATTGCCCGAGATGACACAGCTCCCCGAGACGACACGGCTGAAGGGGCGTACGAGCTGCAGGACGCCCTGGCGTTGCAGCGCAGCCAGCTGAGCGAGATTCCGCGACTGCTCAACGGCAGGGATGTCGCAACCGCGCGGCTCATCGTTGCCGCTCTGGCAATCGAGACGACCCCGTCACCTAGATTCCGAAGCCGCGCACATGAGTGACATCGTCGAGGTGAATCCTGCTTGGGCGCTGTTTGCTCCGGTCGTGCTCGGCTTGCTTGCCCTGGCTGGAGCCACGCTCAATGGGATCCTCGTCTCGCGCGCCGAGGGCCGGTCGTGCCGTTCAGGAGCAGCCATCCCGGTGTTCGAGATCGCCCGTCTGATGCGCCAGCGACGTCGCACGACCGTCGCGGCCGATGTTCTCCTCTGGCGCATCGGCTGCGCCGGCCTCGTGGTGATCGCGGTGCTGAAGACCGCCGTAATCCCGCTGGGTCCGTGGGTTCTGGCTGATATACCGGTCGGGGTTGTCTGGTTCAACACAATGGACGTCCTGGTGTGGGCGCTGGTGTGGCTGATCGGCTGGGGTGCCAACAGCGCCCACTCGCTGGTGGGCGGCTACCGGTTTCTCGCACAGGCCGTCTCCTATGAGTTGCCACTGATGTTCGCACTGGTCACCCCAGCCGTCGCAGCGCATAGCCTGCGGGTGAGCGATGTAGTCGCTGCGCAACAGGAGCTGTGGTTCGTTGTCTGGATGCCGATCGCCTTCGTCGTCTTCTGCCTGAGTGTCGTCGCTTTTTCCAACTGGGGACCCTTTGCGACATCCGCGAGCGGAGACATCGCGGGCGGGATCCTGTCCGAGGTATCCGGCGTGGACCGGCTGCTGATTCTCGCCGGACGCTATGCTCTGCTCACGACAGGCGCGGCTTTCGCCGTTGCCCTCTTTCTCGGCGGTGGGGCCGGACCGCTATCGCCCGGCTGGCTGTGGACGCTGGTGAAAACCCTGCTATTGCTTGCAGCGTTCGTCGCCCTGCGGCATCGCATGCCGGCGGTGCGTCCCGAACGCCTTGCCGAAGTCGCCTGGATAATCGTGCTGCCGGCCGTTCTGCTGCAGACGCTCATTGTCTCGATCGTTGTCGCGGTGAGGGGCTGAGGATGCTGTCCGTCATTGTTTTCTCCGCGCTGGCGATCATCGCGCTCGCCTCGGGAATCGCCGTCTTCCGCGTCGACTCCATGGCGCGGGCAACCTACGCCCTGGCTGTGTCCTTCGTCGCCGTCGGCGTGATGTTGCTGATGTTTGATCTCGACTACATCGGCGTCATCACGATTCTCATGATGGTGATGGAGATGGCCATCATGGCGATCTACATGATCATGTTCATGGGAATGAACCCTGCCCTCATGCCAATGAGCATGGTGCATAACAAACGATGGTCGGCGATCCTCGCCGTTGGTACCTTTATCCTGCTGGCCGGTGGCGCACTCCTCATTCCCTGGCCGGCACGCAACGGTTCGCCGGCCGCCGACCTGACCGCATCCCTCGGCGAGGCCATTATGGGATCCAAGATGCTCGTGATGCTTACCGTGAGTCCGATTCTGTTTGCCACGATCGTCGCTGCTCTCGTGCTCGCAAACCCCCGTGGCCGCTACGACCGGTGGGGCGACGATCTGAATCGAACAACGCCCGACGACCCGCAGCAGGGCGGGTTGGGGCGATGACCCTGCAGCTCGTCCTGATCGTCGCCGCGGCACTGTTTTGCGTCGGGCTCTATGGCGCGCTCTCCCAGCAAGTCGTCGTCATGGTGATGATGGGGCTGGAACTCATGCTCAACGGCGTCATCCTCGCGGTCGCCGCATTCTGGTGGTTTCTGACGCCGGTCCCGGACGGACAGGTGCTCCTGCTCGTGGTGATCGCGGCGATGACCGTGGAAATGGCGATGGGGTTCGCCGTTGCCACTCTGCTGCATCGTTCCCGGGGATCAGACATGACCGACTCTGCAACGGACCTCGCCGGATGAGCGCCGCAGCAGTAAGCGCATGGGGCGTGACGGCGCTGTGGATTCTGTTCGGTCTGCCCGCTCTTGCGGGAATCGCGCTCTGCGTCACGGGGCGGCGTGCGAACCTGGTCGCCGTTCCGGTGTCGCTTGGCACCGCTGGTCTCACCGTGGCGTCGGCGTTCGTCGTAGCCTCCGTCCGGCCGTCCGTCGAAGTCCCATTCGTGGCCGGAGCCACTTTCGGACTCGCCGTCGATGGGCTCTCGGCCCTGATCGTGCCGACGGTCGCGGTTATCACCCTCATGGTTTTGGTCTTCGCGGCCGCTGAGGGAACGGAATCGCCGGCGCGCTTCCATGGGCTGATGCTCATCTTTGCGGCGGCCGTTGCGGTGACGGCGACCGCCACTACGACTCCTGCTCTGTTGTTCGCTTGGGAGATTATGGGCGCTATATCTTACGCGCTGATTGGCTTCCGCTGGCGGGAGGACAACCGGGTCGGTGCCGGACTGACCGCGTTCATCACGACCAGGTTCGGCGACCTCGGCCTCTACCTCGCGGCCGGAGCCGCCGTGGCTGGCGGCGCCGGATTGGGACTCGCTGACCTGGCTGCGGCTCCCTCCCCCTGGCGTCACATCATCGCCGCGGGAATTCTGATGGCCGCATTCGGCAAGGCAGCCCAACTGCCCTTCAGCTTCTGGCTCTCCCGGGCGATGGAAGGCCCAAGCCCGGTCAGCGCCCTCCTGCATTCGGCGGCGATGGTGGCGATGGGCGGCTACCTCCTGCTGCGACTCGCTCCGCTGTTGGAAGCCACCGGCTGGGCTGCGACGACCACAGCGTGGGTGGGAGCCCTGACCGCTCTGCTGCTCGGCGCGGTCGCAATCGCGCAGCAAGATCTTAAACAGCTCCTAGCGGCATCCACTGCAGCCCAGCTCGGTTTCGTGGTGCTGGCTGCCGGCGTCGGCTCAGTGGCGGGCGGGACGGCCCACCTGATCGCCCACGCTTCAACGAAAGCGCTCTTGTTTCTCGCGGTGGGCGCCTGGCTCGCGGCGCTCGGCACCAAGCAACTGCCAGCGCTCCAGGGCGCCGCTCGCCGCTGGCCGCTGATCGGAGTGACGTTCGCCGTCGGCACCCTGTCCCTAGCCGGAATAGCCCCTCTGGCTCTGTGGGCGACGAAGGATCAGCTCCTGGCCGGTGCCTTGGAAACCAGTACGGTCCTGTATGTCGTGGGCTTGGCAGCCGCCGCACTCGCCGCGGCATATGCTGGCAAGGCTCTCATCATCGTCTGGCGCCACCCGCTAACGAATGCCGAGGATGAGTACGACACCGAGCAGCGCGGCACGCGGCACATCGGCGTCTGGGAACGGGTGCCGCTTATCGTCCTGGCGGCGGGCGCGGCGCTCTTGGGGGTGCTCGCCCTGCCGCCGGTCGGCGGCTGGGTGCGGGGTGTGCTCGGAGCAGAATCAGATCCGCGGCCAGGCGCCCTCGAACTGGTCGGCTCGGCCATGCTGGCACTCCTCGTGCTCGGTTTGGTGGCCTGGAAGCGGATGCCTCGGCCTGTGTGGGCCGCGAACTGGTTGGGGCTCGAGCGGATGACCCGGGTCGTGGTCGTTGACCCGGTGCTTCTTGTGAGCCAACGTCTCGCCCGTTTCGATGACGCAGTGCTTGATCGCGGAATCCACACTGCGGCGCGTACAGCGGTGCGCGGGGCCAGTCGACTCGGCTGGTTCGATGACCACGGGCTGGATGCGGCAGTGACTGCGGCGGCACGCGGCGGTATCGTCACCGGTTCCGCTGCGGCCCGGGCAGACACTGACGGTGTGGATGCGGCAGTCGAGGCTATCGCCGATACCGCGCGCCGTTTCGGCGTGATCGCCCGGCGTCCCCAAACGGGCCAACTGCATCAGTATTACGCACAAATCACCGTCGCTCTTACTGTCGCCGTCATCCTCCTTCTCGTTCTCCTCCTTCCCGTTATGAGGTAATCCATGCTCAGTCTTATCGTCTTCCTGCCGGTACTGGCCGCGGTGATCCTCGTTATCGTGCCCCGGGTTCCGGACCAGGTAGCGCGGTGGGCCTGGCTGGGGATCGCTCTTATCGATCTCGCGCTGCTGGTGGGAATGTGGATCGGCTTTGACAGCCCGAAACCGGGCGACCTCGCGTACGAGGAACAGTTGCAGTGGATGCCGAGTGTTGGCAGTAGTTACCACCTCGGAGTGGACGGCCTGTCCCTTCCGTTGCTCACTCTCACCGCCGTGATCTTCGCCGCCTGCGCGGTCTATGCCCTCAGGGAGAACGACCGGCCCAGGCCGCAGGCCGCTCTCTTCCTCTTTCTTCAGTCGGCCTGCCTCGGCGTGTTCGCCGCGCAGGACCTGATCCTGTTCTTCGTCTTCTTCGACCTGTCACTGGTCGGCATGTACTTCGTCATCGCCGGCTGGGGCCATGGCAACGCCGCGCGCTCAGCCCTGAAGTTCTTCCTATACACGTTCCTCGGGTCCCTGGCCCTGCTGCTCGGTTTCATCGGCTTGTATCTTGGCGCCGACCCGCACACCTTCGATATGGTCGAGCTCGCCCAGTCTCCCCCCCTTTCAGAACAACCCCGTTGCAGGGGGTTTCGTGCTCGCTGCCATTCTCATCGGTCTCGCGATCAAGACACCTACGTTTCCCTTCCATACCTGGCTACCCCCGGCTCACACCGATGCCCCCGCCATCGGCTCTGCCGTGCTGGCCGGTGTGCTACTGAAAATGGGCACCTACGGTTTCGTGCGCATCGCGATGCCCCTACTTCCCGACGCGTGGCGATCCTGGGCCTGGGTCATCATCGTCGTTGGTATCGTGTCGGTGCTCTATGGTGCGCTCGTTGCCCTGGCCCAGACCGACGTTAAACGGATGATTGCCTACACATCGGTCAACCACATGGGCTACATCGTTCTAGCCGTCGGCGCTGCTGGCGTCGTCAGCGACAGCTCCGCCCAGGCGCAACAGCTCGCCGTCACCGGTGCTGTCGTGCAGATGGTCAGCCATGGCCTGATCACCAGCGCACTTTTCCTCCTCGCCGGCGTGCTGTACGAACGACGAAAGAGCTACGACCTCAATGCATTCGGCGGGCTCGCGGCACCGGCACCCCGGTACGCGGCATTCTTCGCCGTCGCCGCCTTCGCGTCCCTCGGATTGCCAGGCTTCAGCGGATTCATCGCCGAATTCCAGATTTTCGCTGGCAGCATCGGAACCGTGCCGCTGAGCCTGCTCGCACTCCCCGGCATCCTCATCACCGCAGCGCTGTTTCTCCTCGCGTCGCAGCGTCTACTCACGGGCAAAACGCGCGGGTTATCCACCGGCTTTAGCGACCTGAACACAACCGAGACACTCTCCATCGGCTCGCTGCTTGTTCTCTCGGTAGTCATCGGGGTGTTCCCGCGGTTCCTCCTCGATGTCATCGAGCCCGCGGCATCCGTCGTCGTCAACCTGGTCGGCCGGTAGCTGCCCGTGAACGAAGCGGTGGACACGCTCTCCCTCCTGCCGGAAGTGTTCGTGCTCGGCGGGGCGATCATCGCGCTCCTCGCCGGGTCATTCCTCCCTCGGAAGCATCAGTTCACGACCCGGTGGATCGCCATTCTGGCGCTGATGGCGAGTGCCCTCGCCGCCGCGGTCGGAATGGCGCAGCCGTCGACGACGATTTTTGAGGCGAGCTTCGCCGTGGACGTCGGCTCCGGTTTCGGCCGAATCATCATTGCCCTAGCAACGATCTTCGTCATCGTGCTCGGAATCGAGGAGCTCAGTGGTACGCGTCGGGAAAGCGAGAGCTACGCCCTGCTACTTCTCGCCGCCCTCGGCGCCATGCTCCTGTCCGGCGCAAGCGACCTCCTCATCCTCGTAACCGGGTACCTCCTCACCTCGATCCCGTTATATGCCCTAATCGGAATGAGTCGTTCCCCTCGTGCCGCCGAAGCCGCAATGAAAACGTATCTGCTCGGCGCGCTGCTCGGAATCATGATGATGCTGGGCGTCACCGTGCTGTTCGGAGTCGGCGGAGGCACCTCGTATCGCCAGTTGGAACCCGCTCTGGTCAATGCCCCGGCTGCCGCCGTGGCCGTCGGAGTCGTCGGGGTGCTCAGCGGCCTGATGTTCAAGGCTGGCGGTGTGCCGGGCCACTTCTGGATTCCGGACGCGACGCAGGCGTCCGGCACGGCTGTCGCAGCCTTCCTCACCACCGTTCCCAAGGTCGGCGCTCTCATTGCGGCCTACCGGCTGCTCGACATCATCCCGGCAAGCATCGACTGGCCACTGTTGGTCGGGCTTCTTGCAGCTGCCAGCATGACGCTCGGAAACCTGGCCGCCTTCTGGCAAGACGACGTTCGCCGACTGCTCGGTTGGTCAACCGTGAGCCAGGTCGGCTACCTCATGCTGCCAGTCGCGGTCGCCGGGCGCAGCGACCTCGCCTTGCCATCGCTGCTGCTCTATCTCGCTGGTTACGCCGCCACCAACCTCACCGCCTTCGCGGTGGTCGCGGCACTTCCCACTCGTCGCACCCTCACCGACTATCGCGGGGCGGCCAGGACCCACCCCTGGCTTGCCGGCGCCCTCATCGTGAGCCTGCTCGGCCTCGTCGGAACACCCCCGACCATCGTATTCATCGGCAAACTCACCACGCTCGCCGCCGCCTGGGACGGAGGCCTCGTCTGGCTCGTGGTCATCGCCGTGATCAATAGCGTGGCGAGCCTGTTCTATTACCTGCGCTGGTTGGCACCGATGTTCTCCCGCGCTGTTGCAATTCCGCTCTCCCCGTCGGCTGCGTCACCGGCCGCTGCCGCAGCACGTGTGCGACGCCGCTGGGCAGCTGGCTCCGCCGTCACGGGAGCAGCATCCGTACTTATTCTCGGCATCGTCGCTGGCGGCATCCTCTCAATTGCCGGCTCTCCCCTTGCCCACTGAATGCGACAGTGTCTGCATGTCACGCGAGATCCAGGCCCCCTGCGAGGCTTGACGAGGCCGCCGCGCATTGAATCTGGATTCAGAAACTGTCCCGGTGCATAGTTTCAAAAAGACAGGATGCGTGTCTGCTACTATTTGCGTATGGATGCAGATAAGCAGATATGTGGTCGTCTTCCCGAAAGTGACTTCGTAGAACTGGCCGTAGAGATCTTCTCTATGCTGGCGGATGCCACCCGGGTACGTCTGATTGTCGCGCTTCGAGACGCGGGAGAGCTGTCGGTGAATCATCTTGCCGATATCGTCGACAAGACTCCCGCGTCGGTGTCGCAGCACCTGGCGAAAATGCGCCTGGCACGCATCGTCTCGACGCGTCAAGAGGGCACGCGCATCTTTTATCGCCTCGAAAACGAGCATGCCGCGCAGCTGGTGCGCGACGCGATCTTCCAGGCCGAGCACAGCCTTGGCGGCACGCCTCGCCATCACCACGCTGACCTTGCATCGACCAGCGCGGAGGCTGCCAGCGCATGACGAACACGCTAGTCGACGCGCCAATTCGCACGGGTGGCCGCGTCCTCGCGAAGCCACCATCGATCTTCCGCGCGGGCGGTCGCCTGCCCGAGGTTCGCTGGGCTGGCCTTGCGCTGCTCCTGTTCCTCATCGCCTGGCCCCTGCAACTCGCTGGCGCACCCGCGCCCGTATGGTGGACGATCTATCTCGCGTGCTACCTCGCTGGTGGGTGGGAGCCGGCGTGGGCCGGAATCTCAGCCCTGCACGCCAAGGTCCTCGACGTGGATCTGTTGATGATCGTCGCCGCGATCGCCGCAGCATCCATCGGCCAGGTTTTCGACGGCGCTCTCCTCATCGTCATCTTCGCCACGAGCGGAGCGATCGAAGCCCTCGTCACCCAGAGGACCGCCGACTCAGTCAGCAGTCTGCTCTCCCTGGCGCCCGAACAAGCCAGCCGCCTCACCCGATCGGCGACCGGTGACGACCTCGTCATCGTCGACACGGCAGACCTCCGTGTTGGGGACCTCATCCTCGTCCGTCCCGGCGAGCGGATCGGAGGCGACGGCATCGTCATCGAGGGCATCAGCGAGGTCGACCAGGCCGCCATGACGGGAGAGTCCGTTCCCGTGCGCCGCGAGCCCGGTCACAACGTGCTCTCCGGCACTGTCAACGGCACTGGCGCGCTGACCGTGCAGATCACGAGCCCGGCAAGCGAGTCGGTCATTGCCCGCATGGTGTCCCTCGTCGCCGAAGCATCCGAGACGAAATCGACCCGTGCGCTTTTCGTAGAGAAGGTCGAGCAGCGCTACTCGCTCGGCGTGGTCATCGCGACCCTCGTCGTGTTTGCGCTGCCGCTGCTGTTCGGCGAGGATTTTCGCGGCGCCCTCCTGCGCGCGATTACTTTTATGATCGTTGCGTCCCCGTGCGCGGTCGTCCTGTCAACGATGCCTCCGCTGCTGGCTGCGATCGCCAACGCCGCTCGCCACGGCATCCTCGTCAAGTCCGCCACCGTAATGGAGGCGATAGGGCGTACTCAGCTGGTGGCCTTCGACAAGACCGGAACCCTCACCGAAGGTGCTCCTATCCTCGTCGAGGTCACCCCCGCCACTGAGCGCAGCGCGCAGGCGGTCTTAAATCTCGCCGCTGCGGTCGAGCACCACAGCGAGCATCCCCTCGGTCGCGCAGTCGTGCGCGCTGCCGAAACAACGGTGACCCCGGCGAGTGATTTTCGGGCCATTCCCGGACAAGGTGTCCAAGGCAGTGTCGACGGACAAGTCGTGCGTGTCGTGCAAGCGCGTGGCGAACGCGCCGGCACGATCGGTACGGTCGTCGAAGTACTGGTCGACGGCCAACTCGCCGGAACCCTGACCTTGGAGGACGCGCTCCGCCCGGACGCCGCAATAGCGGTCGCTCGAACGGCAGCCATAACCCAACACCCGGTTCACCTACTCACCGGCGATAACCAGCGCACCGCGGCCGATATCGCGGCTCGCACTGGCATTACCGAAGTGCGCTCCCGCCTGCTCCCCGAAGACAAAGCGGCCATGGTGCGGAGGCTCGAGGGCGGTGGTATCCCGGTGCTGATCGTCGGTGACGGCGTAAACGACGCCCCCGCCCTCGCGTCGGCCAGCGTAGGCATCGCGATGGGACGCCACGGCTCTGACCTCGCGCTCGAGACCGCCGACGCCGTAATCATTCGTGACGAACTCGCTGCGATCCCGAGCGTCATCGAACTCTCGCGGAAAGCGCACCGGTTTGTCGTGGCCAACCTCGTCATCGCGGGGACTTTCATAGCCGTACTCGTCACCTGGGACCTCATCTCGACGCTGCCCCTCCCCCTAGCCGTGGCCGGCCACGAAGGTTCCACCGTGATCGTGGCCCTCAACGGTCTGCGACTGCTTCGCACAAATGCCTGGCACCAAGCTCCGACTCCAAGCCGCCCGCTGGAACAGATGGTCACTGCCCCGGAGGACACCCCTCATGCTTGAGGTCCTGCGCAACCGAACCTATCGCCGACTGTTCAGCGCGCAGATCGTGGCGCTCATCGGCACCGGACTGCTCACCGTGGCCCTGGGCCTGCTCGCGTTCGACCTGGCCGGCGGCGACGCCGGCATCGTGCTCGGCATCGCGCTGACCATCAAGATGCTCGCCTATGTCGGCATCGCCCCGGTGATCTCCGCGCTCACCGCCCACGTCCCGCGAAAGACCCTGCTCGTTTCAGCGGATGTGCTCCGCGCGATCGTCGCACTTTCGCTACCATTCGTCACCGAGGCCTGGCAGATTTATGTACTCATCTTCGTGCTTCAGGCTGCCTCGGCAACCTTCACCCCGGCATTTCAAGCTCTGATTCCGGAGGTTCTGCCGGAGGAAAGTGAGTACACCCGGGCCTTGTCGCTCTCCCGACTGGCATATGACCTCGAGTCGCTGCTGAGCCCGATTCTGGCCGCCGCGCTGTTGACCGTGATCAGCTACCATTCCCTATTCGTGGGAACCGTGGTCGGATTCGTCGGCTCCGCCCTGCTCGTGCTCTCGGCCACATTGCCGGCCCACCGAGCATCCGTTCCGGCGCCCTTTTGGGAGCGCCTCACCCGTGGCGTCCGCGTCTTTGGGCACACGCCGGAACTGCGGGCCCTGCTCGCGATGAATATGGTCGTCGCCGCCTCGACCGGCATGGTCATCGTGAACACCGTCGTGCTCGTGCAGAGCCACTTTGGTCGCGCCCAGTCCGACTTTGCGATCGCCCTAGCGTGTTACGGATTCGGGTCGATGCTGGTCGCACTGGCGTTACCACGGGTACTCGACCGCTTCACCGACCGCCGCGTCATGCTGCTCGGCTGCGCCGTTCTACCTATCGGACTCATCGCCCTGGCCCTCGTTGTTCTCGCTCCAGCGACAGCCGTGACTTGGTCTGGTCTGCTCGTGATCTGGTTCGTACTTGGCGCCGCCACCGCGCTGATCCTCACCCCATCGGCCCGCTTGCTGCGCCGTTCCTCCGACGAGACCACTCGGCCCGCGGTCTTTGCCGCACAGTTCTCGCTGTCTCACGCCTGCTTCATCGTGACCTATCCCCTAGCCGGAGTACTCGGCGCCCTGCTCGGCCTCGCCCCAACAGCCCTTCTGCTGGCCGCGCTGGGAACGGCAGCAGCGGTCACTGCCGCCCGCGTCTGGACCCCATCAGCACCCATTCGCGACACCGAATCACCGGCCGTGACAGCCTGACGCGACGGTCGACCAACATGGGTATTCAAGTTGCCAAACTCACGGTGAGGTACTCTGCGACTAGTGCAACCAATCAATCGACTGTGAGCTAATGACGAGAATGGAGGTGGCATGACGCTGAATCGCAGTGCGCGCACGATCGTCCCCGCCGTTCCTTTCTCCTTCTTCATAACGCTCCTCGCGTTGGCGGCGCTAGTGGCCGGCCTATTCGCCGTTCATTCAGCGGCCACCGGTCATGATCTTCCGACGCCGCTGCTGTCATTAGCATGGTCGGTGTCAGCCGGTGACCTCGCAGTGGGCACGATCGGTCTCGTCGAGGCCGCTCCGGAGTCCGTTCTGGTATCGTCGAGCGCCCACTATGGGACAAGCGATGGCACGTGGCTCGCCCTAACCTGCGTTCTTCTCCTTGGTCTTGTTGCATTGGTATTCTGGACCGCGATATCGACGCTAACTCGGCAACTCTTCCCCGCCGCAGTCGTAACTCGCATTACCGCGCACGCCATCGCTTCGCCGGTTCCCAGCCCCAGCCTCACTCTGCTTTCAGTCAGTCGCGTCTAGACCCGAATTTGCGCCCGCGCCATGAGATGGCTCCTGCGTTGGCGGTGACCCGTCCACTCGGTTTCTAATCAGGTGCACGCGTGGATTCTCAACTCTTCATGAGCGCTCGAGCAGTCACCCTGGGCTAAATTCCTGCCACCTTGTTCGATTCGACGGGTCGCATCGCCGCAATCTCACCGCGTCACCATCACGTGATTTCAAGGGTGATCACTGTTCGATTTTTCCATTCTCCCTTCTCGATAGGCTGAAAAATATGAGCACCAAGAGCAATAAAAGAACCAAAAGCACCAAGAAACGTGCCTTTGGCACCCCAGCCGCACCAACTTTCGTGCGCTCTGGGCTTGCGCCGGGCTTGTTGGGAGCGTTGGTGCTCTTGGCCGGGTTCGTGCTCATCGATGGGGAAGGCTTCACCATCATCCGATACGCCGTCAGTATTCTCGCGCTCATCCTCTGCGTCTTTGTTATTCAGGCCAAAACATGGTGGTTGCTGGTGCTTCTGGTACCCATTGCGGTGCTCTGGAACCCGGTCGTGGTGATACCGCTCGAAGGCAGGGGCTGGCTCGCAGCCCAGTTCATCGCAGCCCTGACTTTCGTCGTCGTGGGCATTCGCAACAAGGTCCCGGTTCGTCGCGAATGACCCGTGTGCCAGCCATTACCAATTTGTTCTCACCGGCCACACTATCCAGGCGAACGGTGGTCGGAGCCGGGCTCTCCGCGGCGGCGCTTCTTGCTCTTGCCGCGTGCAGCCCGCAGCCACAATTGCTTTCGCCGCAGTCCGCTGCCGTTCGGGCTGCGGAGAAACGTAGGCTCTCGTCGGGGAATTCAGTCAAGGTCGAGCTTCGAGCCAGCGAGACCACCGTCGATCTGGCCGGCACCCTCGCCACGACCTGGAGTTACGGCGCACTTCCGGCCGCAACGATTCGTGCCACCCAGGGTGATCTGATCACGGCCCGCGTCGTTAACGAGCTGCCCGAAGCGACGACGGTGCACTGGCACGGCATCGCACTACGAAACGACATGGACGGTGCACCCCATCTCACCCAAGATCCGATCCCTCCACAGTCCGAGTTCAACTATCAATTTTTGGCGCCCAATGCCGGCACGTACTGGTTTCACCCGCACGTTGGAACCCAGCGCGACCGGGGCCTCTTGGGCGCATTAATCATCGAAGACCCGCACGAACCGTTGGTCTATGACGACGAATGGGTCGTCGTTCTCGATGACTGGATCGATGGGGTGAACGCCACGCCTCCCGAAATACTTGCCGAGCTCTTCCAAGGCATGCGCGGCGCATCGAACAGCCAGAGCAACATAATGCAGAATGCGAGATCCTCTCTGCTCCGCGGGCACGCCGGTGATGTGAAGTATCCGCATTACCTCGTCAACGGTCGGCCTGCCGCCGATCCGGAGACTTTCCGTTCGCGTTCGGGGGCGCGCATTCGCATCCGGTTGATAAATGCTGGCGGTGACACCGCCTTTCGCGTTGCCCTCGGGTCACACCGGATGACCGTCACTCACACCGATGGATACCCGGTCGAGCACGTTGACGTCGACAGCATCCTGCTCGGAATGGGCGAACGCTACGACGTGCTCGTCACGCTCGGCGACGGTGCCTTTCCCTTCGTCGCCGAGGCAGAGGGAAAAAGGGCCCGTGGGTTTGCAGTTGTTCGAACCGCGTCGTTGGCCATGGCACCCTCCTCAAACGTCACGGTGTCCGAACTCACCGGACAGGTCGGAACAGCCGATCAGCTCGTCGCCGACGCGGAGTTCGCGCTGCCCATCAAAGATATCGACCGACAACTGACCGTGCGTCTCACGGGCGGCATGGCAAGCTACGACTGGGCGCTCGACAAACGCCCATTCGATATGGACAAGCCACTCGACAACGCTCGAATCATCCGTGCCGGTGAACGCGTCGGGATCGATTTCGTGAACACAACAACAATGTGGCACCCGATGCATTTACACGGACACACCTATCAGCATCTGGGCGGCGGTCCCTGCAAGGACACCTCCATTGTGGTTCCCGGGCAAACACTCTCCGTCATTTTCGACGCGAACAACCCGGGACAGTGGATGCTGCACTGCCACAACGTGTATCACTCCGAATCAGGAATGATGACGACGGTCGCCTACGAAAAATAGTGCATGATCCACCATTCATCGGTCCCGCTGAACCTACATTCAGGATTCCCAGCTGGCCATGCGATACCGTGAGAGTTGACGTGGGCAGTCCACTCTTGGGCTGAGAACAAAGCAGAAGGTAACATGACGCTGGTTCGCGCGGTACGACGGATAGTCGCACCCGCCTCTCTGTCGCCTTTCGTTTCGCTGCTGGCTCTTGCCGCCCTGCTTTTTGCTGTTTTCGCGTTCCATTCCGAGGCCACTGGGCATGCCATGCAAGCGGTTCCCGGTGCGTCGGCAGCGGCCAGCCAACAGGCAAACGTTATGGGCGTGGCGGCTGTCGCCGCCACATCTGTTGTTGATGCGATCGCCTCCGGCAGCCGTGATGGAACGCTCGATTGCGCGCTGTTCGTGATGACGTGCATGCTGCTGCTCACCCTCGTCATCATACTTTTCGTGAGTCGGCTTCCGGCTATGCGTCGGCGTCTGCTCGATACCGGTGGCGTCACTCTGGGATCATGGCGCAGCGTTGGCTTACCGATTCACCGTCCCAGCCTCACCCTTCTGTCGATCAGTCGCGTTTAGACCGTGATGGAGTTCCGAGCCAGTACCTGGCAGTGGAACTTTGCCGCGCCATCGGCCGCATTGCCGCTCCGCCGTAATGCCGTCCTGTCGCTCATCTGAGCTGGTCAAGACTTCGGCGTCCCGATTATCGATTGAAGGAAACATAATGAACTCATCTCTTACGCGTCGCACATTTCTCGGCGCTTCCCTGGCCACAGCGGCCACAGCAGCACTGGCATCCTGCTCACCATCACCGGCGGCGAAGACGGTCGATCGCATCCTGCCAACGGATCGGCTGGTTTCACAGTACGAAGATTCTCGCTCCTCGAACGGAACAACGGTCACGCAGAAGCTCAGCGCCGGGGTATTCGACACGACCGTCGCTGGCATCGCATTGAGCACCTGGGGATACAACGGAGCGGTCAACGGGCCCGTTATCCGCGCGAAAACGGGGGATACGCTCAACGCCCAGGTCGCCAATGCGCTCGCGGAATCGACGAGTGTGCACTGGCACGGTTTGGCTTTGCGCAATGACGCCGATGGGGTGCCGGTTGTTACCCAACCGGCGATCAAACCGGGCGCCAACTTTGACTATACGTTTCGACTTAACCACCCCGGCACCTATTGGTATCACTCGCACGTGGATATGCAACGCGAACGTGGTCTCTCGGGCGCGCTCATCATCGAGGACCCGCGAGAGCCTCTGCTGTATGACCAGGAATGGGTCATCATGCTCGACGACTGGCTCGACGGCATCACCGGCACCCCCGAAGACGCTCTCGACGAACTATCCATGGGTATGGACATGTCCGGAATGGATATGCCCATGACCCACATGCTCATGGGCGCCAGCAGCACGTACCTGGGTGGCGACGCCGGGGATGTACGCATTCCAGCCCACCTCTTCAATGGAAAGGCCACGCAGGATGCGGAGGTATTCCAGAGCCGACCGGGCAACCGCATACGTTTGCGGATCATTAACGCGGCCGGAGACACCGCCTACCGGGTGGGTGTGCCGGGGCAGAAGATAACCCTGACGCACACGGACGGGTTCCCCGTGCAACACGAGGATGTCGACGCGGTCGTGCTCGGCATGGGCGAACGCATCGATGCGATCCTCACCGTTCAGGACGGATATACGCCGCTTCTGGCCATCCCCGAGGGGAAGGACGGCCGCGCCTACGGCCTCATCAGCACCGGTAGCGGCACCGCCCCCGACGCTGCCACACTTCCGTCAACCCTGGACGGCACAGTCACCGACGGAGGGCGTCTCACCGCAGACGAATCCGTTCTCCTCACCGCCACGAAACCCGACCGCATCCACACCATGCGTCTAACCGGCAGCATGGGAAAGTATGACTGGGGCATCAATGGGCGACGCTTCGACATGAAGAAACCGTTCGCGGGCGCCTTTGATATCAGTCTGGATGAACGCGTCCAGGTCAAGATGGTAAATGACACCAGCATGTGGCACCCCATGCACTTGCACGGACATAGCTTCCAACTGAGCAACAACGGCGCACGCAAAGACACCGTAATCGTTCGCCCGAAAGAAACCGTCACGTTTGAATTTGACGCCGACAACCCCGGACAGTGGATCGCCCACTGCCACAACGCTTACCACGCTGAACGCGGCATGATCGGACTGTTCTCCTACGTGCGTTAGCGTGGCGACCCCAGCACCGGTCGTCAATTCGATCTGAATGTGTTCGACTGGCATCCAGCTAGAACAGATACCCCTAGAGGTATACTGGAGTGGTTACGAATAACGAGAGGAATCACATCATGATGTGGGACAACGGAACGATGGGGTGGTCCTGGGGATTCGGCCTGCTAGCTATCGCAGGTGTCGCCGTGCTCATTTATGTCATTGTTCGTTTACTGTCGAACAAATCCGGAAGCGATGACACGCGACCCGCTCCGAGGCAAGCTGATTCCGCCAGTGCCCGGCAGATTCTTGAAGAGCGTTTCGCTCGAGGGGAGCTCACGGCGGAGCAGTTGCGTGATCAGCTGCGGGTGCTCGAGGAGGGCCGGTAGTGCCCGATCTTAGCCGTCGTAGCGCCCTGATCCTCGGCGGGGCAGGGATTGCGGCCACGGCTGTCGGCGGAACGGGTTTCTTCGTCAATCAACGGAACTCCTCGACGACGTCACCGGCTATACCGTCCGGGAGCGACCTCGTCGAGCCCCCGGAGCTACGAAGCGTCAGCGGCACTCTCACCGTTGATCTCGAGTCTTCCCCCCAACAGGTGACCATTGCTGGTCGTGATGTGCGTGCGCTGAGTTACAACGGTGGCGTGCCCGGCCCCACACTGCGCGTTCGAGCGGGAGACACCCTCAGCGTCAGCCTTCACAATGGGCTGGCAGATCCGAGCAACCTGCACGTGCACGGCCTCCACGTTTCGCCTGAGAACAACGGCGACAACATGTTCGTCACCGTCGCAGCCGGCGACTCCTTTGATTACCAGTACGAATTGCCCGCCAATCACCCGCCGGGCGTGTACTGGTATCACCCGCACCACCATGGTTTCGTGGCCGATCAGGTATTCGGCGGGCTTTACGGCGCCATTATTGTCGAAGACCCCGACCCCATCCCGGCCAGCCGGGAACGTGTCCTTGTCATTTCCGACATCACCCTCGATTCCGCGGGAACAATTCCGGCGGCCACAGCGATGGAGAAAATGTCCGGACGCGAGGGGGACCTCGTCCTGGTCAACGGTCAACTCACCCCCAGCATGACTGCCCGCCCTGGTGAGCGGGAACGATGGCGCATCGTAAATGCCTGCGTGTCCCGCTACCTGCGGCTGCGCCTCGACGGGCAGCAGCTGTCCCTCCTCGGAATCGACTCCGGACGGTTCGAAGCCGCGCACGACGTCGACGAGGTCGTGCTGGCCCCGGGGAACCGGGCCGATCTTCTCGTCACCGGCACGGCCGGCACCTCCGTACTGCGTGCGCACACCTATGACCGAGGTATGTCCGGCGGAATGATGATTGGAGGCGGAAGCTCCACTGCCGCCGACGACGTCGCACTGGCCTCCTTTATCGTGACCGGCGACGATGTCGCGACAGTCGCCGCCATACCCGGCCAGCCCATTCCACGTGACCTTCGCACGGCTACCGTAACCGCTCGACGCGAGTTGATCTTCGCGATGGGAATGGGCGGAGACACGGGCAGCGGCATGGGTGGAAACATGGGCGGCGGAATGGGTGGAGGCATGATGTCAGCCACGATCAACGGCCAGGTATTCGACGCCACCCGGATCGACACGACCGTGCAATTCGACAGCGTGGAGGACTGGATGCTGACAAATACCAGCCCGCTCGATCACCCCATGCACCTGCACGTGTGGCCGATGCAGATCATTGAACAGTCAGGCCAGCCCGTCAAAACCATCATGTGGCAGGACGTCGTGAACATCCCGGCACGCAGCACCGTGCGCGTGCGCGTCGCGTTTGACGACTTCAGCGGACGTACCGTGTACCACTGCCACATCCTCGACCACGAAGACAGCGGAATGATGGGCGTCATCACCGCAAACTGACAGTAGCCGCAACCATCAATTCAGGAAAATGAATCAGGAGAAACCAATGAACTACGCACACACCATCACCGTTTCGCTGCCCTACGAAGAAGCAGCCGCCAGAGTGCGCGAAGAACTAGCCAACCAGGGCTTCGGCGTTCTTACCGAAATCGACGTCCACGCGACCTTCGAAACGAAACTCGGCGTGGAAAGCGCACAGGCACTGGGCGACTACCTGATCCTGGGCGCCTGCAACCCCGCCCTCGCCGAACAGGCACTCACCGCGGAGCCTGACATGGGCTTGCTGCTTCCGTGTAACGTCGTGATCCGACGAAGCCCGTCAGCGACTACCACCACGGTGCAAGCTATCAACCCACAAACCATGGTCCAGCTCAGCAATTCCCCGGGGATACAGAACGTTGCTGATCAAGCCGATGAACGCCTTCTCGCCGCGCTAGCCGCTCTCCAAGGAGAAAGCAGAAGCAACTAATACGCGCTCTGGCCCGCGAGAGCACGGTGAGGGCTGTGTCGCTGATTCTGTGTCAAGCAGCGCGCGGCGGCGCTCTTTCTGACATGGGGTTGCGCACATACCCGACCGCGGAACGAGGATGTCCTCGCCCCCGGCCGTGTCAGCCGTTAGCCGCGCCGGTGGTCCGGTTGGCGGTCTCGCCAGCGTTGTCGAGCGTCGAGAGCAGGAGTGGGTACCGCCGTTAGCGTCCGAGTAGCCGGGACCAGAATGATCCGGTCGATTTTTCTTTCACGTGCCCGGCGCATTGCTGGCTGCGTGGCACGCCGCGCATTACCTGATCAACGTGCTGACCGCAGCCCGCCCACGTTGTTTTTTGACACACTTTGCAGGTGACGGAACGACACATAATGGATCTCCATTCAATAAGGTGAACTGCTAAAAGAATTATACCCCGGGGCGTATTCTACTGACGCGGGGGCAGGGACGTGCGCAAGTGATCCTGCTGTGAAGCGGTCATGCGGTTTCTCACAGAGCGCGAGGTTTATCGGGCGGCGATGCTGGCGCGCACGTCGTCCATGTTGAGGTTCTCGACGCCGGCAATGAGCTCTTCCAGGCTGGACGCGTTGAGGGCGCCTGGCTGGGAAAAGACGAGTACGGAGTCCCGAAACGCCATCAGCGTGGGGATGGAGCGGATGCCCGCGGCTGCGGCCAGTCCCTGTTCGGCTTCGGTGTCGACTTTTCCGAAAGTGATTGCGGGGTGTTTTTCAGACGCGGCGGTGAATGTCGGGGCGAAACTGCGGCACGGGCCGCACCACTCGGCCCAAAAATCGACCAGCACGATGGGACTCTGGGCAATGGTCGCGTCAAAGGTGGTCTCGGTGAGATCGGTAGTAGCCATACGCACAGACTATACCCTTAGGGGTATCTTGCATACCGTATGGGGTATGTGTGAGACTGGGGCACATACCCACTACACGCCCCAACTCGTGTCGGCGTGGTGGGCCCCGACCTTTGGAGGCCACGATGATTTTGACCCAGTACTACCTCAACTGCCTGTCCCATGGCTCTTACCTCGTCGGTGATCCGACGAGCGGTCAAGCCGTCGTCGTGGACCCCCGCCGCGACATTGACGAATACGTCGCCGATGCGCAGGAGAACAACCTGACCATCATCGGCGTGATCAACACGCATTTCCACGCTGACTTCGTCGCCGGTCACCTCGAGCTGGCCGCAGCCACTGGCGCCTGGATCGGTTACGGCGCCCGCGCCGAGACCGAGTATGAGATCCGTCACCTGGCCAATGGCGAGAAGATCTCGCTCGGAGAGGTGGAGCTAGAAATTCTCGACACCCCCGGGCACACCTGGGAGTCCATCAGCATCGTCGTTCGTGAACACGCCAGCGATGCCGTGCCCCATGCCGTCCTCACCGGCGATACCCTCTTCATCGGTGACGTGGGCCGTCCCGACCTGGCAGCATCCGTCGGCGCCGATCCCGACCAACTGGCCCGCGCCCTGTACGCGTCGATCCACACGACGCTTCTCGCCTTGCCCGATGCGGTGCGTGTTCTCCCCGCCCACGGCGCTGGTTCCGCCTGCGGCAAGAACCTCTCCGACGAGCTCGAATCCACCATGGGCAACCAGCGCCTCACGAACGCGTCGGTGCAGCCGATGAGTGAAGACGACTTCGTGACGATGGTCCGCAGCGGTCAGCCCGCTATCCCCGGCTATTTCGCCGTCGACGCGATGATCAACCGCAGCGATCACGCCATCATCGGTTCCACCCGTGAACTGGCACCGCTGAATCTGACGGATGTTCGCGCATCCGTTGAGCGCGGGGCCCGCATTCTCGAAACCCGCAGCCCCGAAGACTTCGCCCTCGGGCACCTGGCCGGGTCTATTAACGTGGGGCTGGACGGACGCTTCTCCGAGACGGCCGGAATGGTCATCGAGCACGACGACGCCATCGTGATCATCGCCGATTCCGGCCGTGAAGCGGAGGCCGGAATGCGACTGGCCCGCATCGGCTTCGACCGGGTCGCCGGATATCTGACAAACCCGGCGCAGGCGTTCAGCGACCTCGGCCCGTTGGTGCAGGTCGGTGCGCGGGTCGAGCTTGACGACTTTGAGGCTCTGCGCCGGGACACCGCCGCGACGATCCTCGACGTACGCAACCCCGGCGAGGTCGAGCAGGGCGCGATCCCGGGCTCGCTGCGCATTCCCCTGGCCGAGCTGAGCCAGCGCCACGCCGAAGTGCCCGCCGGACCCGTGCTCATCCACTGTGCCAGCGGCTGGCGTTCAAGCGTCGCCGCGAGTGCACTGCGGAACCTTGGCCATTCGGACGTCACCGACCTCATCGGCGGCTACAACGCATGGGCCGCCCAATACGCGGTGAAAGCCTGATAGAAAAGACGCCGCCGCCGAACACTTAACCAACGCTGGCGTCACGGCAGACACGATCGTAAGAGGCCTGCCCCAGTGGCAGGCCTCCGGGCTGCCCGGCATTGCTCCGCTCCCGCACCAAACTGAAACGGATCCACTATCTCTGACACCACGCACACCGTCAACCCCTCCCCGTCACCAATTGGGGCAGATGAATTCCATCAATGGGTTCTCCATCATGACGACCTGATGATCATCGACGTGAGGGATGGCTCGGAGTTTGAAACCCGGCATATCCGGGGTTCGTATCACGTTCCGCTGCACCTGCTCAAAGAGCACACTGAAGAGTTTGCGGCGCAGATGGCCCCCCGGGTTGTGCTGGTGTGCCAGTCGGGTCGACGCGCGGAAGAAGCGCGAAAGAATCTTGACGCAGCCGGCCTGAGCGGTGCTCGGGTGTTGACCGGTGGTGTGGCGGGATATGCCGCCGCCGGCGGCGATATCACCAGCGGTCGCTCCACGTGGGCCATGGATCGACAGGTACGTATGACGGCCGGATCCCTGGTGTTGGCGAGCGTGCTGGCGGGAAGGTTCATCCATCCCCAGTTCCGTCTTCTTGCCGGCGTTATCGGCGCCGGCCTCACGGTGTCGGCCGCCACCAACAGTTGCACGCTGGGCCGAATTCTGTCGTGGATGCCCTGGAACCGCCCGGTTTCCGAGCCCACGAAGAGTGACGTTCTCGCGCAGTTGGAGCCGCACGCATGATCCTGGCTGCGCTGCTTCTGGGAGTGATCGTGGGTGCGCTGCTCGGCCTGGTCGGCGGGGGCGGGTCAATCCTGGCCGTTCCGGCCTTGGTCTACGGTGTCGGGTTACCCCTCGAGGAGGCGATACCAACCTCGCTGATCGTTGTGGGAGCGGCGTCGGCGGTTGCTGTGCTTCCGCGGCTGCGCACCGGCGTGAACTGGCGTCTGGCCGGCATTATCGGCGCCGCCGGCATTCCTACCGCCTACCTCGGCACCCTCGTAAACCGACTGGTTGACCCTCAGCTTCTGCTCGGCGCTTTTAGCGTGATCATGGTCATCGCCGGTGTGCGAATGTTCTTTGCCACCCCCGCCGCAAGCGGCCCTTGCGCGCTGCCTGGCGGCGGAACCCGGTGGCGCAGTTGTCTGCCCCGTGCGCTGGCCACGGGCACCGTGGTCGGGTTCTTGACTGGGCTGCTCGGCGTCGGCGGCGGGTTTCTGATCGTTCCGGCACTGGCCCTCGTGCTCGGACTTCCCATGGGCGTCACGATCGGCACGTCCCTCGTGATCATCGTCATCAATTCGGTCGCCGGCTTCAGCGCCCACCTGAGCGACGTGCAGATCGACTGGGCCGTCACCGGCGCCTTCGCGGGCACCGCTATGCTGGCATCCCTCATCGCGGGCAGACTCAGCCGACGACTCCCCGACCGCGTTCTCAAAACAAGCTTCGCGATCCTTGTGCTCTGCATCGCCGTGTACGTCGCGATTCGCGCCGTCGCCGGCTAGCTCTCGCGAGCGAGGTCAGGCGAGGGACAGGAAAAGCTTTTCAAGCTCATTGACACTGAGCTGCTTTTTTTCCCCATCCGCGCCGCTATCAATGAGGCACTCCTTCATCGCCGACGAGATGATCGTGAACCCAGCGCGGTCAATGGCACTTGAGACAGCAGCCAGCTGGGTAACCACGGCACGACAATCAGCGCCGGACTCAACGGCTGTGATGACGGCACCAAGCTGCCCCTGCGCGCGCTTGAGCCGATTAAGAGTCTTGCGCAGATCGTCGCTGGCGTGGGTCGCGGGTTCAGTAATTCCCATGAGGGTGTGCTCCTATTGGTGGGTGGATGCGCGGCTGGTTTTGTCTAAGATCACGATACCCCTTAGGGTATAAGTATACTCAAAATGGCAGCAG
Organism: Cryobacterium frigoriphilum; assembly: GCF_004403305.1. Classification (GTDB taxonomy): domain Bacteria; phylum Actinomycetota; class Actinomycetes; order Actinomycetales; family Microbacteriaceae; genus Cryobacterium; species Cryobacterium frigoriphilum. The sequence goes on along the minus strand of NZ_SOHE01000003.1, from coordinate 780 downwards.
CGTTTCACAATGAAAAGTAAATGAGGCTATTCACATGCGTGACCAGCGCACCGGCACAGACGAATCATCACGGCGTGTTCCTTGGCGCGGCAAGCTGGCCGGGCTCGGCGCGGACCTGCGTCACTGGCCCTCACGTCGCTGGTGGGTTGCCGTGGCCACAGCGCTTTTTACGGTGGTCTTCATTGCTATCCCGACAGACTTGATCGACACGCCATTGTTTTCGAGAGAGATCCCGCCAACCGGGTGGTCGTGGCCGGTGCTCATCCTCAGCGCGGTTCTAGCGGGTCTGGTCACTGCCACCTACGTGGCACACCCGGCCGGCGCTACGTCCAGTCGGGCAGCGGGCCGTGCCGGCATGGCCGGCTGGCTGGTGACGTTCTTCGCGGTTGGGTGCCCCGTCTGCAACAAATTGGTTCTTCTCGCTCTGGGAACAACCGGGGCAATGCAATTCTTCGAGCCGGTCCAGCCGTATCTGGCCGCCGCGTCCATTGTTTTGCTGATCTGGGCTCTCTATGCGCGCATGACTCGAGAATATTCGTGTCGGCTGCCTGCGCGGGCCGATGCTGCGGCCGAAGTTCCCGACCTTGTTCACTGACCTTCGAACCTGGACCCCGCGCCGCTGGCTGATCGCAACTGCCGTCGCCGCAGCCGTCTTAATCGTTCTCTCCATCGGCTACGCACCTAGGGCGTGTCTCCTAATGCCTTCGACCAAATAGTTATGGCTCTGAGGACAGCTCCGCCGCGGTAGGTCAGTGCGAGCTTGTCGTAGCGGGTGGCGAT
>NZ_SOHE01000027.1 GCF_004403305.1 Cryobacterium frigoriphilum | reverse complement strand
GCGGAGGGCGCCGCCCGCACGGCGGCCGCCGGCGCGGCCGCCGCCGAGGACCGCATGCGGCAGCTGCTCGCGGATGTCTCCCACGAGCTCCGCACCCCGGTTGCCGGCCTGCAGGCGACCGCCGAGACCCTGTTGCGCGACAACCCGGCCCGGCCGCAGCGCGAGCAGTTGATGGTCGGCATGATTCAGCAGACCCACCGGGCCGGCCGCCTGGTGGCCGACCTGCTGCTGATGACCCGCCTCGACCAGGCGGCGGGTGCCGGGGCTGACGCTGTTGCCGGGGCTGGCGCTGCTTCCGGGCAGCGGATGCTCCGCCAGGTCAACCTCACCGAGCTCGCCACCCGTATCGTGGCCGAACAGCGACTACTGGCGCCCGAGTGCAGCCTCGACCTCACCGCGAGCGGTGCGGTCTGGGTGCACGGCGACGCCGAGCGTCTCAGTCAGGTGCTCACGAACCTGCTCGACAACGCGCGCCATGCGGCCGGGCCGGGCGGCGGCATCCGTGTCGATGTGGTCGGCACGAATGTGGCCGGAGCGAATGTGGCCGGGGCGTATCTGGACGGCGCGTATCTGGACGGCACGAATGCGGCCGGCGCCGCGGAGGCGTGCCTGTCGGTGACGGACAGCGGCCCCGGCGTGGCACCCGCTGACCGCGAGCGCATCTTTGAGCGGTTTGTGCGGCTCGACGAGTCGCGGGCGAGCAACCGCGGCGGCTCGGGGCTCGGCCTGCCGATTGCCCGCGCGCTGGTGCGAGCCCACGCCGGAACGCTCACGTGCGTCGCGCGCCGCCCGGGCGAGACCCCGACCGGCGCGCGCTTCGAGCTGGTCCTGCCGCGGGTCGTAGCCCCCGAGTACGGCTGAGTCGCGGACTTCGGCCCTTTGTGGTGCCCGCGAGGGTGCGAAGTCCGCAACTCAGCCCCGCATCACGGCCCACGCCGCGCCACTACACCCCAATTGGGGGTCTCATTGTCGGCCGCACGCTGGCAGGATACGAAACCCGGCGAGGAGTAGATCATGACTCACACCCTTCCGTCCCGGCGACGCACAGAGGCGCAGCCGGTCAGCATCCGTTCCACGCGGCCCGAGACGCAGCTCGAGACCACGCTTCAGACCGTGCCCGGCGCCCTGCCGGCCGTTCCCCGGCACTGGGCCGTGTTTCATCCGCTGCCCGGAGCCGCTCATCTCGTGGTCGGGCCGGGCGGAATCTTCACCATCTGCGTGCAGCACCTGGCCGGGGACTGGGCCTGGGCCGACAAACGCGGGCTACTTGTGTCCGGGCACCGGGTCGCGTTCTTGGCCGAGGCCGAACGGCAGGCCGACCGCTTCGCCACCCTGTTGCGCACCCGCATGGCCGTGCCGGCGCCCGTGCGCCCCGTGCTCGCTCTCGAAGGGGCCCGGTATGTGGGCCCCCGGAGCCTGCGGGACCGGCCACTTCCGGTGAAGGTGCTCGCCGCCGACGACCTCGAGGCCTGGCTGGCGGGCCTGCCGACCGTGCTGCGCGCGATCGAACGCATGGAACTCGCCGCCGTGATCGACAGCCCGGTGACGTGGGGTATCCGCCCCACCTTCGGCCCCGGCCTGCCGCCGCGCGCACTCCCGCTCCCGCGGCCTCCCGGCTGAGCGGCGCGGCGCTCAGGCGAGGCGTTCGAGAACGGTGCCGTCCCGCATCCGTTCGACGCGTACGACGTGCTCGCCGATGTCGCGCACCCCGCGGCGCACCGCGAGTTCGGCCACGTCCTGCGTCTTCGTCGGGGCGTGTGCCCGCGACGGATGCTGAAACTCCTCGATCGACTGAAAGGTGTCGCGGCCGCGGGGTTCTTTACTGTGCCGTTGCGCGTAGCCGGAGTTGAGGGCGCTGAGCTCGATCTCGTCTTCGTAGGCGCTGACCAGGCTTTTCGTGTTGAGGGTGATGACGGTGTGGGCGTCGTCCCGGTAGAGCGGCGCTCCGAGCACCTGATCCAGCCGGTTGCGCTGCAGAAAGAAGAACACCCGGTCGTTGAGCAGGTCGTACCACTCGGCGACGGTCATGTCGTCAAGGGCGTCGGCGAGTGAGGGCTCGTGCAGGGCCTTCTGGTGGCGTAGCACGGCGGTGCCGTAATCCGGGTGCTCGAGCACCCGCGATTCGCTGCGGCGGCGACCGAGGATCGCGGCCTGCGGCGCTCCCTGTTTCACGCCCCAGCGGGTGACGAGGGCGGTGGGGCTGAGCAGTCCGTGCCGCTCGATCTGTGGCCAGCTGTCATCGGCCGCGACATGGAACAGTTCGGGGTAGAGGCGGATCAGGTCGCGGGAGTGCACGGTTCGAGGCTACTCGCCCCGGCGGCGGCCGCCGATTCGGGGCCGGCGCCGATCGGGTGGTCCTCTGCGGAGGTCCTCGTCACAGGTCCAGTCGTGGCAGCACAGCGGCGGCGACGATTTGCGCGGTCAGGGCCAGTTTCGCGCCGAGATTCAGTGCGATGTAGACGCCCTCGCCGAAGACGAAGTCCCGCCACGGCCCCACGCGAAAGTGCGGCAGCACCTGATTGAGCACGAACGCCCCCGCGCTGACGAACACCGAGAGCACGAGCGTGAAGACGAACACGGCCGGGCGGGTTTCGCCCGTCGATCCGGGCCCCATCACGTAGAACAACAGGGCGAGCCAGGGCAGGGCCGCGACGAGGGCACCGATCAGAAAGCCGGGATACAGGGCCCGGCCCGGGGCATCCGCTCTTTCGAGACGGGAACCGAACACGAGCAGGGCCACGTTGGCGATGATCAGCACGACGAACGCGGAGGTATGAGCGATGGCCGTGATTTCGGCGAGCACCCAGAGCAGAATCGATGAGCTCAGGGCGAAATCGACCCAACGGATGGTGCTGTAACCCGTCTTGATGCCGATCGTGTAGCGAAACGCGGTCGGCGAGGCGACCAGAAAATGGCAGACCGTGGAGATCAGCAGCATCAGCACGAGAGCGATCCCCACGAACAGGGTTGACTGGCCGGCACTGACCGAGACGTCGCGGCCGCCGAAGAGCAGATCCCGGGCGCCCTCGAGGCTGATCGACTCACCGAGTAGCACCAGCAGATAGCTCAGGCCGACGGCCAGCACGAGGTGCAGGCTCGCGGCCACCCGGTTGAAGGTACGCAGCCGACGGATGCGCTGATTCACCGTGCGCGCTACCCGCGCCATACATCCCCCTGAAATGCCCTCACAGTCGCTGACGGTACCAGCAATCGCCTGCGGGGTCGCGGTATTGACGCAGTGTCAGCGCGGTGCGGGCTAACCGCCCAGCAGCGTGAGGTTCGCCCCGGCCTCGTCCAGCACCGCATAGAGCACGCCGTAACCGACATATGCCGTGACCGGAATGAGCACGAGCCACTCGCGAATCGACCCCGCGTTACCGAGCACGGGAACGGCCACGTTGCCGCCGCTCGACCAGAGCGAATCGAGCAGCGGCACCCGACTCCAGGCCCGCGGCGGCCGGGGCACGAACGGCCAGAACAGCGGCAGCCCGCGGTCGGTGAGCAGATCTCCGAGCAAGTGGATGCCGTACCCCAGCGTGAAGCAGACCACGAACCAGTCCTGCTGGCCGGGTGCATAGAGGGTGATGACGGCCGCGAGCAGGCCCCCGATCAGCCAAGCGAGGGTCCACGACCCGCGCGCCAGGCCGAGTGCTTTGGTCGCGAAGGCGATCGCGGCCGCGCTCATCACGGCAATTCCGAGGCCGATCGGCTCGGGCCACCAGACGGGCTGCCACAGCAGATGGCCGAGGCCGGTCGCGAGCAGCCACGCGCAGAACACGGCGAAAATTGAGTGCAGCCCGTGCCGGTGCCCGCCCGAGGCGCGACTCAGCCCGGCGGTGACGAGCTTGCCGAGCACCGGAATCGACCGCGAGATGGTCGCGGAGGTGTGATCGGCGTCGGCGAGCAGGGCCGCGCCGGCGCACAGCAGCGCCCCCGTGAGGGTGCCCATGGGGGTGACCGGGTAGAGACCGAGGCCATGCCCGGCGGTGGTGGTGACGGCGATCCAGGCGGCGGCGCCGGTCATCGCGTGGTGGGGGCCCATCATTCGTTCGTTGAATCTGTGATGCTGACCGTTTCTGTCGTGCACGGGATGACGTTTCCGGGCGTGCCCCACCCTACGGTCGACCTCCGACAGTGCCGTCGCCGCCGCCGTCGCCGCGGGCGTGGTGAAGAGTCTCAGCGCGCCAGGTCGCGGTCGATGCGGGTCAAGCGGGCGACGGAGGCGAGATAGCCGGCATCCGTCCGGGCCGGCCAGACGCCCCAGCTGCCTCGAATGCATGACCGCGCCCGATACGGGTGAGCGCTACGGCCATTACGGTAGCGCCTACCCGTATCGGGCGCGGTCATCCTGCGGCCCCGCTCCCGCGCAGGGCGAAGGCGAGGGCGAGGGCGCGGTGGTGATGATGCGCGATGTATCCGCGGGGACGTAACATTTGAGGTCTGGTGTCTCTTCGGCACATCTTCGGCACGTTTGACCCAATGAAACGCGGAACAAGCACCATGTCGCAACCTGCCGTCACCACACCGCCCCCCACCCGCACCGCGCGTCTCGACGCCCTGCCCTTCACGAAGCAACATCGCAAGCTGCTCGTGGGCTCCGGCGTCGGCTGGGCCCTCGACGCCATGGACGTTGGCCTCATCAGCTTCGTGCTCGCGCAGCTCGCCGTGCAGTGGCAGGTCTCCGATGCCGAACTCGGCTGGATCGCATCCGCCGGCTTCATCGGCATGGCTCTCGGAGCGGTGCTCGGCGGCCTGCTCGCCGATCGCCTTGGCCGCCGTCAGGTCTTCGCGATCACCCTGGTTGTCTACGGCCTCGCGACCGGCGCCTCCGCACTGGCGCTCACCGTCGGCGTGCTCATCGCCGCCCGATTCGTCGTGGGGCTTGGCCTCGGCGCCGAGCTGCCCGTCGCGTCGACCCTGGTGAGCGAGTTCGCGCCGCCGAAGATTCGCGGCCGGGTGATCGTGATTCTCGAATCGTTCTGGGCGGTCGGCTGGACCCTCGCCGCCCTGATCGGGTTTCTGGTCATTCCGCTCTCCGACGACGGATGGCGCTGGGCCCTCGCGGTCGGCGCCGCGCCGGCCATCTACGCGGTCGTGGTGCGCCTCGGCCTGCCCGAGTCGGTACGTTTTCTCGAGTCACGGGGACGCACCGCGGAAGCAGAGGCGACGGTGGTGCGCTTTGAGAGGTCGGCCGGGACATCCGTCGTCGTGCCGGCTGGTGAAGCGGATGCCGCGCTGCCGGCCGCCGCGGTGCCCGCCGCGGCCCTCGCCCCGGCTCCGTCACTGCCCGCGCGCATCGCGGCGCTCTGGTCGCCCGCGCTGCGGCGGTCGACGGCATCGCTCTGGCTGGTCTGGTTCTGCGTCAACTTCGCCTATTACGGCGCCTTCATCTGGCTGCCGACGATTCTGGTCGCCTCGGGCTTCTCGCTCGTGCGCTCGTTTGCGTACACGCTGATCATCACCGTGGCGCAGCTGCCGGGCTATGCACTCTCGGCGTATCTGATCGAAAAGTGGGGTCGACGGCCGACGCTCGCGACGTTCCTCGTGGGCTCCGCGGTCGCGGCGAGCCTGTTCGGCCTCGCCGACAGTGCACCCCAGGTGATCGGCGCCGGCATGCTGCTCTCGTTCTTCACCCTCGGGGCGTGGGGCGCGCTCTACGCGGTCACTCCGGAGCTGTACCCGACGCGGATGCGCGCCACCGGGGCAGGATGGGCGGCCGGGATCGGGCGGATTGCCGCGATTCTGGCACCGCTCGCGGTGCCGATTGTGCGCGACGCCGGCGGCACGCTGCTGCTGTTCGTCATCTTTGCGGCCCTGTTCGTGGTGGCCTCGCTGGGAGCGTTCGGCCTGCCTGAGAAGCGCGGCCAGGTTCTCGAGGACTAAACATACTCCGGGCCGGTTTCGCAACCCCACTGATGGAGTCGGGAGGGGATACGGAGCTTTCGTGCAGAAACGGGGGGCAAGCTGGAATTCTCGCCTGCGCCGAACGAGCGCGCAGGCCCGACGCTCAGTGAGCCGGCGCCCACGTGCGCTCGGGCTTGCTCTACAGGACGTAATGCTTTCAGACTCTTTAGATAACACCGCTTCACGCACCACCACAACAGACTCAAAGCCTGGCCGGCCCCGCCGCCTGCTGCTCAAGTCGGGCGTCTTTCTCGCCGTCGCCGGCCTCGCTATCGGCGGCGGCTTCGCCATCAACTCGGAGGTCGTCGCGCAGGAACGCGTCGCCTCGATCGCCGCGGCCGATGCAGCGGCCACCGCCGCCGCCGACCAGGAGCACGATCGACTGCTCACCAACCTCGCCAAGAACTCGGCCTCCGCAACGCTCGACGACGCCAACATCGTGCTGGCCGCGAGTGTCGACAAGGTCGACACCACAGCGCTGACCGAGGTCACCAGCTCGCTCGCATCGTTCCAGGTCTTGCCGCTCGGCGACATCGAAACGCTCACCGCCCAGGCCCAGACCGAAACCGCGTCGGTCGAAGCCGCCGCGGTCGAGGCCGACCGGGTCGCCGCCGAGGTGGCCGCTGCCGAAGCCGCCGCTGCTGCCGAGGCCGCAGCCGCCGCCGCCGAGCAGGAACGCCAGCTGATGATCGCCAACGCCAACACCCCGGGTGGTGCCCGCGCCGTCGCCGCCGACATGGCGTCGTCGAAGTACGGCTGGGGCGGCGCACAATTCTCCTGCCTCGACAACCTCTGGCAGAAGGAGTCCGGCTGGAACTACGCGGCCGTGAACTCCAGCAGCGGAGCGACCGGAATTCCGCAGGCTCTCCCGGGCAGCAAGATGGCCTCGGCCGGAACCGACTGGGCCACGAGCGCCACCACGCAGATCAGCTGGGGCCTCGAGTACATCAGCTCCTCGCGTTACGGCACGCCGTGCGCGGCCTGGTCGCACTCCCAGGCCAACAACTGGTACTAGACGCGCGTCCGCTCGCCGGTCACGGCTGAAACCGTGACAGCAGCGGGGTCGCGACGACCGCGAAGACCAGCACGTTCAGCACCACACTGCCCCAGAAGGCCCGGCGAAAGCTGGCCTTCTGGGTTTTGTGGCGCAACGTCTGCTGGGCGATGATGGCCCCCGGCCAGCCGCCCAGAAACCCGAGAAGCAGCAGAGTTTTCTCGGACACTCGCCACCGCCCGGCGACGGCGGCGCGCTTGTCGATGGCATACGCCACACAGCACACCACGCTGGCCACGGCATAGACCGCGGCGACCCAGAGCGGCACCGGCCAGAAGACGCTCCCGACGAGCGCCGCTCCAACGAAGACGACGATGGCGAGGTAGCTCACCGAGCCCGAGCCTGAGCGTCGGCGCGCGCGCGGCCGTATGGGGCGTTTCGGTGCGGAAACCATGACTCGAGCGTAACGGCTCGGCCGCGTCGACCGACGGCGCTTCAGCCATCCGGCGCTTGAGCCAACCGGGTCTCAGTCAACCGGGTCTTCAGCCATCCGGGTCTCAGACATCCGGGTCTTCAGCCATCCCGGTCTCAGGCAACCGGGTCTCAGCCGGCCGGGTGCCAGGCGGCGACGGATGCGACGGTGCTGAGCACGACGCGGCCCGCGGCATCCGCCAGCACGATCTGAAAACTCGGGGCGCCGACCGTGGTGGTGACGCGCAGGACTGCGGTCGCGGCGCCGGCATCCCAGCGCAGTTCGAGGGTCGCTGCGTTCGGGGACGACCAGGAGAATTCGCCCTCGAAGGCCGGATGCGTGGACCGCAGCCGCACCAGTGCGAGCTGCGCCCGGGTGATCTCGCTCGTGAGGGCCTGAGCGATCTCGGCGGGGGAATATGTGTGCCGGTTCACGTCGCGGCCAGTGCCGGTGCGGGCGAAGAGGGCGGTGTCGTCGAGTCCGCCGAACAGGCCCACGTAGTAGATCTGGGGGCGACCGGGCAGGAAGAACTGCACCGCGCGGGCCAGCAGATAGGAGACCGGGTCGGCGCCGAGCACGCTGAAGAACGTCGCATTGATCTGGTGCGGCAGGCTCGCCCAGGCCGGAACGACCGAGGCCAACCTTGAGTGCCCGCCGGTCAACCGCTCGGCGCGCGCGAAGATCGCGGCCATCTCGTCGTGGCTCAGCAGGTCGGGCAGGTCGGGAGGAACGGGCGTGGGGGACGTTCCCATCAGTCGATTCATCTGTGCCAGGGCACGCTCCAGGGCGGGTTCGGGGGCTTCGGGCCGCGCCGTCGCGGCCGGGCCGGCGTCGATGATGCCGATGCCGTCGTGGGTGTCGAGCACGGTGATGGTGTTCGTCGGCCTCACCGCGAACCAGGTTTTCAGACGGTCGACCGTTCCGGTGCCGAGGGAGTGCAACAGCAGCGGTGCGAGGGCGAAGTCGTAGACCAGGTCGGCGATCTGCGCGATCGCAATCTGCTGGGTGTGGTGGGCGTGCACCTCCACGAGTACCTCGAGACCTTCCGCGTGGGCGAGGTTGGTGATCACCCGGGCGAAGTCCAGCGTCTGCGGGGACATGAAGCTGTCATTCTCGGCCGACTTCACGGCGTACCCGACGGCGTCGAGCCGCACGGTGGTGACGCCGCCGGCCGCCAGGGCGCGCAGCACCCGGCGCAGGTAGGCCCGCGCCGCCGGATGCCGCACGTTGAGATCGACCTGGGTCGGCAGAAAGGTGGTCCAGACCAGGTAGCGACTGCCGTCGGCGCCCTGGAACGGCGTGAAGGGCAGCCCGGGCCGTGGCCGGTAGAACCCCGTGATCTGCTCTTCCGTGGCGCCGTCTGGGAAAACCGTGTCGAAGCGCAGAAACATGCCGGCGTGCTCAGAAGCGTCGCCGTTGGCCAGCCAGTCAGTGAATTCGTGGGACGACGACGAGACGTGGTTGACCACGAGGTCGGCGGTCAGGCCGCGCCCGCCGGCGCTGAGGGCGCGCAGGTCGTTCCAGGTGCCGAGGCGCGGATCGACGCTCGTGTGATCGATCGGGTCGAAGCCGGCATCCGCTCCGTCGAAGGGAACGTAGAACGGCAGCACGTGCACGCCGCCGAAGTCGCGCAGCGGACCGTCGAGCAGGGCCCCCAGCGCCGGCACCGAGCCGCCGAGCCGATCGGCGTACACGAGAAGTTCGACAGCGCCCACGGTGTCTCCTTTGTCGGCGCCAGACTACCTCGCCGGGCACCTTCCGCGCGGGATTGTTAGAGGGCGGGGTCCATCGAGTTGAGGTGGCAGGCGTCGTTCCACATCTGAATGACGTGGTTGTCGCGTTCCCAGCCGAGCGTCGATACCGTCGCGGTGCCGAGGCTCAGGTTTTTGCCGCCCTCGGCCGGCAGCCCCACCCAGCGCGCCGCGAGGATGCGCAGAAAGTGCCCGTGAGCGAAGACGGCGACGGGGCCATCCGCTTCTTCGCTCGCCGCGATGACCCGATCGGCGCGGTGGCCGACCTCCTCGACCGTTTCGCCGTTCCAGATCGGATGCGTCCACACCGACCAGCCGTCGATCTTCAGTCGAATGTCGTCTGTGCGCAGGCCCTCATAGACGCCGTAGTCCCACTCGAGCACGTCGTCGCTCGGCACCGCCTGGGCGCCGTAGCCGGCGCGTTCCATGGTCTCCCAGGCTCGCACGAGGGGACTCGACCAGACGGCCGCGAACTTTTCGCCGTCGAGCATCTCGCCGAGGGCATCCGCTTGCTGGCGGCCCAGGTCGGTCAGCGGTATGTCGGTGCGCCCGGTGTGCTTGCCGCTGATGCTCCACTCGGTCTGACCGTGTCGAACCAAAACGATGTTGTTCTCGGCCATGAGCCTGCTTTCTGTCGTGCAAGTTTACGTCGCACGATCAGGATGAGCCGTGGCGGAAGAGTGTGGCGGGCTTGCCCACGACACCGGGCCGATGGGAATCCGTCTCGACCAGCTGGTCACGCATGTGCCGCCGAAAGGTGTCTTTGCCCAGCCGCTCCCCGGCGATCGTCTCGTGCAGCCGCAGCAACTCATAGAGCGTGAACTCGGTGCCGAGCAGCCGGTCGGGGTCCGCGTGGGTGCGATAGGACTGACGCAGGGTTTCGACGGCCATGCGCAGAATCTGGGCGTGGTCGCAGACCAGATCGTGCGCGTCGTGCGCATCGTGCCAGGGCGTCAGCACGGTGCTGCCGGCGAGCACGGTGTCGGCGACGGATGCGGCGGGCACCGTCACGAGGTGCGCCACCGACATCACCCAGCCGCGATCATCCCGGTGCGGGGCATCGAAGACGTGAAGCTGTCGAGGGTGTACCCCCTCGATGCCGGCCTTCTGCCGCAGCGACCGCAGCACCGCCAGCGCGAGCGTCTCGCCGGCGTGCACGAAGGTGCCGGGCAGGCGCCATCCCTCGGCGTTCGGCACGAGCACCACGCAGAGGGCGCCGTCGGCGACGGTGAGCACGGCCGTGTCGACGGCCACGCTCGGGCGTTCGAAGTCGGTGAGAGGCGCGGAGGCACGTTTCTGGGCGGAATCGCGATTCGCGGACATCCTCTATTGTCTCAGAACTGAGTCATCACGCGCCGGATTCCCCGCCCTCGCGGTCGGGTCCGGCGATTCCGGGGCAATCCGCCCGAATTGCTCGCGCTGCGGGCCGGCAGAGCGCACACTGGCAGGGAGCGGGGGAGAGGTATGCAGAGATGGAATCGGGGCGAAGGCCCCGATCTTCCGCTGGCGGAACGTTTTCTCACGGCCCAGATGTGGTGGGTCGGGAGTGAATTGGTGCGCCGTCATCCGCACCTGCTGATGACGATGACCGACGTGGATGCCCGCTCCGAGCCGGCGGGCCTCGAAGAGTGCGAACGGCGCTGGCTGCTGCGCGTACACGATGAGGGTGACGACATGCAGGTGCAGTTCGACCTCGCCGAGGGGATCGAATACCGGGTGGCCGGGTCGCCGCAGACCCTCAGCTGGCCGCAGATCTTCGCCGCCGTCGGCCCCCTCGACATTGTCGTGCAGCTCGAAGCGGCACTGGGCCTGGACAGCCCCAACGTCACCTCGGCAGCGACCCCGCACACCCTCGTCTACCGTGTGATTGCGAGCGCCCTGGCCACCGCCCTCGACGACCCGCACGAATGGTGCGCGGTGCCCGCCCCGATCTCCGTCGCCGACGTGCCGGGCAGCCCGGGCGGGCCGCTCTTTGAGGGGTTCCCGTCAACGGCGGTGCCGCGCGGACTCTACGCCCGCACGTATCTGCTGGCCGAGCACCGGGCCCAGTCGACCCTCTTTCGCCAGCCGTTCTGGGCGCTGCTGCGTGACGACGAGCCCATTGCGATCTTCGACACCGCGGGCGTCGTGCACACCGTGCTGGGGTCGACCGCGCTGCTTCCGTTCTACGAGGAATGCGGCCGGGAACTCGCCCTCATCACGGCACGCATCCTCGGCCCGTACCTGCCATGACCGGGCGAGTCGTAGGCTGGTATTCCACCCACTGAGTCTGAGACAGGTGTCATGAGGGTAATCAGCTATAACCTCCGCAAGAATCGTGCCAGCGGAGAACTCCTTGCGTTGTCGGAGCGGTACGACCCCGATCTGCTGTGTCTGCAAGAGTGCGACACCCTGGATCTCCCCGCCGAGGTCGGCCTCATGCACCTGGCCGATTCCACCCAGCGCAACCGGCTCGGCCTGGCCATCTACTACCGCAAAGACCGGTTTGAGGCGATCAAGACGCAGTCTTTCGCGCTCAAGAAGTCGCTGCACGACCTCGTGTTGACTCCGGCCCACGAGCGCCTGATCGGTACCCGACTGGTGGATACCGCCGCGCAGCGAGAGATCGTCGTCGCCTCCTTTCACGCCGCGCCCCTGACCGCGCTCAACTCGTTGCGGCGCAATCAGATTCGCACGGCCCACGAAGAACTGCACGAGCTCGGGCCGGGGCTGCCGACCCTGATGGTGGGCGACTACAACTACCCGTACTTTCGGGCCAAGCTCGGCGACAAGGTCAACAAGAGCGGGTACGACCTCACCTTCAGCGATACCAAGACGTACACCCGCTACAAGTTCTTCAGCGGACACTTTGACCTGGCCACCTCCGTGGGCCTCACGATCGACAACGTCGAAACGCTGCCGATCGGCCTGAGCGACCACAAGCCGATTCTGGTCACTTCCTCGTATCCCGAGCAGCTCGCCGCTCACCCGAGCGTTGCCGACGCCGAATTCACGATCTGACCGGGTCGCCGCATCCGCCCCACCCGATCTGACCGAAGGACTCAGCGTGCAGAAGAATGATTCAGCGGGCCAGCCCGTGCTCGACGGGCGCGTCTTCGACGCGGTGCTCGACGGGCGCGTCTTCGACGCCGTGCTCTTCGATATGGACGGCACCCTCATCGACTCCACACCCGCGGTGGTGCGGTCCTGGCTGCGCTGGGCGAGCGAATTCGGGGTCGACCCGTCGTTCCGTGAGCGCGGTCACGGCCTGCCGGCGCGGGCGCTGCTCGCCTCCCTGGTGGCGGCCGAGCAGGTCGAAACGTCGATCGCCCGGGTGCTCGAACTCGAACTGGCCGACACCGACGACATCGTCGTGCTGCCCGGCGCCGCCGCGCTCATGGGGTCGATTCCCGAAGCGCGCCGCGCGATCGTCACGTCGTGCGCGCGTCCGTTAGCGGATGTCCGCCTCGCCGCCACCCGGTTTGCCGCCCCGGCCGTCGTGGTCACCGTCGACGACACGCCCCGCGGCAAGCCGCACCCGGACCCCTACCTCGAGGGCGCCCGCCGCCTCGGCTTCGACCCGGCCCGCTGCCTCGTGATCGAAGACGCCCCGGCCGGTTTGACCGCGGCGCGCGCGGCAGGATGCGCCACGATCGGTGTCACCGGCACGCACGCGGCTCACGATCTCGACGCCGACCTGGTCGTGGCGAGCCTCGCCGACCTGCGCGTGAGCGTCACGCCCGACGGCCTGCTGCTGCACCACCTGCCCGCGTAGGATTCGCGCACTCGTTCCGCGGCATCCGCTCGGGGCGCAGGTTTGTTACGCGGGCGCAGTTTCTATACTGCGCCCGCGTAACAAACCTGCGCCGCGAGGTACCGGGAGCCCGCGTGCCCCCCATCCGGGATCGGCAGCGGACGCGTCGACACCGACCACCGAATCAACGTAACGTTGGGAGGTGAGGTGGAGCCGACGTTTCTCGGCGAGCCGCCACGCGCACACGAGAGGTTTTGACTTGGACGACGAGTGTATCCACGGGCTTGAGGGCGAACTCTGCGCCTCCTGTTTTCCCAAAGCCGCCCCCGTTCCGGCCCTCGTGGTGAAGGCGCCGCGCGCGAGCCGAGCCAAGCTCTCCTCGCTGCGGGACCCGCGCCCGACCGCGCTGAGCGCGACCACTGCGGCCCGCACCGCGGCGAAGTCCCCTGGGCGTGCCGCCCCCAAGACCGCCGTCGTGCGGGAGCCGCGTACGACCGCCGCTGCGCGGTCGACAAGTGCTCGCATTGCCGCCGACAACGTGGGTGAACAGCGCATTTACCACGTCACCCACGTGCGAAATCTGGCCTCGATCCTCGAACTCGGTGCCCTGCTGGCCGACGCGAACGACAGCTGGGACAGCCACCCGGCGATCGACATCTCCACCGCCGACACCCGCGCGGCTCGTCGCGCCGCGGTCGTCGCCGGCGACGGCAGCGCGAGTGTCGCGAGCTACGTGCCGTTCTTTCTCTCGCCGAACGCCGCCCTCTGGCAGAGCGTGCGCGCGAACACCGCCGACCCGCGCCTCGAGCTCGACCCGCTCGGCTCCGACGCGGGCGACTTTGTGATCCTGGTCAGCACGGTCAAGACCGTTCTCGCCGGCTGCGCCGACGCGATCGACGCGGATGAGTCATCCGTCACCATCACCGACGGTGACGCCGCCGGTACCCTGACCCGCTTCGCGTCGACCGCCGCCGCGGCCGACCGCATGCTGCGCCTGCTGCGAGCCAACCCCGACTCCGATGCACTGCAGAACGCCGAACTGCTCGTGGCCGACGAGTTTCCGTTCGAACTGGTCACCCTCGTCGGCGTCACCAACGACAAGGTGCGCGACGTCGTGAAACCCCTCTTCGCCGGATCGTCCTTTCGCCCGAAGGTCGTCGTGTACCCGCCGTGGTTTCTCGCTCTCGAAGAAACCACCGAGTAGCCTCGCCCGCGCGAGGCCCGTGCGGGGCCCGTTAGACCACGCCGAGGGGCAGGTGCTCGCCGACGGGCAGTTCGACGCGCACGGAGTCCCCGGGCAGAACGGTGCCGCCCGCGATAACGATGCCCATGATGCCGGCCTTGCGCACGACGTGACCGGCGGCATCCGTGCCGATGAGGGTCTTCATCAGGCCGCGCTGGTAGCCGTTGATGAGGCTGCACGGGCTGCGCAACCCGGTCACCTCGACGATCGCCGCCGTGCCGAGGTGCAGCCGGGCGCCCAGCGGCAGGGTGCGCAGGTTGAGGCCGTGCGTCGTGACGTTCTCACCGAGTTCGCCGGCGGCGACCGTGAAGCCCGCCGCCCGCAGGTCATCGAATAGTTCCGCCGCAATCAGGTGTACCTGGGTCAGGTTCGCTCGGGTCGAATCTTTCTTCACCAGATACCGGTGTTGCGTGGTCGCGCCCGCGTGCACATCGCCCTCGACGCCGAAATCGGTGAGCAGACGGATGCTCGCAACCGCCGGTTTGCTGAACCGGTGCCGCTCATCGCGGCTCACCGAGACGACCGTGCCGTGGGCTGAGGGCGTGGCGCTCTGGGTCATGGGATGATTCTGCCACCTCGACGACCGGACCCGCGCCGGACCCGCGCCGGACAAGCCTCGACCGTGTCGGTCGGCGGTGCTATGGTCGCGTCGCAGGCGGCCCCGCCGGCCCGGCCCCCAACCACATGGAGAGGACATCATGCACGCCTCCGACACACTCAGCGCCAACCTCCAGTCCGTTCTGGTCGACTTGATTGAGCTGCACGTGCAGGGCAAACAGGCCCACTGGAACATTGTCGGCACGAATTTTCGTGACCTGCATCTGCAGCTGGATGAAATCATTGATGATGTGCGGGAGTTCTCCGATCAGGTCGCCGAGCGGATGCGTGCCCTCGACGCCCAACCCGACGGACGAACCGAGACGGTCACGGCGACCACGCATTTGCCGCACTTTCCCGCGGGTGAGGTCAGCACCTCCGACGCGGTCGGCCTGATCACCGAACGTCTCGACGCGACCGTCGCCAACATCCGCTCGGTGCACGATGAGGTCGACGACGAAGACCCGACCAGCGCGGACATTCTTCATCTCTTCATCGAGAAGCTTGAGCAGCACGCCTGGATGGTCAGCGCCGAAACCCGCAAGCCGCGTAAGCTCGCGGCCGTCAAACAGGCGAAGTCCGCCTCGGGGCGCGGCTCCCGAAACAGCGACTAGCGCCTCGACGGCGCTTTCGATACCTCCCGGGCACCAACGACTTGAGGAGTACCCGTGTCGACGCAAACGGATATACGGCCCGGCAGCGCTGCCGCGCGGCCGGGCCCGCGAGGTCCTCAGCCGGTGCGTCTGCCGACCGTGACGGCGGCAGTGACGGCGGCAGTGGCGGCGGCACCGCCCGAACGCTCGTCGCTCGGGGCGGTCGTGACCGAGGCCGCGGCCGTGCGCGGTGACCCCGGTCGGGCGTTGGCGCTGGCCGCAAAGCTGGGCCGGTCCGTTCCCCGCATCGGTGATGGCGACACCGCCACGCTCTTCGAGACTCTGGCGAGTCTCGGGGCCATCGACCTGACCGCCGCGCGGGTGGCCGAGGCGCACTTCGATGCCCTCGCCATTCTGAATCAGGCCACAATCGATCCGAGCGGGCTCTTCTCGATGACCGATTCGGCGACCGGGGTCTGGGGCGTCTTCGCTGCCGAGGCGGGCGGCATGCGACTCACCGCCGCGCCGTGGAGCGGCGCGGCTCCCGAGGCCGTGGGCCTGGACGCCGGGCCGCGGCCAGCGGCGCGGTGGCGGCTCGACGGTACGAAGCCGTGGTGCTCCCTGGCGGGGTCGATCACGCACGCTCTCGTGACGGCGCACACCTCTGACACCGAGCGACGGCTGTTCGCCGTCGACCTGCGCCAGCCGGGTGTGGGCGTGCGCACCGGGGGCTGGGTGGCTCTCGGCCTGCCGAGAGTGCCGAGCGGCCCCGTTGACTTTGCGGCCGTCGAGGCCCGGCCGATCGGTGCCGACGGCTGGTATCTGAGCCGCCCGGGGTTCGCGTGGGGCGGTATCGGCGTTGCGGCGTGCTGGTTTGGCGGGGCCGTCGGCCTTGCTCGTCAGCTGTATGCCGCCGAGCACAGACCGCCGAACCACGCCCCCGATCAGGTCGCCCTCGCGCACCTCGGGGCGATCGATGTGTTGCTTTCCGCGTGCGCGACCACCCTGGCGCAGGCCGCAGCAGCGATCGACTCCGGTGCCGCGACCGGCGTCGACGGTGCGCGGCTGGCGGCCCGGGTGCGCGGGCTCGTCGCCCGCACGGTCGACGAGGTCATCTGCCGCGTCGGCCACGCGCTCGGACCGACTCCACTCGCCTTCGACGCCCGCCATGCCCAACGGGTCGCCGATCTGCAACTGTACGTGCGTCAGCACCACGCCGAACGAGACGATGCGGCGCTCGGACGGTTGTTGCTCGCGACCCGGGGGCACTCGGCCGAGGGTGATGCGGGCACACCATGGTGAAGTTCACCCACACCGACGATGGCACCCCCGAAGCAGACTGGGCGGCCGCCGATCTGCCGGCCACTCTGCCCGCCCTCACCCTCGAGGGCGTCTCACGGCTGGTCGTCGTGGCGGCGCATCCCGACGATGAAACGCTCGGGGCCGGTGGCCTCTTGGCCAGGGCTGCGCAGCTCGGGCTGCCGATCGTGACGGTGGTGCTCAGCAGCGGTGAGGCCTCGCATCCCGACTCGAGAACGCACACGCCGCCGCAACTCGCTGCGCTGCGTGAGGCCGAGGTGACTGCTGCCCTCGCCGCGGTGGCGCCGGCGGCCCACGTGGTTCTCGTTCAGCTGCCCGACGGGCAACTGTCTGACTACCTCGACGAGGCAACGCGGGCGATCACCCACGCGATCGACGGAGGCGGGCCGGACACCTGGGTGATCGCGCCGTGGCGCTCTGACGGTCATCCCGACCATACAGCGGCCGGCGATGCGGCCGCCGCCGCGGCCGCCGATGCGAACGCTCGACTGCTCGAGTACCCGATCTGGGCCTGGCACTGGTCCACCCCTGGCAGTGATGTCTGGGCCGGAGTGTGGCCGAGCGTCTGGCCGCAGGGTGCCACGCTGAGCGTGCTTGCTCTGAGCGACGCGGAGCAGCAGTCGAAACGGCTCGCGCTGTCTGGCTTTGCCAGCCAGACCCGGAGGCTCTCACCCCAGCGCGGTGACGAGGCGTTGCTGACGGCCGGGTTTCTGGCCTACTTCGGGCGCCGGTACGAAACATTCATCGAGACGTCGGTGGCCCTCGCCGGCACGGAGCTGGCGCACGCGGGGCAGGGCGCCGCGTCGGCACCGCAATCGGCCGTGTCGTCGGCGGTGTCGGTCAGTGCGACCGACCTCGAAAGTGCGACCGACCGCGAAAGTGCGGCCTACCTCGAAAATGCGGCCTACCTCGAAA
This sequence comes from Cryobacterium frigoriphilum, assembly GCF_004403305.1. Taxonomy (GTDB): domain Bacteria; phylum Actinomycetota; class Actinomycetes; order Actinomycetales; family Microbacteriaceae; genus Cryobacterium; species Cryobacterium frigoriphilum. Next base: position 11,448 of record NZ_SOHE01000027.1, on the reverse strand, counting down.
ATGCGGCCGAGGATGCGCGCAGCGTCACGGCACTGCACGGGGCGATGGCCGAGAACCGCAGCCTGACCGAGCCCTACTTCGACGACCTCTACGCCGGCACCCGTGACCCGTGGGGGTTTGAGTCTCGCTGGTACGAACGCCGCAAGCGCGCGCTGACCCTCGCCGCCCTGCCGCGGGCTCGGTTTGGTTCGGTGCTCGAACTCGGCTGCTCGATCGGAGTGTTCACCGAGCAGCTCGCCGGTCGCGCCGACGCCGTGATCGCCGTCGACATCAGCGAGGAACCGCTGCGGATCGCCCGCGAACGGTTGGCCGGGCATCCGGAAATCGTCTTCGAGCGGCTGACCATGCCGCGGGAGTGGCCGCCCGGTTCCTTCGACCTGATCGTGCTGAGCGAGGTGGGCTACTACTGTTCCACCGCGGACCTGCGCCGATTGCTGGAGCACTGCCGCTCGAGTCTCACCGCCGACGGTGTTCTGCTGGCGTGTCACTGGCGGCATCCGGTGGAGGTGTATCCGCTCACCGGCGACGCGGTTCACGCCCAGCTCGCCCGGGTCGTTGGCCTGCAGCGCACCGTTCACCACGTCGAATACGACTTCATCCTGGAGGTATTCGAACCACGCCCGGCACGCTCCGTCGCCCAGCGCGAAGGTCTCGTGTCGTGACCGTGCCGGTGCGCATCGATGGCGTAGGGGTGATCATCCCGGTGCGCAACGAAGAGTTGCTGCTGCCGCGCTGCCTCACGGCGCTCGCCGTGGCCATCGCGGCGGTACGGGCCGCGCCCGCGCTCGACCGACCGAGGGTGCAGGTCGTGATCGTCCTGGACCGCTGCACCGACGCCTCCGCGAGTGTCGCCGCCGACTGGCCGAAGTATCTGCCCATCGTGAGCACCGCGGCAGCGGTCGGAGCGGCTCGCCGTGCCGGTGCCGCGCGGCTGACCGCCGGCCTTGCCGGTGCTTCGCTGCGTCACCTCTGGCTCGCGACGACGGATGCCGATTCCGCCGTTCCTCCGAACTGGCTCACGACCCAGCTCACCTTTGCCCGAAACGGTTCCGAGCTCGTACTCGGAACCGTCGTGCCCGACACCGAGTTGTCGTTCGAGCAACGGCAACGGTGGATGCTGCGCCACAGAGTCGGCGAAGGGCATCCCTACGTGCACGGCGCGAACCTGGGGGTGCGGGCCGACCGGTACGTCGACGCGGGCGGATTCGCCTGCGTCGACACCGACGAAGACGTACGGCTGGTTGCCGCGCTGCGCGCCGTTCCCGTCGTCGAGGCTCGCACCGCGCTGATGCCGGTGCTGACCTCCGGGCGTCTGACAGGGCGCGCACCGGCCGGGTTCGCCGGCTTCCTGCAGGCACAGACGACGGATGCCCGGGTACCGTTGCGCTGATCAGGTGCCATAGATCTCGAGCGGGAGGCCGTCGGGGTCGCGAAAGAAGAACATGTCTTTGTGGGTGTTCGGGTCCACCCGTAGTTCTTCACAGTCGATGCCCTGGCCGAGCAGTTCGGCCCGGGCCGCCGGCACGTCATCGACCTCGAAGGCGAGGTGACGCAGGCCCAGGGCCTCCGGGCCGCTGCGACGCGGCGGAGTGTCGGGAAACGTGAACAGCTCGATGATGTAGCTGCCGTTGAGGGCGAGCTTGCCCATCCAGGACCGCCGTTCGGCCCGGTAATACTCGGCCTCGAGGGTGAAGCCGAGCACGCTCTGGTAGAAATCTTTTGAGACGCCGTAATCGCTCGCGATGATGGCGATGTGGTGCACTCCGTTGATCCGCATGGTCCCAGTCAACTACAGCCTGTCGAATCTGCGTGGCAGGATGAGCATATGACTTATGTGCCCTCCGACGCCCGTTACGAGTCCATGACCTATCGCCGCGTCGGCCGCAGCGGCCTGAAACTCCCGGCCATCTCGCTCGGCCTCTGGCAGAACTTCGGCGGTGACACGGCGTTCGAAACCCAGGGCGCCATTTTGCGCCGCGCGTTCGACCTCGGCATCACCCACTTCGATCTCGCGAACAACTACGGCCCTCCGCCCGGCAGCGCAGAGACCAACTTCGGCCGTCACCTCGCGAAAGATTTCACGGCCCACCGTGACGAGCTCGTCATCTCCACCAAGGCCGGCTACGACATGTGGCCGGGGCCCTACGGCAACCACGGATCCCGCAAATACCTGCTCTCGAGCCTCGACCAGTCACTCGGTCGGCTCGGCGTCGACTACGTCGACGTCTTCTACTCCCACCGCGCCGACCCCGACACCCCGCTCGAGGAGACCATGGGGGCACTGCACACCGCCGTCACGAGCGGGCGGGCCCTGTACGCCGGTATTTCGTCGTATTCCCCGGAGCGCACCCGGCAGGCCGCGGCCATCCTCGCCGATCTCGGCACCCCGCTGCTCATTCACCAGCCCTCGTACTCGCTCTTCAACCGCTGGGTCGAGGACGATCTGCTCACCACCCTCGAAGACCTCGGCGCCGGCTGTATCGCGTTCTCGCCGCTGGCGCAGGGGCTGCTCACCGACCGCTATCTGAACGGCATCCCGGCGGACTCTCGGGTGGCCCGCGACGGCTCCGCGAAGAAGACGATGCTGACCGATAAGGCGCTTGCGAGCATCCGCGGCCTGACCGAGATCGCCGAGAGCCGCGGCCAGTCCCTCGCCCAGATGGCCCTGGCCTGGGTGCTGCGCAGCCCGGAGGTCACCTCGGCACTGGTGGGGGCATCATCCGTCGCCCAGCTTGAAACCAACGTCGCAGCGCTCAACAACCTCGCGTTCAGCACCGATGAGCTCGAGGCCATCGACGAGCACGCCAGCGACAAGGGAATCAACCTCTGGGCGGTTTCGAGCGCCGTCTAGGCGAGCGGGTAGACCAGCCGCGTCTGCCACGCCGCTGGGTCGGGGCTCTCGGCCGGGCCGATGACGTATTCCTCCCAGCTCAGCGAGGCCGCGGCGAGGTGCTGTTGGCAGATCCAGTCGGTGAGGCGCTGGTGGGTCTCGCCGATGGTGTCGTAGCCGCCGGTGTGCACGGCGACGACGGCTGGCCCGCCCGGCAGGTCTTCGATGACGGATGCCGCGCGCGGCGTGGCGAGGGCGGCCACCCTGAACCCCACCGTCACCTCGACCGAGTCGGTGATGACGCCGTGGTAGACGGCCGTCGGCGGTCCGAGAATCTCGACTCCATGGTCGTCCATCTCACGGGCGACCGCGTCAAGCGTGGGACGAAAATACTCGCTCAGTGAGGCGACCGGCACGGTGGCGTGATACCCGAGGATGCGCTGGGGTGCGAGCGTGACATGTTCAAAGTTCATCGGATTCTCCCACCGGTCGACACCGATACTGTAGCGCGGCGAACGTCAGACCGCGTCGGCTGCTGCGCGGCGTTCGAGCAGCCAGCGGTCGAATTGAGCCGCCGGTAACGGCCGGGAGAAGAAATAGCCCTGGCCCACATCGCAGCCCAGCCTGGTGAGTTCGGCCAGCGCTTCGGCGTTCTCGATGCCCTCGGCAACCATCGGTACCTCGAGGCTGTGTATGAGTCCGACCGCCGCCGCGACAAGCGCCGCGGTGCGCGGGCACTCCATCATGGGCATGACGAAGGACTGATCGAGCTTGATCTCATCGATCGGAAGATCACGCAGGTAGGCGAGCGAGCTGTAGCCGGTGCCGAAATCGTCGATGGAAATGCGGATGCCGCGCTGTCGGAGTCTGCCGAGAATGGCCTGCGCGCGCGGTCGGTCGGCGATCAGAAATTCTTCGGTGATCTCGAGCATGAGAAGCTCGCTCGGCAGGCTGCGAGCGGCGAGCAGGTCGCCGATCCAGCTCGCGAGGTGGTCGTCGGCGAGCGATCCGGGCGCGAGGTTGACCGAGACGGTGAGCGGATGTCCCCGGTGCTGCCAGCGCGCGGCGTGATCGAGGGCCTGTCCCATCACGATGCGGGTGAGTTCGTCCATCAGCCCGGACTCCTCGGCCAGGCCCAGAAATTCGCCCGGCCCGAGCACGCCGCGGGCGGGGTGGTTCCAGCGCACGAGCGCCTCGGCCCCAATGACCGTGTCGGTGGCCAGATCGACCTTCGGCTGGTAATACACCTCGAGCTGGCCCTCGTGCAGCGCCAGACGCAGCTCCTGCAGGGTACGCAGACGTTCGGCGCCGTGCTGGTTGTCGGCGGCCACATAGACGTGCGGTCCTTGATTGCTTGCCTTGGACCGGTACATGGCCGTGTCGGCCTTGCGCAGCAGCTGGCTCAGATCGCGGCCCTGTTCCGGATGCAGCGCGATGCCGATGCTGACGTTGGTCTGCAGAGTGATTCCCTGCAGCAGGAGCGGTTCGGCGACGGCCTGACGCAGGCGCTCCGCCACCGCGATGGCGCGCTCCCGGTCGGCGTCGGTCAGCAAAATACCGAACTCGTCGCCCCCGAGCCGACCCACGAGGTCGCCCGCCCGCAGCTGGCTCGCGATCTGAGCTCCCACCGCATTCAGCAGATGATCACCGGCCTCATGGCCGAGGCTGTCGTTGAGCTCTTTGAAGCGGTCGAGATCGAGCATGAGCAGGGCGTGCGGCCGATCCGCGACCAGCCGATCCATGGCATCCGCTCGAAAAGCGCGACGGTTGAGCAGCCCGGTGAGGTCGTCTGTTCTGGCGAGACGGTGGGCGATCTGTTGGCGGTAGGCCACCGGGATCGTCGCCACGACCAGGCTCAGCCCGGCCAGAATCAGGGGCAGCGGGGACAGCGCGGTCTGAGTGCCGAGCAGCAGCACGCTCAGCCCGGCGATCGTCGCCGCGACCGGGGTCAGCACGGTCCACCAGGCACTGTTCAGGTTGTGCGGTTTCGGTGTGTCGTGGGCGAATCCGTGCACCCAGAGCGTGATGACGGCGAGGCCGATGGCCCAGCCGGCGTCGAGCACACTGCCCACCATGTACTCGCCCGTCGGCAGGCCGAGGGCGTAGACGACGTCGGCGGCCGCGAAGATGAGCACGCCGAGGGCCAGCAGAATCCAGCGCCGGCCGGCCTGGCGGGACTCCGACGTGATGATCGCGGCGATCGCCGCGACCAACAGCAGGTCGCCGACGGGAAACAGCAGCCCGATCACGGTGTCGACGCTCGCGGGTGCGCCGGCCGCGCTCACCGCGAAGCTCAGCACCGGTTCGAGCACGACAGCGAGAACCGCGGCGGCACCGAGCGAGACGACGACCGTGTCGAGCAGCACGGGCCAGCCGAGGCCGTGCAGGCGCCGGCGCACGAGCACGCTGAGCGCGGCGAGCAGAAACACATAGAACAGCAGATAGCCGACGTTTGCGACGAGGGGAGAGGAAATTGCCGAGGCACCGTTGAGCGACAGGCTATAAACGGTGTCGGCGAAGACCGTGCTGCTGACCGCAACAGCGGCCAGGGCGATTTCGGGCCTGCTGTGGCCGGCGCGCTTGACCGCGAACCAGCAGACGAGCACGCAGAGAACGGCGGGAACTGCCGACAGCCAGCCGGTGAGGCTGGCCGTGATGCTGCGGCCGGGCCCGGTCAGGGTCAGCAGGTACGTCGCGAGGCTCAGCCACATCAGGCCCAGCAGCACGAATCCGACCGGGTTCGCGATGTGGCGCGCCGCGCCGCGCTGAATCACCGCGACCGCGGCCGTGATCGGGTTGGCCGAAGACCAGTCGGTGAAAAGGCCGTCAGTGAAGAGGCCGTGGCGTCTGTCGGGGCCAACGCGGTTGTTGCGGTGCACGAAGGCCCTTCTACATCGCGATCAGCCTACCGTCCCGGGACCCCCCGTAGGAGTTCGATTTACGCGCGTGAGCAGTTTTCGCGCGTCCCGAGTCCGGGAAGTGCGAAAAGTGCTCACTCGCGGGGGTGGGCGGGGGCCTCCGTGTCGAAAAGGCCGCGGATGTCGTCGGCGGTGAGGTCGGCGCTGAAGACCGCGTCGTCGTCGATGACGGCGTTGAAGAGCTGCGCCTTGCGCTCCTTGAGCGCCATCACCTTCTCTTCGATCGTGCCGGTCGCGACCATGCGGTAGACCATCACGGTGCGGGTCTGCCCAATGCGATGGGTGCGGTCCACGGCCTGCGCTTCGGCCTGCGGATTCCACCACGGGTCGAGCAGAAAGACGTAGTCCGCCTCGGTGAGGTTGAGGCCGAAGCCGCCGGCCTTCAGGCTGATCAGAAACACCGGCGCGGTACCGGTCTTGAACGAGTCGATGACGGCCGCCCGATCGCGGGTCGAGCCGTCGAGGTAGCAGTAGGCGATGCCCTGCGCGTCGAGTCGGGCCGCCGCCTTCTTCAGGAACGACGTGAACTGGCTGAAGATCAACGCCCGGTGCCCCTCGACGACGTCGTCGAGCTGGTCGAACAGGGCGTCGAGCTTGCTCGACGGCACCCCGGCGTACTTCTCATCGACGAGCGACGGGTCAAGGCTCAACAGGCGAAGCAGCGTCAGCGAGCGAAAGATGATGAATCGGTTCTTGTCGAGGTCGTCGAGCAGGCCCAGCAGCTTCTGCCGTTCGCGCTGCAGAAACGTGTCGTACAGCTTCAGATGGCGTGGGTTCAGATCGACGCTCAGGCGCTGCTCCTGCTTGGGCGGAAGCTCCGTCGCGACGAGTTCCTTGGTGCGCCGCAGCATCAACGGACGGATGCGCCGCCGCAGCCGGGTCAGCACGTGCGGGCTCTCGCCGCGCTCGATCGGGCGCAGGTACTTCTCGGTGAACCGCCGCGCCGAGGGAAACAGCCCGGGCGCCACGATGCTGAAGAGCGCCCAGAGGTCCAGCAGACTGTTTTCCATCGGCGTACCGGTCAGCGCGAGTTTGAACGGGGTATCGAGGTCCCGCGCGCAGGCGTGCACCTTCGCGGTGCTGTTTTTCACGAACTGGGCCTCGTCGAGAATCAGTCCGGCCCACGTCAACTCCTGATAGGCGGCAAAATCGAGGCGGAACAGCGCGTACGAGGTGACGATGACGTCGGAGCGGGCGGCGGCATCCGTCAGTGCCGCACCGCGCCCCGCGGTCGCCGTGACCGCGTGCACGCGCAGCCCGGGGGTGAAGCGGGCGGCCTCGGTCAGCCAGTTCGAGACGACGGATGTCGGCGCCACCACCAGAAACGGCCGGCGGCCGGTCACCGCGTCGTGCTCGGGGACGTTACCGGGGGCGGTGCGCGGCTCGCGAGTGGCGTGTTCGATCAGGGAGAGGGTCTGCAGCGTCTTGCCGAGGCCCATGTCGTCGGCGAGCACCCCGCCGAGTTGGTGTTTCCAGAGAAAGGCCAGCCAGGCGTATCCGTCGTGCTGATACGGGCGCAGGGTCGCGAGAACGCCCACGGGGAGCGGGACACGGGCGAGAGCGGATGCCGACGCACCGGCCGGGTTCGCGGGCAGCAGTTCGAGCAGGCCGTCGACCGCGGCGCGCCAGGCCTGGGCGGGCAGGGCCTCGTCGGCGAGGTCTTCGAAGTCGCTCCAGAGGCTGGCCTGGTAACGGCTGATGCGCAGGCCGGTTTCCCATTCCGGCAGGGCGCGGGCGTCATCGATCAGGTCGTGCAGCTGAGCGAAAACCGGCTGCTGCAGCGAGAGATAGCTGTTGTCGATGAGCAGCAGCCGTTTGCGGCCCTGCGACAGGGCGGCGAACAGGGTGCTGAACGGCACGGTTTTGCCGTTCACCGTGACGATCACGCCGAGGTCGAACCAGTCGCGCTGGTCGGTTTCGACCGTTGTCACGGTCAGTTTCGGCACGTCGGTGAGTTCGCGGTAGTCGGGTTCGGCGCCGACCGTATCGACCCGCACCCCGCGCAGCGCGCGCAGGTGAGGCAGGATCGTGGCGGCGAACTGTGCGGCGTCGATGCCGCGCAGCGTGCCGGACAGAAGCGGCGGCAGCGCGATCACGGTGCCGCCGGGCCGCAGGGGACTCGGCTCGGCGGGGTCGGCCCGGTCGGCATCGTCAGCGGCGTCAGCGGCGTCAGCGGCCTCGCCCGCGAGAATATGGGCGACCTGAGCCGTGAGCGCACGTTCGTGGGCGCCATCGCGAGTGTCGTCGCCCGGCGCTCCGGCCGGGCCGCCCCGCGTGCCGTTCAGCCCACCGGCCCGCAGATCAGTGAGCACGTCGGCAAATGGCACCTGCAGCACGGTTGATCCGGTGCTGTACTCCCAATGCCAGTCGAGGTGCAGGCTCTGACGCGCGGCGAACCGAATCGTGAGCACCAGGCGCGGCGGCACGATCTCGGGCAGGCGAACCGAGGCATCCGTGCTGGTAATGGGCATTCTGGTGCGCAGCCTCGGATAGAACTCGCCGAGAAACTCATCGACGTCGGGGGCCGGCACCTCGATGGAGGCCGGCTGTCCGAGCAGGCGACGCTGCTCGTGCGACAGCGGCACGCCCGTCGGCGCGAGTGTGAACACGGGCGGGGGAGTGAGCCGATAGCTGTAGAGGCCGTGCGTGCCGATGGCGCCCGCGAACTCGCACGGGTGCGGTTCGTCGTCAATTGTCAGCCGGGTGCTGAGGTGAAGCGCGGTGTCGGCGGCTGGCGCCCGCACATCGAGGCTGACGGAGGCGCCGGATCCGACCGTCACGACCCCGTCCTTGGCGCTCGTGCGCAGGTCGATGCCGAGCGCGGCGCCCTCGGCGAGCAGGTGCCAGAGCAGCGGGCTGGTGAAGTCGTCGAGGTAGAGCCAGTCGGTTTCCCGACTGTAATAGACGCCGCGCAGCGCTCGGTACACGGCCACGAACTCGCAGAACCAGCGGTGGTGCTCACGGTTCAGGTTCAGTGCGGCCGCCTGCGTCGAGAGCTTGCTCCACGCGAGATCGCCGCGCACCCAGCTGCCGCGAGCGTTCTGCAGCAGCGGACGCACACCGAGACGAAAGTCTCCGTGACCGGGCTGCACCCGCGTCACCGTGCGCGCGGTCGGGCCACGCCAGCGCTCTGAGGTGTGCGGGGTCTGCTCTCGCAGCTCGAACTGCAGGGCCATCGAGGCCGGGCGACCGGTCTTCGGGGCCGCCATCATCCGCCCAAAACTCGTCGGAGCGGATGCCGCCCCCGGCCCTGCGGCCACCCCGAGCACGCTTCGCCACGCGGCGGCGCTCTCGGTGGTGCTGTCTATGGTGCTGTCGGCGCCCCTCTCGGGCGGGGTCACGGATTCGGGCACGCTCCATCGTCTCATCCGGGCGCGACACCCGACCGCCGGCCGGCCTTCCCGGGGTTGCGGGGTTGGTTCTTTCGGTGAGGTGCGGACTTCGTGCCTTGGCCTGGCCCGGGAGGGCACGAAGTCCGTACCTCAGTGCCGGAGGGGCTCCACGCTTGGGGGACTGAGGTCTTCCAGCCGGCCAGCGGCATCCAGTGCCAGCCAGCTCGCGATGCCGAGCCGGGCGAGAAAGGCGTCGTCGTGGCTGACCACGAGCAGCCCGCCACGGTACTGGCTGAGCGCGCCGACCAGCTGGTCAACGCTCTGCAGATCGAGGTTGTTGGTGGGTTCGTCGAGCACGAGCAGCTGCGACGGCGGGTCGGCCAGCAGCAGACAGGCGAGCGCGACCCGAAACCGTTCCCCGCCGGAGAGGCTCCGCACCGGCCGGTCCACCGCATCCCCGCGAATCAGAAAGCGCGCCAGCCGGTTGCGGATGTCCCCGGCCGACACCGAGGGAGCGGCCGCGCGCACGTTGTCGAGCACGCTGGCATCCTCCTCGAGCCGGTCCAGCCGCTGGGCGAGGTACCCGATGCGTTCGGTATGTGCCACCGCGGTCGCCCGCCCGGCAGGTGCGGTGATCTGGGCGGCGCGAGAGGGGGCATCCGGCAGCAGTGATTCGAGCAGCAGGGTCTTGCCGACCCCGTTCGGCCCGGTCAGCGCGACGCGCTCCGGACCCTGGATGATCACGGTGCGGTTGGTGCCGCGCAGTTCCGCGAGCCGGCGGGTCGCGGCGACCTCGAGGCCCGGAAGGTCGACGTGAATCTGCGCGTCGGAGCGCACCCGGGACTCGGCGTCGTCGAGGGCCGAGCGGGCGTCGGTGACCTTGCTGTCGGCATCCGCCCGCAGCTTGCCGGCGGACACCTGGGCGTTCGTTTTCAGCTGGTTCATCACGATCTTCGAGCCGCGCTTGTTCTCAAAGTCGGTGCGCGCGTTCTTGCCCCGGTGCGCGAGCTTGGTCTCCGCCTCGATGCGCTGGCGCTTCTCGGTCTTCACGACGTGCTCGGCGGAGCGCTGGGCCTGCTGCGCGGCGGACTGTTCCTGCTCGATGTGCGCGCGGAATGCGCTGTACGGACCGCCGAAGATACTGAGGGTGCCGCCGCGCAGTTCGGCGGTGTCGTCCATGAGCTCGAGCAGGGTCGTGTCGTGGCTGACGACGATGAGGGCGCCCGTCCAGGTACGCACGAGGTCGCCGAGCCGGCGCCGGGCGTCTCCGTCGAGGTTGTTGGTGGGTTCGTCGAGCAGCGTGATCGGGGCGCCGCGCAGCCGCAGGCCGGCGATCGCGACGAGCACCGCTTCGCCGCCCGAGAGTTCACCGACCGAGCGGTCGAGGCCCTCGGCGCTGAGGTCGCCCGCGAACGTGGTGCCCGCGAAGCCGGCGGCCCGCAGCACCTCGCCGGCGCGGGTCTCGATGTCCCAGTCGTCGCCGACCGCCTCGAAATTCGCCTCGGACACGTCGCCGGCCTCGATGGCGCGCAGCGCGTCGACGGTGCCGCGGATTCCGAGCAGCGACGCGACCGTGGCCTGCACGTCGAGCGTGAGGGTCTGCGGCAGGTAGCCGACGTCGCCGTTCGTTGTGATCGTGCCACTCGTCGGGGTGAGCTGCCCGGTCAGCAGGCGCAGCAGGGTGGACTTGCCCGAGCCGTTGAGGCCGACGAGGCCGGTGCGGCCGCGTCCAAAGGTGGCGCTGATGCCGCTGAGGGCGACCGAACCGTCAGGCCAGGTGAGGCCGACGTTGTTCAGGGTGAGGGATGAGGCATGAGTAGACAAGAGGCTCCGACGGTCGTGGTGATGCGCTGACCTCGGCCGCCGTGGCGGAACGAGGAGTCAGCGCGTGAACGCGTAAACGTCGAAGTTCTTCACCGGTTTGTCCTCACTCTGTCTGACACGGGGTGCTTCCGAGAAACGGATGCCCTCACCACTGTCTCAACTCCAGCCCCCTGCCACAAATTCCCCGGGCGCGCGAAGAGTTCGGCGCGCTCAAGCCCGGCGCCGCTGCGCGGGTCTTGCGCCGCTGCGCGGGGGCTGCGCCGCTGCGCGGGTCTTGCGCCACTACGCGGGTACTGCGCCGCTACGCGGGTACTGCGCCGCTACGCGGGTGGCACGCCTACCGCGCAGCGGCGCACTACCCGCGCAGCTCAGAAACCATCCCCTCGACGCGCCGCTGGCGCGGGGGCTGCGCCCCTGCGCGGGCGTTGCGCCACTACGCGGGGGTTGCGCCGCTACGCGGGTACTGCGCCGACCCACCTCGGGGCCTGCGGCGAGCAACGCGGGTACTGCGCCGCTACGCGGGTGGCACGCCTACCGCGCAGCG
>NZ_SOHE01000035.1 GCF_004403305.1 Cryobacterium frigoriphilum | reverse complement strand
GCCGTCGGCAGCGGATGCCACGGGCCCGGCCACCGCGGGCGGACCCCGCACCGGCCGGGCCACCGCGCGGGCCCCGCCGCGGGCTAGTTTGTGATGACGATGTCGGGGGCCTCGAGCCGCACCCGGTCGGCGGACTCGTCGTCGGGTTCCAGCTGCGAGGCACGCTCGGCGGCAACGCGCCTAAGGTAAATGGCCACCTCGCGTTCCTCCTGGGTGGCGTCCCAACCAAGCACCCCGGCCATCAGCTTCGCGGCGACGGGTGCGGCGGAGATGCCGCGATCCCAGGCCTCGATCGAGATGCGGGTGCGGCGGGCGAGCACGTCTTCGAGGTGCAGCGCCCCTTCGTGTGACGCGGCGTAGACGACCTCTGCGGCGATGTAGTCGTCGGCGCCGGGCAGGGGCTCGGCCAGTGAGGCATCCGCTCGAATCAGGTCGAGCAGTTCGTCGGTGAGGGTGCCGTAACGGTTCAGCAGGTGCTCAACCCGCACGGTGTGCAGGCCGAACGCCCGGCCGATCTTGCCGCGCTTGTTCCAGGCGGCTTGGTACCCCTCGGCGCCGAGCAGCGGGATGTTCTGGGTCGTCGAGGCGGGAACCTTGCCGTCGAGGGCATCCGCGGCCGCGTCAACGGCGTCCTTGGCCATGATGCGGTAGGTGGTCCACTTGCCGCCGGCGATGACGACGAGGCCGGGAACGGAGTGCCCGACCAGGTGTTCGCGGGACAGCTTCGAGGTCTGGTCGCTTTCCCCGGCCAGCAGCGGGCGCAGCCCGGCGTAGACACCCTCGACGTCTTCCCTGGTGAGCGGTACGGTCAACACGGAGTTGACGTGCTCGAGAATGTAGTCGATGTCGGCGGCCGTCGCGGCGGGGTGGGACTTGTCGAGATGCCAGTCGGTGTCGGTGGTGCCGATGAGCCAGTGCCGGCCCCAGGGAATCACGAACAGCACGCTCTTCTCGGTGCGCAGCAGCAGCCCCATCGCGCTCTGAAAGCGGTCACGCGGCACGACGAGGTGCACGCCCTTCGAGGCCCGCACCTTGAAGGTGCCGCGTTCGCCGACCATGCGTTGGGTGTCGTCGGTCCAGACGCCGGTCGCATTGACGACCTGCTTGGCCCGCACATCGAAGTGTTCGTCGGTCTCGAGGTCGTGCGCGTGCACGCCCACGACGCGTTCACCGACCTTGATGAAGCCCTCGACCCGCACCCGGCTGGCCGCATGGGCTCCGTAGAACGAGGCGGTGCGCACGAGCGAGGCCGCGTAGCGGGCGTCGTCGACCTGGGCGTCGTAATAGGTGATGCCACCGACGAGGGCGTCGCCGGCGAGGCTCGGCATGAGCTTGTGCACCTGGCGCTTGGACAGGTGGCGGTGGTGCGGTACCCCGGGCGGGCGCCCGCCCGTGTACGAGAAGATGTCGTAGAGCAGCATGCCGGCACCGATGTAGAACCGCTCGCTGAACCGTTTCTTGAGCGGGTACAAGAACCGCACCGGCTTCACGAGGTGCGGTGCTAGCTGCTGCAGCAGCAGTCCGCGCTCGGTGAGAGCCTCGCGCACCAGTCGAAAGTCGAGCTGTTCCAGGTAGCGGATGCCGCCGTGCACGAGCTTGGACGAGCGGCTCGACGTGCCGGAGGCCCAGTCCCTGGCCTCCAGGATGCCGACGCTCAGGCCGCGAGTGACGGCATCCATTGCGCAGCCCACGCCCACGATGCCGCCGCCCACGACGAGAATGTCGAGTTCTTTCGTCTTGAGCTTGACCAGCGCGGCCGCGCGTTCCTCAGGCCCCAGTTTGGTCGACCGGGTGACGTTGTTGGGGACTGAGTTCTGCGTGGCCATTTGCGACTCCAATTTACGAGAAAATGGTTCGTGCGGGCGTGGGACGGCGGCGTCCTTTTGTACTACAGCGTGCCTTTATTCGACGTTAGTTCACTCGGTACGGTGCGACAACCACTTCGACCCGCTGAAATTCCTTGAGGTCGGAATAGCCGGTGGTCGCCATCGATCGGCGCAGCGCGCCGATCAGGTTGGCGGTGCCGTCGGCCACCGGAGCGGGGCCGTACAGGATCGCTTCGAGCGGCGCAACGGTGCCGACCTCGACGCGCTTGCCGCGGGGAAGCTGCGGGTGGTGTGCCTCGGCGCCCCAGTGAAAGCCGGCGCCGGGAGCATCCGTCGCCCGGGCCAGAGCCGTGCCGAGCATGACGGCGTCGGCGCCGCAGGCGATGGCCTTGACGATGTCGCCCGAGGTGCTGAGGCCGCCGTCCGCGATGACGTGCACGTAGCGGCCGCCGGATTCGTCCATGTAGTCGCGGCGAGCGCCGGCCACGTCGGCGACGGCCGTCGCCATCGGGGCGTGGATGCCGAGGGTCGCGCGGGTGGTGCCGGCGGCTCCCCCGCCGAAGCCGACGAGCACGCCGGCCGCGCCGGTGCGCATCAGGTGCAGGGCTGCCGTGTAGGTGGCCGCGCCGCCGACGATGACGGGCACGTCGAGTTCGTAGATGAACTTCTTGAGGTTGAGCGGTTCCTGGTTCTGCGAGACGTGCTCGGCGCTGACCGTGGTGCCGCGGATCACGAAGAGGTCGACGCCGGCGGCGACGACGGTCTCGTAGAGTTCCTGGGTGCGCTGGGGTGACAGCGCGGCGGCGACGGTGACGCCGCCGGCGCGAATCTCGGCGAGGCGTGCGGTGACGAGCTCGGGCCGGATCGGCGCGGAGTACATCTCCTGCATGCGCGCGGTGGCCTTCTCGGGCGAGAGGCGACGAATCTCGTTGAGCAGCAGCTCGGGATCGTCGTGGCGGGTCCACAGGCCTTCGAGGTCGAGCACCCCGACGCCGCCGAGCTGGCCCATCATGATGGCCGTCGCGGGCGACACGACGGAGTCCATCGGCGCCGCGAGAACCGGGATGTCGAACTTATACGCGTCGATCGACCAGCTCACCGATACGTCTTCCGGGTCGCGGGTGCGCCGGGACGGCACCACCGCGATGTCGTCGAAGGCGTATACGCGGCGTGCGCGCTTGGAACGGCCGATCTCGATTTCCATACTCACCAGCACAGTTTAGCCGGAGCCACCGACAGTCGGCCCCGTTTGCCGCGTGCGGCATCCGCTTCCCAGAAAAGAGCGCCGGAAAGCGGATGCCGCACGTGCGTTCTAACGGCGGTAGTTCGGGGCCTCAACCACGATCTGGACGTCGTGCGGGTGCGATTCCTTGAGCCCGGCGGGCGTGATGCGCACGAACTTGCCCTTTTGCTTGAGCTCGGCGATGGTACGGGCGCCCACATAGAACATGGACTGGCGCAGGCCGCCGATGAGCTGGTAGGCCACGGCGGCGAGCGGGCCGCGGAACGGGACCTGGCCCTCGATGCCCTCGGGAATCAGCTTCTCGTCGCTCGGAACGTCACTCTGGAAGTAGCGGTCCTTGGAGTACGAAGTCTTGGAGCCGCGGGTCTGCAGCGCGCCGAGCGAGCCCATACCGCGGTAGGTCTTGAACTGCTTGCCGTTGACGAACACGAGCTCACCGGGACTTTCGGTGCAGCCGGCGAGCAGCGAGCCGAGCATGACGGTGTCGGCGCCGGCCACAAGAGCCTTCGCGATGTCCCCGGAGTACTGCAGCCCGCCGTCGGCGATGACCGGAATACCGGTTTCACGCGCGGCCAGGCTGGCCTGGTAGACGGCGGTGATCTGGGGCACACCCACGCCGGCCACGATGCGGGTCGTGCAGATCGAGCCGGGGCCCACTCCCACCTTGATGGCGTCGGCGCCGGCGTCGATGAGCGCCTGGGCGCCCGAACGGGTCGCCACGTTGCCGCCGATGACATCGACATCGGCGAAGGCCTTGTCCGATTTCAGGCGACGGATGATGTCCAGCACCCCGGCGCTGTCGCCGTTCGCCGTGTCCACCACGAGTACGTCGACGCCGGCTTCGAGCAGGGCGGTCGCGCGCTGCCAGGCGTCGCCGAAGAAGCCGATGGCCGCGCCGACGCGCAGGCGTCCGGCGTCATCCTTGGTGGCGAGCGGGTATTCCTCGCTCTTGTCGAAGTCCTTCACGGTGATGAGGCCGGTGAGCTTGCCGGCGGCGTCGATCAGGGGCAGTTTTTCGATCTTGTGGCGGGCGAAGATCGCGAGGGCGTCTTCGGGGGCCATGCCGACCTTGCCGGTGATCAGCGGCGAGGTCGTCATGACCTCGCGCACCCGGGTGAGTGCCTTCTTCGCGTTCGGCACGAAGCGCATGTCACGGTTCGTGATGATGCCGACGAGGATTCCCTCACCGTCGATAACGGGCAGACCGCTCACGCGGAACTGGCCGCACAGGGCGTCTACCTCGGCCACCGTGGCGTCGGGCGAAGTTGTTACCGGATTGGTAATCATGCCGGACTCGCTGCGCTTGACCAGATCGACCTGTTCGGCCTGGTCGCCGATCGAGAGGTTGCGGTGCAGAATGCCGAGGCCACCTTCACGGGCCATGGCAATGGCCATCCGGGTCTCGGTGACGGTATCCATGGCGCTCGAGAGCAAGGGCAGCGACACGTCGATTCGCCGTGTCAACCGGGATTTTGTTACTGCTTCACTCGGAATGACGTCGGTGTGCCCCGGCAGGAGCAGCACGTCGTCGTAGGTGAGCCCGGTGAAACCGAACGGATCTGGCTGATCCATAAAACCCCTTTGCGTGTTGGAACGAGTATCGAACTGGCATTGAATCCGTGCAAAAAAGAACAGAAAACCTACCGGAAGTTTCGAGAAATCCGGGTCCCTCAATGTTAAGCGTGTTTGACCGCTGGCTATTCCGTTACCAGAACGGTGTGTGGATGAACGTATGCGAAACATATAGGACATAATCGGCACGTACTGTCGACAACGTTGTTGGCAGTGAGACCCGGCGCCCGCCCGGTTTATACCCGGTCGGCACCAACATGGAGGTCCCGTGAAGCCCATTCAGCTGGCTCGCAGATTCACACCCAGGATGATCATTGTTCTGCTCGGAGTGCTTTTCGCAGCCCTGACCCTGTCGACCTTCTCCGCGGGCAGCGCGCACGCCGATGAAGTCGGAACCGAGTACGAATTCGCGTTGTCGGGCAACGTGAAGTACAGCGGTGACCCCCTTGAGGGTGTGCGCATCACCGCCGAGGGCGGCGGGTACGAGGCCGAGGTCGAAACCGACGCCGAAGGCAAGTGGAAGATCGGCGTTCCCGAGAAAGACACGTACAAGGTCACCCTCGACGAGGACACCCTGCCGGAGGGCGTCGCCGTGGAAGACGGCGCGAACGAGTTTCAGGCCGAGTTCGACCTGATCGACTCGGTCTCGGTCAACTTCTTTCTGGGCGAAGACACACGGGAGACCACAAGCTTCTTCAACCAGTTCCTCGACCGGCTCGTCAACGGCCTGAACTTCGGCCTGTTGCTCGCCCTCGCGGCGATCGGCGTCTCGCTGATCTTCGGTACCACCGGGCTCAGCAACTTCGCCCACGCCGAACTGATAACTTTCGGTGCTCTCATGACACTGGTCTTCTCAGGATTCGGGCTGCCCGTCTGGCTCGCCATCATCATTGCCGTGGTGCTCAGCGGGGCGCTCGGGTTTACCCTCGACGCGGCGCTCTGGAAGCCGCTGCGGCGCAAGGGCGTCGCCGTGATCCCGCTCATGATCGTGAGTATCGGGCTCTCACTGGCGCTGCGCTACCTGTACCAGTTCTTCTTCGGCGGCGGCACGAGCCAGTTGCCGGGCACGGGTCAGGCCGACCTCAAATTCGGTCCCATCTCGATCTCCCCGATCGACATCGGCAGCATGGCCATCAGCATCGTCGTGCTGCTCGGAGTCGCCTATTTTCTGCTGCGCACCCGCATCGGAAAGGCGACCCGCGCGGTGTCAGACAACCCGAGCCTGGCCTCGGCCAGTGGCATCGACGTCGACAATGTGATTCGCATTGTCTGGGTTCTCGGCGCCGCCCTGGCCGGCCTCAGCGGCGTGCTCTGGGCCTACTTCCGGCCCGGCGTCAGCTGGGACATGGGGTTCCAGATGCTGCTGCTCGTATTCGCTGCCGTGACGCTGGGAGGTCTGGGCACCGCCTTCGGCGCCCTCGTCGGGTCGCTCATCGTGGGAATCTTCGTTGAAGTGTCCACGCTGTGGATTCCGTCCGACATGAAGTTTGCCGGCGCCCTGGTCGTTCTGATCCTGGTGCTGCTGTTCCGGCCGCAAGGCATCCTGGGTCGCAAAGAGAGAATTGGTTAGGGGTTCACATGGACTGGGGAGCAATCTTTAGCAACGCTGCCGTCGAGCTGATCAGCCCGACCACGGCCGCCTACGCCCTCGCCGCCCTCGGGCTCGCGGTGCACTTCGGCTACACCGGCCTGCTCAACTTCGGCCAGGCCGGCTTCATGGCGCTCGGCGCCTACGGCTACGCCATTTCCATCCTCACCTTCGGGTTTCCGGTCTGGGGAGCATTTCTGGTGGGGGTGGGCGCATCCGTCATCTTCGCGCTGATTCTGGGTATTCCCACCCTGCGGCTACGGGCCGATTATCTCGCGATCGTCACGATCGCGGCCGCGGAGATCGTGCGGCTGCTGTTCACGACGAACAGCTTCGCATCCGTCACCGGCTCGGCGAACGGTCTGAGCGGCTACAAGAACGAGTTCGCCGCGCTCAACCCGCTGGCCGCCGGCAGCTACGGTTTCGGCCCGTTCGAGAACAACGCCTACGACACCTGGCTGCGCATCGTGGCCTGGTCGATCGTGATTCTTGCCGCCCTGTTCGTGTGGCAGATCATGCGCAGCCCCTGGGGCCGCGTCATCAAGGGCATCCGTGAAGACGAGGACGCCGTGCGTGCCCTCGGCAAGAATGTGTACGCCTACAAGATGCAGTCATTGGTTCTCGGTGGCGTCTTCGGTACCATCGCCGGCATGATCTTCGCGCTTCCCCGCGCGGTCGTTCCCTCGAACTATCAGACCACGCTGACGTTCTTCATCTACGCGATCTTGCTGCTCGGCGGGGCCGCGACGGTGCTCGGTCCGATCGTCGGATCGATGATCTTCTGGGTACTGCTGTCGTTCTTCTCCGGCTTCGTATCCCGAGCCGTCGAGGCCGGCTGGTTTCCGTTCATGACCGGCGTTCAGGGAAGCCAACTACGTTTCATCCTGGTGGGGGTCGCGATCATGCTGATAGTCATATTTAGACCGCAAGGCATCTTCGGAAACAAGAAGGAGTTGGCCTTTGTCCGCTAATACTGTTCCGGTGATTCCCACGGGTCCCACCGGCAAGCCCATCAAGACGATCGACCTGCACATCGGTGAGGCCGAACCCGGCTGCCAGAAGCGGGATCCGATCCTGGTCGTCGACGGCGTGCGCCGTACCTTCGGCGGCCTGACCGCCGTCGACGTCGACCACGTGGAGGTGCCCCGCGGGGCGATCACCGCGCTGATCGGCCCGAACGGCGCCGGCAAGACGACGCTGTTCAACCTGCTCACCGGTTTCGACAAGCCCGACGCCGGCAAGTGGACCTTCGACGGCCGCCCGATTGCCGGCGTGCCGGCCTACCGGGTCGCCCGTCTCGGCCAGATCCGCACCTTCCAGCTCACCAAGGCTCTCGGCCTGCTGACCGTCATGGACAACATGCTGCTCGGCGCGAAGGGGCAGACCGGCGAGAACCTGTTCCGTGCGCTGCTGCCATTTCTCTGGCGCAAGCAGGAGGTGGAGAACAAGGCGAAGGCACTCGATCTGCTCACCCGGTTCAAGCTCGACACCAAGAAAGACGACTACGCTGCGAGCCTCTCGGGTGGCCAGCGCAAGCTGCTCGAAATGGCGCGGGCGCTCATGAGCGACCCGACCCTGGTCATGCTCGATGAGCCGATGGCCGGCGTCAACCCGGCCCTGACGCAGTCGCTGCTTGACCACATCCTGAACCTCAAGTCTCAGGGCATGACCGTGCTCTTCGTAGAACACGACATGCACATGGTGCGTCACATTGCCGACTGGGTGATCGTGATGGCCGAGGGCAAGGTCGTGGCCGAGGGCGATCCGCACGAGGTCATGAAGAACCCGGCCGTGATTGACGCTTACCTGGGGCAGCACCACGACGAAGACATCGGCGAGGACCCCGAAGCCGAGGTTGTGCACGTTTCCGCCATTAAGGAGTTGCTCGATGACGAACGCTAGCCCTCTCGCCGAACCGGCCGTCGCGCCCACCCGGGTGAAGGTCGTCGAGGTCAACAACGTCACGGCCGGCTACGTTCCGGGTGTCAACATTCTCAATGAGTGCTCGCTGACCGCCTACGCGGGCGAGCTGATCGGTATCATCGGCCCGAACGGTGCCGGCAAGTCGACCCTGCTCAAGTCGATTTTCGGGCAGGTGAAGGTGCGGGCCGGCGAGATTCTGCTGCACGGCAAGAACATCACCAACCTGAAGGCGAACAAGCTCGTCGCGCAGGGCGTGGGTTTCGTGCCGCAGAACAACAACGTGTTCCCGACCCTCACCATTCGGGAGAACCTCGAGATGGGCATTTTTCTCAAGCCCAAGGGCCTGGTCGAGCGCCTCGAGTTCGTCACGGAGATCTTCCCCGAGCTCGGCAAGCGGATGTCCCAGCGCGCCGGGTCGCTCTCGGGTGGCGAACGGCAGATGGTCGCCATGAGCCGAGCCCTGATGATGGGCCCGCACGTGCTGCTGCTCGACGAGCCCTCGGCCGGCCTCTCCCCCGTGCGTCAGGACGAAGCGTTTCTCCGCGTGAAGGAGATCAACAAGGCCGGAGTCACGACGATCATGGTGGAGCAGAACGCGCGTCGCTGCCTGCAGATCTGTGACCGCGGCTACGTGCTCGACCAGGGCCGCGACGCCTACACGGGAACCGGACGCGAGCTGCTGACCGACCCCAAGGTCATCGGCCTCTACCTCGGCACCCTCGTGCAGGACTAGCCTCCCCGAACCTCGGACAGCGGGGCACTCGCCGTTAGACATCGTCTACGCGGCGAGTGCCCCGCTTTCGCGTGCGCGGGGCATCCGCTCGATAATGACCGCGCCCGAAACGGGTGGCCGCTACGGCCGTTACCGTAGCGGCCACCCATATCGGGCGCGCCGCTGCCGACGACGGATGCGCCGGGCCGGCCCACCGAGACCGCCCCACCATGACCGCGCCCGAAACGGGTGGGCGCTACGGCGGTTACCGTAGCGGCTACCCATATCGGGCGCGGTCATCCGCTCTCGGGGCCACCGGAGGCCACCGTAGGCCACCGGAGGCCGCACAGGGCACGAGAAAGGGCCCCGGCATGATGCCGGGGCCCTTCTCGTTGCTGACTTGTGCTGTGTAGTGGTTACTCCTTGATGCGGGTGTACTTGTTGTCGGCGCCGAAGATGTACTTGCCGATGGTGGCGTCCTGCGGGTCGCCGTGCTCGTCGAAGTCGACCGGACCGGAGAGACCGTCGTAGTCGATCTGGTTGCCCTGGGCGAGCTCGGCAGCGCCCTCGGCGAAGGTCGTCACCTTGACGCCCTCACCGGTGCCTCCGGAGACCTGACGGAGGTAGGTCTTGAGCGATTCACCCGACGTGTCGTTCGCGGCGAAGGCAGCGAGGGCGATCAGCATCACGGCGTCGTAGGACTCCGCGGCGTAGCTGAAGTCGGTCAGGTTCGGGTCGACCTCGAGCAGGCGATCGGTGAAGTCACCGAGAGTGGCCACGTCGAGGCCGGGCAGTGTGCCCTTGGAGCCTTCGATGAGGCCGGGCTCGAAGTCGGCGCTGAAGTCGGTCAGGTTACCGTCGACGAAGTAGAGCTTGTCGCCCGGGAACCCGCCGCTGCCGACGAGGTCCGGAACGATGACCTTGGCCTGCTCGAAGGTGATCAGTGCGATCGCGTCGGGGTCGGCGGCGGTCACTTCGGCGATCTGCGCCGCGAAGTTCGGGTCGCCCTCGTTGAAGAGTGCCGAGGCGACAACCTCGCCACCGGCGGCTTCGAATGCCGCCGTGGTGGAGGCCTCCAGGCCGGTGCCGTAGGCGTCGTTCAGGACGATCAGGCCGAGGGTCTGGTTGCCGTCGTTCGCGATCAGGTTTCCGAGCTCGGCACCCTGCAGCAGGTCGGAGGGTGCGGTGCGCCAGTAATAGTCGTCATCGGCGTACTCGGTGAAGTCT
Source organism: Cryobacterium frigoriphilum (assembly GCF_004403305.1). Classification (GTDB taxonomy): domain Bacteria; phylum Actinomycetota; class Actinomycetes; order Actinomycetales; family Microbacteriaceae; genus Cryobacterium; species Cryobacterium frigoriphilum. The sequence goes on along the minus strand of NZ_SOHE01000035.1, from coordinate 18,239 downwards.
TCCGAGGTGTTGGCCGGGGAGAACTGCACGACGCCGGCGCCGGTGATCTGGTCGATCACGGTCTTGGACACGCCGGACGAGGCCGCTCCGACGATGGCGGAGACGTCGCGCGACAGGAGGTCGGTGACCGAGACGGTCGCGATGTCGGTCGTGGTGTCGCCGGAGTCGGACGTGACGACCTCGAGGTTGAGGCCTGTTGCGGCCTCGTTGATGTCCTTCAGCGCGAGATTCACGCCGGCGATTTCGGGCGGGCCGAGGAAGGCGAGTGCGCCGCTCTCGGGCAGAAGGGTTCCGATCTTCAAGGCCAAGTCGCGGTCGCCCGCGCTCACCTCCGCGAAGACGCCTTCGTCGACGGTGGCGGCGGCATCCGTTTCAACGGGATCTGCGGTGCCGCTGCAGCCGGTGAGCAGCAGAGCGCTCACCCCCAGCATGGCGACGCCGGTGACGACAGCTCGAACTGAGCGGGAGGCCGGGGCCTTCGCGAATACGCTCATGTTGCTCCTTGGGACTAGGAAGAGAACAAAGATCACGGAAGCCGATTGACTGCCGTGCTTAGACATTAGGCAACGCGAGTACCTATTAACCGCCGGATCGTGTTACATCCGTGTAAAGCGACCAAATCGTTACGATCGAACGCCCGTTATCCCCTGATATTCGATGCTCTGGGTGTCAACCAGCGCGGCGACGCATTCGCCCCACGAGGTGCAGACAGTCGGTCCCGCTGCGATCAGGTCCCAGCCGATTTCGATGGATGCCGCGGCATCGTCGGCGACGGACGTCGCGGCGAGCGCCGTCACGATCACGCCGTCGTAGGCCTCGGCGCCGCCGGCCGTGGCCGCCAACCCCGGATCCGCCGTGCGTAACCGCGCGCTGAAGTCCTCGTCGGTGGCGAGCGGCGTGCCGCCGTTCGCGAATTCGCCGAGCGCGAGAAAGCCGAGCCCGGCCTCGGTGACGGATGCCGCCACCTCCTCGGCGGGCGTCGTCGCCGCATCCCACAGCACGACATCGGCGCCGCGAGCCACGAGGTCGGCCACGGCTGCGGCGACATCACCGGCGGAGTTGCGGTGGATCAGTTCGATCGTGCGGCCGGGCACTCCGCCCTCGTCGCTTACGTTGCGCGCGGCGAGCTGGGCGCCAGCAACCTGCGCCGCGCCACTGGCTGCCGCGTCACCGGTCGTGGGAAAGAGCGTGCCGATGCGCAACACACCGTCACCGGTGGGCACGACCGTGGAGGTGATCGTGGGCGTGGGGCTCGGCACGACGACGGGCGACTCGGTTGTGCAGCCGGTCAGCGCGAGCAGGCACACACCAACGGCGGCAGCGGCGACCAGGGCGCGGCGGGACCGGGCGCGGGGCAGGTGGCGGGGCATCCGGCATCCTTTCGGGGCAGTCTCTACGAAGGCGGTCTTGTCGAGGGTAGCGCTCACAGCGACCGGCAGACGGCAACGCCGCTCAGGCGCGTTCGAGTTCACCCGGCCGCGGACCGCGGCCGGAGCGCACCATGTCGATGGTGAGAATGATGAGCGCGACCCAAACCAGCGCGAATCCGGCCCAGCGTTCGGGCGGCATCGGCTCCTGCAGCACGAACACGCCGACGAGAAACTGCAGCACCGGTGCGACGAACTGCACCAGTCCGATGACGGTGAGCGGCAACCGGCGAGCGGCGGCCGCGAAGAACAGCAGCGGCACTGCGGTGATCACGCCGGCACCGAGCAGGGCAACGGTGTGCCAGGGCGACACGGTGCCGAAGGTGAGGCCCGACATTCCCGCGACGACGACGAGTTGGATGATGGCCACGGGTGCCAGCCACGCCGTTTCGAGGGTGAGGCCGGTTACCGCGTCGACGTCGCCGCCGACACGTTTCTTGATCAGCCCGTAGAAGCCGAAGGAGAAGGCCAGCACGAGGGAGATCCACGGCAGGGTGCCGTAGCCGATGGTGAGCACGACCACGGCGCCGATACTGATGCCCACGGCGATCCACTGCACTCGGCGCAGCCGTTCGTGCAGCAGCAGCACACCGAGAAAGACGGTGACGATCGGGTTGATGAAGTAGCCGAGGGCGGCCTCGACGACCTGCCCGTTGAGCGCGGCGTAGACGTAGGTCTGCCAGTTGACGAAGATCAGCAGGCCGGCCAGGCCCATGGTCCAGACCACTTTCGGCTTGGCCAGCGTTGTGGCCAGAACCCGCCATTTTCGGGTGACCGTGATGAGCAGCGCGCAGAAGACGAGCGAGAACAGCACTCGCCAGGCGACGACCTCGAAGGCGCCGCTCGGGGCGAGCAGCAGAAAGTAGAGCGGCAGCACACCCCAGAGCCCGTAGGCGAGCACCGCGAGGATCAGGCCCCGGCTGTGTTCGCTGCGTGGAGCCTTCGTGCCCCCGCGGCTGGCCGAAGCGGTCACCGGTACCGGAGCATCCGTCATTGTGGGCCCTTTCCGACAGAAAAATCCCGGATGGCAAGGCCATCCGGGATTCTTAGTTTACGGCGAGTGCCGTAGGTGGAGCGGCTCAGTAAATGAGGACCTAGTGAACGACGACCGCGAGAACGTCGCGAGCCGAGAGAACGAGCAGGTCGTCGCCGCCGAACTTGACCTCGGTTCCGCCGTACTTGGAGTAGATCACCTTGTCGCCGACGGCGACGTCGAGCGGAATGCGGTTGCCGTTGTCGTCAATGCGGCCGGGGCCCACTGCAACAACTTCGCCCTCCTGGGGCTTCTCTTTCGCGGTGTCAGGAATGACGAGGCCGGAAGCGGTGGTCTGCTCCGCTTCGACCTGCTTGATGACGATGCGATCCTCGAGCGGCTTGATGGAGACCGACACGGTTGACCTCTTTCTTAACGAAGATTTGGGTTAGCAGACTCACGTCGAGAGTGCTAAATCAAGCTTAGGGCGCATCTGGCACTCACGCAACGTGAGTGCCAGATGTGAGCGCGTGAGCGCTGCCCGGGCATGGAAGAATTGCCTGATGGATCGCTCAGAGCTCGTCGAGCTACTTTCTCCAGTCGGTTTGCGCCTCTTGGACTCCCTTCCGCCCTATGACGCACACGGCAACGTCGTGGCCCGGGTCAGCGAGCTGCGCAAGGCCGGTCACGCCCCCGGGCTCGTGGCCGCCGTTCTCGGGCAGTCGAAGCTGCGCGCGAAGGCCGGCCCGAAGTTCGGCGATTTCGCCACCCGCATGCTCTTCACCGAGGCCGGACTCGAGCAGGCGACCCGACTGCGCGTCGCCGCCCTGCACGCCGGCCGGTTTCAGGCCGCTGGCCTCACCCGCGTCGCCGACCTCGGTTGCGGCATCGGCGGCGACGCCATGGCCATGGCCGCCCTCGACCTCGAGGTGACCGCGGTCGACGCCGACGAGGTGACCGCGACCGTCGCGAGCTACAACCTGGCGCCATTCCCGAGCGCGTCAGTGCTGCACGCGCAGGCCGAAGACGTCGACCTGGCCGGCTTCGACGCGGCCTGGCTCGATCCGGCCCGCCGCACCGCGGGTCACAGCAATACCAGCCGCCTCACCCACAGCTCCGATTACTCCCCCAGCCTGGACTTCGTCTTCGGCCTCAGCGAGCGGATGCCGATCGGCGTCAAACTCGGCCCCGGCCACGACCGCGACCAGATTCCCGCCGAAGCCGAGGCGCAGTGGGTCTCGGTCGAGGGGCAGCTCGTGGAGATGGCGCTGTGGTTTGGAGTGTTGGCTCGCCCCGGCATCCGTCGTTCGGCGCTGCTGCTGACCCGTGACGGTGCCGACGAGCTGACCGCCGACGCCGACAGCGTCGATGCCCCGGTCGGTGGGCTCGGGGACTACCTGTACGAACCGAACGGTGCGGTGATTCGGGCGCGGCTCATCGGGGACCTCGCCCGCACCCTCGGCGCCGAGATGCTGAGCGAGGGCTTGGCGTATCTGAGCGCACCAACGCTCACGCCGACACCGTTCGCGACCGCGTTCCGGGTGCTCGAGTCACTGCCGGTCGATGAGAAGAAGCTGCGGCTCGCGCTTGCCGAGCGGCACATCGGCACGCTGGAGATCAAGAAGCGCGGTGTCGATGTGGACCCGGCGACGCTCCGCACGCGGCTGAAGCTCAAGGGTTCCGAGTCGGCGACCCTCGTGCTGACCCGCGCGGCCGGCCACCGGGTCGCGCTGCTCGTTGAGCGGGTGCGCTGAGCGCGGCTAGCCCGCGACGGCCAGGCCGGGGATGAGCACCTGGGTGATGTAGTAGAGCCAGCCGGCGCCGAGCAGCAGCCCGGCGCTACCGCACAGCAGGCCCGCGAGCCAAATTGCGCCGGCGCGCCGCTCGACCGCCCGCGCGGTCAGTGCGAGCACGACCGCGCCGAGGGCGAACGGCAGCCCGAACACCCCCAGCACACCGCCGATCAGCCCCAGAATGCCGAGCACCACAGACGAGACCGACAGGCGCCGACGGATGCCGACCGTGCGCACCTCTGCCTCGGTGTAGACATACGGCACCCACTCGGTGGGGGCCGTTTCGGTGGCCTCCCACGCGAGCTGGCCCTCCGGGGTGATTGCCGGCGGGCGGGTGAGGTCGTAATCGTCTACCGGGGCGGACGGGTCGCGGTGCTGTCCGCTCATGCTGGATTCTCCGGTCTGGGGAGTGCTCGTGCCGCGGTGGCGGGCTCGAGGGTCGAGTGCTGGCTAGAAGACGGGGTCGTAGCCGGTGCCGTAGGTGGTGGGGGCCGTCGCGATGATGAGAACCCAGATCACGATGCTGAGAATGGCCAGCGCGAGGCTCACGAACCCGGTGATGATGCCGGTGAGCCAGAAGCCGCGCGCTCGCGGCTCCTTACTGCGCCCGAGAAAACCGAGCACGACGGCACCGATGGGAATGAACAGCCCCATGACTCCGCCGATGACCGGAATGAAACCGATCGGTGACCCGAGCACGGCGATGACTCCGGCGACGAGCGAGAGGATGCTCAGAATCGGCTGCTTCACGACGGGCGGGCCAGAGGGATTGCTCGGGTAGGGATTGCTCGCGTAGGGGTTGCCGCCGGGCGGCGGCGTGGTCGGTGCGCCATAACCCGACGGAGCGCCATAGGGCTGCTGGGCACCGGGCTGCTGGGCACCGGGCTGCTGGGCACCGTAGGCCTGCGGGGCCGGAGCACCGTAGGCCGGCGGTTTCGGCGGCGTGGGCGCACCGTACGCCGGCGGCGTGGGCGCACCGTACGCCGGCGGTGCCTGGGGGGCGCCGGGCGCGGTGAACGGGGTCGCGGGCTGCGCGCCGGGCACCTGGGGTACGCCGGGAACCTGTGGCACATCGGGAACTTCGGGCACCGGGGGCACCGGGGGCGTGTTGGGGTCACTCATGCGAAGCTTCCTTCTCGAAAGTTGGTCTCGAACGGTTGTCTCGAACGGTTAGTAGTTGAACTCGTTCACGAATCGCGGGTCGTTGATCAGCTCGATGTACAGCGGAATGGTGATCGCGGCCACGATGATGCCGAGCGCGATGCCCGCGTAGCCCACGATGAGGCCGGCGAGGGCGAGGCCACGCCCCTTCTCGCCGGTCTTCTTGATCTGGCTGAGCGCGATGTGACCCGTGATGATTGCCACCAGCTGAAGAAAAAGCACCGCAGTGACGAGCGACACGATCGAGAGCACGTTGTACTTGTCGGGGCCGGCCGGCGGGGCGCCGTAGGGCTGCGGGGCCGGTGCGCCGTAGACCGGGGCGCCGTAGGCGGGAGCCTGGCCGTACTGTGGTGCGGCGGGCGGCGGGGCAGCGGGCTGCCCGTACGCCGGCGCGGGGTTCGATGGCGCGGGGTTCGATGGCGGTGTGACGGGGGGCTGGTTCGGGTCAGTCATGCGAACTCCTCGGGTTCCGGTGTACGAGTGTCTTAAGAGTAAAGATACAGAATACCCGGTCGGGCTGGTTAGGACACCCCGGCAGTCGACTCGTGGCCGCCCGCCGCGGCCTGAATCTGCGCGACCTGGATGTGCTGCACGGGCAGGGTCGAATCCGCTCCAAAATCGAGCGTCGACGGCGCATGACCGTTCATGATCAGCTGGGCGCCGAGGGCGGCGATCATGGCGCCGTTGTCTGTGCACAGCGACAGCGGTGGGATCCGCAGGGTGATGCCCGCGGCATCCGTGCGTTCGATCGCCACCTGCCGCAGCCGGGCATTGGCGATCACGCCACCGCCCAGCAACAGGCGCGGCACACCATAGTCGTGGCAGGCGGCAACGGCCTTGGTGAGCAGAATATCGACGACGGCCTCGCGAAAACTCGCCGCGACGTCGTTCACCGGCACCGGCACACCCTCGTCTTCGCGGTGTTCCACCCAGCGGGCGACGGATGTTTTCAGCCCCGAGAACGAGAAATCGTAGCGGTGCTGCGCCATGTCTTTCGGGCGACTGAGCCCCCGGGGAAAGCGGATGGCGCGGGGGTCGCCGGTCGCGGCGGCCGCGTCGATGTGCGGCCCGCCGGGGTAGGGCATGCCGAGGATGCGGGCGACCTTGTCGAAGGCCTCACCGGCCGCGTCATCGATGGTCTCGCCGAGCAGCTCGACGTCGCTCGTGAGGTCGCGCACGAGCAGCAGCGAGGTATGCCCGCCCGAGACGAGCAGGGCGATCGTGGGGTATTCGAGAGGCACAGTGTCAAGAGGCACAGCTTCGAGAGGCACCGTGTCGAGAGGCACGCTGTCCGAATCGGCCCGGTCGTCGAGCCGCAGCACGTCGGCACCGACGTGCCCGACGAGGTGGTTGACCGCGTAGATCGGCTTGTCGAGGGCCAGCGCGAGGGCTTTCGCGGCGCCGACGCCCACCATCAGCGCGCCGGCCAGGCCCGGTCCGCTCGTCACGGCGATCGCGTCGAGATCGCTCAGCGCAATGCCGCTCTCGGCGACGGCGGCCTCGATCGCCGGCACGAGCTCTTCGAGGTGCGCGCGCGCCGCGACCTCGGGCACGACACCGCCGTAGCGGGCGTGCTCGTCCATCGAGGACGCGATCACATTGGCCAGCAGCGTCGTGCCACGCACGATGCCGATGCCGGTCTCGTCACACGAGGTCTCGATGCCGAGCACGAGCGGGTTCTCGCGGTTCATCGCGGTCATGCTGACACCTCGGGGGTCTGGGTCAGGTCGGTTCCGTGGGCGGCGAGGCCGGCCTGCGGCTCTGGCACGGTCAGGCGCATGACGATCGCGTCGACGTTGTCGGGCTGGTAGTAGCCGCGGCGCACCCCGAGCTCGTCGAAGCCGAGCCGGGCGTACAGGCGCTGGGCGGACGGGTTGTCGGCACGCACCTCGAGAAACACCTCGCGGGCGCCGCGTTTACGGGCCTCACCGATGAGGCTGAGCATCAGCACCCGGCCGAGCCCGCGGCCGCGGGCCGTTTCGGCGACGGCAATGGTCTGAATGTCGCCCTGGCCGCCGCCGCGCGCCGCCAGCAGGCCGGCGTAGCCCTCGATGCGCTCTGGATCGTCGGGGGGAAACGCGACCAGGTAGAAACAGTTCGCGTCGGCGATGTCGCCGCGCATCATCTCGGAACTCCAGGCATCCGCCTGGAAAACGGTGGTTTCGAGGTGCATGATCGCGGCCAGATCGGCGACGGTCGCGCGGCGCAGCTGCCAGGAGCCGGTCAATTGCTGACCCGTTTACGGGTGGTGGGCAGCACCGCGTCGGGCGAGCGCAGGTAGAGGGCGTCGTTGGCGGCGAACGGGCGCTGCTCGGCGAACATCAGCTCGGCGAGCAGGCCGAGGTCTGCGGCCGAGACCGTGGCCGCGTCGAGGCGGGGCAGCCCCACGTGCTCCCAGCGCGGGTCGAGCAGCGCGGGCGGCTGGGCGAGACCGGGCGCGGCGATGCGCACGGGCAGGCCCTGAGCATCCGTTCCGCCGAAGGCGCTCCAGTAGACCTCGCGACGCCGCGCGTCGGTGACCACGAGCAGTGGGCCGGCGTGGCCGCGGCGGTAGTGACCGAAGGCGATGGCGTCATGACTGATCACCGGAATGAGCGGGCGGGCGGCACCGAGCGCGAAGACCCGAGCGGCGGCGATGCCCACGCGCAGTCCGGTGAAGGGGCCGGGGCCCATGCCGCCGACGACCCCGGAGAGTTCGGCCACTGACACTCCGGCCTCGATCAGGCACCGGTCGATGAGCGGGCCCACGACCTCGGCGTGCCGCATGGTGTCGGGCACGCCGTGTTCGGCGAGCACACCGCGGTCGTGGTCGACGACGGCGACGCTCGTGCCCGCAGAGGTGTCGATGGCGAGGAGCATCCGTCTAGCCTATTCCGTGGTGCTGTCGGGCGCGGGCTTCGACGTGCGCTGCGCCCGAATCGCCTTGATCGACAGCTGCACGGCGGCGAGCATCAGCAGGGCGGCGAAGAGGATGCTCGATAGCTGCGGCGGCAGAATCAGCGCGAGTGCCACGCCGGGAGCGGAAGCCGCGGTTGCCGCGGCACCCACGACGAGGCCGGCACGCACGTCGACGAGTTTGCCGCGCACGTTCGCGACGGTGCCCACGATGCCGGTCGGAATCATCACGAGCAGCGAGGTCCCCTTGGCGATGAGGTCGCTGATGCCGAACACGGCGATGAGCGCGGGCACGGCGATGACGCCGCCGCCGATGCCGAACAGGCCGGAGGCGATGCCCATGATCAGGCCGAGCACGATGTAGCCGACGATGACGAACCAGGTCAGTTCGAGTTGCTCGCCGCGCACGGGCACGACCAGCAGCATGCGCACGGCCACGCCCACGAGCAGCGCGATGAACATCCACCGCAGCCAGACCAGCGGCAGTCGGCGCAGCAGCCAGCTACCGAGCACGGCGCCGAAGATCGCACCGAAGGCGACGAAGCCACCGGCGACGAGGTCGGTCTCACCGTGGGCGAGGTAGGTGATGGCCCCGACCGTGGCTGCGGGCACAATGGCGACGAGGGTCGTGGCGGCCGCGCGGCGCTGATCCATGCCGGCCAGGCCCACGAGCAGCGGCACCATGATGATTCCGCCGCCGACGCCGAAGGTGCCTGAGAGCAACCCGCCGATGAGGCCGACGGCCACCAGAATGATCCAATATCGTGCGCCGTGCCGCAGCATGCTGCTCCCTGTTCGTTCGATCCTGTCGCAGTGGTCCTGTCGCAGTGGTCCTGTCGCAGTGGTCCTGTCGCAGAAACCCTGTCGCAGTGGTCCTGTCGCAGTCTACGGGCGACGTGCGACGCCGAGGTGCGCCCAGCGCGGGCCGTGCGCCGTGATCGTCACGGTGCGGGGCTCGTCGAGGTCGTCCTCATCGGCGTCGTCGGGCCCGGCGACATCCGCGGCGACATCCGCGGCGACATCCCTGGCGACGGATGCCGCGGCATCCGTCGGCGCCACGACCCGCCCACCGCGCGGTCGGTCGATCTGCACGTCGAGCCAGCTCTCGGTGATGCCGTCGAGCATGCCGCGACCCCACTCGACCACCACGATGGAGCGCGCAAAGTCGATGTCGAGGTCGTCGAGCTCGAGGGCACTCTGCAGGCGGTAGGCGTCGACGTGCACGAGCGGCGGCCCCCCGACCAGGCTCGGATGCGTGCGGGCAAGCACGAAGGTCGGGCTCGTGACCGGGCCGCGCACCCCGAGGCCCTCGCCCAGCCCGCGGGTCAGGGTGGTCTTGCCGGCTCCGAGCGGTCCGGTGAGCACGAGCAAATCGCCGGCCTGCAGCGCCGCGGCCAGGGTGATGCCGAACCGGTGCATGGACTCGGCGTCGAGCAGGGTCGTGCGGCCGAGCCAGAGCGGTGTCGGGTCGGTCATCGGTCGCTCTCCGCCACCACGAAGGCGCACGCGACGCCCGCGTCGTGGGTCATCGTTACATGTACCCGGTCGATGCCGCGTGCGGTGAGGGCAGCCGCCAGGGCGCCGCCGCGCACAAAACCGGGATTTCCGTGCTCGTCGGACACGATCTCCATGTCCCGCCATAACAGGCTGCCGCTGTGGCCGAGCGCCTTGATCAGCGCTTCCTTGGCCGCGAACCGGGCGGCGAGGGAGTGCACCGACAGCCCCCGTTCGCTCTCAGCGAACAGGCGCGGGATCAGTGCGGGCGTGCGGTCGACCTGGCGCGCAAACCGCGCCAGGTCGACCACATCGACCCCGATTCCCACAATCACTGTGCCGCCGTTGGACTACTCGACCGTGACGGACTTGGCGAGGTTGCGCGGCTGATCCACGTCGAGGCCCTTGGCCGTGGCCAGCTCCATCGCGAACAGCTGCAGCGGCACCACGGCCAGCAGCGGCTCGAACAGCGGCGCGGCGAGCGGAATGTGAATCACGGTGTCGGCGAAGGGCAGCACCGCGGCGTCACCCTGTTCGGCGATCACGATGACGCGGGCGCCGCGGGCCCGAATCTCCTGAATGTTGGAGACAACCTTCGGGTGCAGGTGCGCCGAGCCACGCGGGCTCGGCACCACCACGAACACCGGCTGGCCGGGCTCGATGAGCGCGATCGGGCCGTGCTTGAGCTCGCCGGCCGCGAAACCTTCCGCGTGAATGTAGGCAAGCTCCTTGAGCTTCAAGGCCCCCTCGAGCGCGATCGGGAACCCCACGTGACGACCGAGGAACAGCACCGCCCGAGAGTCCGTCATCCAGGTCGCGAGCTGACGCACCGCGTCGCCCTGCAGCAGCGTCGTGGCGATCTTCTCCGGAATAGCCTGCAGCTCGGCGGTCTGCTCGAGCAGCTCGGCGCTCGAGAGCGTGCCGCGCACCCGGGCGAGGTGCAGCGCGAACAGGTACAGGGCGGCGATCTGAGCGACGAACGCCTTCGTCGACGCGACCGCGACCTCGGGGCCGGCATGGGTGTAAATGACCGCATTGCTCTCGCGCGGGATCGTCGCGCCCTGCGTGTTGCAGATTGAAATCGCGACCGCTCCGGCCTCGCGGGCGTACTTCACGGCCATCAGGGTGTCCATGGTCTCGCCGGACTGGCTGATCGACAGCACGAGGGTGTCGTTCTCAAGCACCGGGTCACGGTAGCGGAACTCGTGGCTGAGCTCCACGTCAACGGGAACCTTCGCCCACTTCTCAATCGCGTACTTGGCAACCTGACCGGCGTACGCAGCCGTGCCGCAGGCGATGATCACGATACGACGGATGCGCGCGAGCGCGTCGTCGCCGAACTCCGCCAGCTCCGGAATCACCACGACCCCGTCGACGATGCGGCCACGCAGCGTGTTGGCGACGGCGTCGGGCTGCTCCGAGACCTCCTTGGCCATGAAGCTTGACCATCCGCCCTTGTCCGACGCTGAGGCGTCCCACGCCACGTCGAACTCCTCGACCTCAACGGGCGTGCCGAAGAAGTCGGTCACGGTGACGCTCTCGGGCGTGATCGTCACGATCTGGTCCTGGCCGATGGCCACGGCACGGCGGGTGTACTCGATGAACGCGGCCACGTCGGAGCCGAGAAAGTTCTCGCCGTCGCCCAGGCCGATGACCAGCGGGGAGTTGCGGCGGGCGCCGACAACAACGCCGGGCTGGTCCTGGTGCACGGCGAGCAGGGTGAACGCACCGTCGAGGCGGGCGACGACGCTGCGGAACGCCTCGCCCAGGTCGCCGACCCGCTGGTATTCACGGCCGAGCAGCACGGCGGCCACCTCGGTGTCGGTTTCGCTCTCGAAGGCGTAACCCTCGGCGAGCAGTTCGGCCTTGAGCGGCCCAAAGTTTTCGATGATGCCGTTGTGAATGAGGGCGAGCTTGCCGTTGTCGGCGAGGTGCGGGTGCGCGTTCTCGTCGGTCGGGCCACCGTGGGTGGCCCAGCGGGTGTGCCCGATGCCGGTGCGACCCGGGTTCACGGGGTGATTCTGCAGCTCGGTGGAGAGCATCGCGAGCTTGCCGGCGCGCTTGACGGAGTTGAGCACTCCCGCCTCGTCGATCACGGCGATGCCGGCGGAGTCATAGCCCCGGTACTCCAAACGTCGCAGACCCCCCATCAAAACCTCGACCGCTTTGTTGGTGCCTCCGACGTAACCCACGATTCCACACATGGCCCTGATTTTAGTCGGACTAAGCTTGGGAAAATGTCCGAGCCGGTGACCAGCCCCATCAACAAGGTTCACGGCACCCCATTTGTCGAATTGGATCGTGCCGACTGGGCCGCGCTGGCCGCCTCGACCCGACTGCCCCTGCGTGAAACCGAGATCGTGCAGCTGCGCGGGCTCGGAGAGCCGCTCGACATCAACGAGGTGACGGATGTCTACCTTCCGCTGAGCCGCCTGCTCAACCTCTACGCGGCCGGCGCCCGCCAGCTGCACCGCGCAACGAGTGACTTTCTCGGGGAGCGTGCACTGCACGTGCCGTTCGTGATTGGTGTCGCCGGCTCCGTTGCCGTCGGCAAGTCCACGATCGCCCGTCTGCTGCGCGAACTCCTTGCGCGCTGGGAGGACACCCCGCGGGTCGAGCTCGTCACGACAGACGGTTTTCTCTACCCCAATGCGGAGCTGGCCCGGCGAGGCATCATGGACCGCAAGGGCTTTCCCGAGTCCTACGACCGCCGCGCGCTGTTGCGCTTCGTGAGCGCCGTCAAGAGCGGCGCGGCCGAGGCCCGCACGCCCTTCTACTCGCACCTGAGCTACGACATCGTGCCCGACGCGCAGATCATCGTGCGACAGCCGGACATCCTGATCATCGAGGGCCTCAACGTTCTGCAGCCCCCCGGCGCCGGCCACGGCCTCGCGGTCAGCGACCTGTTCGACTTCACGGTCTACGTCGACGCGCGCACCCAAGACGTGGCGCGCTGGTACGAGGAACGGTTTCTGAAGCTGCAGCGCGGGGCGTTCATCAACCCGAAATCGTACTTTCACCGCTATGCGGACATGACCGAGGCAGAGGCCCGGGCGAAGGCCCGGCAGATCTGGATCAGCATCAACGAACCCAACCTGCTGCGCAACATCCGCCCGACCAAGAGCCGGGCGACGCTCGTGTTGCGCAAGGACCCCGACCATGCGGTCTCGAAGGTGCTGCTGCGCAAGGTCTAGCCGTCGCAGGCGCGTTCGCGGCACTCGTTCGGCCAGCCGGCGCGTTCGCGGCACTCGTTCGGCCAGCCGGCGCGTTCGCGGCACTCGTTCGGCCTCGCGGCACTCCTTGGAACGAGTGCCGGCTGGCGCAATGAGTGCCGCGACGCTCGGGCGCCGGTGCCTGAGCAGCCGCTAGTTCGCGAGGCGCTCGCGCACGACGTCGGCGAGCTGGTGGGCCAGACGGTCTGCGGTCGGCTGGTCGGCCGCCTCAACCATGACGCGCACCATCGGTTCGGTGCCGGATGGGCGCAGCAGCACCCGCCCGGTGTCGCCGAGTTCGGTCTCCGCGGCCACGATCGCCTCGGCGATCACGGTGTCGGAGTGCAGCGCCCGATGGTCGACGCCACGCACGTTGACGAGAATCTGCGGGTACACCTTCATGACGGATGCCAGTTCGGCGAGCGTCTTGCCGGTGCGCGCCATCTCGGCGACCAGGTGCAGGCCGGTGAGAATGCCATCGCCGGTCGTCGCGAACTTGGTCATGATGACGTGTCCGCTCTGCTCGCCGCCGAGCGAGAAGCCGTGCTTGTTGAGTTCTTCAAGCACGTAACGGTCGCCGACCTTGGTCTGCACGACGGTGATGTCGTTGGCGGCCATGGCCTTGCGCAGGCCGAGGTTGCTCATCACCGTGGCGACGAGGGTGCGGTCTTTCAGCACGCCGCGCTCGGCCATCGAGACGGCGAGGATGGCCATGATCTGGTCGCCGTCGACGATGTTGCCGTCGCGGTCGACCGCGAGGCAGCGGTCGGCGTCGCCGTCGTGGGCGATACCGATGTCGGCGCCGTGTTCGAGCACGGCGCGGGCGAGGTTGTCGAGGTGCGTCGAGCCGACACCGTCGTTGATGTTGAGCCCGTCGGGGTCGGCACCGATCACGGTGAGGCGAGCGCCGGCATCCGTGAAGACCTGCGGCGACACACCGGCCGCGGCGCCGTGGGCGCAATCGAGCACGACGTGCAGCCCGTCGAGGCGGTGCGGCAGGGTCGTGAGCAGGTGCACCACGTAGCGGTCTTCGGCATCGGCGAAGCGACGGATGCGCCCCACGTCACCGCCGATCGGCATCAGGGTGTCGTGCCCGATGAAGGACTCGATCCGATCCTCGACGTCGTCGGGAAGCTTGGTTCCGCCAAAGGCGAAGATTTTGATGCCGTTGTCGGGGGCCGGGTTGTGTGAGGCGGAAATCATCACACCGAAGTCGGCGCCGATATCGGAAATCAGGAATGCTGCTGCGGGGGTGGGGATCACACCGGCGTCAAGAACGTCGACACCGGAGCTGGCGAGGCCTGCAGAGACTGCGGCAATGATGAATTCGCCGGAGACGCGGGGGTCGCGGGCGACCACTGCGACGGGGCGTCGACCGGACTCGCGGCGCTGTTCGGCGCGGCGACCGGTGGTAAGCACCGCGGCAGTGGCCTGAGCCAGTTCCAGGGCCAGGCCAGCCGTGAGATCACGGTTGGCCAGGCCCCGAACGCCGTCGGTGCCGAACAGTCGAGTCATATCGACGTCGGCTATTCGACTAGCGCTTGCTGAACTGAGGAGCCTTGCGGGCCTTCTTGAGTCCGGCCTTCTTACGCTCCTTGACGCGAGCGTCGCGGCTCAGGAAGCCGTTCTTCTTCAGGATCGCGCGGTTGTTCTCTTCGTCGATCAGGTTCAGCGAGCGAGCGATACCGAGGCGCAGCGCGCCGGCCTGGCCCGAGGGGCCACCACCGGTGATGCGTGCGACGACGTCGTAGCTGCCGAGCAGGTCGAGAACCTTGAACGGGTCGTTGATGAGCTGCTGGTGCAGCTTGTTCGGGAAGTAGTCCTCCAGCGCACGGCCGTTCACCACGATGGTGCCCGAGCCGGGAACGATGCGCACGCGGGCGATGGCCTGCTTGCGACGTCCCACGGCTGCGCCGGGAACGTTGAGGATGGCGCGGGGCGCCTTGGTTGCGGTCTCGGCGGGAGTCTCGGTCGAGTAGCTCTCCGGAGCCTGGTCAATCTGGTCTGCGATCTTCGCCACGATTGTGTGAATCCTTTTTCTAGAGTCTTAAGAAGTCTGGGGCGGACGCTACTGAGCGACCTGGCTGAGGGTGTACGGCTTGGGCTGCTGAGCCGAGTGCGGGTGCTCTGCGCCGGCGTAGACCTTGAGCTTGGTGAGCTGAGCGCGACCGAGCGAGTTCTTCGGCAGCATGCCGCGAATAGCCTTTTCGACCGCACGGGTCGGGTGCTTCTCGAGCATCTCGGAGTAGTTGGTCGCCGTGAGGCCGCCCGGGTAACCGGAGTGGCGGTAAGCGATCTTGAGGTCGAGCTTCTTGCCGGTGAGGGCAACCTTCTCCGCGTTGATGATGATGACGAAGTCGCCACCGTCCATGTGGGGAGAGAAGGTGGCCTTGTGCTTGCCGCGCAGCAGGATCGCCGCGTGGCTGGCCAGACGTCCGAGGACGATATCGGTGGCATCGATGACAACCCAGTCGTGCTGGAGTTCGCTTGCCTTGGGGGTGTAAGTGCGCGTCACTGTTGTGCTGCTTTCTTCTTTTTCGAACGGAGGTGTTCGTGAATCCCGCTCCGGGCGTGTTTTCTTAGATGAAAACACTGTCGATGGAGGGCTCACGTTCGGATGCCGTGCTGCAACGCACAGACACCAAGGGTCAACACTAGTCGAGCGGGCCGCTCACGGCAACTTTTGCTCAGTGCAGAAGGTCATGCGCGGTGGTTGCGCCGCTCCGCCGGGCCCGCGTCCGAGCTGCGCGGGTAGTGCGCCCCTGCGCGGGTGGCACGCCTACCGCGCAGCGGCGTACTACCCGCGCACCTCGTCGAGCCTGCGTTCGAGGGCGCGTTGCGCGGTAGCTGCGCCGCTGCGCGGGACTTACGCCCCGACGACGACGGATGGCCCGGGCCGGTCTACTCGGCGTCGTCGCCGACCAGCACCGGCAGCGAACGGCGGTTGCGGGTCTCGATGGCCCGCAGGCGCATCTCGGCGTCTTCGGGGTAGCCGACCCGCATCAGCGTCAGCCCGTGCGCCTGCATCACCTTGAACTCGGTGATGCGGGTGCGGTCCATGCGCATGGTCGCGAGACGGTCGATGCCGAGGCGGCCCTCCCCCACCGCGACGGTCGCGCCGACCACGGCGCGCACCATGCTGTGGCAGAAGGCATCCGCCGTGATCGTGGCGACGAGCACCCCGTCGGGGTCGCGCCGCCAGCGAAAGTCCTGCAGCTCGCGAATGGTCGTGGCGCCGGGACGGGGTTTGCAGTAGGCCGCGAAGTCGCGCAGGCCGACCAGGGTGGCGGCGGCCTCATCCATCGCCTCGAGGTTGAGCTTCGCCGGATGCCACGTGGTGCGCAGCCGCTGCTGAGGGTCGCGCAGGGCGAGAAGGTCGCTGATGCGGTACTCATAGGTGCGCCACAGCGCAGAGAAGCGGGCGTCGAAACCTGCCGGGGCCACGCTCGCGGCGCGCAGCACGATCTCGGGTTTGGTCACGAGAATTCCGCCGAGCCGCCGCAGCACCGCGGTTCCGAGCGTCACCGGCGGGCGGGTGCCGGTGCCGCGCTGCACCCGAACGAGACTGTCGGCCTGCGCCGGCGACAGGTCGAAGTGGGCGACCTGACCGACGGCATGCACGCCGGTATCGGTGCGCCCGGCCACGTACAGGGTGGGGCTCGGCGGGTAGCGCAGCATGATCGAGGCGAGGCCGTCTTCGATGTCGCCCTGCACCGTGCGAAAGCCGGGCTGGCGAGCCCAGCCGGTGAAGTCGGTGCCGTCGTAGGCGAGGTCGAGGCGGATGCGCGTGGTCGCCGGCACGGGAAGGCCGTCAATCGGCGCGAAAAAAGTCACGAACGTAAGCCTAGGCCGCTCGCGCGGGCTATCGTGGGGTCGGGGCCCCGGCTCCCCCCTTTTGAGTGCCAGATGATGCGCAGCAGCTCCACCCGTCCCCCATCGGCCGCAGGTCCAACTCCCAGCGAAACGGACGGCTCGGCCGTCGTGCTGTCGTCCGTCGCACTGGTCGAAGCGGATGCCGCCCCCGGCACCGGCGTCACCCTGCCGGCCGGTCGCCTCGCCGGTCTGGACGGTTTGCGGGCCATTGCTGTGATCGCCGTCGTGCTCTTTCACCTCTTTCCCTCGCTCGTACCCGGCGGCTTCATCGGCGTCGACATCTTCTTTGTGATCAGCGGTTTTCTGATCACCGGGCTGCTGGTCGCCGAGCACGAGCGCAGCGGCCGGCTGGGCCTCGGCCGATTCTGGAAGCGCCGCGTGCGCCGGCTCGTTCCCCCGATCGTGCCGCTCGTGCTGGTCGGCTGCAGTGCGGCCTGGCTGATCGGCGGCGACGTGCTGATCGGCCTCGGCAGCCAGCTGCTCGGAGCCGCGACCTTCGGCTATAACTGGGTGGCGATCCTCGCCGACACCAGCTATTTCAGCGCCGACCAGCCCGAGCTGCTGCGCAACCTGTGGTCACTCGCGGTGGAGGAACAGTTCTACCTGCTGTGGCCGCTCGCCCTGCTGGCGCTGCTGCGCATTCGGCGCGGCGGGCTGCGGCTCACACTCGTGCTGGGCCTCGCCGCGGCATCCGCTGCCTGGATGGCCGCGCTCTTTGTCGACGGCGGCGACCCGACCCGGGTCTACTACGGCTCCGACACCCACAGTTTCGGCCTGCTGATCGGCGCGGCGCTCGCGCTCGCACTGCGCCGCACGTGCCTCGAGGACCAGGCCTCTCCCGTCACGGCGGGGCTCGCGCGACTGCGTCCGTGGCTGGGCGGTCTCGCACTCGCCCTCGTCACCGCCGGTTTCTGGGTACTGTCGGACGACGGCGCCGCCGCCTATCGTGGCGGCCTCGTCATCATCAGCCTGTTGACCGCGGTTGTGATCTGGGCCGCGGTGCGCGGTGACGCCTTCGGTCGTGCCCTCGACGTGACACCCTTGCGGTACCTCGGCGAACGCTCCTACGGCATCTACCTCTGGCACTGGCCCGTGTTGGTGCTCGTGCAGCTCGCCTGGCCGGCATCGCAGCATGCCGCCCTGCCGATTGGAGTCACCGTCGGTGTCGTCACGCTGGTCGCCGCAGCGGGCAGCTACCGCTGGCTGGAACACCCCATTCGACGCTTCGGTGTGCGCGGATGCTGGCGCGCTCTCGCGGCCCGCGCTCCCACCTCACGCCGCCGTGGGCCCACCATCCGGCTGCTGGCCGTGGCGGTGGTCACCGCGCTGCTCGCGGCCGGTACTCTCGCCGCACTCGCAACGGCCCCGGCTGCCGCGGCCGCGCAGGTCGCCATCGCGCGCGGGCAGGCCG
>NZ_SOHE01000038.1 GCF_004403305.1 Cryobacterium frigoriphilum | reverse complement strand
GGCATGGATCAACAAACCAGCCGAGAAACCAGTTGAGGTTGAAGGGCTAAAACTAGCCGCCTAAACTCCCACTGGCCTCATTCACCTTGACAAATTCCGACGCACCCACACCGAGCCGTATCGCTCATGATCCGCCCGCCCATCCTGCCTAGTTCGATTGTTATTTTTCGTTCGGGTCTGCATAGCGGTCCGCGTGTTTTCAGGGTTGGGTAGGCGAGCATGAACATTGGCTTTAACGTATTCCTTTGGGGAGGAGTGGGCCCAGCAGACATGCAGCTATGGAGGGCCTCTGCGTTGTTGTGAGGTGACGGCCCAAGCAGTGGACAGCACAATATGTTGCGTTGAACCCACCTGTTCGTTGAGTGCGGCGGCGTGGCTCCACACGAAGATCCATGTTCGGATCATGGCTTTGTCGGCTGCCGACGGGTTTGCACAATTGAACAGACAGATCGCATAGGTTTCGGCGACGAAGGCGTCATACAGGGTGCCGAAGGCGCGTGCATCACCGGCAGCTACTCGTTCGAGAAGCAAGTGACTGCCGACACCATCCCCGGGGGAGCGCGGGGCTGTCTCGGCGGCGGTCATGGTGCGGTCCGGGATGATTGGAGGACGAGTGTGGGCACGGCACTCCTGGGCTCGGTGAGTGAATTTGCTGGTAGATTCACGGGCAACGCTATGAAGATATGTGCCCTTAACGGGGTGTGTCAAGGTGATTGATGAATACGAAATCGGTCACGATTCGCTGCCAAAACGAGACCGTTCATCGTTACAAATTCATAACTGTCACGCAGTCAAACGTCTGAATTGCAGAGATCGCGCATGTTCATCGATCACGTGCATGTGGCCACGATAGGCAGTTACGGAGGACTGGTCTGCCAGGGATGTGCTGGTGGTCGCCGGTGTTGAGATGGATACCTCCTACGAGGGAGGCTGTGCCAAGCCCTGAACAGTCCACAGCACGGGGCTTTTCCCTGACATTCGTGGGACTGCACGAAGCCCACCACAGCAGCATCGTGAAATCTGCTGAAATACTGATAATCGGGTTAGGTTCTGTCTCGACCGCAAATTGTGGTCCACAATATTGCGATGAAGAGTATGACTCGCGCCGCGCTGGTAAGCGGAGCATTTGTGGAACTTGCTGACGCTCTGGTCGGAGAGTATGACGCGCTCGATCTCTTGCGCACTCTGGTGGATCAATGTGTTGTGTTGCTTGACGCAAGTGCCGCGGGTATTCTCTTGGCGGATCAGGACGGCAACCTGCAAGTTCTCGCTTCCACCAGTGAGGAAAGCCGCATCGTTGAAGTGCTGCAGCGTGAAGCCGGAGCGGGGCCCTGCGTTGACGCGTACCGGTCTGGCAAGGTAGTCACGCTTAGTGACATTGAGGCGGCGGGAGATCGGTACCCCGATTTTCAAGCCGCAGCGTTGTCCCAAGGTTTCCATTCGGTTCATGCCATTCCGATGCGCTTTCGTCCCAATACCATCGGGGCGTTGAATCTGTTCCGAACGCGGAAGGGCTTGTTGAGCGATGAAGACGCGATCATTGGTCAGGCGCTGGCTGACGTTGCGACCATTAGCCTGTTGCACGAACGTTCGGCTCGTGAGAATGCGACAGTGACCGCTCAGCTACAGCGTGCGCTCAACAGTCGTGTTTTCATTGAGCAGGCCAAGGGTGTCATCGCCGAACGCAACAGCATCAATATGGATGAGGCGTTCAAGCGCCTTCGCGAGCATGCTCGATCGCGTCAGGAACCGATGCACACTAGCGCCACTAACGTGATCAACAGCCTCGTCGTGATCTAGGTCAGGGCTGCTCCTGTTCACGCTATTTGTGAGCTACGTATTCGTAAAGGTCTTGGCTGATGACTTGACTTGGTCTGGTCCTCTCGACCCTGCCGAGCCAAGCCACGAAACCACCGAGCGCGGGGATAATACAGCCGTGAATTGGTCCGTCTATGATCGACCAACCCGACGTCTGTTCCCCGTCGACTCGAAGCGTGATCGCTAAAGGGGGATTGTTAGCGCCAGTGTCTCCGATGGCGAGAGCGAGGTCCTGGGCGAACGTGTGGAGTTGCGCGCGTAGCTCGTCCACGGCTTGTTGTTGGCTCCGGCGGAGCACGGCGAAGCCTTTCATCGTTATGAGATATTCATCCGCTTCCATTCCTTGTACATATGGAACGGTCAATTCAAGCTTGGTTTTGACAGCGGTCCCCCCGCTCGAGTGTCTCCGGGGCGAAACGGACACCAACCGAACCCTGACGTTGTCGACAGAGGCAGCAAACCTTCCATAATTTCGAAGCGCTTCCACGCGGACAACCCAATGTTCAAATCGCTCAGCCTCCGTGCCCCGCTGGGTGTGGCGCTCGCTCACAACAAGGCTCCTTCGGCTTGACAGTTTCGTAGTGAACACCGACCCAAAATAGAATCAGTAGTTCCCCTAAACATTGGGATCACTGTCTGTATTTTCTACTATGCCGTATCGGTTCGGGCTGGTGGCTTCCAGCTGCTGCCTGGTACTTTGAGGCTGGGAACGTCAGCGTGGTGCACGATTCGGGTGATCTTGGCCGATGCGTCTGTCCAGAGATACAACCAACAGTGCCTACACGCTGGGAGCAACTCGGCACATACTGACATGGTCGGACACATTACGCGCTTGTTGCAGAGCGAAGAAATATTCATCTCCGACATCAAGGAAGAGCGTGTCGAGAGCCTCATCGCCGACAGAAATATCGCCAGGTCCGTCATCACGGCATCTGTCTAGCCCTGCTCAACTCTTTCCACACCTTGGAAGCACCTCCGATTGTTTTACCCGAGGTGGCGGATAGCCCGAGTCGGTACCGGTGATGCTTCAGTTGTTGCCAGGCATGGGAAGTGTGTTGTGGCCGACGCCACCGATAGCTTCGAAGGGAAGCCTTTTTTAGTCTCAAGTCTGGGACCGAGCCTGCGGAACACTGGGGATGTTGGCTCGGTCTCTGATCAGCCTGTGACCATTGAACCAGCAGACCGCACGGAGCCAGTCGTCGTCGAGGCGCGGCTCTCGCTCTCGCTCTCGCAGACGTTCTCATGCCTCGAGTTGATGGGCGTAGGAATGGGGGATATTTGGTAAGTCGCTGCCCAGCACGACTCGATCTGCCAGGGCCGCCAGCCGTGGCCGCAGGTCGGTCGGGAACGGCTCGGCGTCTTCGAAAAAGTCCGTGAACACCATCGTCGTGTCGAGATGCACGCGCGGGCGATCGGCCAGGGTGAGGAATTCTGCGTACTCGGGCGCACCCAGGTGCGCGACCACGGCGGTCAGATGCGGATGACGCTGCAGCACTCCCTCGCGTGCGTCCGGACCGGTGAAACTGGTACGGGCAACCGGGGCACTAGCCACATGAATGACCACTGGAACGGCGGCATCTGCCAGCAGCCCCCATGCCTTGTCTAGGGCAGGCTCTCGCAGGTCGAACCCACCCACCTGCGCATGGATTTTGAATACCCGCGCGCCCAGCTCCAGCGCCGAACGTACTTGATCAAGGACACCGTCCTCCGGGAAGAACGTCGCGCTGGGGACGCAGTCGGGTTCAGCGGCCGACAGTTTCAAAGCGAAGTCGGTGAGATCGGCCGCCATTCCGGGCCGATGCGCGTACGTCAACGCGGTGAAGCGATGTACGCCCGTCTGCCGCAGGTGCGCGAGTCGGCTGTCTTGGTTCCAGCGATACTCGATCGGCCACGGGCGTCCGATCAGAGGGCCGGCTTCATCGAAGTGCGCCCTTACGCGCCGCAACATCCGCTCGGGCATGAAATGGGTGTGGATATTAATCACCCCCGGCAGCTCGAGTCGCTGCCACCAAGTGGTCACGTCACGATCAGCGAGGGGTCCCATGCATCGTCCGTCCGATAGTTCAGTTTTCTGGGTGGGACCTTCGCCGATGAAGTATCACTGCCCGATCGCGCCCGGGGCACTGGTTCTACCTCTGCTGCTATTATCGGGGTCCAACTTCGTGTGGTCAGATTGATCCTGTGGATGGGGATTGCGTTGGATCGGACTTAGTCGAGGAGGTACCTCTCAAGAAACTGTGTTGTGCGGGCGAAGGCGAGCGCATCGGACTGTGTCGTTAAAGTGGGGATGCTGGTGCTGGCGAAGGAACGTGCTGCCGTGAAATCGTCGAAGCGTTCCAGGGTTGTCCCATCGGCGAGGAGTCGGGCGACGAACGATTCAGGATCTGGACCGTTCACTCCCGCGAAATGTAGTTGGACAGGGCAGGGCAGCACTCCCGGCTCTCTGTTGTTGAGCACAGCGTCGTAGGCGACGACGGCGTCGAGATTGCCGGACTGGGCCATGAGAAGAGCGAGCCAGCCGCCTACTGAAAAGCCCACCAGCCCCACTCGCGGCGCACCATATGTGCGCCCGGAGTGCACAAGCTCGCTGATCGTGCCTAATGCTGCCGAGGGGGTGAGCCGGCCGAGGAGAATAGCGGCGTCCGCGGCGCTGGTGGCGGCCCACCCATTGAAAAGATCGGGAACAAGCACGTGAAAGCCGCGCTGAGCAAGAGGAATGCCGTAGTCTTCCATGCCAGAAAGCCGGCCGTACCAGTCGTGCAGCAGGATAACTAACGGCTGGCCCGGCGTGCCGTATTCAAGGGTAGTTCCGCGGAATGCAATGCTGACAAGAGCCATGCTGCCACCTTAACGTCTTACGCATCAGGTCATATTCTGTCGTTATCTGACGGTAACGACACCGTGTCTGGTAAACATCCCGGAGACTTATCCGAGTGGGGTAGAGCTGTTTGAGTAGCCGAATATTTCGACGGGGGTTCTCTGTGTCCACATCGGACTGCGTGAGTAATTGCATGCAGCGGCGGTTATAAAACAGGATTAGATCGGGTGTGCGGATTTGTCGTTCCGGCAGGGTCAGGTGCGTCGTGAAACGTCGTCAGCTATGGTCAGGCATCGGTACGTCGTTCCGTCAGCTGTGAAGTCTTGGGGATCGCCCAACCAGATACCGGGGATGATGCAACCAGCGTTGCTCCTCGGGTTGATGAGAACAGCGGGTAGTTGACCAAACTGGTTCATGCTCAACGAGGTTCTCTGGGATTCTTTTATCGCGCTTTGTTTGAGAAGCGTCACGATGATCTGACTTTTGAATTTGATGATGTCCCCCAATCGGCGGTGGTGGGTGTTCCATCTTGGTAGCAGAACACATCGTTGCCATCAACCGCACCACCAGGCTGACAGCCTGCCCTAGACGCGTCAACGTGCTAAAAGAACAGGACTACCCCAGAACTAGGGAGAGCCTTTTTATGCCGTCGAATAGATGGTTATGGCTTTAGAGACAGCTCAACCGCGGTGAGTGCGGGTGAGCTTGTCACAGTGGGTGGTGATGCCGCGCCCTTGCGTGCGTACGGCGAAACAGCGCCGATGACGTTACGTCGTTTGCAGGGTTCTCTGTTCAAACAAGGCTGGCGACTGTCGTCACCGGTTCGCTGCACTCGCCGGCTGCCCTGAATATTTAGGGCTTTGAGCACCACCCAATCGTGCGGTTCGGCACCACCGATCACGCGAGAGGGCACCAGCGATGGCGTGGGTTGGCATCGCAGAGAGCGTGAATTCTCGTCGTCACACCGCCGCCTGACCGGCCGATTCCAGCTCAGGGTTAATGAGCAAATTCGTGCGATTTGTGAGTTCCCCTGCGGTGCGTTGAGGTTAGCGCCGTGCGGGGTTGGATACGGTTACTGCAGGCTTCACTACGTACGGTTTAATAAAGCATGGCTGGTATCCGTGTGTGCACGATCGGGCATTCGACTCATCCGATTGTTGAGTTCGTAGGAATGTTGAATGCAAATGGTGTCAAACGGCTCATCGACGTACGGAGTGTTCCGGGGTCTCGTCACAACCCGCAGTTTGAGGAACACGAACTTGTCGCAAGTATGCCGGAGGTAGGTATCGACTATCAGCGACTCCCCGGGCTAGGCGGGTTACGGCACACTCCGGCGGCAGAGGCATCTATCAACGGGGCGTGGCGTAATAAGAGCTTTCGCAACTACGCCGATTACATGCAAACGCCCGAGTTCGTGGCCGGTGTTGACGAGTTGATCGCGTTGGCGGAGAAGCAGACGGTAGCGATCATGTGTGCCGAGGCCGTTCCGTGGCGTTGTCATCGATCACTGATTGGCGATGCGTTGCTGGCTCGCGGCCTGCAGGTTGTTGACATTATGAGCCTGACCAAGACCACGCCACACACCATGACCAGTTTCGCGAAGGTCGATGGTGACCGCGTCTGGTACCCGCCGGAAAATTGATCAACAATGGTACGAATCCGGGTTGAGCACGGTGGTGCACCGATTACGCTGAAGACATTCGGCAACATTGTGGTGGTGGAAGGCATACTCATGGCAGTGAAATTCTTTGTTGGCGCTCACGTGCGCTGGAACTCTGAGGCCGGTTATGTGCAGGGTATTATCACGAAGATTCATATGCGAGACGTCGAACACAAAGGTCGTATACGCCGCTGTAGCCCTGATGATCCGCAGTATGAGATCACGAGCGACACGACAGACCATGTGGCGATGCATAAGGGCGAGGCACTGACAAACATCTAGCCAGTGCGGCGATCATTGGTCGTAGGCGGTAAAGATTCGACCTCTGGGCACCTGCGGCCAGATTACTGACGGTCACGGATCGGATGGGGACGTTCTCAGAGTGGCGGGTTTACCGCGATTTCGTTTGAGGTCATGGCTATGGGCGGCCTGGTTTGTATGTTGAAACGGATGACGCATCAGCTAACCAGAAACGCCAAGGAAAGTTCGTCGCATCGCCGCCGGGCCCGCTGACGCCCACGCGGGGGCCAGTTCGGTGGGGTAGAACTATTTCCTCGTCAGGAACGAGAAATTTCCACTGTCCGCCGAAAAGATTGTCACCGTCGTTTGCCAGGGTAGCTCCGAAGCTTTGGGCAACGCAGCCAGGGCCCCGCGCCAAGCTGCTCTCTCGGAGAGGAACTTTTCGAGGTTTACTTTCCCGCCTCCTTCGAGCGATGTCGGTTCCTGCCAGCACGTCTCCTGCCCTAATGAGACAACCGTATGGTTGGCCTGAGTGCCCGGTAACAAGGTTCAACGCGTGGTGCATCCCATAAGTGAAGTAGCAGTAAAGGTGTCCGCCAGGGCCGAACATTGTCTTATTCCGATTCGTCTTACCCCGATAGGTGTGCGCGCCGGGGTCGCGTTCACCCGCATACGCCTCGACCTCGGTAATTTGAATGGCCACCGTGCCATCATCATCGGTGCGCTGAAGGATACAGCCGAGAACTTCCGGTGCGACATCGAGCACCTCGCGCGCAAAAAACCCGCGGTTCGCTAGATGAAATCCAGTCAGCAAGGTCATTTGGTCAGCGTATCCACTCCCGACGGCAACATCTGAACGAGATTCTGGGAGCGTCCCGGAAATCGGTCTTTGAGCAAGGCCAAGTGGGTGAGCTGCGTAGTGGCTGTGCCGAGATCACTGGGCAATATGGAAGCTTGGGCAGTCAATGGTGCCAGGTAACGCCGGTCGTAAAACAGGCTGGCCACGTTGATGATCACAGCGACGATGACGAGCCGGGCGAGGCCACAATACCAGGCTAAGGCGAATGTGGTGAGTCTGTCGGATATGAACGCAAGCGCGACGCGACGCGACGCGATGCTACGGAAGGAACACTCTCTGGAGCCAGAGTGCCGTGCCGCAGGGTTACACGACGCCACGCGGAGCTCCGTAACGCAAAAAACTTCGATTGAGCGTGACCCCGAACAGAACGAGACCTTGGCCGAGATGGGCTCTGCACTTCGGAGACACCCGCTACCTGAAGTCGGGTCGGACTCTGCGCAGCGCTGTTCGCGCTGATGCCAATTAGTCGGCAATGTATTCACCGGCAACGGCATACCGCCATGGACGGGGGTATGTTGGGTGGTGATGCAAGCGGCATCGGAGCTGGTTGAGGTACCGCCAGTCTGGACCGCTCATCGCGAGGAGATTCAATGTCGAATCAGGGTCATGAACCGTGCGCAACGGGAGATCTCGAGGTCCGTAGTTTGTCCGATCATGAATGGCGTGTGGGGGATCGCCGCTGCCACGAAAGGTCGCCCGAGAAGGTGCTGGGCTACATCGAGAAACGTGGTTCTGCTTTTGAAGTCATGAACATAGAGGCACCGCGACGACATGTCATGTTCGCTCATTTCGAGTCAGCGGTCGCCTCGTTTGCCTCAGCCTTCCCGACTTAAATTTTATCCACCGCGTTGGCGCCAACTTGCCGATTCGTTCATCTTGGGCGCGTGGCGCTAAGTGCACCAGTACTTTCCCCAGGGCACCGATCTCAGCACGCAGACCATGGCGGGTCTGGAACGCGTGACCCACGAACTCAACAACCGATCACGCAAACCCCTCAACTGGGCAACCCCGCCGAGCTCTTCACTAAGCTTCTCGCAACCGCATAAATCGGCCTGTGTTGTAACGACCATTTGAAGCCAACCGTCAGCGGGTCGTTCTTCATAGCCCTGACACTTATCGAGGTGCTCCGCTCGTGTGAGCTGGCGATAATCAATTCGGCAGAGTTCGTTGAGTACGAACGCACACTTGTGGCGACACTGAACCAGAAACGACCGCGGCACAGCCTCGATTGCTCAGTCGCCGGAGGTGACGCTTGCCGACAACTCGGGATGACCCTACGAGTGTGAGAGAGGGAATAATCATGGCAGGGATTGCTGCTGAGAACAGTCGAGGACGTGTATATCGAAGGAGAGTTCCACGAGGAGTGCAGGCGTTTCTTGGCCTCGCTGCGGGTGCGCTGATCTACTACGTCGCTGCGGTGGCATGGGCGGTTCTGACGGTGGGCGGCTTGGGTACCGGTCTTTTGTCGACGATCGCGATCTCTATCCTCTCGGGGCTGAGCGTCTTTGTCGGGTGGCGCTGGTCGATTGTTGGTCTGACTGCCGGCATTTTCATCCTCATGTTTGTGTTGTTCGCCGGACTCACTGGGATCAGCTCGGGGCCTCCGGCGTCGTTGTGGGAGGACGTGCCTGGAGTTCTGGGGTACGGCGCTGCAAGCGGTTACCCGTCGATTGTGGGGGTCGTGCTGGTGTGCTCCTCGATCGTCAGGCGGTTGCCGGCGCCTCGCAATTGATTATCGCGAGTGCCCGGTGGCCGCTGACGAGGGGAGCGCCCTCTCGCGCAAATATCGCAAGTTCTTGAACTGAGTAACCTAGTCATTAGATCTGGGCTATTGGACCTGGTGGTGCGCGCTCCGGTGGCTGGCGTTGACCCGGGCAACCTTTATGGGAACCGTGCTTCCAGAAAGAAGGACGATCGTCTTCCACTGGCGGATTGCTTGAAGGCGCTCCGTGAGGGGGACGCTCTTTTGGTGTGGAAGCTGGACCGTCTCGGCCGAGATTTGCGCCCGTTGGTCAATACGGTGCATGATCTCACCGACCGCGGTATCGACCTTAAAATGCTCACCGGCGAGGGTGCCGCGGTCGACACTACGACTGCATCTGGGAAGCTCGTCTTCGGCGTCTTCGGCGTCTTCGGCGTCTTCGGCGTCTTCGGCGTCTTCGCGGCTCTCGCGGAGTTCGAGCGGGGGCTCATCTCCGAACGTACTGTCACGGGGCTGGCCGCGGCGCGAGCACGGTGAGTATTTGATGCCTTGAGAGCCACCCGATCGTGCGGTTGAGCCCCACTGGTCGTGCGGAAGAGCACCAGCGGTGGTGTTCAGTACCACAGGTGCTCCCCGTCACGGGTTACGCGGACGCGAGGGCGGTTGTTCCCGCATGTTGTAGGTGCCGGTGTCGACCCAGGTGGTGTTGTGGATGATCTGATCCATGATGACGTCGGCGCCGACACACGTGGCGCTCAGATGGTGCGAGGAACTTTTCAGGTGGGGCTTAACCACGCCGGTAGTGGGGCTAAACGATGCAAGTCACATGTCTGAACAGTGGGGCTCACTCGCACCACAGGTGGTGCCCTTCGAAGCGAATATTCATGCAGTCCCTCCCGTCCTCTCGCCCATATGACTTTGCCGAGCCTCGGGGTTGGTGAAGGCTCGGTTGGACCCGTCCATGCCGGTCCGCTCGGCGAGACGATTGCAAGTGTCAGGAAAAGCTATGGCCTCCTGGAGGTGATGCAGCGCTCAGGCAACGAAGAGCGTCAGGGGATACTTCACGCCGAAACCGTTTGGGAGTTCCGCTACGCCCCGAAACGCGCCTGCGATCCGCATTCTCAAGTGAAGAGGCTTACGCCACCTGGACCAACCAACAGTCCCACGACGATGAGCACAATGCCCCAGAGAATCTGGCGTCGAAATAGCGCGATAATACCTGCAATAACGAGGATTACCGCGATGATCCAGAGAATTGTCGCCATGGTGCTGCTCCATTTCATTTAGCGCCGGCGGGCTGGACGCCCACAGCGGTTTTCGATCTGTTGAAGCGAACCTACCCTCTGCTCGGTCTCTGACACTGTGTTTTATCCAGAATGTCGTGGAGGTGAGGCTCTGTCATCATGTGTTAGCGGCCATGCGAAACGACCAAGAGAACCCAAGCACCGGTCATGTCCTGCTGAGTGGATGCTCCTATTGATGTCAAGCGGCCTTTGGGGTGGGTTTCGATTGTCGGGATTGGTCGTCGAGCCGGGCGCTGAAGGTGGTTTCCAGGTCGGTGTCGGCGCGTTGTCCTATCTCGAGTCGACGTAAGCGCTGGTAGGGAACGTTGAGCTGTTTGGCCGCGTCGGTGAGGACGATGCCAAGGGTCTGGCGGCGTTGCCGCAGCCGTGGGTCACCGGGCAGAGGGACAGCGGGATTTTGGGTGAGCAACGCGAATATTTCGTTGGCGACGTGGCGTTTGAGGCAACGGACGATGTCGCGGTCGGAAAGGCCTTCAGCGGTGCGTCGGGCGATGTAGGCCATAGTCCGAGGTTCCTTGTGGCGTTTGCGGAGCAGGACAATACGGTGCAGGGCAGCGTTAGCTTGCCGGTCACCACCGCGCGAGAGACGAAAACGCTGCCGCTTTCCCGAAGATGCCGGAATAGGTGCGACGCCGCAGAGGGCAGCGAACTGGGCCTTAGTGGAGATGCGGTCTGGGTTGTCGCCGGCAGTGGCGAGCAGGTGCGCGGCAACAAACGGGCCCACACCGCTTGCGGCCATGAGAGCCGGATTCTGCCGGCTGGCGAGTTGACCAAGTTGACTGTCGATAAGAGCAATATCCGCCGCCGGCACCTGATGGCATTGCGCGAGGCGTTTCGCTGATGCCCGCACGATCAGCTCCGGAGTGGTGCCCGGTGTGGGTCGTGTGCGCGCGAGCGCAACCGTGAGTTTATTGCCGTCGTATCGGCGAAAATCATGCCGGATGGCCTCGGGCGCGCTCACCAGCAAGGCATGGATCTGATTGATACTGGCCGTGCGCGCCTTGGTGGTAGAGGAGCGTTCGGCAAGTAAGACCCGCATCGACTCGACGTCACCATCGCGTTGTTTCGGGGTTGATAACCCGCGCCCGGCCAGAACCGACATCGCCGCTTGGTGGGCGTCGAGGGGATCGGATTTGCCGCGCAGTCGACGCTCGGCACGGTTGGCGCGATTGACCTCAAGCACGCGCATTCCGGCATTGGCCAAAACGCGGGCAAGTTCCGCACCGTAGGAGCCGGTGCCTTCAACGCCAACAGCATCCACGATGCCGTAGGCGTGGAGGAACTCGATGATTTTCCGATAGCCGCTCCCAACTGCGAGGAATTCTCGGTCGGCGATCGGTTGTCCATGGTCGTCGACGATAGCGACGTTGTGCGTGTCTTTGTGGGTATCAACCCCGGCGAAGATGATTCGTAGTGACTCGGCCGCGATGGTGAATTGCGGCGGTTCACTACTTGCAACTGTCATGACTTCGGTACTCCCGTTTCGTCGTTGAAGGGAAATCACCGTTGGGTCGGGAGGGCAGACAGCACAGAGGTGAGGCTGTTGGCCAGGCTCCTATCAAGTCATGTCGCCCCGATCAAGCGGCACTATCGGCTCTGGTCCGGCGGACAGATCCACTCAAAGACAACCTCGAAAGGAGTCAGTGTAATTTTGAGTCACCCCGCACCAGAGCCATATCCAGTATCTCTGTGTGATTCCTCATCTCCGTGCGGAACCGGAGCGTGAAGATTTGCTCCGGTGACCCGTGAATCTGCAGTTTCGAACTCGTGTGTGTTTTGTCAACTTAAAGCCGGCCATTTCAGCGCTAAATAACCTGCCAGTTCGGCACCGTTTCCGGCCATTTGAGCAGGCTGGCATTTGCGGCCGGTTTTCGGGGTCGTTTTCGTTGCCGTGGCCCTTGGTGATGTGGTGTTTGCAATGTCGGGCGGGGCCGCGTGAGGCTATTTCATGAGGGCGTGTTTGACGCGGTAGGACTCGCCGCGGAATTGGAGGAGCCGGCCGTGGTGGACGATGCGGTCGATGGGATCGGAGTCGCCGTGGCCCAACGTCGACTGGTTCGGCGCCGAGTATTGCTCGGACTCTGGGAAATATAAAGTGAACAAATCCCTTAACATGACTAAATTTCATTAGTGTTTATTACGAACTATCCACGACCAGCGGGACCTTCTTGCTGGCGGTTACTCAAGGAGATAATCGTGAAACGATATTCCATGGGGATTCTGGGGGCTTCGACCGTTGCGTTACTCGCTGCGGCTACATTCGGGGCCGGCGCAGCTCAAGCGCACGATCCTGGACACTCCGGCGACAAAAAAACGGTATCGCTGTCCGCCGATCTCACGGAGCTCAACGGCTCCGGGGCGTCAGGAACTGCCACAGCAACAGTTCGTAACCAGAGGATCAAGCACATTGAAGTGCATGCTTCTGGTCTGACACCAGACGCTCCGCATGCCCAACATATCCACTACGGCGAGCAAGCGCTGCACGAGTGCCCCACCCTGGCTCTGGACAGCAACGGTGATGGCCGCTTGAACACTGCGGAAGGGGTTCCCGCGTATGGCCCGGTCGTTGTGTCGCTGAACACGACAGGCGACACGACTCCCAGCAGCTTCCTGGATGTGACTCGTTTTCCGGTGTCTGAGGGCGGCAGCTACCACTACAGCCGCGATAACATCCGCATCACCAAGGTGGCGGGAACGGGCTACCCGGGGCCGGACGGAACAGGAACGGCGAAAGAAATTGCCGAATCTATCCGCGAAGGCGAAGGCGTCGTCGTGATCCATGGTGTCGATTACAACGGCAACGGTGAGTACGACTTCAGTGCGGGTGCAAGCGAGCTCGACCCGAACCTGCCTGCAGAAGCAACCGACCCGGCCGCCTGCGGCGTCCTCGACTAAGCACGCGCTCAACACCCTTTCTGGGCAACGACCGCCGGTGGCCCGTCATCGATGACGGGCCACCGCACGGAACCCACCTGACTACTCGAGAAGGCGTCCTCCGCTCTGCCTCGGATGAATCCGCCTACCCGTTGCTTGACGCCAAAGCCGTCCAGTTCGTCGATTCACCCCCACAGGATCACACGCTGCAGTCAGAGTCGAGCCCCGGGTCATCAACACCCAGAACCGCGCCTGTTTCTCCACCAACTCAAACTTCGACTACACCTAGAACACCTCATAAATGAGAGTCGTTGCGACGATGGCTAGAAAGCGCCCAGCTTGTCACGGCCACCGACAGATAGCCCCGCCGCGATGGCTTGGGGCGACCCGCAAGGGAGAGCTCTATCCCGACAGGTCGCCATCGGGCTGACCTCGAATACTCGATAGGGTGCGGAGATGGCATTGCATCCGATTGGCCTCGTCCCGCACGTCATCGCTGAGCTGCCTTCTCTCCAGGGTGGATCGATGACCGTGGGTGACTACCTGCCTCGTGGGCACGTTTCATATGCGCGTGTAATGAATCCCATGCATGACGCTGACGGTCAACCGCTCGCCTGGTGGACCTTTGCTGCGGAGCAGTCCGAGGTGGACGCAACTACGAAGTGGACCGACCTCAACGGCGGCGCGCGGGAAGTAAATCGCACAATTGGGACCATCGAACCCGGCGTGGCCGCAACGCTCGCGCGGCTTCTCCGAGCACACACGTCCGCACCCACCGAGTGTTTCTTCTTAGTTTGGGAAGGGTACGCCGGGATGCGCGATGACCTACGAGACACGGCGAGCATTAAGATCCTGCCCGGTCGTAAAGTGCTCATTCTCGCCGGCGACCTCGCCGATGGCGGGGAGCCCTTCGATGGGATGGCCGGCGGCAGAAGTGCTCAGTGGTGGATGCCCGCGGATGGTGTGTGGGCAGTCGGTAACGACCTCTACGGCGCGAGCGTCTATGTCTCAGGAACCGAAGAGCTGATCAGCGCCATTCTCGCCGCCGACGACATCGAGGCATATCGTGCGGCAGCATGGATGCAGATCGTCGCCGAAGAGTGGGCCTCTTAGCTCCCTGCGATCGCTGGCTCTGGGTCCGTTCCCGAGAGGGGAACCTGATGCGGGCCGCCGAGAGACCGTCGGCGCGGGCGCGTTCGTTCAGGAGAACAGGCTATTTATTTGACACCTGTCCGAGTCTCTGCGAGCTTGTAGAACAGTTCGTAGTGCCGCAAAGATGGGGGAACACAACATGTCGAACACAGGGTTGTCACGCTCGGATGTCCGACCACGACTCAACAATGAGACGCGTCGAGGACCGATCCTCCTACTTGCGCTTGCGGTCGCCGCGACGTTTCTCGCGGGGTGTAGTGCCACGGCCGCCGGCGACACGAATTCGCCGGGGAAACCGCTTCAGCTTCGGTTCGTGATCTCCTCCGTTGACAGTCCATGCACCGCGCCGTCTCTGACCGCAGACGGCGCAGCCACCGCGTGTGACCAGGCAGGAACCATCACATACGAGCTTTCAGATGTGCTGGGTGTGATCACGCCGGAATCCGTAACGCTCTCCGAGAACCAGGGATCGACAAACTCCGTGAACCTTGATCTCAATGACACAGATACCGACACGCTCAGCGAAGCTTCTCAGGAAGCGCTGGACCAGAACCTGGCGATTGTCGTCGATGGCCGGGTCCTCTCCGCACCGGTCGTGAAGGATGTCCTCAGCAGCAGCCCGCTGACATTGATGTTCGAGACTGCATCCGAGGCCGAGCAGGTCGCCGCAGACCTGATGGCTACGACAACTCCTTGACCTCCCCAATCGACCTCGACTCCGGGATTCGACGGCACGCCATTTACCGCTTCCACCTTCTAGACGCACGGAAATCAACTCGTACCGCTGCGGCCGACGCCTCGACTGGCCCGCAGGGGGACCGCGGAGCGGGCACATATAAGGAATCACGCGGGTTCTCGGAATCTCCGCTCCAAGTGAGGCGACTACGTGCCATCTTGTAGCCTCAAGGCATGAAGCCTCGTCGCGTCCTCGCTCTTGCCGGATTCGCAACTGTGTGCGCAGTGGTCTTGAGCGGGTGCTCTGTAGACACGCTAATTTGGGGGAACGACGGTGCTCAGGTTATCCAAACTACCGAGAACCTCATCAAAGACCTCGCTTCTGGCGGGACATCTGATCTCGTTTGCGAAGACGCCGAAGCCGCCGAAGCCGACCTCAGTACGGCAAAAGATTGGGAAGGCCGCTCTGCAGGCGAGCCGGAACGGTTCTTTGCCGACTACTGGGATGAACAAGTACCACTCGATCCGCAGTGGAACATCAACATAGAGGGTCTTCCCGAGGGGGCGACTCCCGGTGACAAACATCCCGGCTACGTCTTTTACCGCGAAACCGACGATGGTCTCTGCGTGATCGATGTCGCATGGTCGACACTCATCGGCTGACGCAGCCGAATTTTCCCGCCACCCCTGTGGCTATTGAAGAAGAGCGGCGGTGCTCTATTGCCGCAGAATAGCGGTATTACCGCCCGGGAGCGGAACGGCCATAGGACCGGGGCGGCACTGGGTCAGCCGACTCGCTTGGCTTGTTTCAGGGTGGACGGGCGCAGCAGAGACTTGGCACCGCGGATCTCGACCCCTAGAAGCTTGCCGTCTTCATCGAAGTCGAGAATGACTTCGCCGCGGCCGTCGATTTCGTGAACGTCCTGCCGAACGGCCTCCCCGGCGTTTATCCGAGGTGAAATGTTGAAATAAGCCGCATCCGCAGACCGGTCATAAGTGCCTCGCCGCAACTTCTTCACGGCGCAAGAATACGGTAATCGGCGCCCGCAGGACGGACGACGAGTGCGACGAATTGGGCACCAAACCACCCGGCGCCCGAGCGCACCGATGGCGTGTCAGTTGGGAACCCCCTGCGGGACAGCTGAGACAGTAGTCCCCAGCTATGCGCGGTGCGCGAGCTGAGGCGGCTGGTTCGCTACCCAATCCCGAGGATTAGGTAGCGACTGTCGGCGGCGACCTCGGGGTTGTCGTCCGTCAGTCGTTGCGGCGACGCTGCACTCTGAGGACTCCGTCTTGTAGTGGGCGGCATGCTTCTGCTGCCCCCAGGGAGAGTAAGAAACCCAGGATCACGGTGCCTGCTAGTAGGGAAACACCTACAACTGGGAAGCTTTCGAGTTGGACGGCCGCGACCGTCGACAGTACCAGCCCAAGGGGTACCGATGTGCCCAGCGCAACCGCGAGTGGGACCACAACCAAGCGGCGACGAACTGCAAGATGAATGGTTGCGGGCACGCCCATTCGGTCGAGCGCAATTGACTCCGGGGCGCGATCGAAAACTTGGGAGGCCTGAGTCATGAGAGTGGCGGTCGCGGCCAGGACGAGCCCCAGTGCCAGGGTGATTGCGACTCCGGTCTGGATATCATGGACGAAGAAGGTGTTAGGGCCACTATCGCCCGTAGTCGTCGGCATCGTGACGACAAAGCCGGCGATGAATCCGAGAAATGCCAGAGATGCCACGTTGCGCCAAGCGCCTCGGGGATCGTCGAGGATGCGTCGGGCAGCCAGGAGGCGTGCTACGTTGCTGGTTCTCGCTCCCGGCCGGGCGACCAGTTGCATGAGCCAAGGCCCGACGAGGTTGATTGAGCCGATGACCACAGCAAGGAACCCGACCGTGGTGACGAGGCCGATGAGGCTGGCGATGTCCGTGAATTGTGCGTACAGGAGGAAGGCAATGACCAGCGCCGCGACCACCAGTAGTCGCCACCTTTTGAGGCGGCGAGGTGTTTGATCGCGCGCGACACCGAGGGGCGAGATGGTGACGCGTCGCAGGCCAAGAACGGTCGAGGCCATGGCCAGAACGACCAACGCACCGATAACCATGAGCCACAGCCACCAGGGCAGCAGCAACTCTGCAATACCGATGGGTCGCATCTGAAAACTCAAGAGTTGCCAGAGAGGTAGGGAGAAGACGAATATGGCCGATCCCAGCAACGCCCCGACGACAGATTGCACGATCGTCTCGATGACCGAAATCCGTACTACTTCGCCGCTGGTCATCCCAATGAGGCGCAGCGAGGCCAAACGGCGGACACGTCCGCGGGCACCGAGACGGGCGGCGCCACCTCCAAGGCCGAGGATCGGGATGACCAGCAGGGCACAGGCGAAGCCAGCCAGGGCGACGTAGGTGACTGCGAGCCCAGACTGCTGAGAACTGGAGAGCGCACCCTCGACCTGCCATCGCTGGAAAAACATCCAGGTTCCCCCGGCAACAGTCAGTGCCAGCCACGAGGAAACCGTGAAGGCGAGAACTGCCATAGCGTCTAGAACACCAGCGCCCTTGGTCGCTCGGATGCGTTCGATCGCTAACCGGGGTGCAAGAGTGACGGCGACGCTCATCGGGTACTCCGACTGATCAGCTGGTCGTCGTGAACCATAGCGTCGCGGATTTCGATGAGACGCTGACACCATCTGGCGACCTCATCATCGTGGGTGACGACCACCAGTGAGGCTCCAGAGCTGGCAGTGGTCGCTGTGAGAATCTGCATCACCTCATGCCCGGTTGCCTGGTCCAATGCGCCGGTAGGTTCGTCGGCGAAGACCACCTCGGGTTCGTGAATAAGTGCCCGAGCAATCGCGATCCGCTGGGCCTGACCCCCGGATAGCTCGCCCGGACGGCGATTCTCCATGCCCGCTAATCCAAGTTTGCCCAACCACTCGTCCGCTGTCTTCAGGGCACGGTTTCTGGGAATACCCGTGAGGAGGAGAGGAAGAGCGACGTTCTCGCGAGCAGGGAGTTCTGGCAAGAGCTGGCCGTCTTGGAAGACGAAGCCAAACCGGCGCCGCCTCAACAGCGAACGATGTTTGTCTTTCAAGCCCGACACGGATTCACCGCCCAGCGACACCTCTCCGGCGTCGGGAACGAGGATCCCGGACAAGCAATGCAACAATGTCGATTTGCCCGATCCGGACGGCCCCATGATGGCAACGGCCTGTCCCGAGGGGATGTCGAAGGTCACATCGGCCAGCGCACGCACCGGTCCATAGGACTTCGAGAGATTATGAGCGGCGAGAGTCTTGCGCGGTAACGAGGGGGTGATCATGTTCCTAGTCGACCATGGCGGGAAGGCGGGCGCCATGACGCCAGCCTCCCGTAAAGGGTGGAGTCAGCTCCACCCTTTAGCGCGGAGGCCACGTTCACGGGGCTGATCGTTTGTGCCTCTTCTAGAGTTGTTTCTATGCAAGACCTCACGCGCCACCGTCGCATCCTATTTCTTAGCCAAGCTGGAGTCGGTCTAGCGAGTGTCTTGGTCATTGGTTTCCTGTTGGGCGTCACGCTGTCAGCGCGAGCAAACGAGTTCAGCCTGTTCGCCAGCTTTGCAGCTGTGGCAGTGGCAGTCCTCGCGTGGTGGGTATTGCTGAAGTTGGAGCGCGCAAAATTCGTGGCCATCACAGCGCGGCCTGTTGATTGGGCACGGGAACTCCGGGAGGTGCGTGATTCCCGGCGGGTCATCGTGTCAGCATTCGAGATCGAACGACGTCGCATCGAGCGCGACTTGCACGACGGCGCCCAACAATACTTAGTGTCGGCCAGTATGAAACTCGGCGAAGCCTCATCCGTGCTTCACAACCGCGCCAGCGCCCCAGTCTCTGAGCCGATGCTCCTCGCCTCATTGCTGGAGGGAGCGCACCGCGACGCGGAGGAAGCGATGCGCGCACTGCGCTCCACCGTATCCAACATTCACCCCCAAGCACTCGCGGACCTGGGACTGCTCGCCGCCGTCACCGACATGGTCGAACGCAGCACTGTAGACGTAGCAGTGCACTGCCCGCACCGTTTACCGAACATGCCCGAGGGCGTCGCAGCGACCGCCTGGTTCTTCTGCTCCGAAGCCCTGACAAACGTGACCAAACACGCACCGGGAGCGACAGCGACACTGCTGCTGGCCGCCGATGCAGACCTGCACGTTTCCGTCGTGGACAACGGGCCAGGAGGCGCCCAGTTGCGCAACGACGGCGGGCTCGTCGGGATGCGTG
Organism: Cryobacterium frigoriphilum; assembly: GCF_004403305.1. Lineage (GTDB taxonomy): Bacteria > Actinomycetota > Actinomycetes > Actinomycetales > Microbacteriaceae > Cryobacterium > Cryobacterium frigoriphilum. Next base: position 7,140 of record NZ_SOHE01000038.1, on the reverse strand, counting down.
AACGACTAGCTGCCTTTGGTGGCTCCCTGGAACTGGTTTCACCCAAGGGCGGGCCCACGACACTGTCAGCCCGGATACCGCTACTACTCACTCCAACCAACGAAACAAACCCATGAAACTGATCATCGCCGATGACTCTGCGCTTCTGCGCGAGGGTTTAGTCTCCCTGGTCGAGCGTCAGGGTCACGAGGTCATCTCGCAGGCGGCCACCGCCCCGGAATTGATCCTCGCACTTGCAACGGCCGTGCACGATGGGCGGCGCCCCGACGTTGTTATCACCGACGTCAGAATGCCGCCAGGCATGCGTGACGACGGCCTGGCCGCAGCAATCAACATCCGCAGAGATTACCCGGGAATGGGAATTCTTGTCCTGTCCCAGTATGTGGCCACTGCCCACGCGACGGACCTCTTCAACGGATGGGGAGACGGGTCATCCATGGTGTCACCACAAGAGGCCGGAGGCCTCGGATATCTTTTGAAGGACCGCATTTCACGCGTGGCGGACTTCATGCGGTCACTATCGATCATCGCCGCAGGCGGCGTTGTTGTAGATCCTGAAGTCGCGACTCGCCTCATCCATGGCCGCCGTACAGCACTGGATCGGCTCAGTGCCCGCGAGTTCGAAGTGCTGGAGCTAATGAGCCAAGGACTATCGAACCAGCAGATCGCTGAACGGCTCTACCTCTCCGCCAGCGCCGTCTCCAAACACGTCACAAATGTGTTCATGAAACTAGAACTGCCAGCTGGCGAGGACAATCGCCGGGTACGCGCGGTGCTGGCCTATCTCACTGCCAATGATTGACTCGTTGAGTCGACTCTCTTCGTTCATGCGCCTGAGTCTGAACTCGCCCGAAACCTCCGTGTGATCACATCACGGCGTGTGAGCGTGTCCCGCAAGGGGAACCCCTACCGGTCACACGCATTCCTCAGCGGGACATGACCCCGGAAGGCTCAGGCCTTACGAGCCGCCACAGAGAACATCAGCGGCACCCTCTCGCGACCCGAGGCCAAAGTAAATCCGGCCGGCGTCTCTACGAGTGGGGGCAACGGCTTCCAGGGCATAGCGGCCCGTCCACCCTCGCAGTCCGTCGAGGTGCGAGTGTGGTCGACCACTTGCTGCCCGCGAAGGTTCCTTGGCCGTCCCCAGCCTGATCAATCCGTGCAACGTTCGGCTCGCGGCCGCAAGCATCGTTCGGTCAAGGCCTCGACGGCTTGGAGGCTCAGCGCGTGACCGCGCCGTGCCTCCACGCCGTCAGCTCGCCGGGACGCGACCTCCGGGGTCAGGCGGCCATCGCCCCGTAACGCTTGTGGCCAGTGACGTCGTAGCGGTCGAGCATCATGACCTTCGACCAGACGCGGATGAATGCGCGGACGAACCGCTCTTGCCCGTCGCTGCCCGCGTAGGCGTCGGCGATCGACCGCAGTTGCGCGTTCGAGCCGAATACCAGGTCATTCCGGGAGGCCCTCCAGCGAGCCTCGCCGGTCGCCTGAACCCGACCAGTGAAGGTCATCGCGGTCTCGTCGTCCTTCGTCCAGATGAGGTCGGTGTCGGTCAGGTTTACGAGGAAGTCGGTCGTCAGGGCTCCGACGTGATCCGTGAGCACACCCACGTCGGACCCGTCCCAGTTGCTGCCGAGCACGCGGAGCCCGGCGTGCAGGACGGTCCACTCCGGTGCGGTGAGAGTGAACAGGTTCGCCTTGTCGAGGAATGCCGCCTCGGGTGCGACGCCCGGAGCAAACTCTTCGAAGCGCTCGGACACGAAGTTGCGGAACCCGTCCGCAATGGGTCGCAGCCACTCGAACATCTCGATGTCGGTCAACTCCTGCGTCGTGTCGACACGGCCTGGCGTAAACGGCACGCTGGCGTCAGATCCTGCCGCCCGTGCCGCCTGCTCCACGGCGGCGCTGCCGGCGAGGACGATGAGGTCGGCGAGAGATACCTTCCGTCCGCCCGACGTCACCGTGAAAGCCGCCTGCACGTTCCGCAGCGCGTCGATGACTGGGACGGTGCGTCGGTTGACCGCCCAGTCTTTCTGCGGCGATAAGGCCAGGCGGGCACCGTTCGCCCCTCCGCGCTTGTCGCTGTCGCGGTAGGTCGAGGCGGCGGAGAACGCCGTGTAAACGAGGTCGGACACTGACAGCCCGGTCGCGAGGACGGCTTCCTTGAGCGCTGCCACGTCGGCCTCGTCGAGTGAGTATCCTGCTGTGTCCGGGAGCGGGTCCTGCCAGAGCAGGTCGTCGGCGATGGTGACCTCCGGGCCGAGGTACCGGTGCTTCGGCCCCATGTCGCGGTGCGTGAGCTTGTACCAGGCCTTCGAGAACGCGAGGGTGAACAGATCGAAGTCGGCCAGGAAACGCTCGCATATGGCCCGATACTCCGGGTCGACCTTGAGTGCGATGTCCGAGGTCATCATCATGAGCGGGTTCATCTGACCGGGTACGTGGGCGTCCGGAGTCTTCGGCGCCTCCGAGTCAGTCGGTGTCCACTGCAGCGCGCCTGCCAAGCTTTTCGTCTGCTCGTAGTCGTACGCGAACAGGTTCTCGAGGTAGGCGTTGTCCCACTGTGTCGGGTTCGGAGTCCAGCTGCCCTCGATGCCGTTGGTCGAAGTGTGCTCGGCACTGCCGGTACCCACCGGGTTGTGCCAACCGAGCCCCATCGACTCGATCGGGGCTTTCTCGGGTGATGGTCCGATGTCGGATGCGGGTACCTGGCCGTGGCTCTTACCGAACGCGTGGCCACCGGCGATCAATGCCACCGTTTCCTCGTCGTTCATCGCCATCCGCGTGAACGTGATGCGAATGTCGCGTGCTGAGCCCAGCGGGTCGCCGTTCGAATAGGGCCCCTCAGGGTTGACGTAGATGAGCGCCTGGTGCGACGCGGCCAGGGGGCTCTGCAAGTCGTAGCCCGCGTCGCCGTTCTGACCATGCCAGCGTTCGTCGCGGCTCACCATCTCGTCAGGGCTCGCGACCGTGTGCGGGTTCCAGACCTCCGGGCCCCACCAGGTGCCGTCGTCCGGTTCCCAGGCATCGAGTCGTCCACCACCGAAGCCGTACGTCGGCAGGCCCATCAACTCGAGGGAGCAGTTGCCGGTCAAGACCATCAGGTCGGCCCACGACAGAGCGTTGCCGTACTGGTGCTTGATTGGTTGTAGGAGTCGTCGTGATTTGTCTGTGTTGCCGTTGTCCCACCAGCTTCCGATTGGTGCGAACCGCTGCATCGCGGTGCCCGCTCCGCCACGGCCGTCGGCAATTCGGTACGTGCCGGCGGCATGCCACGCCATTCGGATCATCTGTGGACCGTAGTTGCCGTAGTCCGCCGGCCACCAGTCGACCGATGTGGTGAGCAGTCGCTTGATGTCCGACTTGAGCGTCGTGAGGTCGATCGTGGCGAAAGCCGCCGCGTAGTCGAAGTCCGCGCCGAGCGGGTCGGCGTCTACGCCGTTCCGGTGGAGAAGCTCAACCCGGAGACGCTGCGGGTACCAACTGTCCAGGGTCGGCGACTGACCGAAGGTGCCACCGAGGTGGTCGCCACCTGCTGGCAGCGCACCGCTCATGTGGAAACTGCATGTGTTGGTCTGGTCGTCAGTGCCCATTGATGCTCCCTGTGTGCTTTAGCTGGATAAGAAACGGTGTCGTCGGGGTCACAATTTAACGATTAGCCGCCGCATCGCAGCGGCGTCAATCTGTGGTGCAGCGATGCTTCGACGCTGCTGTGAGGCGGTGCGTCGCGGGCTGCCGAGGTGACGGGAAGCCCGATAGAGAGATCGTATTCCCGCAAGGTGCGCGTGGCCTGCCAAGAAAGTGACTGACTTCTAGACGGCGGTGGTGCGGTGGCCGAGCGCACGACGGCCAAACCAAATAAAGCCCTGCGCCGATTGCTGCGGTGCGGGCGGTGCGAAGCCCGGTGAAACCGACGCCGGAGGATGGGGGCTGTCGAGAGCTTGATTTCCGCGAATCGTGTTCCGCTCGCGGTGACCTGGGAGCACCCCCGCCAGAGGCTCCTAGTGGGGAACCCCCTACGGGACTACGCCACCCCTCGGTAGCGCTCGAACTCACCAGAAGTCCGGCGGCTGCATCCGGATTGTTGAGCGATACCGCGAGTCGTTTGCCCGGGCAGTGTTCAGTACCTGCCAAGGCTCCCCGTCGAGTTGTGCGGTGTCAGGCGTCTTGCCAATGGGACGGCATTTTCAGATCCGCGGGTAGACGAGTTACATGGTTGCCGTGCGCAGCGTTGAGTTGCGGCTGCGTCACGTATAGGGCCTTCAAGAGGTCAGCGCCGTCAAGGCGTGCATCTCTGAAGTCGGCACCGAGCAGATCGACTCCTGACAAGTCGCTGTCCCGCAGGTCTGCGGCGATGAGATAGGCCCCACGGAGATCTGCCCCGCACAGTCGGCGGGACCTGAGATTTTTACCCATCAGGTCTGCTCCCGGTTTCAGCGCGGATTCCAGGTGGTCATCGCCAGCGGCAAGGTAGGCCGCCCGTACTTCTTCGCTGACCTCGATGAGCGTTAATCTCACCTGGGAGTGAAGATCCTGAACATCCAGTGAAAGCACGTCCGATAGTTCACCCCCGACGGCTTGCTCGATCGTGTTCCTGAGCTGTGCCGCACGGTGTGAGGCGTCGGGATCGAACGTTCGCGTCTGTGCCTCGGCCAGATACCACAGCATCTCATGGAGCTGCCGTGCGGCAGCGAACGCGGCAAACATCTCGCTCTTGGTGTCAGGGCTTTCGATCCAGCTCTTTCCGAAAAAGAGCCCTTGCGACACGTTTTGGCCAGCACCGAAGCAGTCAAAGACGGTGCAGCCACGGAAGCCCCTCGGGCGCAGTGTGTCATGGATCGTGCACGAGAAGTCAGGTGCCAGGTTGTGGCAAGGAGAACCTGCGGGTTTGTCGACAGGAAAGTCTGCAGAACGTGAGAAACCGAAGGCAGTGCAGCAGAGGGCAAAGCAATTGCCGCAGTCAGGTCGCAGGGATGCCCGGTCGAGGGCGGGCGAAGCAGGCTCGAGAGAGTTCGCTGATGTCATGTGAATGGGATCTTCCAGTGATGAGTTCGATAGGTGGCCGGGATGCACGGGAACTCCGACTGGAGCTCCCCTCGCGGGCGCACTGAATCACTACTCCTCGGATGAGGAGTGAACTGGAATCCCTACAGGGGCTCTGGGTCACAGAGACGAATGAAATATCACGGGCATCAGAGTATCTGACACTTGGGCCACCGCCTGTGCTCCATGCTCATCGGACCTTGCCCGCAAGCCGAACCCCCTACGGGACTATCAAATTTTGAATCTGTCGCTGACTTTGCTGACGCCATTGAGCCGGCCATTCATCGTCGAAAACCTCGCTGAGTAGAAGTGGCGCGTCCCAGAAAACGGATCGTGGGCCTGCGCCTCAATCACGTGCACGCCACAGTTGGGAGCTAACATTTTTGCTATTTCGCCGCAGACCTCCCTATGGCCTCTTTCGAAGCGGTGCGTTTTGCCTCGATGGCGATGGTCGCAAATGCCGCTTGCAGAGCTGGCGGGTCGATGACGATTAAGGGTCTATCCATCAGAAGCAGCCAGCGTGCGATCGCGTTATAGCTGTCCGCGCCCGCGTTGACGATTGACGTTTGGGCTGTTTCCTCGGTAATGGTTCCCCAGGCGGCTGAGATCCAGTGGGCGACCTCAGCGCGGGGAGCGTGCACGCGCACGGTCGCGGTCACCTGCCGGACCGCCGCACCGACTCGGCCCGCAACATAGACATCGAGGTCTTCCGCCGGCGGTTTTCGAGGGCGACTTGAGACTGTCGTGATGTTGGCATCCGCTAGGCGGTCGACACGAAAGATGCGCCAGCCGTTCACATCGAGAGAAAACGCAACGAGGTACCACCGGTTCATCGTGCGCACCAGATGGAGCGGCTCAAGGTATCGACGCCCACTCATTCCCGAGCGACCCTGGTACATGACCTCGACTTGTCGACGGGCCCGGCACGCTCGCGCGAGCAGCACGAGAGTGTTCGCGTTCACGGGCGCCGGGTCTGAGCCGATCTGGCTGCCCAGGTCGATGCGGCTGGAGTTTTGTGCCAGGGCATCGATCGCGGAACGAAGTCGGGGCGGCATGACGCGATTGAGCTTGTCGAGGGCACTGAGCGCCCCAGGGGCTGCACCACGATTGCCTGTCGCGGATGCGTCCTGTAGCGCGAGGAGGGTGGCAATTGCTTCTTCGGCGTCGAACATCAGCGGAGGCAATGTTGCACCGGCTTCGAGCTGGTAGCCACCACCAGTGCCGTGCACGCTGGCCACCGGGTAGCCCAGATCACGAAGCCGGGCGACGTCGCGTCGAACCGTGCGGGCCGTCACCTCGAGCTCTGCTGCTAACTCGGCAGCATTCCACTCCCGGGTGCGTTGGAGCAGCGCTAACAATCTCAGCAGTCGTCCGGAGGTGTCCCACATGACATTCATCTTCCACCTTGTAGCGGACGAGATCTGTCCGGTACTACTTCTACGGTGGCAACTGCCCAGCAACCACCGGGCCGAACCCAACTGGAGTACTTCACATGCCCAACATCACCGCGCTTGCCACCACCACAGAAGAGATCGTCCTGAACCAGTACCGCACCGATCACACCGTCTCTCCTTCGCACTGCCTCACGATGCAGACAATCGATACCGCCCGTCTGGAGCCCGGTCAGGTTCGCGTGCGGAACGATTTTCTCCAGATCACCGCCGTCATGGCCGATCTCATGACGGAACATCCTGGCCTTCCAATGCCGCCCTATTTGCTGGGGACGCCGCTCTGGGGCGGGGCCGTTGGAACAGTCACGGAGTCAGCAGCCGATCTGCAGGTTGGATCGGTCGTGACGCACATGAGCGGATGGCGGGAGGAGACCGTCGCGGCTGCGGAAACGTTTTGGCCGGTACCGATCGAAGTCCTGCCGGGAGCGGAATACGTGCTGAATCAAGGTGTCACTGCGCATCACGGGATCGTTGATATCGCCCAGGTACGCGCGGGCGATATGGTTTTCGTCAGCGGGGCTGCGGGCGGCGTTGGTTCACTCGCCGGATCTCCTGGCCGGCGGGGTCGACATCGCCGTCATCGCGCTCTGGCTCGGTCACGCCGACACGCACAGCACCGACGCCTACCTCCACGCCGATATGGCGA
>NZ_SOHE01000032.1 GCF_004403305.1 Cryobacterium frigoriphilum | reverse complement strand
CGCGGGTCGGCAGGCCGGCTCGGCGCGGTGCGGCGCGGCGCGGCTCGGCCGGCCGGCCGGCGTGGCTAATTCAGGTAATCCGGGCGCGGCTGCCCGGGTTGCCGCGTGATTTCACACGAGCGGATGCCGACGGGGCACGGTTTTCCTGAATTGGCCACCGGGCTTGTCGATAAGTGTCAGCTGTGGGCTCGGGGCCGCGCTGCCCGGGCCTTGCTCGGTCGTGACTGACACCTATCGAGATGGTCCGCCCCGGCGACCCTGCAGCAGGCGTTGACTAGACTCGCGACCATGTCTGGCGCTTTTTGGTGGGTCCCCTCTGTCGTTGTACTCGCCGTCGTCGTGGCGGCAATCGTGTTCGTCGTGACGTTGCTTCGCCGACGCACCGCCGCTCTGCGCGGAGCCGAAACGGCTGCCGCCGCGGCGCTCGCCCGCGAAGCGGCGATCAGCCTCGTGCGCGCAGACGACCTCGTCGAGTCGAGCACCGACGAACTCGACTTCGCACTCGCCCAGTTCGGCGAACCCGCCACTCGTGAGTTCGCCGCCGCCCTCGCCGCCTCCCGCCGCCAACTGAGTGAGGCCTTCGCGCTGCAGCAGAAGCTCGATGACGCGGTGCCCGACTCTGCCGCGGAACGCGACCGCTGGAACCGGCAGATTCGCGCGCTCGCCGAGGAGGCCGGAGCACGCCTGGCCGATCAGGAGCGCGACTTCGACAGCAAACGGGGTGTCGAGCGGGAGGCTCCCCGCCGTCTCGAGCTGTTGCGCCGCCGCCTGGACCGCACCGCCGATCGCCTCTCGGGCGGCTCCGCCACCATCGACAGGCTTCGCCAGAGCTACGCCGAGCACGCTCTCGCTCCCATCAGTGGCAACGTTGAACGTGCGCGCGCCGCGCTCACCCGCGCCCAGCAGGCGGTCGGGGCCGCGGACATCCGTCTCGCGGAGGGTGCCGCCGAACCCGTCGGCGAGCAGTTGCGGGCCGCCGAACACGCGCTCTTTCAGGCCACCGGGTTGCTCGACGCGATCGAGGCCGGTGAAGACCAGCTCCACCGCGGCTTCGCGACGCTCGGCCAGGCGCTCACCGCCGTGACCGCCGAGCTCACGGAGGCCCGCACCCTGCGCGACGGCCACGAGGAGTCCGACACGAGCGCCGAACTCAACCGCGCGATCGCCGATGCCGCCGCGGTACTCGCCGAGCTGCGTGAACCGACCCGACTCAGCGACCCGGCCGTCGACCTCGCCCGGCTCGAGACGGCGCGCGACGGCCTGGACGTCATCCGCTCCGAGGCCCGCAACCGACAGCTGCGGCTGCAGAACGCGCGCACCGCCCTCGCGGGCGCACTGCTCACGGTGCGCAGCCAGCTCACCGTCACCCACGCCTACATCGGCGCCAATCGGGGACGCATAGGCGCCGCCGCCCGCACGCGCCTCGCCGAAGCCGAACGCCAGCTCGCCCTCGCGCTCGCGGAGGCCGACCCGGTCGTCGCCCTCGACACCGCCCGCCGCGCCATGACCCACGCGACGGATGCCGACGCCCTCGCCCACTACGAAGCCCGCTGACCCGACCCGCTGCCCCGACACGCTGCCCCGACTGAAGCGTGCCGAGCCCCGGATAGGTTGGTTGACGAGCCCGTCGATACACCCGCGCAGCGGCGCAGGTCCGGCGCAGCTCGGCGGGGAGTGTCGGGCGGGGTGGCGCAGCTCCCGCGTAGCGGCGCAGGACCCGCGCAGCTCGGCAGTGAGTGTCGGGCGGGGTGGCGCAGCTCCCGCGCAGCGGCGCAGGTCCCGCGCACGTCGGGGCGGGGGACTCAGTGGCGGGGGCGCCGCATCCGTCGCCGGTCGCAATGCCGCAGGATGCGGGCCGGGTCGTTACCCTGAGAGGGTGACCGAGACGCAAACCCCTGCCCCCACCCACCCCCAGCAGCCGTACCAGGTACGCCTCGACTGGGGCCTCGCGGGCTTTCAGGCCCTTGCTCCGCAAGCGGATGTCGTGATTCTCGTTGATGCGCTGCCCACCGTTGACGCCGGGTTCAGCCTGCCCACGCCCTTGGGGGAGCACCGTGTCATTGCCGCGAGCTTCGCCAACCGCACCGCGGTCGCCGAGTGGGTGCTGGCCCGCCAGACCGAGAAGGGCGACCGGTTCGCCGTCGCCGTGATCGCGGCCGGGGAGCGCCGGCTCGACGGAACGTTCCGGGTCGCCGTCGAGGATTCCCTCGCCGCCGGCGCGGTCGTCGATGCCCTGTCAACGCTCGGAATCGACCACTGCTCGCCAGAGGCGGCCGCGGCATCCGTCGCCTTCGGGGGGCTCACCCGGGCGGTACGGCATCTGGTCGGGGCGTCGGAAACCGGGCAGCTGCTCGGCGCGCAGGGACTCGGCGACGTCGTGCACGCGGCCAGTGGAATCGATACAGCGCGCGAGATTGCCGAGCTCACCGAGTTCGACTTTCCCGCCTGACGCCCAGCCCAGCCACGCCAGGCCCAGCCACGCCCGGCCACGCCAGGCCCGGCCACGCCCACCCCGGCCCGGCTACGGGCCGGCGGATGCCGCGGCCTGCCTGCGCATGGCGGGCGTGATATTGCGGCGGATCCACTGAATCAGGTACTCGCTGCGAAAGCCGCGAGCGCACAGCCCGCAGGCCAGCGGACGGGTGGGCTGCCGGTAGCGATAGTGCACGTGGCCGGTCGGGCAGGTACCGACCCAGGGCGCGAGCTCATCGGCGATCTCGCCGTCGTGGGTGCGCTTGCCGTCGTAGCCGAGGGCGAGGGCGACCTTCTTCCACTTCGGGCCGTGCCCGGCGCGCGGTCCGGCCAGGGCGTGCGCAACCTCGTGCAGCAAGATCTGGTGCACGTCGTCGTCGTCGTAGCGGGCCGCCAGGTAGCGCGACACCGTGATGCTCTTGCTGCTGAAGCTGCATAGCCCGGCGCGCTTCTTTGCGTTGTCGAAGCCGAAGCTCCAGCCGGGGTCGAGATGCAACACGATCAGGGCATCCGCCCACCGTCGCACCTGGTTGAGATCTGCCATCAGGGTGCCACCTCCACTTGGTAGAGCCGGTCATCGTCGGCCGTGGGATCTCCGCGGCCGTCCGTGTTGTTGCTGATGAACCACAGTGTGCCAGCAGGCCCCGACACTACGTCACGCAAACGGCCGTAACTGTTCACAAACCACTCGTCCACGGTGACTGTGGAGGGATCGTTCTCGGCCACCGTCGTCGCCACCGTGCGCAGGTCGATGCGCCACAGCCGGGCGCCGCGCAGGCCGGTCATGAACAGGGTGTCGTTGACGATGGCGATGCCGCTCGGGCTGGCCTCGCTCGTTTGCCACTGCTGCACCGGATCGATGAACGCCGGATCCGCCGTCGACCCCGCCACTCCCTCGACGACCGGCCAGCCATAGTTGCCGCCCGCCTCGATGCGGTTGAGTTCGTCCCAGGTGTTCTGCCCGAATTCGCTCGCCCACAGCGTGCCGGTCGAATCCCACGCGATGCCCTGCGGGTTGCGGTGCCCGTACGAGTACACGAGCGTGCCAAACGGATTCGACGCCGCGCCCGAGCCTGACGGCACCCCACCGGTCGGGGTCATCCGCAAAATCTTGCCGCCGAGGCTCTCGAGATCCTGCGCGTTATCGGTGTTTCCGGCGTCACCCGCGGTCGCGTAGAGCAGCCCGTCCGGGCCGAACGCGATGCGTCCGCCGTCGTGGTTTCCGGCCCGCGGGATGCCGGTGAGTACCGACTCGGGGGCGCCGAGGGCGAGGCTGCCGGGGGTGCCGAGCAGCGGCATCCGCTCGATGCGGTTGTCGGCTGCGGAGGTGAAGTAGGCGTAGACCCAGCCCGAGCCGCCCGAGGCGGCGGCGTCGGCGAGGAACGCGAGGCCGAGCAGGCCGCCCTCGCCGGAGGGGCGGGCATCCGGTACCGAACCAGCCTGCCGCAGGCTGCCGTCGGCGAGCAGTTCGCGCACGAGGGTGGTGTCGCGTTCGCTGATGAGGGCAGCGCCGCTCAGGGGGCCGCCGCCGGGCAGCCGCAGCACCGACCAGGGCGCCGCGAGCCCCGAGGCGATCACGACCGGATCACCGACCGGACTCACCGGCAGCGGCAGCTCGCCGGCCGGCGCCGCCACCGAGGGCGTGGGTCGGGGGGCGGCCGGGGTCGACGTGGCCGAGCTCGCCCGCGGTGCCGGCGACGATACCGTGCAGCCCCCGAGAACGATCGCGACGGTCGCGGCGAGCAGGCCCCAGGACAGAGACTTCGTGTTCACAGCGGCCTCACTCACTCAGCTCGACGTGGAGATGGGACTCCAGCATGCACCAGACCCCCGACACGGGATATCCCCCTCGGGACCGTTATAGCAGTGACCGGTGAAGGACCTGACGGCTCTAGATCGCGGAAGGCCGAGCGCGCTCGGCGATGAGGGCCTCGACGCTGACGACGGCCGCCAGTGCGCCCTCGAGAACGTCGGCGCTCGCGCCATCGTTCTCGCGCAGAAAGACGGCCGCGGTGAGGTCGACGAGGGCGGCGTCGAGATTGCCCTGGTCGAAGTAGACCTTGCCGCGGTTCTCGCGGGCGAACGCGGCCACCGCGCTCCACTCGTGGGCCTCACACTCCTGCACGCAGTGGGTCAGTTCCACGACGGCCTCGTCGAGCTTGCCCTGAAACTGCTGCACCTGCGCGCGACGGATGCGGCTGGCCGCCGCCTGCTCGCGATCTCCCGTGAATCGCGCCTGACGCACCGCCTCACTGGCGATCAGCCAGGCCTCGTCGAGGCGCCCGACCAGGCGCAGCAGGGTGACCTTCTCGTTGAGCGCCGACAGGCTGCGCAGGGCGCCGAGCTCGTCGAGGCGTGCGCCGGCGGCGGCGAGGTCGACAACATCGCGCAGCGTGGCGGCGTCGAAACCGGTGACGATGTTCGGGGAGGTGATCATATTCGGGGTGTTCAGGGTGTCGTCCTGTACGGCGGGCGACCGAAGCCGCGAAAGAAATGGGGATACTCCAGCGTAGCGCCGCGGTTGCGGCGCGCGCCGGAAGCAGGGCCAGGCGCTAATGCCCGATCTGAAAGACGGTGCGGCCGGGCAGCGGCGACTGGGTGCTCGTCGCATCCGTCGCCACGAGCGAACCGGCCATGAACTGCGCCAGTTCGGCGCCCTCGATCACCTTCGCCGGGTGCGGCCCGCCGGCCAGCAGCCGCGGAATCCAGGTGGTGTCGATGGGGGTATGGGCGGCGATGAAGACGATGTTGCCGAAGCGGCGGCCCTTCAGCACCTGGGTCTCGGCGAACCCGATCACGTACTCGAACACGGCGCTGAGCGTCGCGGCCTGCCCGCGGGCGAAGGCGAGTCCTGGCCCATCCGCTACGTTCACGGCGACCACGCCTCGCGGCGAGAGCAGCGGGGCCGTGAGGGCGAAGAACTCCCGGCTGGTGACGTGCGCCGGGGTGCGGGCGCCAGAGAAGATGTCGACCACCACGAGGTCGACGGTGCCGTGCAGCCCGGCGGGCAGCTTGGCGAGCACCTCGCGGGCGTCGCCGTGCCGCACCCGCAGCTGGGCGCGCTTGTCCCAGGGCAGCACGGAGCGCACGAGGTCGACCAGGTCGCTCTCGATCTCGACGACCTGCTGGCGGGAACCCGGCCGGGTCGCCTCCACATAGCGCGGCAGGGTGAGCGCGCCGGCGCCGAGGTGCACGGCGGTGATCGGCTCGTGCGGGTCGCCGAGCAGGTCGATCACGTGCCCGATGCGCTGGATGTACTCGAAGAACAGCTCATCGGGGTGGTCGATGTTCACGTGCGACTGCGGGGTGCCGTCGACGACGAGCTGGTAGCTGCCCGGGGTGAAGCGGTCCGGTTCGATGACCGCGGTGTGGCCGCTCAGTTTCAAGACGACCGACGGATGCTCCGCCTCGCCCGATTTCTTGGCAATCGGATTTTTGGAAACACTACTCATATCAACCATTCTCCCATCCGTCGGGAGGGGGGTTATACCTGAGAATCCGCACAAAGGCAAGAATTGAGTAGACAGCACGCTATAAGAGGCATATAGTTGATCCTTGCGCTCCCAGATAAACCTCTGCCTTCATATTGCGGTCGGCTTTGCGTGCCCAAGCCACCTTGCGGCATCTCTCTCCTGCTCGTCTCACACCCGCGAGGGTCTGTTGCACGTGCCAGCGTTCGAGAGTCTGTGGAGTTCTTCACCAATAACAGTAACTAGACCTGACGGGGTCCACGGAGGTTATTTCCTTGGCTGCTGCGCGCAACGCAACCACCAACTCACCCAAGAACGGCCGCTCAGCTGAGCGTCTCTCGTTCGCAAAGATCAGCGACAATCTCACAGTTCCCGACCTGCTTGCTCTGCAGACCGAGTCCTTTGACTGGCTCGTCGGCAACGACATCTGGAAGAAGCGCGTCGCTGAAGCCCAGAAGTCGGGTCGTCAGGACCTGCCCAGCCGTACCGGCCTGGACGAGATTTTCGAAGAGATCTCTCCGATCGAAGACCTCAGCGAAACGATGCAGCTGTCGTTCACCAATCCGGAGCTCGAGCCGGAAAAGTACACGATTGACGAGTGCAAGGAAAAGGGTAAGACCTACTCCGCACCGCTCTACGTGAACGCCGAGTTCATGAACCACCTCACCGGTGAAATCAAGACTCAGACCGTATTCATGGGCGACTTCCCGCTCATGACGCCCAAGGGTACCTTCGTGATCAACGGCACCGAGCGTGTCGTTGTCTCTCAGCTGGTGCGCTCGCCCGGTGTGTACTTCAACCGCGAGCAGGAGAAGACCTCCGACAAGGACATCTACTCCGCCCGCGTCATCCCGAGCCGTGGTGCCTGGCTTGAATTCGAGATCGACAAGCGCGACCAGGTTGGCGTGCGCATCGACCGCAAGCGCAAGCAGTCGGTCACCGTGTTCCTCAAGGCCCTCGGCCTGACGAGCGAGCAGATCCTCGAAGAGTTCAAGGGCTTCGCGTCCATCGAGCTCACCCTCGAGAAGGACAACATCCTCACGAAGGAAGAAGCCCTCAAGGACATCTACCGCAAGCTCCGCCCGGGCGAGCAGGTTGCCGCCGAGGCCGCGCGTGCGCTGCTGGATAACTTCTTCTTCAACTCCAAGCGCTACGACCTGGCCAAGGTTGGTCGTTACAAGATTAACCGCAAGCTCGGCCTCGAGGCCCCGCTCAGCGACTCCGTACTGACGCTCCAGGACATCCTGGCCACCATCAAGTACCTCGTCGCCCTGCACGCCAACGAGACCACCATTGCCGGCATGCGCGATGGCAAGAAGACCGACATCCGTATCGACACCGACGACATCGACCACTTCGGTAACCGTCGTATTCGTGCCGTGGGTGAGCTGATCCAGAACCAGGTTCGCACCGGTCTGTCCCGCATGGAGCGCGTCGTTCGCGAGCGCATGACCACGCAGGACATCGAAGCGATCACCCCGCAGACCCTGATCAACGTGCGGCCCGTCGTCGCTGCGATCAAGGAATTCTTCGGAACCAGCCAGCTGTCGCAGTTCATGGACCAGAACAACCCGCTCGCCGGACTGACGCACAAGCGTCGCCTGTCCGCGCTGGGCCCGGGTGGACTCTCCCGTGACCGCGCCGGCGTCGAGGTGCGAGACGTTCACCCCTCGCACTACGGTCGCATGTGCCCCATTGAGACCCCGGAAGGCCCGAACATCGGCCTGATCGGTTCGCTCGCCTCGTTCGCCCGCATCAACGCGTTCGGATTCATCGAGACGCCGTACCGCCGCGTGGTCAACAACAAGGTCACCGAAACGATCGACTACCTGACCGCGAGCGAAGAAGACGAGTTCATCGTCGCTCAGGCCAACGCGCCGCTCACCAAGGACTCGCACTTCGCCGAGGACCGCGTTCTCTCCCGCAAGAAGGGTGGAGAGGTTGACCTCTTCCCCGCGGAAGAGATCGGCTACATGGATGTGTCGCCGCGCCAGATGGTGTCGGTCGGAACGTCGCTCATCCCGTTCCTCGAGCACGACGATGCGAACCGTGCCCTCATGGGTGCCAACATGCAGCGTCAGGCGGTGCCGCTGCTGATCAGCGACAGCCCGCTCGTCGGAACCGGCATGGAGGTCTACACCGCCATTGACTCCGGTGACGTGCTCACCGCCGACAAGGCCGGTGTGGTTTCCGAGGTATCAGCGGATGTCGTCACCATCATGCTCGACGAGGGCGGCACGCAGGACTACTACCTGCGCAAGTTCAGCCGCTCCAACCAGGGCACGAGCTTCAACCACCGCGTGATCGTCAACGCCGGTGAGCGCATCGAGGTTGGCGAAGTCATCGCCGACGGTCCGGCAACGGACCAGGGCGAGGTCGCCCTCGGAAAGAACCTGCTCGTGGCATTCATGCCGTGGGAAGGCTACAACTTCGAGGACGCGATCATCCTGAGCCAGAACCTGGTGAAAGATGACACCCTCTCGTCGATCCACATCGAAGAGTACGAAGTGGATGCCCGCGACACCAAGCTGGGTAAGGAAGAGATCACTCGCGACCTTCCCAACGTGTCGCCGGACTTCCTCGCCGACCTCGACGAGCGTGGCATCATCCGCATCGGAGCCGAGGTTCGCCCCGGCGACATCCTCGTCGGCAAGGTCACGCCCAAGGGCGAGACCGAGCTTTCTGCCGAAGAGCGCCTGCTGCGCGCGATCTTCAACGAGAAGAGCCGCGAAGTTCGCGACACCTCGCTGAAGGTTCCCCACGGTGAGCGTGGCACCATCATCGGTGTCAAGGTCTTCGACTCGCAGGACGGCGACGACGAGCTCGGCTCGGGCGTCAACCAGCGTGTTGTCGTCTTCATCGCCCAGAAGCGCAAGATCACCGAGGGTGACAAGCTCGCCGGCCGTCACGGCAACAAGGGTGTTATTTCCCGCATCCTGCCGATCGAGGACATGCCGTTCCTCGCCGACGGAACCCCGGTCGACATCATCCTCAACCCGCTCGGTATCCCCGGTCGCATGAACTTCGGTCAGGTGCTCGAAACGCACCTCGGCTGGATTGCGAAGCAGGGCTGGAACGTCGAGGGCAAGCCGAAGTGGGCAGCTCGTCTGCCCGAGCAGGCCTTCAGCGCAGCGCCCGGCACCAAGGTCGCGACTCCGGTATTCGACGGCGCGCTCGA
The DNA here is from genome assembly GCF_004403305.1 of Cryobacterium frigoriphilum. Classification (GTDB taxonomy): domain Bacteria; phylum Actinomycetota; class Actinomycetes; order Actinomycetales; family Microbacteriaceae; genus Cryobacterium; species Cryobacterium frigoriphilum. The sequence goes on along the minus strand of NZ_SOHE01000032.1, from coordinate 16,371 downwards.
GATCGAGATCGAGGGACTCCTCGAGTCCACGACCCCGACCCGTGACGGCGAACGCCTCATCGGTTCCTCGGGCAAGACCCAGCTCTTCGACGGCCGCTCCGGCGAGCCGTTCCCGATGCCGGTGTCCGTGGGCTACATGTACATCCTCAAGCTCCACCACCTCGTCGACGACAAGATCCACGCTCGTTCGACCGGTCCGTACTCCATGATCACGCAGCAGCCGCTGGGTGGTAAGGCACAGTTCGGTGGACAGCGCTTTGGTGAGATGGAGGTGTGGGCGCTCGAAGCATACGGCGCCGCATACGCACTTCAGGAGCTCCTGACGATCAAGTCTGACGACATCCTCGGCCGCGTCAAGGTCTACGAGGCCATCGTCAAGGGCGAGAACATTCAGGAACCCGGCATCCCCGAGAGCTTCAAGGTTCTGATCAAGGAAATGCAGTCGCTGTGCCTGAACGTCGAGGTACTCGGAGCAGACGGCACCGCCGTCAGCCTGCGCGACACCGATGATGAGGTCTTCCGTGCAGCGGAAGAGCTCGGCATCAACATTTCCACGCGGTTTGAGTCGTCGTCCATCGACGACATCTAAGCCCGGTCCAGAGAAACTTCGAAAACTTTCCAAGGAGAGAAATTGCTCGACGTAACAACATTTGACGAGCTTCGTATTGGCCTGGCTACCGCAGACGACATCCGTCGTTGGTCGCACGGTGAGGTCAAGAAGCCCGAAACCATCAACTACCGCACGCTCAAGCCGGAAAAAGACGGCCTGTTCGGCGAGCAGATCTTCGGACCCTCGCGGGACTGGGAATGCTCATGCGGAAAGTACAAGCGTGTTCGCTTCAAAGGCATCGTCTGCGAGCGTTGCGGCGTAGAGGTCACCAAGTCGTCCGTGCGCCGCGAGCGCATGGGCCACATCGAGCTGGCCGCTCCCGTCACCCACATCTGGTACTTCAAGGGTGTGCCCTCGCGCCTCGGTTACCTGCTCGACATGGCTCCGAAGGACCTCGAAAAGGTCATCTACTTCGCCGCCTACATGGTCATCGAGGTTGACGAAGACGGTCGCCACCAGGACATGCCTGGCCTGGAGAACGAGCTGCGTCTGGAACTCAAGACCATTGAGACCAGCCGCGACTCGCGCATCGCCGACCGCCTGCAGCGCCTCGAAACCGACCTCGCAGCACTGGAGGCCGAAGGCGCCAAGAGCGACCAGAAGAAGCGCACGAAAGACGCCGCCGAGAAGGAAATGGGCCAGATTCGCAAGTCTCTGGACGAGCAGATCGCTCACCTCGAGCGTGTGTGGGAAGACTTCCGCACCCTCAAGGTCGGCGACCTGAAGCCCGAAGACTCCGTCTTCCACGAGCTTCAGGACCGTTTCGGCATGTACTTCGAGGCCTTCATGGGCGCCGAAGCCATCAAGAAGCGCCTTGAGGCCTTCGACCTCGTCACCGAGAGCGAAAACCTGCACCTGCAGATCGCCGAAGGCAAGGGTCAGAAGAAGATCCGCGCCATCAAGCGCCTGCGCGTCGTCAACGCGTTCATCATGACCGGCAACTCGCCGGCCGGAATGGTGCTCGACGTCGTTCCCGTGCTCCCGCCGGAACTGCGCCCGATGGTGCAGCTCGACGGTGGCCGTTTCGCGACCTCTGACCTCAACGACCTCTACCGTCGTGTGATCAACCGCAACAACCGTCTGCGTCGTCTGCTTGACCTCGGTGCCCCCGAGATCATCGTGAACAACGAGAAGCGGATGCTGCAGGAGGCCGTTGACGCACTGTTTGACAACGGTCGTCGTGGTCGCCCCGTCACGGGTACCGGTAACCGCGCCCTGAAGTCCCTGAGCGACATGCTCAAGGGAAAGCAGGGTCGTTTCCGCCAGAACCTGCTCGGCAAGCGCGTGGACTACTCCGGCCGTTCGGTCATCGTCGTCGGCCCGCAGCTCAAGCTGCACCAGTGTGGTCTGCCCAAGCAGATGGCACTCGAGCTGTTCAAGCCGTTCGTGATCAAGCGCCTGATCGACCTGAGCCACGCTCAGAACATCAAGGCCGCCAAGCGCATGGTCGAACGTTCACGCCCGCAGGTCTGGGACGTGCTCGAGGAGATCATCCGCGAGCGCCCGGTCATGCTCAACCGTGCACCCACCCTGCACCGCCTGGGCATCCAGGCCTTCGAGCCTCAGCTCGTCGAGGGTAAGGCCATCCAGCTGCACCCGCTCGTCTGCGCGGCGTTCAACGCCGACTTCGACGGTGACCAGATGGCTGTTCACCTTCCCCTCTCGGTTGAGGCCCAGGCCGAGGCACGCATCCTGATGCTCGCCTCGAACAACATCCTGAAGCCGTCCGACGGACGCCCGGTGACCCTGCCCACCCAGGACATGATCATCGGTCTGCACCACCTGACCACGATGAAGGAAGGCGTTGTCGGCGAAGGCCGCGCGTTCTCCACCGTGTCCGAAGCGATTCTCGCGTTCGACCAGAAGTCGCTCGACCTGAACGCCAAGGTACGCATCCGCTTGACCGACAAGTACTTCACCGAGGGCACTCAGCCCGAAGGCGTCGAACTGGTGGGCGGTCAGGCTGTCGGAACCGTGCTCGTCACCACGAGCCTCGGTCGCGCCATCTTCAACGAGGCGCTTCCGGTGGACTACCCGTACTTCGAGCAGGTTGCCGACAAGGGCACCATGTCGACGATCGTCAACGACCTCGCCGAGCGGTACGTCAAGATCGAGGTTGCTGCTACCCTCGACCGGATCAAGGATGCCGGTTTCTACTGGGCAACCCGATCCGGTGTGACCGTGGCGCTGAGCGACATCCTGACCCCGCCGAACAAGCCGCAGATCGTTGCCGGCTACGAGAAGCAGGCCGCCAAGGTTCAGTCGCAGTTCGAGAAGGGTCTCACGACCGACCTCGAGCGTCGTCAGGAGCTCATCCAGATCTGGACGCGCGCCACCGAAGACGTGGCCGCGGCCATGCAGGCGAACTTCCCGACCGACAACACGATCAACCGCATGGTGACGTCGGGTGCTCGTGGTAACTGGCTGCAGGTGCGTAACATCGCCGGCATGCGAGGCCTCGTGAACAACCCGAAGGGTGAGATCATCCCTCGCCCGATCATCTCGAGCTACCGCGAAGGCCTGTCCGTCGCCGAGTACTTCATTGCTACTCACGGTGCTCGTAAGGGACTGGCCGACACAGCGCTGCGTACCGCCGACTCGGGGTACCTCACCCGTCGTCTGGTGGACGTGTCTCAGGACGTCATCATTCGTGAAGACGACTGCGGTACGACCAAGGGTCTCGAACTGCCGATCGCGCAGCGCGACGCCAACGATGCCCTCGTGCTCGACGCGAACGGTGCCCTCACGGTGCACGCGAACGTCGAGAACGCGGTCTACGCCCGCAGCCTGGCCGCCCCCGCGGTCAACGCCGCAGGCGTGGTCGTCGCCGAAGCCGGCGACGACGTCGGAGACGTTCTCATCGCCAAGCTCATCGCTGCCGGTGTCGAGAACATCAAGGTTCGCTCGGTTCTGACCTGCGAGTCGACCGTCGGTGTGTGTGCGGTCTGCTACGGCCGTTCGCTCGCGACCGGCCAGCTCGTGGACATCGGAGAGGCCGTCGGCATCATCGCCGCACAGTCGATCGGTGAGCCCGGTACCCAGCTGACCATGCGTACCTTCCACACGGGTGGGTCGGCATCCGCTGACGACATCACCCAGGGTCTGCCGCGCGTGCAGGAGCTCTTCGAGGCGCGTACCCCCAAGGGTGCATCGCCGATCGTCGACTCCGCGGGTCGCATCACCATCGAAGACTCGGACAAGGGCCGCAAGGTTATCCTGACCCCCGACAACGGTGACGAAGCGATCGCGTACCCGGTGCTCAAGCGTTCGACCCTTCTCGTTGAGGATGGCCAGCACGTCGAGCTCGGCACGCAGATCATCATCGGCGCCGTCGACCCGAAGGAAGTTCTTCGAGTCAAGGGTGTTCGCGCGGTGCAGAAGCACCTCGTGACCGGTGTGCAGGACGTCTACCGTTCGCAGGGTGTGCCGATTCACGACAAGCACATCGAGGTCATCGTTCGTCAGATGCTTCGTAAGGTGACCGTCGTCGAGCACGGCGACACCGGACTGCTTCCGGGTGAGCTCGTTGACCGGTTGAAGTACAACGAACTCAACCGTGCTGCGCTCACCGAGGGCCGTAAGACGGCTTCGGCTCGTCAGGAGGTCATGGGTATCACCAAGGCATCCCTGGCGACCGAGTCCTGGCTGTCGGCCGCTTCCTTCCAGGAAACCACCCGGGTTCTCACCCAGGCGGCCATGGAGGGCAAGAGCGACCCGCTGATGGGCCTCAAGGAGAACGTCATCATCGGAAAGCTCATCCCGGCCGGAACCGGTCTTCCCCGTTACCGCGACGTCACCGTCGAGGCAACGGAAGAGGCCAAGGCCGAGCGCTACCCGAACCGCATCTTCACCGAGGATGCCGCGTTCAAGGAAGGCGACCTGAGCTTCGTCGATTTCGACAGCTTCTCGTCGGATGACCTGACGCCGGGTACGTACAACTAACCTCTAGCCTGGTTGGATAAAACGGATGGCCCCCCTGCTTCGGCAGGGGGGCCATCCGCTGTTTAATGCCCCAGCGGATGCCCGAAGACGCTCGCGGCACTCGTTGGGTTGGCGGGCACTCCGTGCACGAAGTGCCGCGTCGCCGGACGAGTGCCGCGAGCGGCACAGGCACGTCGAGGTGCTGACCTGTGCGGGTTGCTGGTAGTCGGGTCGGAGTCAGGGCGCCGATGCGGCATCCGATGCCGTCGCGCCGATCGGTACCATTCGACGGAAGTTGAGACGACACAACCCCCGCGTCAGGACCGAAGCGGGGGCTGTGGGTGCGAACTTCCGTCGAATGGTACGGGCGGGAGCTCGGGGTGGGGCGCGCGGGGTGGGGTACGGGTTAGGCGAGCGGCCAGACCGGGAGGGCGGGGTGCTTCCAGGTGGCGTTGATGACGGTGGCGGCGCTGCCGTACCAGGCGATCGCGGCCGTCGCGAGGCCGAGCCAGCCACCGAACTCGTGAATGGCGCTCACTCCCGTGAACGATCCGATCGCGAGCGCAATGAACGTCAGGGTCAGGGCCACGAAGAGTACGACGAGCACGCGGTTGGTCTTCAGTGCGGCGACGGTCATGAAGGCGGTGAAGATCGTCCAGGCCACGAGGAACGCGCCGACTCCGGCGCCGCCCGCGGCGAGGTGGGTTTCGGGGTGGGTGAGCAGCCACCAGAACGCGAGCCAGAAGGCGCCATAGGAGGTGAACGCGGTCGCGCCGAAGGTGTTGCCCTTCACGAACTCCCACATTCCGGCGAAGACCTGGGCGATTCCGCCGTAGAACAGGGCGAGACCGACGACGGCGGCGCCGGCGCCGGGGATGAGCCCGGTGTTGGAGAGGCTCAGCACGAACGTGGTGAGGGCGAAGGCGCCGAGGCCGAGGGCGCCGGGATCGGCGATGACGATGGCGGCGAGGCCGGAGGGGGCCGGCTGGACGCTGGTGGTGCTGGCGGGGTTCTTGGCCCGGGCTGAACCCGGGTTGGTGAGAATCGTCGTCATGGTGACACTCCTTTGTGTTGGCAGTTCACGTGAGACTTCGGGGCCCACTCGCGCGGTTCCCGCGAAACACGGCGGGATCCCACGACTCAGTGTCAGCGTTCCGGTCCTGTGTAGCTGAATCAGGGAAAGTATGGCAGCACAGTGGGACTCAGTGCCAACTCGACGTCTACGGCAACACACACAGCCCCGGTCCGGAATACTCGCGCTGGTGATCGCTCGTACCGCCAGCTATGCTCAACATCTACGCTGTGTCCCCCAAATGGGGCACGGCTGCAACCGGTACCTCCGCACGCGCGCACCAGGGCCCCGATCGAGGGAGGCCCGCGTGGCAACCCTGACCGAAATTCTGATTCTGCACGGCCTGTTGCCGATCGAGGCGCTCGACACCCTCATGGCCGGCGACCCGGCCGACGAGGGCGCCGTTCGACGCCTCGTGGACAGCGGCGTGATCAGCGAGGTGCAGTTCGCCAAGGCGCGTGCCGCGCAGGCCAACCTGCCGTTCGTCGAGCTGCTGGACTACCCGGTCGACCCGATCGCGCTGGCCATGGTCTCCCCGGTCGTCTGCCGCCGCCACGAGGTGCTGCCGATCGCGGTCACCGATGGCCGCCTCGTGCTCGCCATGGTCGACCCCGGCAACGTCTTTGCGCTCGACGATGTGCGCGAGGGTGCCCGCATGCGCGTCGCCCCCGTCGTCGCCGAGCGCGGCGACCTGCTCGCCGCGCTCGCCCGGTTTCACCGGGCCGACGACGAGCTCAGCAACCTCACGACCACCCTCGAAGAAGAGCACGCGCCGACTGAGCAGGAGCGCTCCATCGGCGATGATGCGGCGGATGACGCGGCCCCGATCGTGCGGTTCGTCAATCTGCTGGTCAGCCAGGCGATCCAGGACAAGGCCTCCGATATCCACATCGAACCGGGGGAGCACAGCCTGCGGGTGCGGTACCGCATCGACGGAGTTCTGCACGAGATGCCGAGCGCGCCGAAAAGCATCCAGAGCGGGGTGATCAGCCGCCTCAAGATCATGAGCGACATCGACATCGCCGAGCGGCGCAAACCACAGGACGGCCGCATGTCGGTCAGCCACGGCGGCCGCAAGATCGACCTGCGGGTCGCGACCCTGCCCACGGTCTGGGGCGAGAAGGTCGTGATGCGTATTCTCGACAACTCGACGACGAGTATGAACCTGCGCGACCTCAACCTGCTGGCGCACAACTTCGAGGCCTACAAGACCGCCTACTCCAAGCCCTACGGCATGATCCTCGTGACCGGGCCGACCGGATCGGGCAAGTCGACGACGCTCTACACGACCCTGAACTCGGTGTCCCGGCCGGAGATCAACGTGATCACCGTCGAAGACCCGGTCGAGTACCGCATGGCGGGCATCAACCAGGTGCAGGTGAACCCCAAGGCCGGGCTCACCTTCGCGAGTGCGCTGCGCTCGATTCTGCGCAGCGACCCCGACGTGGTGCTGCTCGGCGAGATTCGCGACCACGAGACCGCGCAGATCGCCATCGAGGCGGCCCTCACCGGCCACCTCGTGCTCAGCACCCTGCACACCAACAACGCGCCGAGCGCCATCACCCGGCTCACCGAGATGGGGATCGAGCCGTTCCTGGTGGGCTCCGCCCTCGACTGTGTGGTCGCCCAGCGCCTCGCCCGCCACCTCTGCGAGCGCTGCAAGGCCCCGGACGTGCGCAGCGCAGAAGAGCTCGCGCACCTGCGGTTTCCGGTGGATCCGCAGCATCCGTCGCCGATTCTGTTCAAACCGAACGGATGCGCCAACTGCTCGAACACGGGCTATCGCGGCCGCATCGCGGTGCACGAGGTGATGACCGTGAGCGAGGAGATCGAACGGCTCTGCGTGGCTCGCGCCTCGAGTGCCGAGATCAGCCGCGCGGCCCTCGACCAGGGCATGGTCGCGCTGCGTGACGACGGCTGGGCCAAGGTGCGCCTGGGCCTGACCTCGATCGAAGAGATCTTGCGCGTGGTGGCCTGATGCCGATGTCGAGGGGCAGCCGCACCAGCCGCACGAGCCGCACCACCGCGAAGGGACGACAGTCATGAGCCAGCCCATCTACGAGATTCCGGTCACCCCGCCCGGTGCCGCGGCCGAGACGTGGTCGCTCGACGACCTCGACTCTGGCACTACTGCGGGCACGGATCGCGAAGCGACCATAGCGCCACCGGCGGCTGCACCCGACGCGGCTGCCTTCTCGGCGGCCGAGTCGCCCGCCGAACCCGGTCAGTCTCGGCGGGCCGGCCGCTCGGCGGGCGGAACCGGAGGCGGCCTGCAGCCCGACGCCGACCTCGTCGCGGCCCTCATCGAGGTGCTCGACCTCGGCGCCTCCGACCTGCACGTGACCGTCGCCGCGCCGCCGTGCATCCGTCTCGATGGCGCCCTGCGCCCGATTGACGGTTCGACAAAATGGGAGCGCGACAAGGTCACGAGCGCCCTGTTCAGCATTCTCACGCCGGCGCAGCGCGAGGAGTTCGAGCGCGAACTCGAGCTCGACTTCGCGTACACGGCCGGCGGCGCCCGATTTCGGGTCAACTACTACCTGCAGCGCAACTCCGTCGGCGGTGCGTTTCGGCTGATTCCGCGCGAGATCAAGCCGCTCAAAGACCTGGGTGTGCCCGAGTCGGTCGCGGCCTTCGCGCAGCTGCCGCGCGGGCTCGTGCTCGTGACCGGGCCGACCGGGTCGGGCAAGTCCACGACCCTCGCGGCGTTGATCGACCTCGTCAATCGCACCAGGGCCGACCACATCGTGACCGTCGAGGACCCGATCGAGTTTCTGCACAAGCACCAGAAGTCCCTCGTGAACCAGCGCGAGGTGGGGCATGACACGCACAGTTTCGCATCCGCTTTGAAGCACGTGCTGCGGCAGGACCCGGACGTGATTTTGATCGGCGAGCTGCGCGACCTCGAGACGGTGTCGGTCGCGCTGACCGCCGCCGAGACCGGGCACCTCGTGTTCGCGACCCTGCACACCCAGGACGCGGCGCAGACGATTGACCGGGTGATCGACGTGTTTCCGCCCTACCAGCAGGCGCAGGTGCGGGCCCAGCTCGCCGCGACGCTGCAGGGCGTGATCTGCCAGACCCTCGTGAAAAAGGTCGGCGGCGGCCGGGTTGTGGCGACCGAAATTCTCATCACCACCTCCGCCGTCGCGAACCTCATTCGTGAGGGCAAGACCTACCAGATTCCCTCGTCGATGCAGGCCGGTCGCGGCCTCGGAATGCACACCATGGACCAAAACCTCGCCGAACTCGTCAACGCCGGCCTGATCACCCGCCAATCGGCCGAGGACAAGGCGCAAGACCTCGAGGGTCTGAACCAGCTGATTCGGCGAACGGATGCCGACCTTCCGCCCGGTTCGCCGTCGTCAGGCGCCGGCATCGACTTCGGGGACTCGTTCTCGACGCGGGGCAACTGATGTCCGGCACTCTCGCCTACGCGTACAAGGGCCGCGATATGGGCGGCAAGGTCGTGTCTGGTCGGCTCGATGCCGCCTCGGAGAGCGCGGCGATGATGCGACTGCGCGCGATGGGGCTGTCCCCGATCTCGATCAGTGAGGTGCAGGTCGGTACCGGGCTCAGCCGGGAGATTCGCATTCCCGGGCTCAGCAAGGGTGTCGGCCTCAAAGACCTCGCCGTGATGAGTCGACAGATGGCGACCATGACGAGCGCCGGGCTGTCGCTGCTGCGCACCCTGAACATCCTCTCTGAACAGACCGAAAACCGGCAGCTGGCCCGGGTGCTGACCACGATTCGCAACGAGGTCGAGACCGGGGCGTCGCTGTCGGAGGCGATGAGCAAGCACGACGTGGTGTTTCCGCCGATCATGATCAACCTCGTCAAGGCCGGCGAGACCGGCGGTTTTCTCGAGAATTCGCTCAACTCGGTGGCCGGCAACTTCGAGTCGGAGGTGAAGCTGCGTGACACCATCAAGTCGGCGCTCGCCTACCCCGTCGTGGTGCTGATCATGGCGGTGCTCGCCGTGATCGGCATGCTGATCTTCATCGTGCCGGTGTTCGAGAAGATGTTCTCCGGACTCGGCGGCGAGCTGCCGCTGCCCACCCAGGTGCTCGTCGTGATGTCCAAGATCATGGTGTGGGCGGGGCCGTTGCTCGTGGTGGTGGGCATCGTGTTCGCGATCTGGTGGAAGAAGAACAAGAACAGCGAACGGGTTCGGCGCATCGTCGACCCGTTCAAGCTGAAGCTGCCGGTGTTCGGGCCGCTCATGATGAAGCTCGCCATCGCCCGGTTCAGCCGCAACTTCTCGACCATGATCGGTGCCGGGGTGCCGATTCTGCAGTCCCTCGCGATCGTGGGCGAGACCAGCGGCAACTGGGTCGTCGAGTCGGCGCTGCGGAAGGTGCAGGAATCGGTGCGGCAGGGCAAGTCGATCGCTGGCCCGCTGTCGCGGGAGCCGATCTTTCCGGCGATGGTCGTGCAGATGATCGCGGTTGGTGAAGACGCCGGAGCGCTCGAACAGATGCTCGGCAAGGTCGCCGATTTCTACGACCAGGAGGTGCAGTCCACGACCGAGCAGCTGACCGCGCTCATCGAACCGCTCATGATCGCCTTCATCGGGGTCGTCATCGGCGGCATGATCGTGGCGCTGTATCTGCCCATGTTCAGCATCTTCGAGTACGTGAAATAGGGGTGAGCGATGCCCCACCACGGGCGGCCCCCACACCCCGCGGCCGGCGCTGAGAACGGCGCTGAGAACGGCGCTGAGAACGGCTTCGGTCTGATCGAAATCGTCATCTCCATGTTTCTGATCGCGGTGCTCGCGATAGCTTTTCTGCCGGTGCTCGTGCAGGCGGCGAAGATCGCCTCGGTCAATGCCGTGCGTGCATCGGCCACGCAGCTCGTCGTGCAGCAGCTCGAACAGATCGGAGCGTCGGGATCGAGCTGCTCGGCGGTCAAGGAGTTCGCGGCCGTGGTTCCGCTGCCGGTAGCGGATGCCCGGGGCGCCCTGCAGCCGCACCTCGCGCTCGATCTTGCCCCCACCGACGTCTGTGTCGAGCCCTACCTGCGGGTCGTGCCGCTGCGCATCTGGGTCACCCGTGTCGGATCCAGCGACGAACTCGCCTCCGCGAGCACCCTCATTCTGCTGGACGCGCCATGAGACGCGCCCTGAGACGCGCCCTGAAGCGATGCAGGGTCGAGGCGGGGTTCAGCCTCGTCGAGCTGCTGATCTACATGCTGTTCGCGGTCGTCATCCTGTCGATCGTCGGCGGCATGCTGATCAGTTCGCTGCGCATCGAGCGTGACGTTCGTTCCGCGTCGACGGCCACCAATATGGGCCAGCTGATCAGCCGTTCCGTGCAGGTCGGGGTGCGCAACGCCTCCTTCGTGTCGTTGCAGGACATCGACGACACCCAGCTGCTGCTGGCCCGCACCGCGGGAAGCGCGACCCCCGTCGTCTGGGCCTGTCAGGCCTGGTACTTCACGCCCGATGACGGCGGAGCGGTCTACACGAAGCGGATGTCGCCGGCCGCCCTGATCGCGCCGCCGACATCCGCCGCCCTGTCGTCGTGGATCAAACTCGGCGACGGCGTCAGCCCGACCGGCACGCCGGTCTTCGGCGGGGTGGACGGTCGCATCACCCTCGCGCTCACGATCGATGCGGGCGAGAGCCTGCCGGTCGGCATCAATTCCACCGCGACCATGCGAACCCTAGCCACCCGGAGCGACCCATGCGCCTGATGAACACCCGAGGGCCCCGCACCCGACGGCCCCGCACCCGACGGCCCCGCACCCGACGGCCCCGTGACGAGGGCAGCGCCCTGATGGCCGTCATCGCCGTGATGGCGGTCATGGTCGTCATCACCGTCACGGTCACCGGCGTGAGCTTCTACTCCCTCGGGCTCACGAGCGCGACCCGCGCCGGCGTGCAGTCGATCGCGGCGGCCGAGAGCGGCGTGAACGTGGCCGAGGTCAGCCTGACCCAGGGCGCCTGCCAGGCCCAGTACACCCGCGCGATGCCGGCCTTCACGGCCACCGTGTCGTACTCGCTCAGCACGACGGGCGAGGCCTGGGTGGCCGGCTGCCCGGCTGCGGGCGTGGCCGCCGTGCGCATCCGTGTGCTCTCGACCGGAACGGCCGTGTCGGCCGGCGTGGCAGGCAACACCGATGGCGACGCCACCACCGTCGAGGCGGTCTTCTCGTACGTGCCCGCGGTGCTGCCGGGGGTTCAGCCCACCGGCGCGGCCATGTATCTCTACGGCGGAGTCGTCTTCAAGAACAACGCCAACCTGCTCGTCGCCGAGAGCGGGCGCGCCGCCATTCAGGTCAAAAACGGCAGTATGGAGTGCGCGAACAATACCGTGATCGAGGGCGACGTGGTCGTCTCCAACGGCAATCTGAATATCAGCGGATGCGCCATCGAGGGCAACGCCTGGGCCTCGGGCGCGGCCACCCTTGGGCAGGTCACCGGCAACCTGACCTCGGCGACCGTCAACGTGAATGCTGCCACACTGCCGAGCCGGGTCGGCGGCGTCTATACGAAATACCTGACAAGCGCAGATATTCCTGCGGTGCCGGGCTGGGTAGATGTGGGCTACGTGCCCGGTGACTGGGTCGACAGCGCCGGCGTGCCGTACAAGGTGACGCCGATCGGCCTCAACTGCACGATCGATGCGGCCCGGCTCGCGGCCGCGGCCAACGGCACCAAGCCGGTGATCATCAACGCCCTGGCCCTGTGCCCGCTCGGCGTGAAGGCGACCGGCGACGTGAACCTCACCAACGACGTCGTGATCTTCGCCCAGAAGTTTGACTTCATCAACAACGTGCGCTTCAAGTCGTCCACGACCGCGCAGCACAAACTCTGGTTCGTCACACCCGACAACGTGGCGAACAACGCACCCACCTGCGGCCTGCTGCAGGGCGACTTCTCGATGAAGAACGGCTTCACGATCGCCCCGACCATTGACGCCATGCTCTACACGCCGTGCCGGCTCGAAGCCATGAACACCTTCGAGTGGCGCGGTCAGCTCTACGCCAATGGAGCCAACGACTTCAAGAACAACACCCGCTTCGAGTCGGTGGCGCTGGGGCTGCCCGGTATCAATCTCGACACGGGCACCGTGACGGGCGGTTCGGCCGGTTCGGCCGCGCAGATGGGCGATCTCACGTCGCTGCGGGACCTGCTCGACGCCGGCTGACGGGCTCGGGGCGGCCCCCCGCAAGATGGGGCGGAAAAGTTTACGAGAAACCCCCCATTGGGGGGCGAAGAAACGTATGATCAGCGTGAGCGACCCGACGCCGTTCCCAGCTTCACACAGCGCACCACAAGGACTGGATTGACATGTTCACACGTATCACGGGGGCGCTCTTACGCAAACAGCGTGTTCTTGCCGAGAAGCGCGAACGCCTGCGCCTGAATCCGGATGAGAAGGGATTCACCCTCATCGAGCTGCTCGTTGTGGTGCTGATCATCGGCGTTCTTGCCGCGGTCGCCATCCCGATCTTTCTGAGCCAGCAGGACGGCGCGAAAGACAGCGCCGTGTCGGCCGCAATCACGAGCGCGAAGACGGCCGTCATCGCCGAATTCACGTCGACCGGAGTATTCCCGACGACAATCGACGGGCTCGAGGGCTACACGGCGAGCGACGACATCACGGTGGCCCTCAGCGGCACAGACGAGACCGACTTCGTCATCACCGGAACCTGGACCGAAGACGCGGTTCCCGCCGATCACGAGTGGACCATCGACGGAGACGGCGCCGCCGTTCAGAGTTAGCCGGATTCAGCCGGTACCGGGCCGGCCGGGCGCCCCGGGGGCGTCCGGCCGGCCGTTCCGCCCCGACTCACGTCTCACAACTCACAGCTCACAACCACAACCCACCGGATCCCATGAGGGGGTGCGCTCGTGCAGAAGACCGAGACCACCGAATCAGGATTCGGCCTGATCGAGATCGTGGTGTCCATGTTTCTGCTCGGCCTGCTCGCGGTCGCCTTTCTGCCGCTGATCGTGCAGTCCATGCAGGTCTCCGTTGTCAACGCGAGCATCGCCACGGCGACCCAGTTGGTGAGCGAACAGATCGAACAGGCCAGGGCTCAGGGCACCGTGTGCTCGGCGCTTCCCGCTTCGGACAGTGCGACCAGCAGCATCGACAGCACCCTGACCGTGCAGCGTGTGCGCGGGGTCTGCCCGGCCGCGCCGGCCGGATACCCCGGCGTCGTGACGTTTCGGGTGAGCGTCGTGCAGGCGGGATCCTCGACCCCGCTCGCCGAGGCATCCACCCTCATCTTTGTGAGTGCCCCGTGACGACGACCGCGACGCAGCCCGCGGGCGAACGAGGAGACGAATGAGCACGAGTGTGGTCGGCATCGATATCGGCTTCGGTTCGGTGCGCGCGGTGGAGGTCAGCGAGGCCGGATCGGCCAGGCCCACCATTCAGCGTTACCACGAAGAGCGGCTGCCGGCCGGGGCCGTGAGCCGCGGGGAGGTGCTCGAACCGGCGACCGTCGCATCCGCTTTGAAACGCCTGTGGTCTGCCGGCGGGTTCAAGAGCCGCGACGTGGTGCTCGGAATGGGCAACCATCGCGTGGTCGCGCGCGACCTCACCGTGCCGAAAATGTCGATGAAACGCATTCGCGAATCGTTGCCGTTTCAGGTGCAAGACCTGCTGTCGGTGCCGGTCGCCGAGGCCCTGCTCGACTTCTACCCGATCATCGAGCTGCCCGGTGAGCCAGAGACCGGGCCGCAGGTGAGCGGGCTGCTGATCGCGGCGGTCAAAGACGTCGTGCTCGCCAACGTGAAGGCCGTGCAGCTCGCCGGACTGACGCCGGTCGAGGTCGACCTGATTCCGTTCGCGCTGAGCCGGGCGATTCATCGCGGCGCGGCGACGGATGACGTGATCGTACAGATCGACGTCGGTGCCGGAACGACGAGTGTGCTCATCACCGCGGCGGGCATTCCGCAATTCGTGCGGCTGATTCCGGCCGGCGGCGACGATGTGACGCAGGCGCTCATGGTGCGATTGGCGCTCGAAGCCCAGCCGGCCGACGCGCTCAAGCTCACGCTCGGGCTCGAGCCGGGCGCAGGCGAACTGGAGAGCGGGCGTGACGCCGAGACCCTGGCGGCGCAGACGCTCGTGCACGACGTGACGACCGAGCTGCTCAACAGCCTGCGCAACACGGTCAACTACTTCACCAATACCCGGCACACCCTGACCGTGACCCGCATCGTGCTCACCGGTGGTGGGGCCCGCCTGCTCGGATTTCGGCAGGCACTTGCCGGGCTGACGCGGCTGCCGGTGGAGGCTCCCGACCCGGTGGGGGCGGTGCACCTGGCCCGCGGCCTTAACGTCGAGGGTCTGCAGCAGTCGGGGGGCAGCTACCTGGTGGCCCTGGGGCTGGCGCTCGGGAGCAAGGGATGAGCCGCGCATCCGTCGTCGATGAACTGATCATCGGCGGCGAGCCACGGGCCGACCTGCTGCCGCCGGAGGTGAAGGCCGGACTGCGCGGCAAGGCACTGCAGCGCGGGCTGCTGATCGCCGTCGTCGCGGTCGTGGTGCTCGTCGCCGGGGGCGTCGGGGTGGCGACCTGGCAGGCGATGCAGGGGCAGTCGCGCCTGGCCGCCGCCCAGAGCCGCACCGCCGAGCTGCTCACCGAACAGGTCCAGTACCTCGAGGTGCGTCAGGTGCAAGACGCCGTCGACGCGACCATCGCCGCGCAGCAGGTGGGCGGCTCGACCGAAATCGACTGGAAGGACTACCTGCAGCGGGTGCGGGAGGTGCTGCCGAGTGACGTCACCATCGACTCCGTCACGTTCGACGCGGCGACTCCGCTGGCCCCCTACGACCAGGCGATCGCGCCGCTGCAGCAGGCCAGGGTCGCGACGCTGACCCTGCTGGTGACGAGTCCCACCCTGCCGGGGGTGCCCGATTGGCTGCGCGACCTCAGCGCACTGCCGGGGTACGCCGACGGCACTCCCGGCGCCATCACCCAAACCGACACCGGCGCCTTTCAGGTGAGCGTGACCCTGCACATCAACGAACAGGCGTACTCCGGGCGCTTCGCCGACGCCGCTGGGAGCGAGTAGTCATGGACCGCAATCGCATCTGGATGTTCGGCGCCGCCCTGGTCATGGGCGTCACGCTCGTGCTGGGCTGGCTGCTCGGCATCTCCCCGAAGCTGACCGAGGTGAGCGCGGCACGCGCCGAGCGCGTCGCCGTCGAGGCGCAAAACGAGGTCTACGAATTGCAGCTCGACGCCCTGCAGAACGACTTTGAAGACATCGACGGCGTGCAGCGTGAACTGGCCGAGCTGCGCACCTCGGTGCCGACCGGCGCGCAGCTGCCCGATTTCGTGGCCGAGGTCTCGGCGCTCGCCGCCGAGAACGGCCTGTCGCTGTCGGCGATGACCGTGAGCGACGCCGAGCCCTACGAGCCGCTCGTCGTGGTCGCGCCCGTTGCCGAGGCCGTGCCGGCGACGGATGCCGCGGCATCCGTTCCCGTGGCTGCCGCGCCCCCCGAGGTGCCGACGGCGGTGCCCCCAGTCACGAGCGACCTCGTGACCGCCGCGAACTTCGTCTCGGTGCCGGTCACGATCACCCTGGTCGGCGAATACGACCGAGTACTCGACTTTCTCGACGGTCTGCGCCTGGGCGAGCGCCTCGTCAGCGTCAGCGCCGTGAGCACGACGGCCGTCGAGGGTGGCACCACCGACTCGCCCGCCGCCGCCGGGGTGACGGCCGCGATCAGCGCCCTCATCTTCGTGCTGCGCGACCCCGAAGCCGGCTGACCCGGCGCGCTGCCGCCCCGGCGCTGCT
>NZ_SOHE01000063.1 GCF_004403305.1 Cryobacterium frigoriphilum | reverse complement strand
CGCCCGCCGCGCCGCCCGCACCCGGCGCGCGCCGCCCGCCGCTCGTGCCGCTGTTCGTGCTCGGCTTTCTCGCCCTCGTTCTCGTGCGGACCTGGCTGCCGGTGCCGCCCGCGATGCTCGAGGCGGCATCCGTCGCCCAGACCGCGTTGCTCGCCATGGCCCTGTTCGCCCTCGGCTCCGGCATTCGTCTGGGCGAACTCGCACGAACCGGTGGCCGAGCTCTCGCCGTGGGCCTCGCGTCGTGGGCGCTGATCGCCGGGCTCGCACTCGCCGCCGTACACCTGTCGTGAGCCGCCGACCCGCTGGCCCGCCGTGTTCAATGTCGTCGCGTTACGACACCTCAGCGCGTTGTCGGTGGTGACGGCTACCGTAGGGCCATGGCAGATCGCGAGTACGGCTTCTCAACCCGCGCAATTCACGCGGGCAACATTCCCGATGCGGTAACCGGCGCGCGCGCCCTACCCATCTACCAGAGCACGGCGTTCGTCTTCGATGACACCGCGGATGCCGCGGCCCGGTTCGCGCTGCAGAAGTACGGCAACGTGTACTCCCGGTTGTCGAACCCGACCGTCGCCGCGTTCGAGGAGCGCATTGCGAGCCTCGAGGGCGGACTCGGCGCCGTCGCCACCGCGAGCGGGCTCTCTGCGCAGTACATCACGTTCGCGAGCCTCGTCGGAGCGGGAGACCACATCGTCTCGAGCGCCGCCCTCTACGGCGGATCGATCACCCAGCTCGACGTGACTCTGCGCCGCTTCGGCGTGGACACGACCTTCGTGAGCGGTACCGACCCGGCCGATTACGCCGCAGCGATCACCGACAAGACCAAGTTCATCTTCGCCGAGATCGTCGCCAACCCCTCGGGCGAAGTCGCCGACATCGAGGGTCTCGCCGCCGTCGCCCACGCCGCCGGCATTCCGCTGATCATCGACGCGACCCTCGCGACCCCGTACCTGTGCCGCCCCATCGAGTGGGGCGCCGACGTCGTCATCCACTCAGCGACCAAGTTTCTCGGTGGGCACGGCACGACCATGGGCGGTGTCGTCATCGAGAGCGGCCGCTTCAACTGGCACAGCGACAAGTTTCCGCTGTTCGGCCAGCCGGTTCCGAGCTACGGCGGACTGGAATGGGCCGGCAACTTCGGCGAGTACGCCTTTCTCACCCGTTTGCGCGCCGAACAGCTGCGCGATATCGGTCCGGCCCTCGCCCCGCACTCCGCCTTTCTGCTCGCCCAGGGCGTCGAAACGCTGCCGTACCGCATGCAGGCGCACGTGGACAACGCACGCGTCGTGGCGGAGTGGCTCGAAGCCGACCCCCGGGTCGACTATGTCAACTGGGCCGGACTGCCGAGCCACCCGCACTACGAGCGTGGTCTCAAGTACCTGCCGAAGGGTCCTGGATCGGTCTTCAGCTTCGGCGTGAAAGGCGGTCGCGACGCCGGCCGCACCTTCATCGAATCGGTCGACCTGGCCAGCCACCTCGCCAACATCGGCGATGCGAAGACCCTCGTCATCCATCCCGCCTCGACCACCCATGCTCAGCTGAGCGACCAGCAGCTGCTCGACGCGGGTGTGCTGCCGGGACTCGTACGTCTGAGCGTCGGCATTGAAGACGTCGCCGACATCATCTACGATCTCGACCAGGCCCTGACCAAGGCCACCGCGGGCCAGTCGACGCCCGCCGAGCCCGTACTCGCGAGTGTTACCGGAGGCACCGAATGAGCACCACGCTGACAGACGCCACGCAGACCGACGGCACGCTGGCCGACGGCACGCAGACCGTACAGCTCGTCAACGGGCTCAGCTGCTCGGTGCCGACAGATTCCCCGCTCGCCAAGCTGCTCAAGTCCCAGCGCACCTGGGTCGGCCCCGACGCCAAGGCGCGCCTGAAAATTCTGCGCGAAGCGAAGTCCATCGCCATCGTGGGGGCCTCACCGAACCCGGCCCGTTCGAGCTATTTCGTGGGCACCTACCTGCAGCAGTCGAGCGGCTACCGCGTGTACTTCGTCAACCCGAACGCCGACACGATCCTCGGCCAGAAGGCCTACCCCAACCTCGCGTCGCTGCCCGAAGTACCGGACATCGTTGACGTGTTCCGACGCGGCACCGACATTCCCGCCGTCATCGACGACGTGCTCGCGATCGGCTCCCCCGTGATCTGGGTGCAGCTGGGCATTTGGAACCAGGAAGCCGCCGAATACGGCGAATCCAAAGGACTCACCGTGGTCATGGATCGCTGCATCAAGATCGAGCATGCGCGCTTTCACGGCGGCCTGCACCTGCTCGGTTTCGACACCGGCCAGATCACCGCGCGCAAGACAATCCGCTAGCACGAGGCTGCCGGGGCACCACTCGGGTGTCCCGGCACGGCCCGGACACAGGTCAGGACCTTTGGCGGTAATTGCAGCCGCTGCACTTTGCTACGATATGACTCTATAACCGGGAATCACGCTGATAAGCACGGATGCGAAATCAGTAGAACCCAAGGTCAAAGGGTAAAATGTCGAACTGGCGCCGCGCACTCCCCGCTCTCGTTCTCCTGTCCGTGGGAACGCTGGCAGGAACCATTTCGGGGTCGACCCTTGTGGCTCACTCGGCCGCGGCCGCTACCGACTCAACCGACACGATCAGCGTCGCAATCACCGGCGGCCCACTCACGGCCGTCGTGACCGCACCAGAAGCGATGAGTGCCGTGCGTCTCGACGGCGTGACCGTGCAGAGTTCCGTGGGCACCGCATCCGCCTGGACCATCACGAACGCCCGCGGCTCCGGCGCGGCCTGGAGCCTCTCGGCCAGCGCCACCGACTTCATCAGCGCCGCTGGCAGCACCGACACGGACGCCCGCACCCTGCCCGCCGAGAGCCTCACCATCACGCCCGGATCGGTCACTCCCTTCAACGGGGGCGTCGCCGATGCCGCACCGCAGACGGTGCCGGTCACCATGTCACACCAGGCACAGGCCCTCGTCTGGTCACCGAAACTCGGCAAGGGCGCCTTCGCCCTGACCCCGACGTTCAGCCTGACCGTTCCCGCCAACGCCTACCGGTCAAACTTCTCGGCCGACCGTGAGACCTCGCCGCAGAATCCCTACGTCTCGGTGCTGACCTTCACGATCAGCTAGCTAGCTAGCAGCGCGCGGCCCGACCGCCGCACTTCCCGCCGACCGGAATGAATGTCGGTGGGTAAAGAATGTCGGTGGGTAAAGAATGTCGGTGGGTGCTGAGAAGATCTCATCATGACAACCTCCACCGATGCCCTTCTCGAAAGCACCGCGCTCGTCGCCGCTGCCTTCGCCGACGCGCTCAGCGGGCGGTTCGTCGGTGCTGATGGGGTCGGTGCTGCTGGGTTCGGTGCTGCTGGGTTCGGTGCTGCTGGGTTCGGTGCTGATGGGGTCGGTGCTGGCGGGTACGATGCTGGCGAAGGCTCGCGTGCGGCACGTGATCTGCAGGGCATGAGTGATGCCGAGCTGCTGACCGTCACCGACGCCATCTTCGCGGCCCAACGCCAGGTTGAGGCCCTCGCGGCCCGCGCTGCCGGCGAGCTGCAGGACCGGTTCGAGCACGATGCCGGCTCGCACGGCATCGCGGCCAAGACCGGATGCCGCAACGCGGCGGTGCTGCTGACCGACGTCGGTCAGATTTCCCTGGCCGAAGCCGGTCGGCTCTGCCGGGTCGGCAGCGCTACCCGGCCGCGGGTGAGTCTGCTCGGTGAGCGGATGCCGGCCCCCTATCCGCAGGTCGCCGCCGCCCTCGACGCGGGAGCGTTGAACGTGGACTCCGCCGCGTTCATCACCCAGAACCTCGCCCAGGCCGCCCCGCGCGCCACGGCAGAAGACCTCGACCTGGCCGAACAGGCCCTGGTCAGCTTCGCGACCGACAACCCGGTCGATTCGGTACGCAAGCTCAGCATCCGCTACCGCGACGCTCTCGACGTGGACGGCATCGAACCGCGCGAAGAAGTGCTCGTCAGCCGCCGCTCGCTCGTGCGCACGGTGCTGCCCAACGGCATGAAACGCTACGTGCTCGAGGCCGACCCGGTGTCGGCGGCGTTCTGTGACGCCGCCATCGATGCTCTGGTTGGTGCCGAGCTGCGCAGCCCGCGCTTCGAACCGACCGAGAACAGTGATGACGGCGACGGCTGTGCCGAATCGCACGAACTGCTCACCGAGACCCGCACGATTCAGCAGATGAGTTTCGACGCCTTCGTAGACATTGTGCGGCACGCCCTATCGTGCACGCAGGGCCCCGGCCCCCTCGCCCACACCACCGTCATCGTGCGGATGACCCTGCAATCCCTGCTCGACGGCCTCGGTGAAGCCCAACTCGACGGCATCGAACAGCCCATCTCCGCCGGAACCGCCCGTCGCCTGGCCGTCGACGCCCACATCATCCCAATGGTGCTCGGCGGCGACAGCAAAGTGCTCGACTTCGGCGTCGGCCGACGCCTCTTCAGCCACGCGCAGAAGCTCGCTATCGCCGAACGCGACGGCGGCTGCGCCACCGCCGGCTGCAACCGACCCGCCAGCTACACCGAGGCCCACCACATTCTGTGGTGGAAAGCCCACGGCGGCCCCACCAACCTCGACAACTGCACCCTGCTGTGCGGGCCATGCCACCATCGCATCCACCGGGAAGGGTGGGACATTCTGGTCAAGAACAACGTGATCTACTTCATTCCACCCGCCAGCATCGACCCCAACCGACGCCCACGCCGCGGCGGACGACCACCACTACCCAACCCGACCGCGCGGTGACTGTCCGGCAATCTTGAGCCAACCCTGACCCAACGTTGCGCCCCCGACACCGACTTCGCACGCCCCCCGTGTGAGGATTAACCCGTCGGGCTGCGGCCTCCCGCACCCGCGCGCACAGGCACCCGGATGGGGGCCGATACGGCATTCTCAGCTAAGGTTCACCCCATGACACACCCCACTTCGAGGGCCTCCGCCCCGCGCCGGCTGGCCCTGCTGGTCGCGCTCGCCGCGCTGGCCCCGATGCTGTTCGCGCTCGTGCCCGCGGCACCGGCGGCCGCCGTCGACGACGGAACCCTCGGCATCCGCCCCGAACTCGAAGCGGACTTCTTTCACATCACCCTCGACGCCGGGTCAAGCATTGACGCCACGGCCATTGTCACCAACCACACCAACGCCGATGTGACACTGCTTACCTATGCCGTTGACGGCATGAGCACACCGCAGGGCGCGTTCGCGCTCGCCGACCAAGACGACACCCAGGTCGGTTCGGGAGCCTGGGTGTCCGTCGATTCGGCGAGCATCACGGTTCCCGCCGAGTCCGACGCCCGCGTTCCGTTCACGCTATCGGTGCCGGTCGGCACCAGACCGGGCGACTACCCGGGCGGTCTGATCATTCAGAGCCCCACCATCGAGGGCGAAACCACGACCAACGAGGGCGACGCCGCGCTGCGGCTCGATGTGATCCAACGCCAGGGCGTGCGGATCTACCTGACCGTGGCCGGTACGGCCGTCGAAACGCTCGAACACGGCGATCTCAGCTACGACCGAGCCGACGGCGCGCTGACCTTCACCCTGCCGATCACCAACACCGGCAATTCGATTCTGAACCCCACCGCCGAACTCGACCTCAGCAGCGTGATCGGCGCCACCGAGACCGTGACCTTCACGGCGCCCGAGAGCATCCTGCCCGGAGCCACACTCGATCTGACCGCTCAGATCACGCCGGCGCCGTTTCTGCAGCTCGGCACCGCGACCGCCACCCTCACCTCGGCGGCCGGCACCGACACGGCCAGCACCGGAGTCAACTACGCGCCCTGGTGGTTCGTGGCCGGGTTGCTGCTCGTGCTCGCGGCTGTCGGCTTCGCAATCTGGCGCATCGCGCTGTTCGTGAAAAAGGCCCGCGCCGCGCTCGCCCAGATCTCCCAGGCGGCCACGCCGGCCACGCCGGCCACGCCCAGCACGCCCAGCACGCCCAGCACGACGACGGATGCCGCCACCATGCCCACCGCCACCACTCCGCCGGGTGAGCTGCCGCTCCGCCGGCCACGCACCTGATGCCCGCCCACCGACGGCGGGCACCGCACCACCGCCGGTGGACCGCCCGCGCCCTGCTCGGTGCCCGCACTATGCCCGGTGCCCGCACCTTGCTCGCGACCCTGAGCGGCGCGGCGCTGCTCGCCGGGCTGCTCGTGGCGCCGACCCCCGCCGCCGCGGTCGAGTCCCCCGTCGACCTCGGCACCGCGCAGACTTACTCGCTGCTGGCCGGCACGTCCATCGCCAACACGGGGCCCTCGACCTACAGCGGCGACATCGGCACGAGCCCCGGAACCACCGTGTCGGGGTTTCCGCCGGGCATCGTCACCGGCGATATCCACCCGGGCGACGCTGCGGCGACCCAGGCCAGGGTCGACCTGCAGAACGCCTACAACGACGCCTCGACCCGGGCGCCGACCGCAACCATCGCCGGCGACCTCGCCGGCCGCACTCTGACGGCCGGCATCTATAAGGCCACCGCCGCCATCTCGGTCAGCACCACCCTCACGCTCGACGCGCAGGGCAATCCCGACTCGGTCTTCATTTTTCAAATTGACGCGGCCTTCGACGTGGCCGCCGGCAGCGAGATTCGGCTGCGCAATGGCGCACGCCCGGCCAACGTGATCTGGCAGGTCGTGGGGGCCGTCGCGCTCGGCGCGACGGCATCCTTCGCCGGTACCATCATGGGCCTGGCCGCGATCGCCGTCGGCGCCGGCACGACCGTCACCGGCCGAGCTCTGACCCTCAACGGGGCCATCGCCCTGTCGAGCAATATCTTCACCACCGAACCCACCGTGAACCTCGGGGCTGCGGCCGCGTATTCGGTGCTGGCCGGGGCATCCGTCGTCAACACTGGCGGCACCACGCTGAGCGGCGATCTGGGCGTGAGCCCCGGCAGCACCGTCACCGGGTTTCCGCCCGGTGTCGTCTCCGGCACGATCCACTCCGGTGACGCCGCGGCGGCACAGGCCAGAGCCGACCTGCAGACCGCGATCGGGGATGCGGCGGCTCGGGTGCCGACCGCGAATCTGAGCGGCACCCTGTCGGGACGTACGCTCACCGAGGGCGTGCACCACGCCTCCGCCGCGCTCACGCTCGGAACAGAGCTCGTGCTCGACGGTCAGGGCAACCGCAACGGCGTCTTCATCTTTCAACTTGACGCCGGCCTGACCACCTCGGCGGGCAGCGTCGTCCGACTCGTGAATGGCGCGCAGGCCTCCCGCGTGGTCTGGCAGGTGGCCGGCGGCGTGTCGCTCGGCGGCGCATCGACGTTCATGGGCACGATTCTCGGCGAGTCAGGCATCAGCATCGGCAACGCCACCGGGTTCACCGGCCGGGCCCTGACCCTCGGCGATACCGTGGCGCTCAACACGAACATCTTCATCACCGCCCAGCCGGTGAACCTCGGATCGGCGGGCAGCTACGCGGTGTTGGCCACGACATCCGTCGCCAGCACCGGAATCAGCACGATCGGCGGCGACATCGGGGTGAGCCCCGGCACCGCGATCACCGGTTTTCCGCCGGGAACCCTTTCGGGGTCGCTGCACCCCGGTGACAGCCACGCGGCGGCGGCGCAGGCCGACCTGCAACTCGCCTATAACGACGCCGCAGCGCGCACCCCGACGGCGACCCTCACCGGGGACCTCGCCGGCCGCACCCTCACGGCCGGCATCTACCGTGCGGGCGCCGCGCTCGCCAACAGCACCACGCTGACCCTTGACGGCCAGGGCAACCCGAACGCAGTCTTCATCTTTCAAATTGAGGCGGCCTTCGCGGCGGCAGCGGGCAGCTCGGTGCTGCTCATCAACGGCGCCGACGCCAGCCGGGTGTTCTGGCAGGTCGTCGGTGCCGTCTCACTCGGCGCGACCGCCTCGTTCTCGGGCACACTCCTCACCCTCGCCGCCATTTCGGTCGGAGCGGATGCGACCTTCGCCGGTCGCGCCCTCACCCTCGGCGGTGCCGTGGCGCTGTCCAACAACGTGTTCACCAACCCCACTCCGGTCGCCGGTCCACTGACCGCCACGACCTCGGGCGCCTCCCTGTCGGCGGTCGTGCTGCAGGGCATCGAGACCCAATACTCAACGGGAACCTCGGAACAGTGGGTGATCGTGGATGACCGCGGCACCGGCGCCGCCTGGACGCTGTCGGTGAGCGCAAGCGTTCCCACGAGCGCCGCCGGCACCATCGAGACGGTACCCCGTACCCTGCCGGCGGAGGGTCTGGTCATCATTCCCGGCACGATCACCGCCGGTGCCGACGGCGGCCCGGTCGACGGCATCAGCGCCCCGACCCTTGCTCTGTCGGAAACCGCGCAGACACTCATCACCACGAGCGGACCCCATCGCGGCAGTTACCTGCTCTCGCCGAGCTTCAGCCTCGCCATTCCGCCCAACGCCTACCGCTCAAATTTCACCGGAGCCATCGACGGTTCGCCGCTGAACCCCTACGTGTCGGTGCTGACCTTCACCATCAGTTAGCCGCTCCCCAGAGGGGATGCGACAACCTTGAGCTAACCCTGATTCAACCCTGCGCTGGCGAGCGTGGCATCCCGTACCCCCCGTGTGAGTATTGGGATATCGCCACCGGAACCCGTTCCAGCGGATGACGAATTCGGCCTCACGGCCTGCACAGTCCGCTCTTCATTCTTCCTCCGGTCTCACCGGAACCCTCTCTGAAAGACTCACACCATGCGCGCACGCACCTCGATCTGCGGAATCATCGCCACCACCGGCATCCTCTTCTTCGCCGCCCTCACCCCCGCGAACGCCGTCGACAGCACCGACACGATCGATTCGACCGTCTCGGCCGGTAACCTCTCGGCCACCGCCACAGCCCCCGACGCCATGACCGGCGTCACCCTCGACGGCATCAACGCGAAGACCTCGACCGGCACCGCCTCCGCGTGGAACATCACCAACGCCCGCGGTTCCAACGCCGCCTGGAGCCTCACCGCGAGCGCCACCGACTTCACGAGTGCCGCCGGCACCATCGATCTCACCGCCCGCACGCTGCCCGTCGGCAACCTGACCATCACGCCCGGCACCGTCACCGCCGGCGCCGGCTCCGACACCGCGCCGACCACGAGCGCCGTGGTCATGAGCGGCACCGCCCAGTCGCTCGTGTCCTCCAGCACCCTCGGCAAGGGCAGCTTCAGCCTCGCCCCGACCTTCAGCCTCGCTGTTCCGGCCAACTCGTACCGCTCCAACTTCTCTGCCGCTGTCGGCTCCACCGCCGTGAACCCCTACGTTTCCACCATCACCTTCACCATCGCGTAGTCTTCACCCACGCCGGTTTCGTCGGCGCTGCCGTTCGCGGCCCTCGCACTCAAGCCCTCCGCTGACCATCCGCGGGGGGCTTGACCCATGTGAGACCTGTTCGGGGGTGTTCGGGGGGAGGTTTACGATGGACGGGTGACTGCGTACGTCTCGGCTCTCGACCTGTTCTCCATCGGCATCGGTCCATCCAGCTCCCATACCGTCGGACCGATGCGGGCCGCGGGGGTGTTCGCACAGCAACTGGCCGACTCCGGGCTGCTGCCGCAGGTCGTGCGGGTGCACTGTTCGCTGTTCGGTTCTCTCGGCTCCACCGGCCTCGGCCACGGCACGCCCGACGCGGTACTCGCCGGCCTCGCCGGCTTTCGGCCGGAAACCTGCGATCCGAACGACGTGCGCGGCGCGTGGTCCGGCCTGGCGCCGGGAGCCACGCTCACCCTCATCGGCGGCCACACCATTGCGATTGCGGCGAGCGACGTGCACTTCGAACCGCGCACCCGGCTGCCGGGCCACCCCAATGCGCTGACGCTGTCGGCGTGGGGCGAACCGGCCGACCCCGGGCAGACGAGCTCCGGGCAGACCGGACCCGAGCCCGCGGTGGCGCTCTTCGAGCAGACCTTTTACTCGATCGGAGGCGGTTTCATTCGGCAGGACGGCGAGCGGCCGGCCACCCGGTCAGGCGCCCCATATCCGCTGCCCTATTCGTCGAGCGCCGAACTGCTCGCCCTCTGCGATGAGTACGAGCTCGCTATCTGCGATGTCGCGCGCCGCAATGAAGAGGCGATTCACGGCGCCGCCACGCTCGACGCCGGGCTCGACGCGATCTGGAACGCGATGCACGTCTGCGTCGAGGCCGGTCTGAACGCCACCGGTACCCTGCCGGGCGGGCTGAAGGTCAAGCGCCGTGCCGCCGCGGTGCGTCAGCGCCTCGAGGAATACGACCGGCTGCCACTGCGGGAACGCGACACCTCGACCGAGTGGCTGCACGCCTTCGCCCTCGCGGTGAACGAGGAGAACGCGGCCGGCGGCCGGGTCGTGACCGCGCCCACCAACGGGGCTGCCGGCATCATCCCGGCCGTCGGCCACTACTATCTGCGGTTCGTTCCGGGGGCGGATGCCGGAGGGCTCCGCCGGTACCTGCTGACCGCGGTGGCCATCGGGTCACTGGTCAAGGCCAACGCCTCGATATCGGGCGCGGAAGGCGGCTGCCAGGCGGAGGTCGGATCGGCGTGCGCGATGGCATCCGGTGCCCTCTGCGCGGTGCTCGGCGGCACCCCCCGCCAGGTGGAGAACGCGGCGGAAATCGCGATGGAACACCACCTCGGCCTCACCTGCGACCCGGTCGGCGGACTCGTACAGGTGCCCTGCATTGAGCGCAACGCGATCGCGTCGTCGACGGCGGTCTCGGCCGCGCGCCTCGCCCTGCACGGCGACGGAACCCACCTGGTCTCGCTCGACACCGTGATCGAGACCATGAGGCAGACCGGCCTCGACATGTCGACGAAGTACAAGGAGACGAGCGAGGGCGGCCTTGCCGTCAACGTCATCGAGTGCTGAACCACCCCCTGAACAGGGGTCAACCGGCCGTCTAGTCCTGCCCCTAAGCTGATAGAACAGTTCCTGCGGCCGGCTTGATGGCCTGTCACCAGGGCATTATCAGCAAGGGGGCCGACATCATCCGCCACACACTGCGCCCAACACTGCGCCCAACAGCGCGCCCAATACCCCGCTCTCGGCCGCGGATGCGGCGGGTCGCCCTGCTCGCGCCGGCCCTGCTGCTGCTCGTGGGCTGTGCGGGCGAACCGGCCCCGGTCGTGACCGTGACGATCACGCCCACAGTGGAGCCGTCGCCGTCGCCGTCGGCCACGCCCACCCCCACACCGACTGTCGAACCCGAGCCCGTGATGACCGCGGAACCGGAGGCGGAACTGATTCCGAACCCGCAGGTTCCCACGATCGTGCCCAACGCCGAGCCCGAACCCCTGCCGCAGGGGCCGGCGATGGACCTCGGGGCAACGGCCGGGGCCCGCGGTTCGGCCGTGGCCAACGGCGCCGGCGCCCTCATCACCTACCAGGTCGTCGAGGGCGACTCGTTTTTCGACATCGCCCAGCGCTTCAACGTTCCCGTGCAGCTGATGCTCACCATGAACCCCTCGGTGCCCGGCCTTGGCGAGAACATCTACATCAACCAGACGATCAACCTCGATTGGACCGCCAAGCTCTAGCCCCCGGTCGTGCGGCAGCGTCCGCCGGGGTCCCGAGCGTCACGGCACTCGTTTGGCGAGCCGGCACTCCGTGCACCGAGTGCCGGCGAGCGTAGTGAGTGCCGCGACGGAGTGGCACCGGCCGCCCCCCTGGCCGGCATCCGCTCGCTAGGAACGCACCGACTTGCGGTCGTAGTTCGCCGCGGACCAGACGTAGCCGATGAGCACGATCACGAGGCACCAGCCGACCGCGAGCACCGGGTTCACGCCGAGCGGGGTGCCGAGCAGCAGGCCGCGAATGGTCTCGATGAACGCGGTGAAGGGCTGGTACTGCGCGAACCAGGCCAGCCCCGCCGGCATCGAGTCGGTCGGAACGAAGCCGCTGCCGAGAAGCGGCAACAGCGTCAGGACGAGCGGCATATTGCTCGCTACCTCGACAGACTTGGCCTGAATACCCATCGCGACCCCGAGCCAGCTGATCGCGTAGGCGATCAGGGCGACCATGCCGGCGGCGGCGACCCACTCGACCGGCGAGGCGGTGGGGCGAAAGCCGATGGCCACGCCGACGCCAAGCACGAGGGCGACAGCGATGATCCCCTGGATGGTGTTGCCGAGCACATGCCCGGCGAGCACCGCGGCCCGGGAGATTGCCATGGTGCGAAACCTCGCCGTGATGCCCTCGGTCATGTCCATTGAGACCGTCGTCGCGGTGCCGCCGGCGGTGCCCGCGAGGGTGATGACCAGGATGCCGGCCATGACATAGGCGAGATAGGCCGCTCGACCGCCAGCCGGGTCGACTCCGGGCAGGCCGGCGCCGAGGGTGCCGCCGAACACGAACACGATCAGCAGCAGGATCACGACCGGGCCGACAATGGTGAAGACCGACAGGCCGGGGTAGCGAATCATGTGCAGCAGGTTGCGGTTCAGCATCGTGACCGAGTCGGCGACGACGTGCGAGGGGCGACGCAGTCCCGGGGCCGGCGGTCGCTTGGCCGGCGGCAGTTCGATGGTGCGTGTGGTCATGATGCTGTTCCTTTCGTGTCGACCCGGCCTGCCCGCTGCGCCTTGCCGGTCAGAGCGAAGAACACGTCATCGAGATTCGGGGTGTGGATGCTGAGATCGGCGACCTCGAGGCCCGCCCTGTCGAGGCGGTCGAGCACGGTCCGCAGGGCGCCGACCCCGCCGTCGCTCGGCACGGACAGCACGAGCCCGGTGTCGTCACGCTGTGACCCGTCAAGTAACTGGGTTGCCGAATCGAGCGCGACGGCATCCGCGAACCGCAGCCGGAGGTGCCCGCCGGGAACGAGTCGCTTCAGCTCGTCGGGGGTGCCGTTGGCGACGATCCGGCCGCCGTCGAGCACCGCGATGTGGTCGGCGAGCTGATCGGCTTCCTCGAGTTGCTGCGTGGTCAACAGCACGGTCGTGCCCTGCGCCACCAGGCCGCGAACGATGTCCCACATCGTTCGGCGGCTGCGCGGGTCGAGTCCCGTGGTCGGTTCGTCGAGAAAGATCACGGCGGGCCTCGCGACGAGGGTCATCGCCAGGTCGAGGCGGCGGCGCATTCCGCCGGAGTAGGTCGCGAGGGGTGTGCGAGCGGCCTCGACGAGGTCGAACTGCTCGAGCAGTTCGGCCACCCGGGTTTTCGATCGCTTCGCGCCGAGATGACGCAGCCGCGCCATCAGCAGCAGGTTCTCTTCGCCGGTCAGCAGGCCGTCGACGGCGGAGAACTGGCCGGTGAGTCCGATCTCGGCGCGCACGCTGTCGGCCTCGCGCCTCACGTCGAAGCCGGCCACGAGCGCCCGTCCGGCATCCGCTCGGATGAGGGTGGAGAGGATGTGCACGATGGTGGTCTTGCCTGCACCGTTCGGGCCTAACAGCGCGAAGACCGTCCCGGGCGGCACGTTGAGGTCGACTCCGTCGAGCACGACGTGTGCTCCGTAGGACTTGCGCAGCCCGCGGACGTCAATCGCTGGGGTAGTCATGGGTGTCGTTCCCTTCTTCCGTTGGTTCTGCTTCTGCTGATTCAGCGCGCTCGCTGCACGGTGATGTCGCCGAACTGCGTGCGCGCGCGCACGGCGACGCTCTGCTCCGACTCAGCGGGGGCGGTATCACCGGCGATCTCGTTGCGCACATGGCCGTCTTTCGAGGACAGGTCGAGCCAGGCGGGAACGCCGGGCCGCACGCCGATCCTGATCTGGCCGAAGCCGCTTTCCACCTCGATGGAGCCGCTCGAGATTTCGCGGAGCTCGATGCTGCCGTACGCAGTCTTCGCCGCAACGGAGGCGAGCGCCGTGCTGATCTCGAGATCACCGTACGAGAGTTTCGCCTCGAGGGCGCCACGCGACAGACCGACGGTAATACTGCCGTGCGAGGCCTTGAGGATCGCGTCGCCATCGACGGCACCAAGCCGGATCTGGCCGTGATCAGCGGTTATCTCACTGGAGCCGTGGGCAGTGCCGACGGTGGCGCTGCCGTGGCCGGCCCGCAGCCAGAGGTCACCCGTGGTGTCGAGCTCCACGCTGCCGGTGGAGCTCTTGATTCGCGTGGCGCCGAGGCGTCCGGTCGTGCTGAGGTGCCCCACCGCGATCTCGGCGGTGAGCCGCGATCCGGTCGGCAATTCGATCTTCACGTCGGCCGAGTCGGTCGGGCCAGGGCCGATCCAGCTGAGGCGCGGCTTCGGGCCGGTAATGGTGAGCTGCTGGCCGTCGAAAGCGACCTTGGTGTCTTCGGCGCCTCGGCGATCGACCGCCTTGCCCGGGTTGGTCGGGGTCACGGTCACGACCGTGTCGGCCCGGTCAGTCGCGATGACCTCGATGCGGCCGACCTGCAGGTTGATGGCGACGTCGATCGCGGCGGGGGTGTTGTAGGTGGGCACGCTGGCGCCTCCCTTTCTCGGGTTCGTGAATTCTTCAGGTACAGCTGGTCGGCCTCGCGGGCCGCGTGGGAGTGCGGTTAGCGCGCCCAGCCCACGAAGTTGTCGCCGGTGCGCAGCGTGCGCTGCGCGGATCGTCTCTGCTTGGGGGCGAGGGAGGCCGCAACGGCACGCACGAGCCAGGTGTTGACCGAGAGGCCGTCGGCCGCCGCCGCATCGTCGACCCGGGCCTTGAGGGCGTCGGGCAGGCGCAGGGTCGTACGGGAGGTACTCGCATCATCGAGCACAGCGGATGCCGCGGGCGGGTCGTCACTGTCGACCTCGGCATTCGAGTGGGTCACGACGAAGTCGATCTCGCGGCCACGAAGCCGCAGATCGACCGAACCCGGAGCGAGCTCGCGGGTGATTTCAGCGACCGCGGCCGAGAGCGCGTCGAGAATCACGAGCCGCACCGCGGCATCGAGCCCGGCGGCCAGCCGCTCGGCGACGACGCGCGTGTCCTCGGAGCCGTTCGCCGCGGCATCCACCAGCTGGCGCTGCAGATCGCTGATGTGCTGTTCCAGTTCCATGACACCATCATGACACCATCATGGTGTCGTGTCAACGATTCATGGTGTCAGGATTCATGGTGTCAGGATTCATGGCGTCACGATTCGAGTCGGTTAGCGACTGCCGTCGTGGATCCGCTCGATGAGTTCGATCACTCGCAGGGAGTCTCGCGGGTCGACCGGCAGCGTCCCTCCGCGCAGCAGGGCGTCGGCGACACCCTCATAGAAGGCCGCATAGTTTCCGGGTCGGGTCGGTTCCGGTACCAGCGCACCGTCAAGGCCCAGCAGGCCCCAACGGTCGTGCGGCACCTCGCCGAAGCCGGGATCCGTGGGCGCGCCACCAACCTTGAGCGCCGGTTCCTGCGAGTCGAGCCCCCAGGTCGTGTAGGCGGCTGCCGACCCGAGCACTCGAAACCGTGGGCCTTTCTGGCCGGTGAGTCCGTTCATCCAGAGGTGCGAGCGCACGCCGTTCGCGTGCTGCAGGGCGACGAAGGTGTCGTCGTCGGCCGGGCCGCCCGGCTGCCGGGTCAGAACCTCGGCGTAGACGTCGTCGACCGGGCCGAACAGAACGAGCGCCTGGTCGAGCAGGTGCGCGCCCAGGTCGTAGAGCACGCCGCCGCCCTCTCGCGGGGTCGCGGCTGCCTTCCAGGCCTTGCCCTGTCCGGGCTTGAACCACTCGAAGCGTGATTCGAAACGCCGTACCTCGCCGAGTCGCCCGGCCGCAATCAGGGCCTGCAGGGTGAGAAAGTCGCCGTCCCAGCGCCGGTTCTGGAACACCGTGAGCGAGAGCCCGAGGCGCTCGGCCTTGGCAATGAGTTCGCGGCCGTCATCGGCGGTGACCGCGAAAGGCTTATCGATGACGACGGCGATCCCCGCGTCGAGGGCGGCGTGCGCCAGCGGCGCGTGCGTGGCCGGCGGGGAGGCGATGACGATGAGATCGAGGCGGGCCGCGGCATCCGTCAGCAGCTCGTCGGCCGTATTCACGAGGCGGACCGACGGATGCTGCGCCGCGGCCTGGCCGCGCCGATCGGCGTCGGCCGTGACGATGGTGTCGAGCGCGAACTCGGGATGCGCCGCCAGAAACGGGGTGTGGAACACCCGCCCCGACAGCCCGTAGCCGATGACGCCGGTGCGAATAAGCCCCGGCTCGTGTGACCCCTGTGAACTCATACGTTTACGTTATCCCGCGAGAGCGGGTGACGTGTCGTTGTGACGTGCTCAGACCGACGATTCACCCGCTCTCGCGGACCGGGCAGCGGGCAGCGGGCAGCGGGCAGCGGAAGGTCGAGCGAGTTAGAGGCGATTGACGCCGGTGACGCGCACGACGGCCTCGCCCAGGTCATCGCTCTCCGCGAGGTCGACCTCGGCGCTGATGCCCCAGTCGTGGTCGCCGGCGGGATCGTCGAAGATCTGGCGCACGATCCAGGCCGTCTTCGTCTCTTCGATCATCAGCAGCTCGGAGCTGCGCGCGTTGCCGCCGGTGAGCAGCTCGTCGTGTTCGGCGTAGTAGCCGTCCATCGCGGCGCCCCAGTGCTCGTCGCTGAACCCGTGAACCCGGTCGAGTTCGCCGAGTGCCTCGTAGTTTTCGAGCGCTGCGAGCTGCACGCGTCGGAACAGCTCGTTGCGCACCAGGATGCGAAAGGCCCGGGTGTTCGTGGTGAGACGGCGCGGCGCGGGCGGCAGAATGGCCTTCGCGCCGGCCTCGTGCTCGGCGAGATCGGGGTGAATCAGCTCCTCCCACTCGTCGAGCAGGCTCGAGTCGACCTGTCTTACCAGTTCACCGAGCCATTCGATCAGGTCGAGCAGATCCTCGGTCTTGGCCTCGTCGGGAATCGTCTGCCGCGCCGCCCGATAGGCGTCGGAGAGGTAGCGCAGCACGACACCCTCGCTGCGGGCGAGCTTGTAGAACGCGATGAACTCGCCGAACGACATCGCCCGCTCGTACATGTCCCGCACGACGGTCTTGGGCCGCAGCTCGAAGTCCGCGATCCATGGCTGGGACTGCTTGTAGGTGTCGAAGGTGTAGGTCAGCAGCTCTTCGAGGGGCTTGGGGTAGGTGATCTCCTCGAGCAGCGCCATCCGCTCGTCGTATTCGATGCCCTCACGCTTCATCGCGTTGACGGCGTCACCGCGGGCGGCGAACTGCTGCCCCATCAGCACCGGACGCGGGTTGTCGAGGGTCGACTCGAGAATCGAGATCATGTCGAGGGCGTAGTTGCCCGTTCCCGTTTCTTTCGTCGGATCCGGGTCGAGCAGCTCGAACGCGGCCAGCGCGAACGGCGACAGCGGCTGGTTCAGGGCGAAGTTCGCCTGCAGATCGACGGTCAAGCGGATGTCGTACCGGTCGTTGAGCGTGTCGAAACGCTGCTCGACGATGCCGGCCGAGCGCAGCGTCTTGTAGATTCCGAGGGCGCGGCGAGCGAGCACGAGCTGGCGTTTCCACGGCTCGTGGTTGTCGAAGACGAGGGCGTGCACGTGGGCGAAGGCGTCGCCGCCGCGGCCGATCACGTTGATGAGCATCGCCGCGGTCATCTGCATGCTCGAGTGCAGGGTCTCCGGCTCGGCGTCGACGAGCCGCCGGAACGAGGGCTCACCCCACGACACGAAGCCCTCCGGCGCCTTTTTACGAATGATCTTGCGCTTCTTCTTGGGGTCGTCGCCGGCCTTTTCGATGGCCTTGAGGTTCTCGGTCTCGTGGTCGGGCGCCTGGATCACGACCGTGCCGGCGGTGTCGTAGCCGGCCCGACCGGCCCGGCCGGCGATCTGGTGAAACTCTCGGGCGTTGATCTGGCGCATCTTCACGCCGTCGTACTTGGTCAGCGCGGTGAACAGCACCGTGCGAATCGGCACGTTGATGCCCACGCCGAGAGTGTCGGTGCCGCAGATCACGCGCAGCAGGCCGCGCTGGGCGAGCTGCTCGACGAGGCGGCGGTACTTGGGCAGCATGCCGGCGTGGTGCACGCCGATGCCCATGCGAATGAGGCGGGACAGGGTTTTGCCGAAGCTCGTCGTGAAGCGGAATCCCCCGATCAGCTCGGCGATCGCATCCCGCTGCTCGCGCGTGGCGACCTTCGCGCTCGCGAGCGCCTGCGCGCGCTCGAGGGCCGCGGCCTGGGCGAAGTGCACGATGTAGACCGGCGCCTGCCCGGTCTTGATCAGGTCTTCGACCGTTTCGTGCACCGGCGTGGTCTCGTAGAAGTAGTGCAGCGGCACCGGGCGTTCGACGCCGGTGACGAGGGCGGTCTCGCGGCCGGTGCGGCGGCTGAGGTCGTCGGCGATGGACTTCACGTCGCCGAGGGTCGCCGACATGAGGATGAACTGCACCCGCGGCAGGGTCAGCAGCGGCACCTGCCAGGCCCAGCCGCGGTCGGGGTCGGCGTAGAAGTGGAACTCGTCCATGACGACGAG
Organism: Cryobacterium frigoriphilum; assembly: GCF_004403305.1. GTDB lineage: Bacteria > Actinomycetota > Actinomycetes > Actinomycetales > Microbacteriaceae > Cryobacterium > Cryobacterium frigoriphilum. The sequence goes on along the minus strand of NZ_SOHE01000063.1, from coordinate 5,863 downwards.
GTCGACCTCGGTGTCTTCACCGTTGCGCAGAGCGAGGTTCGCGAGGATCTCGGCGGTGCAGCAGATGATCGGGGCGTCGGCGTTGACGCTCGAATCGCCCGTCATCATTCCGACGTTCGCGGCGCCGAAAATCTCGACCAGGGCAAAGAACTTCTCGCTGACGAGGGCCTTGATCGGTGCGGTGTAGAAGCTGCGCTTGCCGGCCGAGAGGGCGGCGAAGTGGGCGCCAACGGCCACGAGCGACTTGCCGGTTCCGGTCGGCGTGCTGAGGATCAGGTTGGCACCCGAGACGATCTCGATGACCGCTTCCTCCTGCGCCGGGTAGAGGCGCAGCCCCTGGGCGGTGGCCCAGGCTTCGAAAGCCTCGAACAGAACGTCGGGATCGTGATCGTGATCGGTGTGCGGAAGTCTCTCAAGCGTGGCCATGGTGCCTTAAGACTGCACTATTTTTCGTAAGCTTTTCCACTCCTTGGGCACAGCTGGCCTTTGTAGGCTCGGGGTATGCCTCACGCCGACGTCTCCCCCGCCCCGCGCGCCCCACTCTTTCGCGGCCCGCGGTTCTGGTTTCCGGCCCTGGCCGGGGTAACCGCCGCCCTGGCCGGAGTCGGCGCGGCCGAGCTCACCGCGGCACTTTTCGCCCCGACGGCCGGCCCGATCGTGGCGATTGGCGCCCTGCTCATCGATCTCGCCCCGGCCGGCGTGAAGGACTTCATGATCGCCGTTTTTGGCACGGCGGACAAGATCGCTCTCATCGTGCTGATCGGCCTCGTGCTGTTCGTGCTGGCGCTGCTGGCCGGGGTGCTCGAATACCGGCGGCCGCCGTTCGGCCGGGTGCTCGTGGTCGTCGCCGGAGCGATCGCCCTGTTTGCCGCGCTGTCGCGAGCCAGCGCCTCGAGCTTCGATGCCCTGCCCTCGGTCGTGGCGATGGCCGTCGCCGCCATTGTGCTGACCGTGCTGATGACGAAGCTGCGGGTGCCGGGCCTGCTCGAGGGCGAGCGGCCGCCCGGCCGCCTGACGCTGACGGGTGAGCGGGCCCCCGACCGCGAGGCCGGCCTCGACCGCCGCCGCTTTCTGACCTGGACCGGCGTCAGCGCGGGAATCGGGTTTCTCGCGCTGGTCGGCGGGCAGGTCAAGCTCGCCGGTACGCGGGCCGCGGATGCCGCACGCGCCCTCTTCACGCTGCCCACGGCATCCGTCACCGCCGCCCCGATCGCCGCCGGGGCGAGCTTCGACATCGACGGGCTCGCCCCGATCATCACGCCCAACGCGGATTTCTACCGCATCGACACCGCGCTGCAGGTGCCGCGCATCGACCCGACCCAGTGGCGCCTGAAGATCACCGGCATGGTCGAGAACGAGGTGGAGTTAGGCTTCGCCGACCTGCTCGCCCTGCCGCTCGAAGAGAGCGTGACGACCCTCGCGTGCGTCTCCAACTACGTCGGCGGCGACCTGATCGGCAACGCGAAGTGGCTCGGCTATCCCATTCGAGAGCTGCTCGCGCGGGCGAAACCGACCGCGGACGCCGACATGGTGCTCTCTACCAGCCAGGACGGCTTCACCGCCGGCACCCCCATCGAGGCCCTGACCGACGAGCGCAACGCCATCCTCGCCGTGGGCATGAACGACGAGCCCCTGCCGCTCGAACACGGCTACCCGGTGCGCATGGTCGTGCCCGGACTCTACGGCTACGTCTCGGCGACGAAATGGGTCGTGGAGCTGAAGCTCACCCGCTTCGACCAGGAGAAGGGCTACTGGACGCCGCGCGGCTGGTCGGCCCTCGGCCCGGTCAAGCTGCAGTCCCGCATCGACGTTCCGCGAGCGACCGCGCCGCTGACGGCCGGCCCGATCACCGTCGCCGGCGTGGCGTGGTCGCAGCACGTGGGCGTCAGCGGCGTCGAGGTGCAGATCGACGACGGCGACTGGGCTTCGGCGACCCTCGCCGACGCGATCTCGATCGACACCTGGAGGCAGTGGATGTTCACCTGGAACGCCACGTCCGGCGGCCACACCGTGCGGGTGCGGGCGACGGATGCCGAGGGCCTGGTTCAAACGGCGGCCACCGCCGACGTCGCCCCCGACGGCGCGACCGGGCACCACGCGATCAGCGTGAACGTCTCGTAGCCGCGCTTGCGGGGGTTACGAGCGCTCGACCCGCGGGCGACTGATGGCGAACAGCTCGACGGCGAGGCCGACGATCGTGAGCGTCCAGGCCAGGATGCCCAGCTCGGTGAACGTGAGCAGGAGTGCGCCGGTCAGCATCAGCAGGATCGCGATGAGAACGCTCACCACCGAGGTGCGGCTGTAGTTGAAGCGCACCGACGGCCGGGCGGCGGCCGGGGTCGCGGCGGCCGGGGTCTCGCCAGCCGGGGTCTCGCCAGCCGGGGTCTCGCCAGCCGGGGTCGCGGCGGCCGGGAGCATCTCTGCGGAGGTCATGTCCCCAGCCTACGACTGGTTTATCCACAGTCCCCCGGCACGCGCCCGCGATCGGCGCGGATCAGCCCTGCGAACCGCCGGCGATCGCGTACGACCACAGCTCGCTGCTGAGACCGACGTGCGAGGGGGCGGGCTTGGCCTCCGCGCTCGGGTCGGCCGTCGCGGGTTCGCTGCGCTGGCCGTGTCCGTGCCCGAACGCCGGTGAAGACAGCCAGGTCTGAAAGGACTCTTCGTCTGCCCAGCGGGTGATGACGAGCCAGGTGTGGCGGTCGGCATCCGTCGGTTTCAGCAGCTCGAAGCCTTCGAAACCGGCCTGACCGTCGACCGCTCCGGCACGGGCGGCGAAACGCTGGGCGAGCTCGTCGCCGCTGTCGGCGGGAACGGTGATGGCGTTGATCTTGATGACGGTCATGGGCTGCTTTCGTCAGGGGCTGAAGTGGTTCAGAAGTGGTGGTTCAGAAGTGGTGGTTCAGAAGTGGTGGTTCAGAGGTGCTGGCTCCATCGTGGCACGACAGGCTGCGAGCCAAGCCCCTAGGGTGGGGTGATGATGTGGCACCGGTACCGCTGGCTTCTGGTCACGGCTCCGCTGCTCGGTTTCGTACTCGGCGTGCTGGCCTGGGCGATCACGGTGCTCGGAGGTAACCGTCAGTTGCGCGAGAGCGGGGGCCTGCCCGAGGCGGTCGGCGCGGCGTTTCCCTTCGCGCTCACGGGCGCAGTCGTCGCCGGCGCGGCCCTGGCCGGCGGCTGGTCGCTCGTGGCCACCCGCGACCGCGGCCTGAGCAGAACGGCCGGCGCTCGGTCGGTGCAGGCCGCCAGTGGCGCGGTTCTGGGCGTGCTCGTGCTGGCACTCGCGCTCGGGGTGATATTCAGTGGCGGCGGCTTCTTCGTCTGGTACGGTCTGTTCGTCGCGAGCATCCCGGTAACGATTGTGACCGCAATCGCTGCCGGCGGGTTGGTGCACCTGGCCGAGCGGTGGCACCTGCGCACGCCGTCGCCGCCCGTCGAGCACGTCGCCGCGAGCCCCTGGACCGACTTCTGACGTTGCGGCAGAGCTATGGCGCGGCTCCTGCATCGGTTACTGAGCGGCTGCTGCGCGGCGTGTGAGGCGGCGGGACACGTCCTCGCCGCCCCTGGATCCACCAACGGATGCCCGGGGCGGGCGTGGCGCCCGAAAGCTGCATGTGCGCCTGTGATCGCGGGCGCACGTGCAGGTCTTGGGCGCATGAGCGCGCGGGAGTGCAGCTTTTGAGCGCACGAGCAGCTTTGCCTCGCATCAGAACGAGCACGTTTCCGGCGCGCGTGCGGGATGTGGGCGCAGCAACAGTATTCCGGCGCACGACCCCGTGCAGCTCTTCACCGCAGAAGCACGTTTCGCGCGCACGTGCAGATTTCCGGTGCACGACGACGTGCAGGATCTGAGCGCAGCAGCAGGATTCGGGCGCACAACCGCGGGCAGCTCTTGGTGACACGAGCAGGTCGTTGGGCACAGGCTCGTCGGGGGCACAGACGCCGTCGCGCGTGTCGGGCCGGCGCGGGCGGGCGCGGTCAGGCGCGGTCGTAGGCGGCGCGCAGCCAGGCGAGCAGTTCCGCGTCGACCTCCGAGAGCGCGGTCACCGACACTTTGTGGGTGCACATGCCCCCGGTCAACAACAGGCGCTCGGTCGGCGGAGTGTCGCCCAGGTTGACGCCGAGTTGCAGCCGCTTGGCGCTCGGTGCCTCGATCAGGGCGAACTGTTTGTGCCGCCGAAGCGACACGCTGGCTTTCTTCGGGGTGATCTCGACATCCGTTCCGAAATCGGTCACGGCCACGACGAGAGCATCGTAGAGCGGACGCAACGCCGCCTTCGCGCCGGCGTACTGCGCGCCGACCAGATCGTCGTCGACCTGCGAGACCCCGCGGTTGCGGTACTGCAGCACGATGCCGTTGGCAAAGCCGTGGCTCACGCCGTGCTCGGCCTTGAGGTGATTCATCAGCGCCGTGTGCTTGTCGAGGCCGGTCGCCTCGAGCACGGCGAACCACTCCGGCAGGCTCTTGCCGGTCGCGGCGGGCAGGTTGTCGATCATCGACTGCAGGGCGGGGTCCATGCCGCCAGTCAACACCCGAATCGCACCTCACAGCGGGGTCCCGCGGGCGAGAGTCGCCCGACACAGTCGGATACCGCGGAGCAATGCGGCCGAAACCGCGCGCCCGTAGCCTCGAAGCATCGCGTCGACGAAACCGGCAAGGACCCCGCCATGACCCCTGTTTCACCTTGGAACGTTGCCCCGCGCTGGAACGCCATCATCCTCAGCCTGCCGCGCACCCCGCTGCGACCCTCACTCGACGCCGTGCGCACGGCCGATCGGGTTTCGATCGTGGGGCTTACGCATCATTCCGACGCGGATGCCAGCCACTGGGCCGCGGCGATCGCCAGCGGCTTGCACAGCCTGCGCGAGGACACAGCCGAGTTCACCGCGGTAGTCGGGAGCGCGCATCCGCTGCTGGCCCAACACCTTGCAGGGCTGCTGCAGGACCTGCCGCGAGCCCTCGTCGCGCGCGGACTCGACCTTCCCGTCGAGCTCTACCGAACCCGCACACTGCGCGAGGCGCACGCGCACCTCTTCTGCACCTGACCCACCCGCACCCTGCGACGCTTTGTGGCGAAAGCAGGACGATCTGAGCGAGTGTCGTCGTATGCAGGATGAAATGGCCCGTTTCTGACGTCGGATCCTGCTTTCGCCACGCAGGCGGCGGGTCAGGCAGCCGCACCGGCCGTGAAGCGCTCGAGCACCTCGCCGATGCGCACCTTGCAACCGCCGCAGCCGGTGCCGGCGCGGGTTGCGGTGCCGATGCACGCCACTGTGCCATTGCCGGCCTCCTGCGACGCCGCGATCGCGCCGACGGTGACGCCGTTGCACCAGCACACGGTCGCGTCGAGCGCGAAGGCGCTTCCGGCGGCCGGCTCATAGTCGGGTCCGTCGTAGCGCAGCAGCACCGAGCGGTCGGCGGGCAGCTCGCTGCCGCGTTCGAACAGCAGCGTCAGTTCGGCGGCGGTGCGGGGCATGCCGACACAGACGAAGCCCTCGAGGATGCCGTCACGGGTGACCGTTTTCACGTAGCGGCCGTGCTCCGGGTCGGCCCACTGCGCCACCCTGAGTGGGCTCGGCCCACAACCCTCTGCATGCGGGCGGATGTCGGCGGCCGGCTCGTCCCACGGGTCTGCGCTGGTGTTTCCCACGGCGACAACATCGATCCCCTCGGCCTTCAACATGACCACGGCGGGCAGGTTCGCCGGCAACGTGACGTGTACCGCGGCATCCGTCGCCGGGGCGGCATCGCCGGGCTGTGCCCAGGCCAGCTCGGCCACGAACCGGGCGGCGAGCCAGTCGGCCTGCCGCCAGCCCGGCCCGATGAGGCCCGAGGGGCCTCCGCTCGGCCGGGACGCCGCGG
>NZ_SOHE01000008.1 GCF_004403305.1 Cryobacterium frigoriphilum | reverse complement strand
GTTCGTCGCGAGCCCTCTGACCATCCATCCGTTGGGTTGCATCTGTTGGGTCGGGGCGGTGGGGGTGAAGCTGATGAGGTCGCTGATGCGCACGGCCGGAGTGCCTGGTGTGATGACGGTGACCGCGGTGAAGGCCGGGTCGCAGGGATCGCCGGCCATGCATGCCAAGACGAAGACGTCCACTCGGATTTCGACCAGTCCGGGGCCGGGTTTCTTGCTCTTGGTGGCGCGGTCGGCCAGAGGAATCGTCAGGTCGTCAACGATCAGCCACCGGGCTGGATCGTCGGCGAGGATTTTCTTCGCGAGGTCCTCCTGCCTCTTCTCCTCTGCGTCGGCCGTGCTCGTCTTATCGTTGCCTTTCGCGGCTTCAACGAATCCAACAACCTGCACCACGCCCGGAGCTATCGTCGATGTGATCGTGGGCTCAGGAACTGGGCCAGACGCTTGCAGGGCGGGCATTTCTAAGATTGCAAGGGTTGCCGCCCAGAAAAGAATGCGCCAACTAGAAGGGCGAATTAGCACACGCCATCACCCGTCCACGCGACCCGAGATCCCACGGTCAGCACGCCGGGGCGTCCCTGCTCCCAATCGAAACCCACCTCAAGCGCTGTTCGAGGGATGCGGTCGGCATCGACTTGTGACACGTCGTTTGCGTCGAGGACGTCGACTTGGGAGACATCAGAGCAAAGATAGAGAACGACCACACTCGTGCCGCTCGGAGCACTTTCATCGACCCGCTGTAGCATCACGCCGTCGAAAGTGGTCGTGCCCGTCGTTCGAAGGCCTGCAGCCCGGGCGTCGCTCAGATCCTGGAGCATCAAGTCCTCATAGCTTCCGGACGTAACGGCTTGCATCCGTTCGGGGTTGATGGCACCTTCAGCGGCGACGGCTGTGAACATCTCCTGGTAGGCGGCATAGGCCTCAATTGCGGCGGCGAGGGCTTCGTCGTCGTTGGCGAACACCGGAGCAACGGCGGTGGTCGGTGACGGCGTGGATGTCGGGGGAGCGGGCTCGGTGGCGGCGGAGCATCCGCTGAGGCCGACAGCTAGAGCGAGAGCAACGAGTTTCGGCAGAAAATTGCGGAAATGTGGTCGCATGCGGTCACCGTAGGGCACGGATGCCGTCCGTGGCAGTTATCCACAGGCCCAATCTCTGAAGACGGCCAGCGAATGCCGCCAAGTCGATGAATACCGGATGGATTGGCTCCTTTTCGGCGACGGATCCGCTTTTCGTGACGACCTGTGCTCGAGCGATCCCTGCACTCGGGCGGCACGATCGCACTTCTCCTGCTGCCAAACGGTGCTAGCGTGGGATCGTGCTGAACGGTCTGCTCCTCCTTAGCTGCCGCGACGAGTCCTAATCTGAAGGCCTCCCTCGTCGCGGAGTTTGTGTTGGCTGCTGACACCATCCGATCGAGGAGATCTAAGACAATGAAGAACAACCAGACCGCGTCCGCACTGCCGATCCACCGCTATCAGGCGTACCACGAGCAGTTCAGCGTTGACTTGCCCGACCGTACCTGGCCGACCAAGCACATGAGCAAGGCCCCGCGCTGGTGCGCCGTCGACCTGCGCGACGGCAACCAGTCGCTCATCGACCCGATGAGCCCCGAGCGCAAGCGCATCATGTTCGACCTGCTCGTGCGCATCGGCTACAAGGAGATCGAGGTTGGCTTTCCGTCGGCCAGCCAGACCGACTTCGACTTCGTTCGCAGCCTGATCGACGAGGGAGCCATTCCCGACGACGTCACCATCCAGGTCTTGACCCAGGCCCGCGAGCACCTCATCAAGCGCACCTACGAGTCGATCGCCGGCGCCAAGCAGGCCATCGTGCACCTCTACAACTCGACGAGCATCCTGCAGCGCGAGGTCGTCTTTCGCGAGACCAAGCAGGGCATCATCGACCTCGCACTGTTCGGCGCCCGCATGTGCAAGAGCATGGAAGCCACGATCCCCGGCACCACGGTCTACTACGAGTACTCGCCCGAAAGCTTCACCGGCACCGAGCTCGAATTCGCCGTCGAGGTCTCCAACCAGGTCATCGAGATTTTCGAACCCACCCCCGAGCGCAAGGTCATCATCAACCTGCCGGCGACGGTCGAAATGGCCACCCCCAACATCTACGCCGACTCCATTGAGTGGATGTCCCGCCACCTCGCCCACCGCGAGAACGTGCTGCTCTCGCTGCACCCGCACAACGACCGCGGCACCGCGATCGCGGCCGCCGAACTGGGCTATCTCGCCGGAGCTGACCGTATCGAAGGCTGCCTCTTCGGCAACGGTGAGCGCACCGGCAACGTCGACCTCGTCGCCCTCGGCGTGAACCTGTTCACGCAGGGCATCGACCCGCAGATCGATTTCAGCGACATCGACGCCATCAAGCGCACCGCCGAGTACTGCAACCAGCTTCCCGTGCCCGAGCGCAGCCCCTGGGCCGGCGACCTCGTCTTCACCGCCTTCAGCGGCTCCCACCAGGACGCCATCAAGAAGGGCTTCGAGTCGATGGACGCCCAGGCGGCCGCCGACGGATGCACGGTCAACGACCTCGTCTGGGCCGTTCCGTACCTGCCGATCGACCCCAAAGACCTCGGCCGCAGCTACGAGGCGGTCATTCGAGTCAATTCGCAGTCCGGCAAGGGCGGCGTGGCCTACCTGCTCAAGACCGACCACTCCCTCGACCTGCCGCGCAAGCTGCAGATCGAGTTCTCGGGCGTCGTGCAGACCAAGACGGATGCCGAGGGCGGCGAGGTCACCAGCGAAGAGATCTGGAACATCTTCAACGACGAGTACCTGCCCGCGGAGCACACGCACCCCGACGCCAAGTGGGGCCGCTTCGAGCTGTTCTCCACCCGAACGACGAGCGATCTGGCCGGCTCGGTCGACCTCACCGTCGACCTGCGGGACGGCGACGAGAAGAGCACCGTGACCGGTACCGGAAACGGTCCGATCAACGCGTTCCTGACCGTCATGACCGGACGCGGCATCGCGATCACGCTCTACGACTACGTCGAGCACGCCATGTCCGCCGGTGGTGACGCTCTCGCGGCGTCGTACGTCGAGCTCGACGTCAACGGCAAGCGCTACTGGGGTGTGGGCATCGATGCCGACATCTCGACGGCATCACTCAAGGCCGTCGTCTCGGCCGTGAACCGCGGCATCCGCGTCGAGCAGCAGCACGCCGCAGCCCCCGAGCTCGCCACGGTCTAGCCGTCACGGTCTCGTCACGGTCTAGCGAACCACGAATCGCCCCGAAACCTCACTGAGGGTTCGGGGCGTTCGTGTTTTCGGGTGCTCTTGTTCTTTGCTGCGGCGCCCCACTTTAGAAGTGGGCCGGAACCGAGTCGACGCGGGCATCCGTCGGTGCGCGCAGAATCGCATCGCAGTCGGCGATGGCCTGGCCGAGCAGCGCCTTCAGTCGCTCGTCCGGGTCGGTGATGCATGCCTCAGCGATGCCCTGCACCGACACGCGCAGGATGGAATCCGCGGTGTGGTTGGTGAATTTCGTTCGTGACCAGGACCGCACCGAGTAGATGAAGTCGTGGGCCCAGCGTTCGGCGTCGGGAGCCTGCGCGAATGCTTCCCGAGCCTGAGCGGATGCCCGGCGGCTGGCGCTCTCGTCGAGAGCGGCCAGACGCCGCTCGCAGGCGAGAATACCCACCGAGAGGGCGCGCTGACGTTCTGCGCTGGCGACGGGCAGTGCGGCCGTTGCGGCGCGCAGCGCCACGACCGGTGCCACCCGGCGGTCATCGCCCTTCAGGCCGATGACGGAGGGGATCAGGGAGGAGAGCCGGGAACGGGCGGTGTCCGACGTGCAGTCGTTCACCATTCTCGCGAGGGACGCGAGAACCGGATGCGTGCAGGCGGGATGGTCGCTCCATGATTCGCCCGCGAGGTACGAGGCGAATTCCATGAAGCAGCCGCCGCTGCGAGGAGTGCGATGCTTGCCGCGCGAGAGCACGGGCATCAGGTCGGGCGTTGTACCCTCGACCGGGATCATGAGATACCTCCATACTTACGGGAAATGTTTCCCCCAGTTTCCCCCCAGTTCGGGGATAAAACCAGAGCCAGTTCCGGCCACTATTGAGTGGGTCTTCGGGCGGGCCGGGCTATCCGCGCGCTGCCGGAGGCGGTAGAACTGTGCCATGACCGATCATCGTGCCCTCGCCCAGTGGATCGCCGGTTACCGTCGAGCCTGGGAATCCAATGCCCCCGCCGATATTCTGGCGCTGTTCACGGAGGAAGCGGAGTACCGCACGGAGCCCTACTCCGACCCGTGGACCGGCCACACGGAGATTCTCGCGGAGTGGCTCTCGGCGGCCGACGAGCCGGGGGAGACCAGCTTCGAGTGGACAACGCTCGTGCGTGACGATCAGGTCGCCGTGGTCGAGGCGACCACGGTCTACGCGCTCGGCCCGCGGTACCGCAACCTGTGGGTGATCAGGCTCGCGCCCGACGGCCGGGCGAGCGCGTTCACCGAGTGGTGGATGGAAGAACCGGGCGAAGCCTGAGCGCTGGTTCACGATCCAGGGGGGATACTGGACTGTGCCTGTTTACCGTGATGAAGCCGTCGTGCTGCGCACCCACAAGCTGGGTGAAGCCGACCGCATCGTCACCCTCCTGACCCGCCAGCACGGCAAGGTGCGTGCCGTCGCCAAGGGCGTGCGGCGCACCGGGTCGAAGTTCGGGGCCCGGCTCGAACCCTTCATGGTCGCCGACGTGCAGCTCTACGAGGGCCGCAGCCTCGACATCATCACCCAGGCCGAGTCGCTCGGCTCCTATGGCGCCCTGATCACGGCCGACTACGACAGCTATACCGCCGCGAGTGTGATGGTCGAAACGGCCGACAAGCTGACCGAGACCGAGGGCTCGCTGCAGCAGTACATTCTGCTCGTGGGTGCCCTGCGCTCGCTGTCACGGCGTGAGCACGGATCGGCGCTGACCCTCGACTCCTATCTGCTGCGTGCTGTCTCGATGGCCGGCTGGGCGCCGAGCTTCGAGGACTGCGCCCGCTGCGGCGCCGTCGCCGCCGACAGCGAGACCGGCTATCACAGCGCGATCGTCGTGCAGCTCGGCGGCGTGGTCTGCGACACCTGCGCCCCTCCCGGCTCACCGCGACTGGATCGCGGCACCATCGCCCTGCTGAGCTCCCTGCTCACCGGCGACTGGCCGCACGCAGAGTCGACGGATGCCCGCACCCGCTCTCAGGCCGGCGGCATCGTCGCCGCCTACACGCAATACCACCTGGGCCGCGGCCTGCGCTCGCTCGAACACGTCACCCGATGAAAGCGAAGTCCCCCCTGAATCCGTCAGTGCTGAACCTGTTCGCCGCCAAACCCGTCAAACCTTTCACGCACAAAGACGCCGTCGCTTTCAAACCCCTGGACTGGACCGGCCTGTACCCGCCGGCCCTGCCCGCGAAGGTCGTGCCGAACCACGTCGCCGTGGTCATGGACGGCAACGGCCGCTGGGCCAACGGCCGCGGCCTCACCCGGGTCGAGGGCCACAAGGCCGGCGAGGCGGCGCTGCTCGACGTCGTCGCCGGAGCGATCCAGCTGGGCGTGAAGCACCTCAGCGTGTACGCCTTCTCGACCGAGAACTGGAAGCGCTCGCCCGACGAGGTGCGTTTTCTGATGGGCTTCAACCGTGACGTGCTGCACCGCCGCCGGGACCAGCTCAATGAGTGGGGAGTGCGGGTGCGGTGGGCCGGGCGTAAACCGCGACTGTGGGCATCCGTCATCACGGAACTGCAGTACGCCGAGCAGCTCACCGCCGGCAACGACGTGCTCACCCTCACGATGTGCGTCAACTACGGCGGACGCACCGAGCTCGCGGATGCCGTGCGCGCCCTCGCCGAAGACGTCGCGGCCGGCCGGCTCAAGCCCTCCGGCATCACCGAGAAGGCCATCGCCCGACACCTGTACGTGCCGGAGATGCCCGACGTTGACCTGTTCGTGCGCAGCTCCGGCGAGCAGCGCACCAGCAACTTTCTGCTCTGGCAGAGCGCCTACGCCGAAATGGTCTTTCTCGACACGCTCTGGCCGGACTTCACCCGCGTCGATCTGTGGCACGCCGTTGAACTCTATGCCGCTCGCAATCGCCGTTACGGCGGGGCCGTCGACACGCCCACCGCCTGACCGGCGACGTGACCGGGAATAGTGTGGCGGCACATACGTTGCCCTCGGTGTGAGCAATTCTGAGAACAGCACCGTGACCCTGCCCGACACCACCGCGACCATCAAGGTCGATATCTGGTCTGACGTGCAGTGCCCGTGGTGCTACATCGGCAAGCGCAAGTTCGAGGCCGGCGCGGCCGCCTTCGACGGAGACGTCGAGGTCGAGTACCACAGCTTCGAACTCTCCCCGGATACCCCCGTCGACTTCGATGGCAGCCCGGTCGACTACCTCAGCCAGCGCAAGGGCCTGCCGGTCGCGCAGGTGCACGAGATGCTCGCCAATGTCACCGGCATCGCCGAGAGCGTCGGCCTGCACTACGACTACGACTCCGTGCACCAGACCAACACCGTCATCGCGCACGAGCTGCTGCACTACGCCAAGGCCCACGGCCGCCAGCTCGACATGAAGGAACGCCTGCTCAAGGCGTACTTCGTCGACGGCCTGCACGTGGGGCGCATCGAGGACCTCGCCGACCTCGCCGCCGAGATCGGCCTCGACCGTGCCGACGTCGTGCGTGCCCTGACGGCCAACGAGCACCTCGCGGCCGTGAAAGCGGATGTCGCCCAGGCCAACGCCTACGGCATCCAGGGCGTGCCGTTCTTCGTCATCGACGGCAAGTACGGCATCTCGGGCGCGCAGGCGCCCGAAGCCTTCACGCAGGCCCTGACGCAGGCGCGCGACGAGCGCTGACCCGCCCCGGGCCGGGCGACCAGAAACGCCTTTTCGCGCACCGGATCGGGCGGGATTACCTGCTCGGCCTGTGGGAAGCGCGGGGAACCCCGCCCGATCTGGGAGACTTGAACGATCATGACTTTCCCTTCCACGACCACACCGCTGCGTATCGGGCCGCTCGAGCTCGATATCCCCGTCGTGCTCGCGCCGATGGCCGGCATCACCAACACCGCGTTCCGCCGGTTGTGCCGCGAATTCGGCGCCGGCCTCTACGTGAGCGAGATGATCACCTCGCGGGCGCTCGTCGAGCGCACCCGCGAATCGATGCGCCTCATCAACCACCACGAGAGCGAAACGGTGCGTTCGATCCAGCTCTACGGCGTCGACCCGTACACGGTCTCCGAGGCCGTCACGATGCTCGTCGCCGAAGACCGCGCCGACCACATCGACCTGAACTTCGGCTGCCCGGTGCCCAAGGTCACCCGCAAGGGCGGGGGAGCGGCCCTGCCCTGGAAGCGCGGCCTGTTCCGTGACATCGTCGAGGCCGCCGTCACCGCATCTGGTGACGTGCCGCTCACGATCAAGATGCGCAAGGGAATCGACGCCGACCACCTCACCTACCTCGAGGCCGCGAAGGCCGCGCAGGGGGCCGGCGTCTCGGCGATCGCCCTGCACGCCCGCACGGCCGCCGACTACTACTCGGGCCAGGCCGACTGGTCGGCCATCACCACGCTGAAGAACACGATCACCGACATCCCCATTCTCGGTAACGGCGATATCTGGTCGGCCGACGATGCGCTGCGCATGATGAGTGAGACCGGATGCGACGGCGTCGTCGTCGGGCGCGGCTGCCTGGGCCGTCCGTGGCTGTTCGGCGACCTCGCCGCGGCCTTCCAGGGCCGCACGGTGACGATCCAACCCTCGCTCGGCCAGGTTGCGGCCGCCTTCTACCGCCACGCCGAACTTCTCACCGAGTTCTTCGAGAGCGAGGCTCGGGCCTGCCGCGACATTCGCAAGCACGTGGCCTGGTACTTCAAGGGTTACCCCGTCGGTGGTGATACCCGGGCGAGCCTCGCGATGGTCGAGTCGCTCGCCCAGCTCGCCGAACTGCTCGCCACCCTCGACGGCGACCTGCCCTATCCCGGTGCCGGCGCCGAGGGGCCGCGCGGGCGTGCGGGTTCTCCGAAGAAGACCTCCCTGCCCCAGTACTGGCTCGAATCGCGCGAACTGGTCGGCCGGGACCGACTGAACTTGACCGAGGGCGAAGGGGATACCAGCGGTGGCTAACGGCAACGGGTACAACGAACACGACGAGGCACGCTGGTTTCCCGAGGAGCACAGCTCGAGGCGCAGCGACTTCGCGCGCGACCGCGCCCGGCTGCTGCACTCGAGCGCGCTGCGTCGCCTCGCGGCGAAGACCCAGGTGCTGAGCCCCACGGCCGGCCTCGACTTCGCCCGCAACCGCCTCACGCACTCCCTCGAGGTGGCCCAGGTCGGCCGTGAGATCGCGCACCGCCTCGGAATCGACCCCGACATCGTCGACACCGCGTGCCTCGCGCACGACATCGGACATCCGCCGTTCGGGCACAACGGTGAGAAGGCCCTCAACAAGTGGTCGGCCGACATCGGCGGTTTCGAGGGCAACGCTCAGACCCTGCGCCTGCTGACGCGCCTCGAGCCGAAGGTCTTCGGAACGGATGGCCGCTCCTACGGTCTCAATCTCACCCGCGCGAGCCTCGACGCCAGCTGCAAATACCCGTGGCCGGTGAATTCCTCCGTGGCCGACCCCAGCGGGCGGGCCAAGTACGGCTTCTACGAAGACGACCTGCCGGCCTTCGTCTGGCTGCGCGACCAGGCTCCGCCCCGCCAGCTCTGCATCGAGGCGCAGGTCATGGACCTCTCCGACGACATCGCCTACTCCGTGCACGACTTCGAGGACGCGATCGTCAACGGCTACGTCGACGTCGCACTGCTCAGCAGCCGCGACAAGCACGACGAACTGCTCGCGACGATGTCGGAGTGGGTCGGTGACGACATGTCCGAAAACGACCTGCAGAAGGCGTTCAACCGGCTCGACGCCCTCGACGTGTGGCTCGACGGCTGGACCGCCGGCCGCCGCGACCAGGGCCGCCTGAAGAACCTCACGAGCCAGCTGATCGGCCGGTTCAGCGGCGCCGCGGTGCGCGCAACCCGGCAGGAATTTCCGGCGGAGAACTTCATCCGCTTCGGGGCGCACGTGGTGGTGCCGCGCGAGATTCAGGCCGAGATCGCCGTGCTGAAGGGCATCGTGGCGGCCTTCGTGATGACCCGCAACACCCGCAAACCCATCTACGTGCAGCAGCGTCAGGTGCTGACCCTGCTCGCCGACCGGCTGCTCGAGACCGGCGACCAGCATCTCGACCCCGGATCGCGCGAAGACTGGGCGGCCGCCACCGACGATGCCGCCCGCAAACGCGTCGTCGTCGACCAGGTCGCGAGCCTCACCGACCAGTCCGCACTGGCCTGGTACGAACACCTCGTGCAGGCCTGATGGCCGGGCTCATTCGCCAGGGCGACGTCGAAGAGGTCAAGGCACGCACCAACCTGGCCGACATCATCGGCGACTACGTCACCCTGAAATCCGCCGGTGTCGGCTCGCTCAAAGGGCTCTGCCCCTTTCACGACGAGCGCACCCCGAGCTTTCACGTGCGCCCGCAGGTCGGTTTTTACCACTGCTTCGGCTGCGGCGAGAGCGGTGACGTCTACTCCTTTCTGCAGAAGATGGACCACGTCACCTTCAGCGAAGCCGTCGAGCGTCTCGCCGCGCGCGTCGGACTCGAACTGCACTACGAGGGCGGCGCGGGCGCCGCTCCCGAACACGGCAACCGCTCACGCCTGCTGGCCGCCAACCAGGCCGCCGCCGACTTCTTCGTTGAACAACTCGGCAGCCCCGGCGCCGAGGTCGGCCGGGCCTTTCTCGGCAGCCGCGGTTTCGACGAGATGGCCGCGAGTCGGTTCGGCATCGGCTTCGCCCCGAAGAGCTGGGACGAACTGACCAAACACCTGCGGGGCCGGGGCTTCACGACCGAGGAACTCACCCTGTCGGGTCTGGTCTCGAGCGGTGACCGCGGCGTCTACGACCGCTTTCGGGGTCGTCTGGTTTGGCCGATTCGCGACATCACCGGGCAAACCATCGGTTTCGGCGCCCGCAAACTGCTCGACGACGACCAGGGCCCGAAGTACCTCAACACCCCGGAAACCCCGGTCTACCACAAGTCCCAGGTGCTCTACGGGCTTGATCTGGCCAAGCGGGACATCAGCCGCAACCAGCAGGTCGTCGTCGTCGAGGGCTACACCGACGTCATGGCCTGCCACCTCGCGGGGGTGACGACCGCGGTCGCGACCTGCGGCACCTCCTTCGGCGTCGATCACATCAAGGTGCTGCGCCGGGTGCTGAGCGACGACAGCGGCGCGGGTGAGGTCATCTTCACCTTCGACCCAGACGCCGCCGGCCAGAAGGCCGCGATGCGCGCCTTCGCCGAGGAACAGCGCTTCTCCGCGCAGACCTACGTGGCGGTGCCGCCCGAGGGCCTCGACCCGTGCGACCTGCGCCTGCACCGCGGTGACGATGCCGTGCGTCGTCTCGTCGACTCCAAGAAGCCGATGTTCGAGTTCATGATTCGGCAGCTGCTCAGCCAGTACAACCTCGAGACCGTCGAGGGTCGCGCCGCTGCCCTGCGTTCGGCCGCGCCGCTCGTCAGCGACATTCGCGACGAAACCCTGCGCCCCGGCTACACCCGCGAGCTGGCCCGCATGCTCGGCATCGACATGGTCGAGGTCTCCCGGGCCGTCGCCGCGGCAAAAGCCAAGGCGAAGGCCGGCACCGCGCGCGCCGACGGCTACCGCGACGGCAGCTCCGGCGCGGCGGGCGGCGACTTCGGGCGGCATTCCCCGGGGCCGGGCGATGCGGCATCCGTCGCCACCGTCAACGTCGAACGACCCTTCGCCCTCGTAGAACTGCCCGGTGACCCGGTGACCCGCCTCGAGCGCGACGGACTGATGGCGATGCTGCAGCTGCCGGTCATCGTCGGCGTCGAGATCGTCGGCCGGGCCGCGCAGACGAGCTTCACCCACACCGGCCTCGCCATCGTGCGCGACGCGATCGCGGCGAACCTCGACCATGCCGATCAGGCCGACTGGCTCGAACGGGTGCTGAACGATGTGCCGCCGCAGCTCGCGAACCTCGTGCACGAACTGGCCATGGCCAACCTGCCCGAGCGCAGCGAAAAAGAGGTGCACCGCTACGTGAAGGACATCACGATCGCCCTCATCGACCGGGACCTGCTGCGGCAGAAGGCCGAACTGCTCGGCCGGCTGCAGCGCGCCGACCCGGAACAGCGCGAGGTCTACGTCACCCTGCAGCGCGAGCTGGTGCGGGTCGAGGCCGAACGTCGCGGTCTGCGAGACGAATGAGTGCCGCCCCGGCCCGAACCATCGCCACCATCGGAGGGTCTGCCATGACGCCACCACGCCCCACGCCACGTTTTCGCCCCACCTCCCGGGGCGCTGTGATCGCCACCTGCCTGGTCGCCGCCGTCACGCTCGCCGGCTGTTCGGCCGAAACCCCCGTGGTCGACGGTGACGAACCCATCACGATCGGCACGACCGGTACCGTGACCGCCCTCGACCCCGCGGCCGCCACCGACGCGGGGTCCTTCGCCGTGCAGTCGCAGGTCTTTCCGTACCTGCTCTCGAGCCCGTACGGCAGCGCCGAGCTCGAGCCAGACATTGCCGAGTCGGCCGGTTTCACGTCGGCGACGCAGTACACGGTCGTGCTGAAACCCGACCTCGAGTGGGCCAACGGCAACGCGCTCACCGCCTCAGACGTCGTCTTCAGCTTCGACCGCCAGCGCACGATCAACGCGGCCACGACGGCCGGTGCCGACGGGCCCCTCGCGAACCTCGCGAGCACCGAAGCGCTCGACGAGACGACCGTTGTCTTCACCCTGACGACCGAAAACGACGCCCTGTTCTCCCGGGTGCTCGCCGGTGCGGCCGGCGCGATCGTCGACGAAGAGACCTTCGCGGCGGATGCCGTCACTCCCGACGACGACATCGTCGAGGCCGAGGCCTTCGCCGGCCCGTACACGCTCACCCGCTATGACCGCAACAACATGCTCGAGTACCGCGCGTTCGGCGGTTATCAGGGGCTGCTCGAGACGGCCCGCACCGAGGACATCGCCGTGAAGTACTACGCCAACGCGGCCAACCTGAAGCTCGACGTGCAGGAGGGAAACATCGACGTCGCCTGGGGCTCCCTCTCGGCCTCCGATGTCGACGACCTGCGCGGCAACGACGCCGTGACGGTCGTCGACGCGCCGGGCGGGGACATCCGCTTTCTCGCTTTCAGCGCGAGCGCCCAGCCCTTCGGCACGGCCACGCCCGAACCGGATGCCGCCCGGGCCCTCGCCGTGCGCGCGGCCGTTGCCGAGCTTGTCGACCGAGAACAGCTCGCGGCGCAGGTCTACACCGGAAGCATGCTGCCGCTGTATTCGCAGGTTGCGGCGGGGCTGGCCGGGGCGACCGAATCGCTCAAGGGGTTCTACGGCGACGGTGATGGCGGGCCAGACCCCGACCAGGCCACGCAACTGCTCACGGCCGCCGGCGTGACGATGCCGGTCGCGCTCACACTGAACTTCAGTTCTGAGCTGTATGGGGCGGAATCCGCGGCCGAGTACGCGCTCATCGAGGCCCAACTCGAGGCCACGGGAGCCTTCGCGGTCACCCTGCAGGACACCGCAGCGGCGCAGTACCGGGCCGAGGCAGATTCCTACCCGGCCTCGCAATCCGGCCGCACGCCGCAGTACGCCGATGCCGACACCTACCTGAGGCCCGTATTCGCCGAGGGAGCCGGTGCCGGGCTCGATCCGGCCCTGCTCGAGCTGATCGCCGAGCAGGCGACCACCGCCGATGCGGGGGAGCGCACCGCCCTCATCGAGGGCATTCAGGATGACCTCGCCGCCGCCCTGCCGACCCTGCCGCTGCTGCAGAGCACCCAGATCGCGGTGACCGGTGCCGACATCTCGGGCCTCGACGACACCCTCGACGCCTCGCTCACCCTGCGCTACGCCGCCCTCTTTCGCGAGTGAGCGGGGCGCATTGTGCACGTCGGCTACAGTCGACAGATGAGCACCGTTGCGCGTCCGGCCGTCACTGCCCGCCCTGACTCTCGCACCGGCGGGGTGTCTGCGTGACCAAGCGCGCGGCATCCGTTGCCCCCATTGTGGCGGACGATCTGACGATCGAGTATCCGCCGCACGGTGCCAGCCCCGCCTTCGTCGCCGTGCACGGGCTGAACCTGCGCCTCGCGCCTGGTGAGGTGCTGGGGCTGCTCGGCGAGAGCGGATCGGGCAAGAGCACGATCGGCCGGGTGCTCTCCGGTGACGGCTTCGTGGCCGATCCCGGTGCCGGTGTGCGACCCGAGATCACCGGCGGCGATGCGACCGTGCTCGGTCACCGGCTGCGCGGCATCAAACGGCGTTCCCTCGCCCGACTGACCTACGAGGTGGGACTGCTCGCGCAAGACGCCGCCGAGCTGCTGCCGCCGACGCTCACGGTCGCGGAGATCGTCGCGGTTCCCATTCTGGAGCGCGACCACCGCTACAACCGCAAGGCGCTCGGAGTGAAGGTCGCGACCATGGTCGACGCCGTGCGGCTGCCGCTGGCCGTTCTGAGCAAGTTTCCCTACGAGATGTCGGCCGGTCAGCGACAGCGCGTGGCGCTTGCCCGGGCGCTCGTCTTCGAACCGGCCCTGCTGGTCGCCGACGAACCGACCGCGGGCGTCGATGTGCTCGTGCGCGACGCGGTGATCGACGTCATCGCCGAGCTGCAGCGTGAGCGCTTGTTCTCAGCCCTCGTGATCAGCAGCGACCTCGCGGT
Organism: Cryobacterium frigoriphilum; assembly: GCF_004403305.1. GTDB lineage: Bacteria > Actinomycetota > Actinomycetes > Actinomycetales > Microbacteriaceae > Cryobacterium > Cryobacterium frigoriphilum. Next base: position 9,277 of record NZ_SOHE01000008.1, on the reverse strand, counting down.
GCTGCGTCGCGTCGCCGACCGCATCGGCGTGATGCATCAGGGCGTTCTCGTGGGCCTCGGCACGATCGACGAGGTCTTTGCCGATCCGTGGCACCCGTACGTGGCGCAGCTGGCCGCGGCGCTCGCGCCCGACGATGACGACGACTATGTCAGCGACAGCGAGCATGACCATGAGTGAGACCCAGCACCGCGCCGTTCTGGGCGCTCCGGTGACGCAGCTGCCGCCGGGGGAGCGGCCCACGGTCGGGCCGATCGCGATTCTGCCCGAGGCCACACCGGCCTTCACCCGGGCCGTGACGGATGCCGGCGGCACGCTGGCCCCGCTGTCCGCGGCCACCCGCGGCCTCGTCTGGCTCTCCTACCAGCGTGCCGGCGAGCTCGACCGGGTGCTGACCGAGAATCCGCAGGTCGGCTGGGTGCAGCTCCCCTGGGCGGGTGTGGATGCCTTCGCCGGCGTTCTGGCCGCTCACGCCCGCCCCGGCCTGACCATCACGAGCGCCAAGGGCGCCTACGCCCAACCGGTCGCCGAACACGCGCTCGCGTTGACCCTCGCGCTGATGCGCGTGCTGCCCAAGCGGGCACGGGCTCGCGAGTGGGATCCGGTGCCCGACGGGCGGTCGCTGTACCGCGCGAACATCGTCATCATCGGCGCCGGCGGCATCGCGCGGGAGCTGATCCGGCTGCTGGCCCCTTTCGACACCCGGATCACGGTCGTGCGCCGCAGCAGCGAACCGGTCGCGGGCGCGGCGCGCACGGTGACGAGCGAGCAGCTTGCCGCGGTGCTGCCGGGCGCCGACGTGCTCGTGGTCGCGGCGGCCCTCACCACGGGCACCCGGCACCTGATCGGCGCTCCCGAGCTGAGTTTGCTGCCCGCCCACGCCCGCCTCGTGAACATCGCCCGCGGAGGGCTCGTCGACACGTCGGCCCTGGTCGCGGCTCTGGCCACGGGAGCGATAGCCGGGGCCGCGCTCGACGTGACCGATCCGGAGCCGCTGCCGGCGGGGCATCCGCTCTGGAGTGAGGCTCGATGCCTGATCACGCCGCACATGGCCGACACGCCCGAGATGACGGCGCCGCTGCTGGCCGAACGAATTCGTCTGAATGTACGCGCTTACCTGATGACGGGCCGGTTTGTGGGGGTCGTTGACCCCCGTTTCGGATACTGAACCCCTGGCCGACGCGCCGAATCTCGAACCTGAATTTGCGCACGTGCCAGATCTTGGTAAAGTAGCAACGCTGTTCAACACAAAAACCTGTTCGCAGGAATGATGATTGCCAGTTCAGTTAGTTGCACCACCAGTATTCCTCGATAGCTCAATTGGCAGAGCAGCGCACTGTTAATGCGCAGGTTCTTGGTTCGAGTCCAAGTCGGGGAGCTAAAGGCCACTCAGGGCTCCACCCCGGGTGGCCTTTTTTAGTTCCCTCGTGCCGACGTGCACGAGCGCGACGAAAGGCACAGTTCGTGACCCCCGTACTGTTCACGAACGTCGCCCTCGCGGTGGCCGCCGCGGTATTTCTCGCCCTGTGGATCATCACCCTCGTGCGCTCCCGCCGCCGGGTCGTCAATCGCAACGCCGCCGAGCGGCAGCGCATCGACCTTGAGCTGAGCCTCGCCGAGCAGCAGGGGCGCCTCGGCATCATCCGCGAGCTGCAAGACGTCGCCGTGCTGTCGATCGCCCGCCTCATCACGCGCGCCGAGGGCGCCCGCTACATGGCCGAGAGCGATCCGTCGACCGCCGTGCGGGCCGCCACGAACATCGTCGACGAGGGCCGCGTCGCCCTCGCCGACATGCGCCGGGTGCTGACCATCGCCCGCGAGGGCGAGGCCGTCGCCGCGGCCCAGCCGGGACCGCAGTCGGCCCGCGACCTGTTCCGGGTCATGCGTGACGCCGGCCTGGTCGTGAACTTCACCGAGTCGGGGGAGCGTTTCGAGCTCAAGCCCGGTGCCGAACTGGCGATCTATCGCATTCTGCAGAGCTCCCTCGCTAACGCGCTCAAGCACGGCGGCCTCGGCACCGAGGCTCGGGTCTCGTTCGCGTGGACCCAGGATGGCCTGCAGATGCTCATCGACGACGACGGCATTCGGGCCGCCGCCCGCCGCGACAGTTCGAGCGACGACGAGGTCGCCGCGCGCACCGCGTACACGATCGACGACGACCTCAAGGCCCTCAGCGAGAGCATCGCCGGCGCCGGCATCACGCAGATGCGCGAGCGCGCCCAGCTCTTCGGCGGTGTCTTCAATGCGGGCACGGTTCCGGGCCTGGGCTTCTCGGTCTCCGCCGTTTTCCCCGCCCTGCGCTTTCACAACGGCGTGCACGGCGTCGACCTCTCGCGCTAGCGCCCGCCGCCGTGACCAGAAACGACGCGACCAACGACGACCCGACCAACGACGACGCGAACAACGACGACCCGACCAACGACGACGCGAACGCGTCATTCGAACCCCTCGCGGTGACGGATGCCCGCAATCACCGCCTCGCCGTGCGCGCCGGTCTCGCGGTCGGCCTGGCCACGGCAACCTACGGCGTCTCGTTCGGTGCCCTGTCGGTCGCGGCCGGCCTGTCGATCTGGCAGACCAGCTTCATCAGCCTCGTCATGTTCTCCGGCGGCTCGCAGTTCGCCCTGATCGGCGTGCTCGCCGCCGGAGGCCTCGCCGCCGGCCCGGCCGCGATCGCGAGCGCGACCCTGCTCGGCGTGCGCAACAGCCTCTACGGCATGCGCACCGCCCCGGTCGTCGCCGGCGGTCGCTGGAACGACAGCTGGTACAAGAAGCTCGCCGCCGGTTGGCTCACCATCGACGAGTCGACCGCCGTCGCACTCGCGCAGCCGACCGCGACCAGCCGCCGCACCGGGTTCTGGGTGACGGGCCTTGCCGTGTTCATCGGCTGGAACCTCACGACCCTCGCCGGCGCCCTCATCGGCGATGCCCTCGGCGACACCCGCGCCTACGGGCTCGATGCCGCCGCGGCCGCCGCCTTCGTCGGGCTGCTGTGGCCCCGGCTCAAGCGTCGGCAGGCCGTCGCGGTCGCCGTGGCCGCCGCCGTGGTCGCGGCGCTCCTCACGCCCGCACTCATGCCCGGTGTGCCGGTGCTCGTCGCGGCCCTCGTCGCCGTGCTCGTCGGATTCTTCAACTGGTTCGGCCCCCGAACATCAATCCCCGGTGAGCGGATGCCGTCGTGACCCTCTGGCAGATCATCATCGCGGCATCCATCGCCGTGCTCGCGCTCAAGCTGCTCGGCTACCTGGTGCCGCCCGCGCTGCTGCACAAGCCGCGGCCGGCGCGCATCGCCGACCTGCTTACCGTCGCGCTGCTCGCGGCGCTCATCGCCGTGCAGACCCTCGGCAGCGGTCAGGCCATCGTGCTCGACGCTCGGGTGCCCGCGGTGATCGTCGCCGCCGGGCTGTTCGCCCTGAAGGCGCCGTTCATCGTCGTGGTGATCGCGGCGGCCGCCGTGGCCGCCGCGATCCGCGCCCTCACGTAGGTCGCGTCAGCCCTCGAGGTCGTCGACGCCGGGCATCCAGCTCAGCCCGGGCACGCCCCAGCTGCGCTTGCGCGTAATTTTCGCCGCAACCTTCGCGTGCGCGTGTTCGAGGCGGTCCACGTAGAGGGTGCCGTCGAGGTGGTCGTACTCGTGTTGAAAGATTCGGGCCAGCCAGCCGTCGGCGCGAATCTCGAACGGCTTCTGGTCGAGGTCGACGGCGCGCAGAATGGCCGACTGGGCCCGGCGCAGCGGAAACCGCTCTCCCGGAAACGACAGGCAGCCCTCGTCTTCGTTCGGGTCGTCTTCGTCGGCCTCGCCGGCGGGTACCGGAGTGATCCACAGCTCCGGATTGATCGCCACTCCGCGCCAGAGCACGTCCTGGTCGTCTTCGAAGCTGTAGGTGAACAGACGCAGGCCCACACCCACCTGCGGCGCCGCGAGTCCCACCCCGGGCGCCTTATCCATCGTTTCGAACATATCCGTCACCAGTGTGCGCAGCGTGTCGTCGAATTCGACGACGGATGCTGCGGGGGAGTGGAGAACGGGATCCCCGGAAATTACTATCGATCGCACGGCCATTTGACAAGAATATCGGCATGGTTCTGGATAGGGTCGACAAGTGATGACCGACCTGACTGATCTGGCAGCGGAAATCACCATCGACCCCCGGCAGGCGATCGGTATTCCGCTGGCACTCGTCGGCGCGGTTTTTCTCTCGCTCGGTGCACAATTTCAGCACCGCGGAGTCACCAAGGTCGAGGCCAACACCGTCGAGGCCACGGGCGGTTTGAACCCGCGGCAGCTCATGCTGCTGCTCGCGCGGCCGTCGTGGGTGTTCGGTTCGCTCATGCTGGGCCTGGCCATTGTGTTCCAGCTGTCGAGCCTCGCCTACGCTCCGATCATCGTGGTACAGCCGCTCGGCGCCGTGGCCCTGGTTCTGACCGCCGTGCTCAACGCCCGGCTCAGCAACGTGAAACTCAACCGGGCCTCGATCATTGCCATCGTCATGTGCGTGGGCGGAGTGGGCCTGTTCGTCACCGTCGCGGCGTTCACCGCCGTCGACAAGCCGGTGACCGACGAGAACCTCGTCACGATCCTCGTCGTGCTCGCCGCGGTGCTGACCCTGTTCGGCTTCGCCTTCGGGTACCTGCGCCACCGTTTCAAGGCGATCTTCTACATTCTCGGGGCCGGGGTCGTCTACGGCTTCGTCGCGACCCTCGCGAAGGTCATCATCAACCGTATCCAGAACAGCAACTTCGAGTGGCTGACGCTGCTGTGCGTTCTGGGGCTGCTGCTGGCCGCGTCGCTAGGTGCCTACTTCGTGCAGAACGCCTACGCCTCCGGACCGCCCGACCTCGTGATCGCCGGTCTCACCGTCGTCGATCCGCTCGTCGCGGTCGGCATCGGCATCATCGTGCTCGGCGAGGCCTCGCAGGCCCCGCCCTGGGCCGGGGTGGCGTTCGTCGTCGCCGGTTCCCTCGCCATTTGGGGGGTTTTTCGTCTCGCCCGCTACCACCCCCAGTTAGACCGCTGACGTGCCCGAAATCGGGGGCGCGCCGAGCATCGAGGCGCAATGTGGGCGTGTCGGTTTAGTATGGAGCGTCAGTAGACCTCGCCGGCGAGTCAACGACGCCCAGATTTCTCGCCGGACGATGATCCCCGGCACAACAACGTAGGGACCACGACACGTGCCAGATTCGACCGATTTGCAGAGCGAATCGTCGCCTGAGGCCACGCCTCGGACAGCCAGCCCACACGCCCGCAAGCCCATCCGCGTGCTCATCGCCGCCGATACCTTTGCGCCCGACGTGAACGGTGCCGCCCGATTTGCCGAACGCCTCGCGGCCGGTCTCGTGGCGCGCGGCCACGAGGTGCAGATCATGGCGCCGGCTGCGTCCCGCAAGCACGGCAGCTGGATGGAAATGCACGAGGGCCAGCCCATGATGGTGCACCGTCTGCACAGCTGGCGCTGGTACCCGCACGACTGGCTGCGGTTCGCCCTGCCGTGGATCGTGCGCCGCGACAGCCGCCGCATTCTCGACGCGTTCCGACCGGATGTCGTGCACTTTCAGTCGCACATCAACGTGGGGCGCGGGGTGTCGATCGAGGCCGAAGCGCGCGGCATCCGCATGATCGGTACCAACCACTTCATGCCCGAGAACATGGTGAAGTTCTCGCTGATTCCGCTGGGCTTTCAGGACCGTGTCATCAAGGCCGCCTGGCGTGCCGCTCGCCGTACCTTCGGCCGGGCCGCTGCCGTCACCACGCCCACCCTGCGCGCCGCCCAGTTCTTGAAGAAGTACACCGGCCTGCGCGAGGTGCACGCCGTCTCCTGCGGTATCGACGCCGACAATTATTCGCCCAACTTCGAGCCGCGCACCGAGAATCGCATCCTGTTCGTGGGGCGGGTCACCGGTGAGAAGCAGATCGACGTGCTGCTGCAGGCCGCCGCCCTGCTCGCACCGACCCTGAAGGCCCAGATCGAGATCGTCGGCGGGGGAGACCAGAAACGCAACCTCGAGCACCTGGCCGACACCCTCGGCATCCGTGATCGTGTTACCTTCACCGGCTACGTGACGGATGACGAGCTGCGCGCGGCCTACTCCCGCGCCACCGTTTTCGCCATGCCCTCGATCGCCGAACTGCAGAGCATCGCGACGATGGAGGCGATGGCCTCTGGCCTGCCGGTCGTCGCGGCGAACGCGATGGCCCTGCCGCACCTCGTGCACGATCAGCAAAACGGATACCTGTTCGCCCCCGGCAACGCGCAGGACCTGGCCGACAAGCTCACGACGGTGCTGACGGCGACTCCCGAGAACCTGGCCGCGCTCAAGCGTGAGTCGCTCAAGCTGATCGCGACGCACGATATCAAGCGCACGCTCAACACATTCGAATGCCTGTATCGTGGTGAGCCGGTGGCCGTGCTGGTCGCCGACGATGCCTCGACACACGCAACGGACTAGTTGCTCGTGTGCGGCATGGGGCGGTAGCTCAGCTGGTTAGAGCAGCGGACTCATAATCCGTCGGTCCCGGGTTCAAGTCCCGGTCGCCCTACAAAAAACGCACCCCCCCCTCGCTGATATGTGTTGTTTGTTGTCAAGTGGGCATTTTTGAGTAGCGCTCGTAGTGCTTGACTGGGTGATGAGGGGTCGGGCCGGGAGCGCTTTTCTCCCGGTTTGATCCCTTATCGGCCATTCTGCGCTGCGGGCGCTGCGGTGGTGAGGAGCTGAACGTCGGTGGGTCAAGGGCCGAGCGTGTTGGGCGAAAGTCGCGTCAACGCACGGTCGGGCTGATATGCGCGGGTTGGTTACCGCAGGACGACGTATTCGACAGGAGCGCGGTGCACTGGTCTGGTCTCGGGCGTCGCACGCGGGTGATGCGTGTTGCCCACAGCGAGGTAGTGGGTTCGCTCCTCGTGAGTGTCGGCCGGTTGACCCGCCGACGTTCAGCAGTCTCGAGAGGGGGGGCGTTAGCTCTCCATCACGGCCAAGGACCAGCACCAGCCGGACAGCTCGCGGGCGATCGCGACGTTAGCGGTCGGGCCGTGTTTGCGGCGCAGGATGAACTTCTTCCACTGCTGATTCAACCGTTTATTGCCGGCTTGGCCACGGAGGACCGCGGCCTGGGGTGCTTTGGCCCAGCGGGCCTGCAGCACCGATCGCGGGCCGGGGTTGTAGGGCTTTTGATGGAGCCAGGCCGCCTCGATCAGCAGCCGGCGCAGGTGGCTGTTCCCGGTCTTGGTGATCGAACCCAGCCGCCTCGTCGACCCGGACGAGGACTCCGAGGGCACCAAACCAATGAAGGAGCCGATGGTTTTACCCGTGAAGCGGTGCCAGTCCGGGATCTCGGCGGCCAGACTCAACGCGGTCAGCGGTGCCATGCCGACCAAGCAGCCCAGTCGGTTGACGATGGGGGTGTAGTCCGAATTTGCGGCGATCGCCTCGATGTCTTTGTCGAGACGGGCCCGACGGGCCGCGGTCTGCACGACCGTTTCGTAGTAGGCATCGAATGCGCTGAGGAACGACGGGTCCCCGACGCGTTGCCGGCGGAGCCAGGCGTCATGCTTGCCCGTCCATGCTGTCCCGTCGGAATACACAATCCCGCGCCGCAGGAGCAATTTGGACAGCCGATGCTGAGCGGCGCCGAGGTCATGCCGGCAGTCTTCCCGGCTCCGGACAAGGTCACGCACGCATTCCTGAGCTTCGCTCGGGACCTCGACGATGGTCACTTCCCCCACCCGCAACAGCCGGGCCAGATACAACGCGTCGCGGGCATCGGTTTTCACTTTGTCTCCCGAGGGCCGCATCAACTTTGATGGCGCAACGACGACACACTCGATGCCGATCAGGTTCAGCATCCGGGCCAGCCCGAACCCTGTCGGTCCGGCCTCATACGCCACCCGGATCGGTCCCGGCAACCCGCGAACCCACGCGATGACGTCACCGACATCACCGCCGAAACGGTGCCGCAACACTTCGCCGGTGGCTTCATCAAGCGCACAACCCGACACGGATCGGGCATGCACATCCAAGCCAACGAAACTACGATAAGTACTCATCTGGGGCCTCCAACCTCATCGATAGAACGGGCCAGCGCTTCCCTCCAAACGAGTGCTGGTAACCACCGTTCTAGCCTCCGGAGGCCCCAGTCTCAAGAACTGGCCACACACATATTGTCTGGTCGAGGCGCGTGTTTCGGCGGGCTCAACAACCGGCGAGCGATCGAGACCCGTCCCGCTGGTCGAGGCGCGAGGAACGAGCGATCGAGACCCGGCGGGACGTTCTACGAAAATCTCCATCCGTTGGTCGAGCGCGTGTTTCGGCGGGCTCAATGACCGGCGAGCAGTCGAGACCACCGCGAGACGGTCTCGCCAAGCCGCCGCCTGATGGGCCGGGGATGACCTCGAAGCGGGAGATCCGCTACCGAATCTCCGACGTTCTCCGATGGCTGGACGCCCTCCATGAGCCTGACCCCAGCGCAGACATCCGAAACGGCAAGCGGTGATGGCCGGACGACCGCGATTACCCATCGGCACGTTCGGCTCGATCACAACCGTCAAACTGGGTCCCGCTCGATTTCGGGCGACCACCGTATTTCACGACTGGGACGGTCGGTCCCGGCAAGTCGGAGCGACACGTGCGAGTCGAAACCAGGCCCAGGCAGTGCTGAAGGTCGACTTGGGCGCGCGGATGCGTGCGGGAGGTTTCGCTGGCGATTCTCTGAATCCAGGCTCACCCTTTTCTCTGCTCGCCGCCGCCTGAATCGATGACGTGATGCACGACGTCGACCGTTCCCAGGGCACCAAGGAAACCTACGAGCGCCAACTGCGGGGGCTCGTACTGCCGTTTTTCGAGCACTACACGATCCGGGAGGTGACTGTCGGGCGCGTTGAGATGTTTTTGAAGCAGCAGCGTGAGCTGTCCTACTCGCGCGCCAAGCACGCCCGCAAAACATTCGGCATGATCATGGCCTTCGCGGTCCGGCGAGAGATCATCACGCGCAATTCGGTGAAGGAGGCATCGCGCATGAAGAAGCCGCCGCATACCCCGAAGGCGCTGACAACAGAGCAGATCGCGGCCATCCGACTCGCGGCGCGCGAGTGGCGCTCACAGGAGGGCAGGGACGTAGAACGCGACAGAACTGGGGCCGAACCACCCGGCCCCGAGTGCGTCGCCGCTGTGTCACACGGGAACCCATAACGGGACAATGAATAGGCCCGACTTTTATTTGTCTGTGAAGTGCGCGACAACCTCAAGACGAAGCGTCTCCAGCTCCCAGCCTTCGATCTGCTCCGC
>NZ_SOHE01000087.1 GCF_004403305.1 Cryobacterium frigoriphilum | reverse complement strand
CGGACCGTGCGAGGCCGCCGCCTCGAGAACTCAGGCCCGGGTCGGCTGCGTACCATTCGACGGAGTTGAACGGACTCAGGGGGCTTCGGGGCCGGTTTTCACCCAAAAAGTGGTCAAGTTCCGTCGAATGGTACGCGGTGACGGATGCGCGGGGCGGGGTGGCGGGGCGGGGTGGCGGTTAGACGCCTGCCATGGCCAGGCCGCCGAAGATGGCGAGGATCAGCCCGCCGACGGCGATGCCGTAGTAGCCGATCCAGAGGCTGGTGGTCGCGAAGCCCCAGCCGCGGTCGTTGGTTTGCTTGATCTGGTTCAGCGCGATGTGACCGCAGATGACCGCGGGCAGAGAGATGGCGAGCAGCGAGAGTACAAACGCCACGACCGCGAGCACGTTCAGGTTGGGGCCGACCTTCACCTGGCCGGCCTCGATGGCCTTTTTGCGCATCAACAGGGTGAAGGTGATGCCGGCAATCGGAACGAGGATCAACAGGAAGCTGAGGATCACGAGGATGTGCCATCCGGCCAGATTGTTCAGCATGCGACTGCCTTTCAGTTGTTACTCGGTGAAATCACAGTGACAGGTGTATGGAGCGAGTGCAAATGCGGGGAGACGTGGTGGGGCGGGCTTGGTGGTTGCTGGGATGCTTCCGCGGTCTGAGGGTCGGCCCGCCTTGGTTTCGACCGGCGCGCTTTGCGCGCCGGCTCAACCAGCGGGAGGGAGCGAAGCGGGCGCCGAGGAGCGGCAGCGCGAGACGCGGGAGCGCGAGAAGGAGGGCGCGGCATCCGCTTGGTGAGACGCGGACTTCGCACCTTCACTGCCGGGACGAAGGCGCGAAGTCCGCGACTCAGCGGCGGGTTGGCCTGGGGGCGAAACGTTTGAGCGACAGGGCCGGGCGCTCGATCAGGAACCAGCTCGCGAGGGCGAAGGGAATCGTGGCGAGCACCGAGAGGGTCGCGAAGAGGGCCACGGGCATGGGCTCGCCGGTGTCGCTGGCCCAGAGGCCCTGGGTCGCGAGCAACAGGAGCTGTTGCACGGGGAATCCGTAGATGTAGAGGCCGTAGGAGATGTCGTTGCGGGCTCCGATGCGGTGCAGGGGCAGCACGGCGCCAAGGTAGAGCAGCAGGTAGGCCAGGGGGAAGGCGGCGAGGGGCTTGAAGTATCCCAGGGCGAGTACGAGAAGCACCACGCCGGCAGCGATGAGGGCGATGGGAGCGGAGGAGGGCATCCGTCGGCGAAAGAGGTAGAGCACGACGCCGGCGAAGAAGAAGGCGCCGAGGGCGAGCAGGTTGTCGGTGAAGCCGGCGGTGCGGCCGTCGGTGGTGAGCAGGGCGGCGAGGGTGAGGGCCGCGAAGAGGGCGACGGTGACGTGGGTGAAGAATCGGCGCGGGACGACGGATGCGAGAACTCCGAGCGCGAGGTAGCAGAGGGCCTCGAAGACCAGCGACCAGAGCGGGATGTTCCAGGTCGGGATGCGGGCGGTGAGGAGGGTTCCGTCGATGGACCACTGCGTGATGTGCAGGGAGAGGTTGGCGAAGACGTAGCTGGCGGCGCTCGGGTAGCTCGGGGCCGGAGTGTCGGTGGGAGCGAGGAGAGTGGAGAGCGGGGCGAAGATGACGGCGGTGACGATGAGAACGGTGAGAAAGGCGGGGTAGATGCGGAGGAAACGGCGGAAGAGGAACGCCGCGAGGGCATGTCGGCCCTCGAGGTCGGGTCGGGTCTCGAGGTCGGGTCGGGTCTCGAGGTCGGCCTGCGATGGTCTCGACACGCGCCCCAGGTGCGGGGGCGCTGCTCGACCAGCGGGAAATTTTCGTTGGTCGAGCCGGGCGCGCGCTTTCTGCGCCCGCGTCGAGACCACGGCGGGCCGGTCCTTGGAGCCGGGTTGTGGCTCAGTCTGGAGGTCGGCCTGCGATGGTCTCGACACGCGCCCCAAGTGCGGGGGCGCTGCTCGACCAGCGGGAGTCGCGGAGATCGCGGGAGTCGCGGAGAGGCGGCTGCGGGCTATGAGGTAGCCGGAGATGGCGAAAAAGCCGCACACCGCGAACATACCGATGTCGACACCCATGATGGCCGGCGGGTACCCGTAGCCGCCGATGATCCACGCGTGGGAGACGATGACGAGCACCGCCAACACCAGCCGCAGGGCGTTGAGCGAATTGCGCTTCGGGTCGAAGGCAGCATCGAGCGATGTCACGTGGTCCCCGTTCTGCAGCGCCGAGGCTTCAAGGCTAATGCGTGCGCGGGGGCTACGGGCGTTTCAGTCTGAGCACACCGATCAGGCCGAGAGCGAGCAGGCTGAGGCCGGCGGCGATCCAGACATAGAGCAACGGGCTCGTATACCCGCGCAGCCAGCCGGACGTCGAGGCCTGCACGCCGGTCTGCGCTCCGGCCGTCACGCCGGCCTGCGCGGCCGCGGCAGCGCTCGCTCCGACCGTGATCGTGGTGTTGGCGACGGTTTTCGAGCTCAAACCCTGCGCCGAGACGGCATACACTCCGGCGGCATCGTCGGGAAGTGTGACCGTGACGTCGGCCGCGCCCCGCGCATCCGCTGAAATGACGAGCGACACGCTCGCGGCGCGCAGGGCGGAGAGGGTGGCGCTGCCCGAGCCGACGACGGCGAAGGCGACGTCTTCGTGCGGGGTGAAGGCGGCGGCGGCGATGCTCACGCTCGAGGTGCCGCCGGCGGCGTCGTCGCCGCTGACGGCGATGTGCTCGGCGGTGACGACCTGGCGGGCGGCGGTGTCGGCCCCTGCCTGTGCGCCTGCCTGGGCGTCGGCCTGTGCGCCGGCCTGTGCGCCGGGAACGGATGCGTACCCGCCGACGATGATCGTGGCCGCTCCGACGGTGGCGGATGTCAGCCCGGTCGCGACGAGGGTGTAGCTGCCCGACGCGGTGGCCGGAAGGGTGACGTCGACCAAGAGGGAGCCGGCGGCATCCGTCGTCTTGGTCAGCGTGATCGTGCCGGCGCGGGCGGCCGCGAGGGTGGCGCGGCCGGCGCCGGTGAACGCGAGGGAAACCGGTTCGGCGGCGAGGAAAGATCCGGCGCCAAACGCGACCGTCACTGTTCCGGACGGGACGACCTGGCCGGTGACGGTGGTGGAGATCGGGGCGTCGGGCACGTAGGTGGCGGATGCGGCGGGGATGCTGAGCGGGCCGAGCGAGGCGAAAAGGGCGAGAGTGAGGGCCCAAACAGACTTGTTCATGTTTAGACCCCCGTCTCGTGCGGTGCTGTGGTTCTTAACGGGAACCGCGCCCGGCGCGGTGTTCGGCGCCGGGCGCGTCCCCGGCGTGATGCCGGTTCGTGCGGTACTGCTGCTGTGGTGCGGTCGAAATGTGATGCGGAATGCTGTGTGTGTTGCGTGGTGCTGGTGGTGCTGTGTTGTGCGGCTGACTACGCGGCGGCGACAGCGGATGCTGCCGAACGACGCTGCAGGCGAAGCACGGCGACCATGGCAACGCCGAGCAGGATGACGCCGACGGCGCCCCAGACGACGAGCAGCGGAGCGTTGAAGCCGGTGCCGGCGAGGGCATCGCCGGTGCTCGCGAGCAGGGCGCGGCCTGCGTCGGAGTCAGCGGCAACGGCCGTGACGGTCGCGACGCCGACGGTCGCTGCGCCGTTGAGCGTTCCGGTCGCGGTGACGGAGTAGTTGCCGGGGGCGCTGGCCGGTGCGGCAACGTTGACGGTGACGGCGCCGGTGCCGGTGGCGGTCTTCGCGATGGTCGCGGTGGCGGCCTTGAAGGTGCTGAGCACGGCGAGGCCGGGGCCGGTGACCGAGAAGTTGACGCTGGATCCAGCGTCGAAGGCGCCCGCGGCGAAGCCGGCGGTTGCGACCTCTCCGGCAATGACGGTGTCGCTGACCGTGCTGGTGCTCGGCACGTAGGTCGCGGCGTTAGCGGCGGTCGCGGCGGGAAGGATCAGGAACGCGGCGAGAACCGCAACGGACGCGGCTGCAAATTTTTTTTTCAGCATGACAAAGTCACCCCTCTGTAGGTCGAGCAATTTAAAAGGCCGACATTGGCATGCCACGATTGCGGCTATCTCTACGGTAGGGGAAAACCACAGGTCAGGTGTGGATTTTTCTACCCACGAACGGGGGGTTAAGGCGAATTGTGACCCCGACGGCGGGGGTCACGGCGGCTCGCTCGGGGTGTTTTTTCGTGCTGATCTGACCCCGGTTGCTGCCCGCGGGCGCGGCCCTGAGCATCCGTCACGTACCAAATTCTGTGTACCATTCGACGGAGTTTGGGGCCATTTCGATGGTTTTCAGCGTGTTTTAGTGGATTTTGGCAAGAATCTCCATCGAATGGTACGGCGGGGCCGGCCATGGAGCGCTCACGGAGGGCCCGCGCAGGCGGCATTCAGGGCGCTCTGTTAATCTGCGGCGGCCACTCACGGGGGGTACCGCGCGGTCACCAGAACTGGGTATAAAAACACTCTCATTTTGTGTTAACAGTGTGTGAACTGGTGTTTCCGGCGGCTTCGCTGCGTACCATTCGACGGAGTTTGCCCCCGAACAGGTCTGAAAACCGGGTGTGCGGGGCCATCCGTGGTCAAACTCCGTCGAATGGTACGGAGCCAGACGGAGGAACCGGCGGCGGCGAGCGGATGCGCCGGGCGGGCCCGCAGCATCCGTCGCCCGCCCCGTACCATTCGACGGTGTTTAGCCCCTAACGGCCCCAAAACTCCCGTTTCGAGGCCGTTAGGTGGTCGAACTCCGTCGAATGGTACGGGGCGGGCGGCCGGTGGTGCTGGTTAGTGTGCGGCGAGGGCGGTCGGGCGGCGGCGGGCGGCCGTCTGCACGAGCACCAGGGCCAGACCGAGCAGCAGCACGCCGGCGGCAGCCCAGACCAGAAGCGACGACACGGGGAAGCCGGTCGAGGCGAGCTCGCCGATCACGACGTCCTTCTGGGCGAAGCCCGAGGTGGCTCCGACGGCGGTCAGCGTGTATGAACCGGTCGCGTTCGCGGGAAGCGTGACCGTCACGGCGACGGAACCGGTGACATCCGCTGTCTTGGAGAAGGTGACGGTGGCCGCGCGCACGGCGGACAGAGTGGCGGTTCCCGAACCGGTGACCGTGAAGTTCACCTTTTCGAGGCTGAGGAAGCTGGTGGCCGGGTAGGTGACGGTGATCGGGCCGGTGACGGCGTTGCCGTTGAGGGTCGGGGTCTGAGCGGATGCGTCCGTGCCGCCGGTCTGGGCGAGGCCGTCGTTGCCGCCGGTCTGGGCGAGGCCGTCGTTGCCGTTGCCGGTGGTGGCGTCGGGTGCGACCGCGGTAACGGTCGCGATACCGACCGTGGCGGCGCCGTTCAGGACTCCGGTCGCGGTGACGGCGTAGTTGCCGGGAGCGCCAACGGGAGGCGTGACGGTGACAGTCACAGCTCCGGTTCCGGTGGCGGTCTTGGAGAGCGTTGCCGTCGCGGCGCGGAAGCTCGAGAGTACGGCCAGGCCCGGGCCGGTGACGGAGAAGCTGACGCTGCTGCCGGCGTCGAAGGATCCGGCGCTGAAGCCGGCGGTCGCGGCCTCGCCCGGAGCGACGGTGTCACTCGTGACCGAGGTCGACGGAACGTAGGTGGCGGCGGTCGCGGCGGATACCGGCACGACGGCGATCGCGGTCAGAACGGCGAGCACGGTGGCCGTGAGGCGACGCGTGCGGGTAGGTGTGCTGGTACTCATAGAGATTGTCCCCCGGATGTGATGTGTGGGCCCACCGAAACCGGCAGCCCCGTTTTATTTGCACATTTCGGATTCAGGTTAGTGGCGATACAGCGTTGACACCGACGACAGGTGCTCGAGTGCCGCAGGAAATGGGGGCAGCCGCCTCGAAGTGGGGGTGCGACACGACCGGGTTCGGTTCCGCCGGCGGACGGCACGAGAGCGTCGGGCAACGAAAGTCCGGGGCCGCGGCCGCTGCGTACCATTCGACGGAATTTGCACCAGAACCAGGCTGAAGACCCGCGTTTCGGGGCCTTTCACGGTCAAACTCCGTCGAATGGTACGCGGGAACCGGCCCTCCGGCCGGTAGCGGATGCGCCGGGTCAGGCCCGCGGCATCCGTTGCCCGCCCGCCGCGTACCATTCGACGGTATTGAACCCGAAACGGCCCGCAAACTCTCGTTTGCGGGCCGCTTCACGGTCAAACTCCGTCGAATGGTACCTACCGGACCGGGAGGCCGGTCGGACGGCGGCGGGCGGACCGGCGCACGAGCACGAGGGCCAGTCCGAGCAGCAGCACGCCGACTGCCGCCCACGGCACCAGGGGCGGCACGCTGAATCCCGACGAGGGGAGCTCACCGAGCACCACACTCTGCTGCGCGAAACCCGACGTGGCTCCGACGGCGGTCAGCGAGTAGGCTCCGGACGCGTTGGCGGGCAGGGCGACGGTCACGGAGACGGAACCGGCCGCATCCGCTGCCTTGAAGAAGGTGACGGTGGCGGCGCGCACGGCGGAGAGCACCGCGGCGCCCGATCCGGTCACCGTGAAATTCACGCGCTCACCAGGGAGAAAGCTGGTGGCCGGGTAAGTGACGGTGACCGGGCCGGTCACGGCGTTGCCGTTGAGCGTCGGGGTCTGGGCGGTCGCGGATGGCGCGCCGACCTGGGCCGGAACGCCGGGCAGCGCGGGTACCGCGGGCACGCCGGGCACGCCGGGCACGCCGGGCACGCCGGTATCCGGGACCACGGCGGTGAGGGTGGCGACTCCGACGATGCTGGCACCGTTCAGGGTGCCGACACCGGTGACCGTGTAGGCGCCGGCGGCGTCGAACGGAATCGTGACCGTCACGGCGACGGCACCGTCGGCGGTGGCCGACTTGGTCAGGCTGTTGGTGGCGGCGCGGAACACGGCGAGCTGGGCGAAGCCGGGGCCGGTGACGCTGAAGGTCACGCTGCTGTCGCCGTCGAAGGATCCGGGCGCGAATGCCACCGCGGCGGGCTCGCCGGGAGCGATCACGGCCGGAGCGGTGATCGAGGTGGTCGGCACGTACTCGACGGCGGCGGCGCCGGTTGTGACGGCGGCCGACCCGACGGTGAGCGCGGCCAGTATGGCGAACACGGTGGCGGCGCTGCGGCGCGCATGGACGGGCGTGCTGGTACTGATGGGCATGTGGTGGGGTCCCCTTGAATGTGGCGTCTGGGCTCCACCAGGGAGCTGTCGAATTGATCATTTTCTTGCCGAGTGCGCAATTTTGGCTTCAGGTTAGTGGCGACACGAAGTCGGTGGCAACGGGGGTTGCACTCCTAAAGGTGGGGTGAACAGGGTCGCCGGTCGGCCCCGAGACCGGATCAAGCGCACGGCATGGCTTCCGGTTTTCGAGAGCGGGCGGGCGGCGGATGTCGCGGGCCGGGCCGGCAGCATCCGTCGCGTACCATTCGACGGAGTTTGCACCCGAAACGGCCGCACAACTCGGGTTTGCGGCCGAAAGACGGTCGAACTCCGTCGAATGGTACGGGGCAGGCGGGGGGGCAGACTGCAGACAGCGGATGCCGGGTCCCAGCGCGCGGACCAGGCCCGGCGCGGCGCAGAGCGCCGGCAGGGCGGGCCGTGATCCGAGCCCGGGAGAGACACCACCGAGTTGAACATTGAGGTGAAGAATGTCCCGGTCAGTAGTGCCTTAAGTGTCACGGTACGCGCGTGGCGGCGGGACGTGCATCCCCCCTTCGGGGAGGCACGCGGGGAGGCACGCGGGGAGGCACACGTGGAGGGCGGGGCGCGCTAGCGCAGGGTGCCGTCGGGGGCGATGAGCAGCATCCGCTGTTCAAAGGCGTCAACGACGATCGTGGCGAGGTGTGGCCGTCCGGCCGGCAAGACGCGGGCGGTGAAGCGCCCCGAGGGCGTGGCGTCGAGCTCGGCGGCGACGATCCGGGCGACGGATTCGAGAGCCGCGGCGACCGCGTGCTGCTCGAGCGCGGCGTGCGCGGCGGACAGCGCCGTGCCGAAGGAGGCAGCACCCAAGGCGGCGGGCACCGGAGCCCCGGCGGCATCGCCGCGGTCGTCGATCAGGGAGACCTCGACTCCGCGTGCGCGAGCCGCCCTGGCGGCTTCGATGACGGGTTCGATGAAGAGGCAGCGTCCGCGCACGGCGTCGCGCAAGGTCGCCTCGACTAGGAGAAATTCGGCGCGGTCGTCGTCGCTGAACGGGCGGGATCCGGCGATGCGCTCGAGAACCGCTCTGGACAGCGCGTTGACGCGGGTGAATTGGGCCTCGCGTTCCTCGACGGCGGCGGTCAGGGTGGCTTCGGCGGCGGCCCGGCCGAGGTGTTCCCGGGTGATGCCGCCGAGGGCGCGCGCGTGGCGGCGCAGCTGCACGACGAAGAAGGATCCGGCGGCGAGCAGTCCGGCGTGGTGCACCAGCAGGGCCAGGCCGGCCCAGGAGGACAGGCCGCTCGTGATCGCCCAGATCTCCGAAATGACCACGAGCGCGACGTAGGTGGTCCAGGCCCAGACCGGTCGACCACGCCCGACCATGACGAGCAGAATCACGATGATGGCGCCGAGGTGCCAGAAGGCGGCGCTCGGCAGCGGTTCCTGCGGCGGCACGCGCAGAAACACGAGCACGGTCGTGAGGGTGCAGACCCCGAGAATGACCGCGGTGCGCGCGACGGGAAGCGGATCCCGCGCGGGTCGGGTGACCCAGACCGCCGCGAACGACACCATCACGAAGGAGGTCAGCTCGAGGGTCAGCGTGCGCCAAGAGTGCGCGTTCGACACCGCAAACATCAGGTGCAGCAGCACAAAGAAAATCAGCACCGCCCGGGTCATGGCGGTCGAGAGTCCGAGCAGGCCCGCAAAGGGACGGGCTGCGGATGCGTCGGGGCCGGGTTGCGCGGGTTGGGGCGCGGGGTCGGGGGCGGGCGGGGTCGGGGCGGGCGGGTTGAGTCGCGGAGAACGCACCTTCGTTGCGGCCACGAGGGTGGGAAGTCCGCGACTCAGCGCGGGCGCACCAAGGGCGGGCTGAGTCGGGGCGGGCGGGTTGAGTCGCGGAGAACGCACCTTCGTTGCGGCCACGAGGGTGGGAAGTCCGCGACTCAGCGCGAGCGCACCAGGTGCGGGAGGCACAGGAAGCGCGGGGGGCTCGGGGAGCGGGAGCGGGGCATCCGCTGCCTCGCTGAGAGAGTCCTCGCTGACACCTTCCTCGCCCACACTCCCCTCGCTGCCACTCCCCTCGCCCACGCCGGGGCAGACGGATGCGCCGGGGCCGGGCGTGTAGGCGAGCGCCACGGTCACCCCGCGGCCGGGGCGCGAGTTCACCGCCGCGTGACCGCCGGGCAGGGCCGTCATGCGCCCCAGGATGCTCTGGGCGATGCCGAGACGGCCCGCGGTGACCGCGCGCGGGTCGAACCCGACCCCGTCATCGTGGACGAAAAGCTGCACGCCGCCGCCCTCGGAGACCAGCACGACCCGGCGGGTGACCGGGCGGTTCTGCGGGCCGCCGGCGGAAGCCAGGGAGTTGCGCAGCGCCTCGCCGACGGCGCCGAGGAGGGCGGTGGCGGCATCCGTCGGCAGGGTGGCGGTGGCGGCGAGGTCGACCCGCAGCGTGGCGCCGGGCGCGAGGTCGGTGACGAGAACGACCAGTCGCACGCCGAATTCCGCGCCGGACACGGTGGCCGGGCCGGTCTGGTGGCGCAGGGCGTCGAGCTGGGCGAGGCTTGCCTGCGCCTGCCGGGAGATGGCCGCCCGCTCGGCGCGACCGAGCCCAGCGATCAGCAGGGTGGAGAGCACGCTGTCGTGCACGAGCGCGTCGATGGTGAGGCGTTCCCGTTTGCGTGCGATCTCGGCGGCGCGGCCGGTCTCGGTCTCGCGGGCGACGAGGGCAGCGCGGTCGATGCTGATCGCCCGCCGCCGGGTCGCCAGGGTCAGGCCGACGAAGATACTCATCAGCAGCAACAGGTACAGGCCGCTTTCGAGCCCGACGAGCACCGGCCGCGGGTCGTTGGTCGTGAAACCGCGCACGATGCCGCTCATCGTGCACGCGACGAGGGTGTACGTCCACGTGACGCTGCTGCGCGAGCCAATCGCCACGATCACGATGGCGATGCCGGCGAGCGAGAGAATCCACGGAATATCGTTCACGACCCCGAGCGGGGCGGCGCGCACGAGCATCCAGAAGCCGAGCACGAACATGTAGGTGCTCGCCTCGACGATCGCGAGCGTGCGCAAGAGCCGGAGCGGCGCGCGTTGGGCGAGCACGGCGACCATCACCGGGATACCCACCACCAGGATCCAGGCCGACACGGCGGCCACCATGTGCGGCCTGTGCACCTGTGCCAGGTAGGGCGGCACGCTCATCACGGCGAAAAACAGGCCGCCAATACCGATCGCCCGGTAGAGCAGTCGGGTGGTGCGCTCGCTCGCTCCGCCGGATTCGGCGATGCCGACGCTCAGCGGACGGCGGGGCGGGGCCTGCGGGGGCGGCTCGGGGGCATCCGTCGTCACGCCGATCAGGATGCTGCGAACGGGGGGCATGGCGGTCCTTGGCGTTGCGGCGGCGTGCCGTGCGGCGCCTCAGGCAGGACTGAGGCTTATCGTCAGGCTAGTGGGCCAGCGGGCACGCCGGTCACTGCAGCGTGCCGTCGGGGGCGATCACGAGCATCCGCTGTTCGACGTCGTCAATGTCGTCGATGACGATCGTGGCCAGGTAGGGCCGACCGGCCGGCAGCACGCGTGCGGTGAAGCTGCCCCGCATGGTGGCGTTGAGTTCGCCGGCCACGATGGCGGCGATGCTCGCGATTCGCGCGCGATGTGCCCGGTCAGACTGGGAATCGGAGCCGTGAGCGTCGTGACGGTCGTCGTCGTCGTCGTGAGCGTGGTCGTCGTCGTCGTCGTCGTGAGCGTGGTGAGCGTGGTGAGCGTCGTGAGCGTCGTGGTCGCCGTGGTCGTCGAGCAGTGACACCTCGACGCCGCGTATCCGCGCCGCCCGCGCCGCCGCAATCACGGGGTCAACGAAGAGGCAGCGCCCCCGAATCGCATCGCGCATCGTGGCCTCGACCAGCAGGCAATCGGCCCGCTCCGCATCCGTCAAGAGGATGCCGCGGGCCACGCGCTGCAGGGCCGGCCGGGCGAGGGTGTTCACGCGGGCCAGCTGCAGCGCACGCTCCCGGGTCGCGGCCGTGAGGGTCGCCTCCGCCGCGTCCGCCGCGGCGAGCTGCGCGGCGAGGCCGGTCAGAGCGCCCTCCATGCGGCCCAGCCCCAGCACCAGCAGGGTTCCGGCCACGAGAATGACGGCGTGGTGCACCATCGTCGGCAGCCCCGTCAGCGGGTCGAGCGCGTTCGCGAGGGCCCAGACCACGGTCGACCCGGCAAGGCCGAGGTAGCAGCTCCACGCCGCTTTCCACCGACCCCGCGCCACCAGGATCAGCAAAATCACGGTTACAGCACCGACATGCCAGAAAGCGGATGCCGTGACCTGCGTCGTGTCCGTTCTCGCGTACATGATGAGTGTCGCCGCGGCGCTGAGCAGCAGGATGCCGGCGGTGCGACCGCGCGAAAGCGGCTCGCGGGCGGGCGCGACCACGGCGACGGCCGCGGCCGCGATGAGCAGTGTGGACACGATTTCCAGCGGCACGCTGCGCGAGGTGTCGAGGGTCGTGAGGGTGAAGAGCCCGTGCAGGGCGATGAAGAGGGCGAGGATCAGCCGGGTCATGCGGCGGGAGAGGCCGAGGAGGTGGGTTGGGGCGGGGCCGGCCGGCGCGGCGGGCGCGCCGGTTTCGGGGGCGCTGGCGGGGGCATCCGTCCCGGAAAGGCCCGCGGGGGCGAGGCTCGGGGTCCAGGTGATCGCGATGACCGTGCCGGCGCCGGGGCGGCTGCGCACCGTCGCGAGGCCGCCGGGCACGCGTTCCAGGCGGCCGATGATGCTTTGCGTGATGCCGGCGCGCTCCGGGGCGATCGCGTCGGGGTCGAAACCGACGCCGTCGTCGCGCACCACGACCTTGATGCCACCGGCGGCCGCACGCACGGTCACGCTGCGCCGCACCGCCCGGCCTGCGCCGGCGGCGGCCCAGGCGACGGAGTTGCGCAGCGCCTCGCCGACCGCGCCCAGAATCGCGGTGGCTGCTTCGGCGGGCAGCGCGCCGCCGCCGGGCGGCTCCGCGTTGAGCTCACAGTGCAGCTGCGCGTCTGGCGCTGTCTGCCCGATCAGGTTGTCGAGTCGCCGCACCAGCACGGCCTGCGTCACCGCGGGCCGTGTCGGCCGCCGCTCCGGATCACGCAGCACCTGCAGCTGATCGAGGCTCGCGGTGGCCTGCCGCGCGATGACCGCGGGCTCGGCGCTGCCGAGGCCGGCAATGAGCAGCGTCGACAGCACGCTGTCGTGCACGAGGGCGTCGACGGTGAGCCGCTCGCGGCGGCGCGCGAGGTGGGCGGCGCGGTCAGCCTGGGCCAGTCGCGCCACCCGTTCGGTCTCATCGACGGATGCCGCACTCCGCCGGGTTCCGAGCGCCAGAGCAACAAAAATGCTGATGATGAGCAGGGAGTACAGAAGATCCTGAAACCCGACCAGCAGCGGTCGGTCGTCGTTCGTCGTCAACCCGCGCGTGATACCGGCCAGCAGGCAGACGCTCAGGCTGTAGGTCCAGGCCACCCGACCGCTCGAACACATCGCGACGGCGATGGCCGTGACGCCGCTGAGGTGGAGGATCCACGGGATGTCGTGCCCCGCCGGCAACGGATCCGCCCGCAGCAGCACCCAGAGGAAGAGCACCAGCACGTAGCAGGCGGCGCCCACGAGGATGAGTGCCCGCAGTACGCGCAGCGGGGCCCGCGTGGCCAGCACCCCGACCGATACCGGCAGCCCGACCACGAGCAGCCAGGCGAGCACCGAGGCGCCGAAGTACGGCTGGGTCAGCGGCTGGATCAGCGGGACTTGCGCCGAGAAGGGTTCGAGGGCGAGCAGCCCGGCCGACAGCGCCGCGACTCCGAGCACCCGGTAGAACAGCCGCGTCACACGCTCGCTCGCCGGAAAACGGGTTGCGGGCGGGGAGGACAGGGGTGACCCGCCGACCGGGCCGGCCGGATCATCCGCTGCCTGATATCGACGCGGGGGCACGCTATGTGCCGGGAACGGGCAGGATTCCGTCTTCGATCGCCCGCTTATAGAGGTCGATTTTGGTGCTCGCCGGGCGGCCGACACGCTCGTACTTGCTGCGCACACGACGGATGTAGTCGATCACCGTGGCCTCGGATATTCCGGTGCGCGACGCCACCAGCGGGGCCTTCGCGCCCGCCGCATAGAGGCTGAGCACCTCGCGCTCGCGCGGGCTCAGGGCGGCATCGGCGAGGTCGGGGTCGCTGTCGAGCGCGGCCGCCCACTCGGTGGAGGCGATCGTCTCCCCCGCGGCGGCCCGGGTGACGGCGTCGAGCAGCACGCTCGCGGGCTCGGATTTGCGCACCACGCCGAGCACTCCGGCGCGGGCGGCGGCACGCATCAGGTTCGCGTCGTCACCGCCGGTGAAGGCGAGCACCGCCGCGCCGCGCTGCCGCAGCCGCTCGACGTTCTGCGTCACCGTGGAATTGTCGGCGAGCCGCAGGTCGAGAAAGACCAGGTCGATTCGATGCGCCGGGTCGATCGCGGCAAGCAACTCGTCGACGGTGGGCACGGTCGCGATGACGTGCACGGCGGGGAGGGTGGCGAAGAGGCCGGCGAACCCGCGGGCGACGATCTCGTGATCATCGATCAGGGCGACTCGAAAACGGTACATGGTGTGTCCTTGGCGTTTCGGGGCGGGCTTGTGGGTCTGTGGTGCTGTGCGGTCTGGGTGCTGTGCGGTCTCGGTGCTGTGCGGTCTGGGTCTCAATGTCGAGGCCCCCGGCGGGGCGCCGTCAGAAGTGACGGCTGGTGTGCCTGTTTGTGCAGTGTCTAAAGTCGAGACGGGGAACAAACCGGGGGGTTTGTGAGGCAGTCGGGCCGCGTGTGATGTGTCGGCCCGGCTGCCTCCCAGATGACGCTTATCGTCAGGCTAGCGGGCGCCGGGTGCACCGAGTGACAGTGCCACCCGGTTGGGGGTGCTCGTACCATTCGACGGAGTTTGGTGTCTAAAACCCGTGAAACCGTGCTTCTGGGGCAGCTGGCGAGTCAAACTCCGTCGAATGGTACGCGCTGCAAACAGGTGCCGCCGTCGCGACCGGCGCGACCAGGCGACGGATGCCGCGGGGCCGACCCGGGGCATCCGTCGCCGCCGCCCACGAGGCCGGCCAGCTGTACCATTCGACGGAGTTCAGCGTGCAAAAGCCGTGAAACCGGGCTTGTGGGGCAGAAACCGGGTCACACTCCGTCGAATGGTACGCGGGGCAGCGGATGCCGCGGGCGTGGGTCAGGCGCGACGGCGGTTGTTCAGCACGCCGTCGCTCTCTTCGAGGTAGCACGAGCCGCAGAGCGACTCGTAGGTGACCTCGGCGCCATCGATGGCGACCTGGTCGCCATCGAAGACGTAGACGCCGTCGACCTTGCGCCCGTTGAAGACGGCCTTGCGGCCGCAGCGGCAGATGGTCTTGAGCTCCTCGAGGCTGTGCGCGACCTCGAGCAGGCGACGACTGCCGGGAAACGCGACGGTCTGAAAGTCGGTGCGAATTCCATAGGCGAGCACCGGCACATTCTCCAGAATCGCGATGCGCAACAGGTCGTCGACCTGGGTTTCGGTGAGAAACTGGGCCTCGTCGAGCAGCAGCGCGCTGACATCGCGGTGGCTGGCGGCGAGAACGGCGGCGCGATGTTCCTGAAAGAGCAGCAGGGCATCCGTCGTCGGAGTGAGCAGAAAATCGACCGCCCGGGTGACGCCGAGACGCGAGAGGATGCCCCGATCACCCTTGGTATCGACGCTCGGCTTGGCGAGCAGCACGTGGTGGCCGCGTTCCTCGTAGTTGTAGGCGGCCTGCAGCATCGAGGTGCTTTTGCCACTGTTCATGGCGCCGTAGCGAAAATACAGTTTCGCCATGCGGCGGGTCTCCAGAAGGTCAGTGGCGGGAGTGTCAGTGGCGGGTCGTATGGTCGTGTCGTTCGTACGTGATCGTCAGCAGCGGATGCCGGTGCTGTACGTGAACCCGCCCAAAGACTACCCCGAGCACCGAGCGGTAGGGGCGCAACATCCGATGCAGTGAGCGAGAGGAGAGGGCAAAACCGGCTTCGATGCTGATCGCGTCGCGGTCGAGACGCACGACCAGGCTGCCCGGGTCGAAGCCGGTGCGGGCGCACAGTGCGCCGATCAGCGCGGCGGTCACGACGCGCTCCTCCGCCGTGAAGTCGGGGGCGAGTGCTTCGGGATCCGCGACGACGAGCAGCGGCGTGAGTCCGCGGGTGACGAGGTCGGTACGTTCGCGGGCGACGACTAAGTCGAGCCAGGTGCTGTCAACGTGTGCGCCGAAAATACGGCGGGTTTCGTGGGCGAGTTCCTGCGCGCGCGCGCCGTCGGCAGCGTCCACGGTGCCGCGCTCGAGCACGGAGGTCAGAAAGGGCAGCACGTCGGCGCCCAGCGTGCCGATGCGCTGGTCGATCACGGATTGGGCGATGAGGTCACGGGATTCCGCGGTACGGGCACGCGTCGCCCGGCGGGATTCGACCTGCCATTCGCGAATGGAGCGCACCATCTGCCGAGAGTAGGCGGCGCCAGCCAGCGCCGGGGCGAGCAATTGGGTGAGGGCAACGACGGCGAAAACCGCCGCGGGTTTGACAGCGTCGAGGGTGCTGGCCTGCAGCACGACGACCGCACCGACGAGCACGGCCGCGACCAGGGCGGCGGTGAGAATCTCCCGCCACGGCCGGAACGGGCCGAGTGCGAGCAGCAGCAAGCCCACGCTGATCGGGGCGAAATCGTCCTGGACCAGCAGATTTTGGCCCCACATGGAGGCCTGCTCGAGCAGAAATGCGGCGCTGCCGAGGGCGACGATCATGACGGTCGCGACCAGGCTCAGCGGGGCGCGCTCGGGTCGTGCGGCGACGAGCAGGGTGGCCGCGGCGGCGGCGATGCAGAGCAGGGCGAGTGCTCCGAGAAAGGGGGTGTGGGTCTCGTCGGACTGGAACACTGTCGCGATCACCGCGTAGACGATGACGACGGATGCCACGATCGGCGCGATCAGCCAGGCCGCGAGGCCGCCGAGCGGGTCGAGACGTTGCTGGGTCGCGGCCAGCGTGTGGGTGGTGGGGGCGGCATGGGTGGGAGCCGTCGATGTGGTGCGACCGCGGGCTGTGCGTGCGCTGCCTGCGCGAGAGCGCGCGCTCGTGTGAGCTCCGGACGTCGAGGTGGTGCGGGGGCGGCTCATGGAGACACCGTGCCGGCGGCGGGAGCCGGGGTGGCTGCAGAAGCGGGAAACGGTAGCTGAGACGGCCTGACGATCCGAATGCCAGAGGTCGGCGCGTCGGCGTTGGCCGGCCAGTCGATGCGGTGGGCGGGAATGTCGGAGGCGAGCGGTACCGTCAGCAACACGGAGGTTCCCGCTCCGGGACGAGTCCAGATTTCCACGGATCCGCCCAGCCGTTCGATGCGTCGCCGCACCGACTGGCGCAATCCGAGCCGATCGCTGGCCGACTCGGACTCGGTGAAGCCCCGGCCGGCATCCGTCACCATGAGAGAAAGGGTGGAAGCAAGCCGGTCGGCGTCGATCTGTACGTCGGCCGAGACGATGCCGGCGTGCAGGATGACGTTGACGAGGCACTGTTGCACGGCGAGGCCGAGCTCGCGATCGGTCGCGCTGTCGAGGCCTTTGAGCGCGGCGCGGTCACCGGCGACGGTGACGACGAGGCCTCGGTCGCGGCAGTGGTCCACTGCTCGGTAGACGCTGCTCGCGAGCCAGTCGATGCGATCCGGCGCCGTGCCGGGCGCGGCCGCACGGCTGGCGCGGGTGTCGACATCCGTCAGCCAGTTCGTTTCGGTGAGCGTGTGCATGGTGCTGCGGATGCTCGCCAACAGGTGCGGTGGAACCGGCCCGGGCCTGGCCCGGGCGAGGGCGACGAGGGCGCTGACCGTGGTGTCGTTGAGCAGGGCGATGGCGCGGTTGTCGAGGTCAGCGCGCAGTGTGCGGGTGGCGTCGTCCTGCACGGCTCGGTGCAGCGACAGCTGGGCGGCGCTCACGGCGCCACGACGAGACACCCCCGACATGAGGAGGATACCCACGAGCAACAGGTAGGCGGAGATGGTGAACCAGTCGGCCCGGTACGGCACGGGGGTCTGGGCGATGGCGGCAGCGGTCGCTGCTTCGGCGAGCACAAAACCGGCGGTACTCCAGAGCACACCGGTGAAGGTGGCGGATCCGACCCCGCCCACCATCACGAGGGCGAGCTTCGGCAGCGCCAGCAGGAACAGGTCGGTGGTCGGGAACACCGCCGACACTCCGAGCGCGTGCAGCGTGTAGAAGTAGGAGGCGGCGGTGCCCGCCGCGAGATAGGCGAGCGTCAGCGGCAGCGTGCGGTACTTGGCGAGTGCCACCAGCAGCACGGCCATGGCGACCATGACGAGGGAGGTGAGCCAGAGTTCCGGGGCGATTCCGGTCGCGCTGAGGATGCTGACCGTGAGTACGGCGGCGGCCAGGCAGGTGAGTCCGAACCAGTGGGAGGCGCGAGCGAGGGCGCGGCTAAGCGTGGACTGGACCAAATGGCCCGGCAGGCCGAGAGTCATGGGCGTTCCCCCTATGCCTTTGAGTATCCCACTTGCCGAGCCGCCGCGCGGCCACGGTCTGTCCCCCTACACTCGCCGCATCCCCGTCCGACGTGCGGGTCTTCGTACCGTTCGACGGAGTTCGACGGTAAAGACCGTGTATTTGAGGCCTGACAGAAGTTTTCAGGGTCCAACTCCGTCGAATGGTACGGGCGGATGCCGCGGGCCGGCTCACCGATCCCTCCACAGGTACCGGGGTCGTTCCGAGTTGTCCACTTCGGGCACGTCAGCCGGCACAGCGAACCGAGACGGTGTGATGCTCACCGACATGAGCTCACTAACGGAGAGTATTTTCACCCACGGAGTGTTCGTGAAACGAGCAGCCTTGCTCCGGCTCGGCCATTCTCGCCGGCACATCGCCTACGCCGTCGCGGTCGGCGCCATCCTTCGCGTGCGCAAAGGCTGGTACACACTCCCCGGCACGCCCATCGCTGCCATCGAAGCGTTCCGGATCGGCGGTCGTCTTACGGGGCTCAGCGCCTTCGCAACCTACGGATTCTGGACGCCGAGCACGTCCCAACTACACGTGACCGTGCCTCACGACGCCCGCGCCCTGCGACGCCCCCGCGACATGCACACCCGGCTCGGCCCCCTCGACCGCCAACACTGCACCATCACCTGGAACGACCAGCGAACGGCGCGCGATACAGACTGCCGGTGGCGAACATCCGTCATCGATGCACTCGTGCACATTCTCAAGCACGAGGGCCGGGTCTCGTCGATCGTGTGCCTCGACGCCGCGCTGAACGCTGCACTGCACGGTCGACCGGGCATCGACGAAGACGACCTCGATGTGATTTTCGCCCGCGCACCGCTCGCCGCGCAGCCCTGGCGGGCCGAGTTGGACGGTCGATCGGGCGCCGGCGGCGAGACGGAATTCCGATTGTTCTGCACGGATGCCGGCATTCCGTTTGTGCCGCAGCCCTACGTTGAGGGCGTGGGATACCTTGACGGGCAGATCGCCCCGCACACCTTCGTCGAAATCGACGGCAAGTCGATACACGCCAACTCGGAGGCGCGCGAGGTCGACACGTATCGGGATGCCGTGGTCGTCAGCCGACACGGAAGCGTGATCCGAGTGACCTACGAGATGTACCGCACCCGGTGGTCGCTCGTTCTGGCAACCATGATGTGCGCGATCGAAGACGACTGGAAACTCGGTGCGCCATCCCAATTTCCGCCGTTCCCCTGGCGGCCCTCCACACCGCCGAAGCCACACCGAGGGCGCTCCGCCCGACGGCCTGGGCGCGGCCCGCAGCCGACCGCGTGAGGCATCCGTCGGCGCGCTCGACGGGCTCGGCACGTTCGGCGCCCCGTACCATTCGACGGTGTTTGACCACTAGATCACCGGCGTGAAACCACCGGTTTTCGGGCCGAATACCGTCGAATGGTACGCCGCTCGACGGGCAACGGCACGAGGGCCGGGCCGGGTCAGAACCGGGCCCGGTCAGAACAGGGTCGGGGTGAGGCTCGCCGGCAGCTCGGCGGCCAGCAGCGGATCGAGCGAGAGCGCCCGCGAGCGGATGCCGCCGGTCGCCGGATCCTCGCGGCCGCGCTCCAGTCCGTGCGCGCGGATCAGCGGCAGAATCCGCGCCGCGAGCCAGGTGCGGTACTCCTTCGCGGCATAAGTCCCGCCCGAGAACAGCGACCGATACTGCGGGAGGAGTGAAGGATATTCACGCCCCAACCAGCTCAAATACCAATCTTTGACGGCGGGGCGCAGGTTCAGCGGGGCGTAGAGCACGCTGGTGGCGCCGGCATCCGCTGCCCGGCGCAGCGCTTCATCGAGGTGCGCCTTGGTGTCGGTGAGAAAGGGCAAAATCGGCATCAGAAAGACCGCGCAGTCGAGGCCACGCTCACGCACAGCGGTGACGGTCGCGAGGCGCGCGGCGGTCGACGGGGTGCCGGGCTCGAGGGATTGCTGCAGCTCGTCGTCATAGATCGCGATCGACATGGCAAGGTCGACGGGCACGGCCCGATTCGCCTCGGCGAGCAGGTCAAGGTCGCGGCGCAGCAGCGTGCCCTTGGTCAAAATTGAGAACGGAGTGCGGCTCTCGGCGAGGGCGGCGATGATGCCAGGCATCAGCCGGTAGCGTCCCTCGGCCCGCTGATACGGATCGGTATTACTGCCGAGGGCCACCGGATGCCGCCCCCAGGTTGGTTTCGCAAGTTCTTTTCGCAGCACCTCGGCCACGTTCACCTTGACGATAATTTCGCTGTCGAAGTCCTTGCCGGTGTCGAGTCCAAGGTACTCGTGGGTGGTGCGGGCGAAGCAGTAGACGCAGGCGTGGGAGCATCCGCGGTACGGATTGATCGTGTAACCGAACGGCATCGCGCTCTGACCGGGGACTTTGTTCAGGCTCGACTTGGCGAGGATCTCATGAAACGTGATTCCAGCGAATTCGGGAGTCTGCACGCTGCGCACGAGATTGTTCAGGCGGGCGAGTCCCGGCAGGGCGGATGGCTGCTCCGCCTGTAGTTTCTGACCGCTCCACCGCATGCCTCTAGTCGAACACATGTTCGTGTCCGACGCAAGTGGCTGCCTGGTTTTCTCGTCGGCGCCGGTTATCCGCCAGCTGCGGCTGCCCCGGGCCCCGCCCAACCGGGCCCAGCCCAGCCGGACCGCGTACCATTCGACGGAGTTCGGCCCGCTTTAGACCGGTTTTCGGGCAGAAACCGGGCATTCGACGTCAAACACCGTCGAATGGTACAGAGACGGCACGACCGGAGGCCGCGGCAGCGGGCTAGACGGCGGCCGGGACCGGGTTGGTCAGGTTCAGGGCGGCGGCGGTCGCGGCGAGCGAGGCAGCAGCCGCAGCCGGGTCGGCGTTCAACTTGGTGCCGTAGCTCGGAATCATCGCACGGATTCGCGGCTTCCAACCTTCGATCTGCTCCGGGAAGCAGCGGGCGAGCAGGTCGACCATGATCGGCGCGGCCGTCGAGGCGCCCGGCGAGGCACCGAGCAGTCCGGCGAGGGATCCGTCGCTCGACGTAATGACCTCGGTTCCCATCTGCAGCACGCCGCCCTTGGCGGCATCCTTCTTCATGACCTGCACGCGCTGGCCGGCGGTGATGAGCTCCCAGTCCTCCATTTTGGCGGTCGGGACGAACTCCTGCAGCGCCTTCAGCTTCGCGGTTCGCGAGGCGAAAACCTCTCCGATCAAGTACTTCATCAGGTCGAAGTTGTGGCGGGCTACGGCGAGCATCGGGCCGATGTTGTGCAGGCGAATCGAGAACGGGAGGTCGAACCAGGTGCTGGTCTTCAGGAATTTCGGGCTGAAGCCGGCGTACGGGCCGAAGAGCAGCGACATTTCGCCGTCGACGACGCGGGTGTCGAGGTGCGGCACCGACATCGGCGGGGCGCCGACGGCGGCCTTGCCGTAGACCTTGGCCTGGTGCTGGGCGACGAGCTTAGGGTTCGTGGTGCGCAGGAACTGTCCGCTGATCGGGAACCCGCCGAAGCCCTCCACCTCGGGGATGCCGCTCTGCTGCAGCAGCGCGAGGCCACCGCCGCCGGCCCCGACGAACACGAAGCGGGCGTTGACGGTCGTGCGCGCCTGCCCGACGTGGTTGAGCAGCTTGACGCGCCACGTGGCATCCGTCTGCTTCTTCAGGCCTGTGACCTGGGTATTTAAGTGGATGCCGACCCCCTGCGTGACGAGGTTGTCGAACATGTAACGGGTGAGCGCGCCGAAGTCGACGTCGGTGCCGCTCTCGATGCGGGTGGCCGCGATCTTCGCTCCGGCCTTGCGCTTCTTGGTCAGCAGCGGGGTCCAGCGGCCGATGGTCTCGGCGTCGTCGCTGAACTCCATGCCTGCGAAGAGCGGCTGGTCGGCGAGCACCGCGTGGCGGCGGCGCAGGTAGTCAACGTTGGCCTTGCCGTGCACGAAGGTCATGTGCGGGGTGGAGTTGATGAAGTTCGTCGGCTCGGGCAGCGCGCCGATGGTCACGAGGTGGGCCCACAGCTGGCGGCTGATCTGGAACTGCTCGTTGATGCTGACGGCCTTGTCAGCGGTGAGGGACCCGTCGGCTGCCTCGGGCATGTAGTTCAGCTCGCAGAGTGCCGCGTGGCCGGTGCCGGCGTTGTTCCACGGGTTCGAGCTCTCCTGGGCGAGTTCACCGAGCCGCTCGTAGACCTCGATGCGCCAGTCGGGCTGCAGCTCCTTCAGGAGCGTGCCGAGGGTGGCACTCATGATGCCGCCTCCAATGAGAACGACGTCTACAGGCTGTGTATTCACATCCTTCACCCTAGCGCGGCCCGGGGTGTCACGGCACCGAACTGGGCCGACTGGGGTAAGCCCGCGGGGTCGGCGACGGTTCGGCGGCGGTTCGGCGGCCCCGTACCATTCGACGGTGTTGAGGGCGCGACTGATCGGATTCAGCCGAAAACGGCCGCACAACGGGGTCAACTCCGTCGAATGGTACGGCGGCGGGTACGGGGGCGGGGACGGGACGGGGTCAGCCGGCGCGGCCGGCGCGGGCGGCGCGGCCGGCGCG
>NZ_SOHE01000077.1 GCF_004403305.1 Cryobacterium frigoriphilum | reverse complement strand
CGGCCGGTTCGATGCGCGCGCTCGCCGACGTTTCGACCGGCTTCGGCGCCGCGGCCCCGGCCGCGGCCCCGGCGCCGGCCCCGGCAGAAACGCGAGCAGCACCAGCACTGACGCCGGACCCGGCAGCCCCAGCCCCAGCCCCAGCCCCGGCACCGTCGAACTCTCCCGCTCCCCCGGCAACGCCGATGCGCCGTTCCAGGCGTTCGACACGGGCGAGAGCGCCGCGAGTGGAATCATCCGTCGCCGGAATCAGCGCGCGCGCAATCATGAGCTCGAGGTGCAGCCGCGGCGAGGTGGCGCCGCTCATCTCGGTGAGGGCGGCGTTCAGAATGTCGGCGGTGCGCGAGAGCTCGGCGGGGCCGAACTGCGCGGCCTGGGTAGCCATGCGGTCCAACTCGTCTTGCGGAACCCCGCGCAGCACGGCCGCGGCGCCGGCGGCACTCGTTGCGTCGACGATGATCAGGTCGCGCATGCGCTCGAGCAGGTCCTCGACGAACCGGCGTGGATCTTGCCCGGTCTGAATGACGCGGTCGACGGCGTCGAAAGCGGATGCCGCATCCCGGGCACCGATCGCATCGACGGCCTCGTCGAGCAGCGCCGCACTCGTGTAGCCGAGCAGCGCGACGGCCCGCTCGTACTCGATGGACGCCCCGTCGCTGCCGGCCATCAGCTGGTCGAGCAGCGACAGGGTGTCGCGCGGGGAGCCGCCGCCGGCGCGCACGACGAGGGGCAGCACGCCCGGCGCAACCTGCATCTTCTCGGTGTCGCACATCTGCTGCACGTATTCGAGCATCGGACCCGGCGGCACGAGGCGGAACGGGTAGTGGTGGGTGCGGGAGCGAATGGTGCCGATGACCTTCTCGGGCTCGGTCGTCGCGAAGATGAACTTGACGTGCTCCGGCGGCTCCTCGACGATCTTCAGCAGCGCATTAAAGCCCTGCGGGGTGACCATGTGCGCCTCGTCGAGGATGAAGATCTTGTACCGATCGCGGGCCGGCGCGAAAATGGCCCGTTCGCGGATGTCACGGGCGTCATCCACACCGTTGTGGCTCGCCGCGTCGATCTCGACCACGTCGAGGGAGCCGCCGCCGTCGCGCGCGAGTTCGATGCAGCTCGGGCAGACGCCGCACGGAGTGTCTGTCGGGCCCTCGGCGCAGTTCAGGCAGCGGGCGAGGATGCGCGCGCTCGTTGTCTTGCCACAGCCGCGGGGTCCACTGAAGAGGTACGCATGGTTCACGCGGTTGGTGCGAAGTGCTGTCATCAGGGGTTCAGTCACCTGGGACTGCCCGATGAGGTCGGCAAAGGTCTCTGGCCGGTAACGGCGATACAGGGCGGTAACCACGGCTCAATGGTACTTGCTGCCGCTGACAGTGGCGGGGCCGGCATCCGCTGCGTGAAGCGGATGCGCCCGCGTACCATTCGACGGAGTTCGACCGCTAAACCCGTGTCCCCGGCCCGAAACAGGCCCAAACCCGGCCGAAGTCCGTCGAATGGTACGCGCAGGCTTGGCTGAGCGGCGCCGGGCAGCGGATGCCGCGGGCCGGCCCCGCAACCCGACCCGCGGCATCCGCTGCCGCAGGCCCGCGCCGCCGCGTACCATTCGACGGAGTTCGACCCCGAAAACCACACTTGCCGCCCACACACACCCGAAACCGGCCCCAAGTCCGTCGAATGGTACGCGCAGCCGGGGGCAGGCACGGAACGGCCCCGCACCAGACGAGGTGCGGGGCCGTTCCGATCGACGAGCGTTGTTCCCGCGGATAAGGGGTCATGCGGTCCCGGCGGCGGGGGGTCTGCCGGGACCGCACGTTCTAGGGGCGGTGCAGCAGACCGCGCTTGCGCAGCAGCACGAGTGCGCCGCCAAGGAGAAGAGCCAACACACCGAACAGGGTGATCGGCATCCAGTTGAGGCCGGTACTGGCCAGGAATGACTCGAACGGAGAGCCGAGCGGGCCGGATTCGTAGGTGTACCCGATCTGGTCGGGTTCACTCTGGCCGTCGACCATCACGACCACCGTTCCGGCGGCGTGCTGCGGCGCCGTGTACGTGATCAGCGAGTCGCTGACCTGCACATAAGCCACCGAGACACCATCCACCGAGACGAGCGTCGTGCTGTCGAAGCCGACTCCGAAGATCGACACCTGACCGCCACCCGACGTCGGCCCCGATGAGGGACTGATGCTCGAGATGATCGGGTCTTCATAGGTGAACATCGGAGCGGCCGGAAGGGCCATCTGCAGGGCGGAAACCACTGCTGTGCGAGCCATCGAGACGCTGCCGAGCAGCAGCCCGCCGCCGCCGGAGAGCCCGGTGAAGGAAGACAGCGCGAGCGGCGCGACCGACCCGGGGCCGGTCACCACCACGGCCACCGCAGCCGAGTCGTAGGCCGGGTTGATCGCCTGAATCTCGGTGTCCGAGACCACGGTGTACGACGTCGCTTCGACGCCGCCGAAGGTCACCGAGGTGGCCGCCGTGAATCCGAAGCCGGTGATGGTGATCGTGTCGCCACCCTCGTCTCCGCCGCGGTCCGGGCTGATGCTCAGCGCGAACGCGCCGGGCACGAACTCGAACCCGTCGGGCAGTACGCCGGTGCCGCAGGTGCCGCCGCCGATCACCGTCACGTCGACGATGCCCACGCCGGTCGGAGTGACCGCCGTGATCTGCGTGTCAGAGATGACCGTGAAGCTCTGGGCCGAGACCCCGCCGAACAGCACATCCGTCGCCACCGTGAAGCAGGTTCCGGTGATGGTCACCGTGGTGCTGCCCGTTTCCGGCCCGAACGGCGGGTCGATGGTGTCGACCGTCGTCACCGCGGTGAACGTGAACGGCAGGGGAACGGATGCCCCACCCGGCCCGCTCACAACCACCGGCACCGCGCCCGGCGCGTGCGCCGGAGTGGTGAAGGTGATCACGGTGTCGGAGACGACCACGAACGGAACCGTGACCCCGTCAATCGTGACGCCCGTCGTGCCCGTGAACCCGGTGCCGGCGATCGTGACGGGGGTGCCGCCGGTCTCCGGTCCGGTGTCAGGCGTCAGGCTCGTCGTGACCGCCGACGGGTTGTAGGTGTAGCCGAGCGGCCCCGAATCGCCGTTCGGCGATTCAACGACCGCGTCGACCAGGCCCGGAGCGTGTGCCGGAGTGACGACCGTGATCTGGGTGTCGGAGTCGACCGTGAAGCCGGTTCCGGCGAGCCCGTCAAAGGTGACAGCGGTGGCGCCGGTGAATCCGGTGCCGGTCACGACGACCGTCGTGCCGCCCGCCTCTGGGCCGTTGTCAGGAACCAGCGACAGCGCGGCGGCCGGCGGCAGGTACTCGTAGCCGTCCGGAATCACTCCGGTGCCACAGGTTCCCGCGCCGACAACCGTCACGTCGACGACGCCGGTTCCGGCCGGAACGACCGCCGTGATGACGGTGTCAGAAACAACCACGAAGCTCGTGGCCGCAACGCCGCCGAAGAGCACCGCGGTGGCGCCGGTGAAGCACTGACCGGTCAGGGTCACCGTGTTCGTGCCGGCCTCAGGTCCCGTCGGCGGGTCGACAACGTCGATCTGCGTAACGGGCGTGAAGGTGAAGTCGAGCGGCGCAGATGCCCCGCCCGGCGTGGAGACCACGACCGGCACCGTGGCCGGTACGTGTGCCGGAGTGACGATCGTCACAACGGTGTCGGACACCTCGACGAACGGCACCGAGACGCCGTCAACGGTGACACTGGTGGTTCCGGTGAAGCCGGTTCCGGTCACGGTGACGGCGGTGCCGCCGGTCTGAGGTCCGCTGGACGGGTCCAGCGAAGAGATGACCGGCAGCGCCACGAAGGTGTAGTCGAGCGCCGCGCTGTTGCCGTTGGGCGAGAGCACGACCGCGTCGACCAGGCCCGGAGCGTGTGCCGGAGTGACGACCGTGATCTGGGTGTCGGAATCGACCGTGAAGCCGGTTCCGAACAGCCCGTCAAAGGTCACCGCGGTGGCGCCGGTGAATCCGGTGCCGGTCACGACTACCGTCGTGCCACCGGCCTCAGGACCACTCGACGGAACCAGCGACAGGGCGGCGGCCGGCGGCAGGTACTCGTAGCCGTCCGGAATCACTCCGGTGCCGCAGGTACCGGCTCCGACAACCGTCACGTCGACGACGCCGGTTCCGGCCGGAACGACCGCCGTGATGACGGTGTCAGAAACAACCACGAAGCTCGTGGCGGCGACGCCGCCGAAGAGCACCGCGGTGGCTCCGGTGAAGCACTGACCGGTCAGGGTCACCGTGTTCGTGCCTGCCTCAGGTCCGGTCGGCGGGTCGACAACGTCGATCTGCGTGACGGGCGTGAAGGTGAAGTCGAGCGGCCCGGAGACCCCGCCGGGACCGGCGACCAGCACCGGCACGGTGGCCGGCAGGTGCGCGACCGTCGTGAGGGTGATCGTCGTGTCTGACACGACCACGAACGGCACCGAAACGCCGTCAACGGT
This sequence comes from Cryobacterium frigoriphilum, assembly GCF_004403305.1. Classification (GTDB taxonomy): domain Bacteria; phylum Actinomycetota; class Actinomycetes; order Actinomycetales; family Microbacteriaceae; genus Cryobacterium; species Cryobacterium frigoriphilum. Next base: position 15,017 of record NZ_SOHE01000077.1, on the reverse strand, counting down.
CACGGCAGTCGCTCCGGTGAAGCCCGAACCGGTCAGGGTGACCGCGGTTCCTCCGGTCTGCGGCCCGCTGGAGGGGTCGATGCCGGTGAGCACGGGCAGCGGGTCGAAGGTGAACACGCCGGGAGCGGAGTTTCCGTTCGGGGCGAGCACGACCACGTCGGCCGGTCCGGGAGCGTGCGCCGGGGTCACGACGGTGATCTGGGTGTCGGAATCGACCGTGAAGCCGGTGCCGAACAGCCCGTCAAAGGTGACGGCCGTCGCATCCGTGAAGCCGGTGCCGGTGACGATCACCGTGGTGCCGCCGGCCTCTGGCCCGTTCGTGGGCGCGAGGCCCGTGATAACGGCGTCGGGCACATCCGTGAAGGTGAACGGAAGGGCACCGGATGTTCCGCCCGGCCCGGTCACAATCACCGGCACGGTCGCCGGCGCGTGAGCCGGTGTCGTGAAGGTGATCTCGGTGTCGGAGACGACCACGAACGGCACGCCGACCGCGTCAATCGTGACGCTCGTCGCCCCGGTGAACCCGGTGCCGGTGATCGTGACGGCGGTGCCGCCGGTCTCCGGTCCGTTATCGGGAACGAGGCTCGTGAGGGCGGGCAGCGGGTTGAAGGTGAACACCCCTGGCGCGCTGTTGCCGTTCGGGGAGAGCACGACCACGTCGCTCGGGCCGGGCGCGTGCGCCGCGGTCACGACCGTGATCTGGGTGTCGGAATCGACGGTGACGGTGGCGGCGGATTCACCGTCGAAGGTCACATCCGTCGCCCCGGTGAAGCCGGTGCCGGTGATGGTGACGGTGGTGCCGCCGGCCTCCGGTCCGTTATCCGGTGTGATGGCAGATATCACGGCCGCAGGCAGGTAGGTGAAACCGCCGGGAAGAGTGCCCGTCCCGCAGGTTCCCCCGCCGACGACCGTGACATCAGCAACCCCAACCCCGGCGGGGACATCCGCCGTGATCGTGGTGTCATTGACGACCACAACGTTCGTGGCCGGGGTACCGCCGATGAGCACGGCGGTGGCTCCGGTGAAGCAGGAACCGGTGATGGTCACCGAGGTGCCGCCGGTCTCAGGGCCGGTGTTCGGCACGACGCTCGTCACGACGGTGACGGGCGTGAAGGTGAAGTCGAGCGGCAGGGTCGAGCCGGCCGGATCGGTGACGACCACGGGCACCACGCCCGGCACGTGCACCGGGGTCGTGAACGTGATGTTTCCGTCATCGACGACGACGAACGGAACGCTGACGCCGTCGATCGTGACGTCGGTCGTGCCGAAGAAGCCGCTGCCGGTGATGGTCACCGGGGTGCCGCCGGTCTCGGGTCCGTTATCGGGCACGAGCGCGGTCGCGACCGGAGCCACGTTGAGGGCGTTGACGCCGACGCGGCCGGTGCCGAGGTTCAGTTCGAGCGCCTCGGCGGCGGGCAGCACGGTCACCCGCAGCGCGGTTTCGGTGAAGACTCCGGCGACGGTGGATTGGTTGTTCACCGTGAGGGTGAGCACCTCGCTGAGTACCGGTTCGAGGGCGGGCAGCAGGGTGGTGACCGTGGGAGCGAGCACCACGTCGCTGAGCCCGTTGACGGCATCCGTCAGCAGGGTGAGCGGGGCCGCGAGGGTCGCGACGAGTGCGGCGGCACCGCCGGGAAGGGTGAGGCCCGCGTTCAGCAGGGTCACGCCGGTCGTGTCGCCGGCGAGCAGGGCGCCGACGGTGGTGTTGATGGTGAGAATCGGAATATCAATACCGAGCACCGAGACGGATGCGTCCCCCACCACGGTCATGCCGTTCACGGCCGCGAGCAGCGCCGCCTCGACATCGTCGGTGAGGCTCGTGACCAGACCCAGGATGTTGGCGGTGATCGTGTTGATCACGGCCGGGGTAAGAATCTCGGTGTTGGCCGGCAGACCGTTCAGGGCGGTGATCTCGTCGAGGTCGACGTTGACCGCTCCCGTGGTGAGGTCGATTGTGACGCCCGGGAAGGCCGGGTCGGCGAGCGGCCCGGTGGTGAGGCCGGCAACCGCGGCCGCGAGGTCGGGGGTGCTGACGGCGAGGTTTGTGGTCACCACGCCGAGGCCGCCGAGCGCGGTGCCGAGGTCGGCGTCGAGCGCGACGCTCAGGCCGTTGACGGTGGCCTGCAGCGCGGCGACGCTCGTGTTGACGTCACCGACGAGGGCGGCGAGGGCCGGACTCGTGAAGCTGATGTCGGCATCCGCTATCTCGTAGCTGCCGACCGCTGCGGCCGGAGCCGCCTGCGACGCCCGGCCGCTGATCGCGCCGAGGGTCAGGCCCAGGTCGGCCAGTTCGGCCAGGCTCGCGGCCGGCAGGCCGAGGGAGTCAACGACCCCGCTGAGGCTGAGGCTGAGCGGCCCGGGCGCGACGCCCGCGGCCGGAGTGATTCCGGTGCCGATGAGGCCGGCGTCGGAGACGGTGCCGGAGGCACCGACCGAGGAGGCGTCGGCGAGGGCGCTCGCGTACTGCGAGATCACCCCGGCGCTCGTCAGGTCAAGGGGAATCTGAACGCCGCCGGGGCTCGTGATGGTGACGGCACCGAGAGCGGTGAGGTCGAGGTTGTTGGCGTTGGTCTGGTCGGCGGTGCCGTCGCTCGTGGCGGTTTCACCGGCGAGCGCGGCCACGAGGGCCAGATCCTGGTCGATCAGACTGCCGGAGAGGTACTGGCCCTCGGCGTTGGAGATGTCGCCGGGGGCGGCAGTGGCCGCGACCGCGCCGGCCCCGAGGAACAGGGCGGTGATCGCGGTGAACGCTCCGAGCCGCAGGCTCAGCCGTGCGTGCGGATGATTCGTGGCTAAGCGGCGTGTGCGCGGATGATCCGGCGGTTGGTCGCTCAGAAATGAGAACATCGACGTCGTTGACTTGGAGTCTGCGGAGTTGAGCACAGTTATCCACCTCGGGCCTACCCACAGCCGTGATTACAAGGCCCCCGCCCCACGACTTGTGGTTCACACTGGCGGCAACTTTACCGGCAACATTCACCGAATTACAAGCAAATTATGCCTTGACTTTCTAGTCCCTTTTCGGGGGGTTTTTTGCGGCTCTTAATACTATGAGTCCGTAACAACTGGTCGTACCACCCCCGTATGGGGGTGGGTTAGAGTGTGTCCAGCGCACTGAGGCAATCTCACGTCGAACACTGAGTCAATCAGAACACTGAGTCGATCAACAGCCTGAACTCGCCGCTTCACCGTTTGCCGGTTAACCCAGCCCCACCACGCCGAGCACGACACAGCACGAGCCGTCAGAAAAGATCCGACCATGACTCCCCAGCACACCTCCCCCGTACTCTCGCCGGCTGAACCGCCGACGCAGTCCCGCGCTCCCCGCGAGAAGGGCCTCCACAGTCGCCGAGCCCGCGCCATTCTGGCCGGCGGTCTCGTGCTCGGTGTCGGCGCGGCGATCACCCTCGCCGCCTGGAACGACTCCGAATTCGCCACCGGAACCTTCAGCTCCGGCCTGTTCAACCTCGAGGGCAGCATCGACGGCGTCACCTTCGGCGAGAACCCGCTCGGCACTCCCGCCGCCGTCACCTTCAGCGCCGGCTTCGACGATCTGGCTCCCGACGAGACCGTCGCCGCTCCCTTCGTCGTTCACCTCGACGCCACGACGACGGATGACGCGGACCTCACGGTCGCGAGCGCCGTCGGCTCGGGAGTCGCCGAACCCGAACTGAGCTATGGGATCGTGACCGTGGCATCGGTCGCCGCGTGCACGCCGACCGCCGTCGGGACCGTGCTCGTGGCCCCCGGCACCGCCCTCGACGCCGTCGCGACCGCACCGCTGCCGAGCGTTCCGCTCACGCAGAGCGTCGACGGCCTCGTGCCCGGCGCCGATGTCTTTCTGTGCGTTCAGGTCACCTCGAGCGCGACCCTCGTGCAGGACACCGACGCCGTGGGGCTGTGGGAGTTCGAAGCGATCAGCAACTAACCACCTCGTCGAACCGACTGGAGATCGCTGATGCGACGCCTTCCCGCACCGGAACGGCGACGCGGCCTCACCCGCATGCGCGCCGTTCTGGCGGGCGGACTGGTGTTCGGGGTCGGCGCCGCCGTGACGCTCGCGGCGTGGACCGACCAGGAACACGCCTCGAGCGGCTTCACCGCCGGCACCTTCTCGATCGTCGGAGCCGCCGACGGGGTCACCTTCACCGACCATCCGACCGCGCCCGGCGCGACGCTGACCTTCGCCGTCGCCCCGACGGCGATGGCCCCCGGCAGCACGGTGTACGCCCTGTACTCGGTGAAGACGGCGCCGACGAGCGTGCCCGGCAGCATCCAGCTGAGCGCGGATGCCGCCAATTCCTCCGGTCTCGGCGCCTACCTCACCTACGGGGTCACCCGCATCGCCGGCACGAGCTGCACCGCCGTGACGTTCGCGGGCGGCTCGGTCGACGTGGCGACGGGGTCGGCCCTGACCGCGGGAGCGGCCGGGAGCGTCGCGCTGAGCGGGGCCGGGGCATCCGTCGTCAACTATTGCTTCGCGGTGACGCTGCCGGTCGGCGCGCCGAACGCGGCGCAGGGCACGACCCTCACCGCGCACTGGATCATTAACGGAACGACGTAGGGCCGCTGATGCGCGGGCGGCGGGCGAGCGCGACGGTGACGGCGCCGGAGCCGGAGCGCAACGACGCGGGCGCAGGGTCGCGGGTCGCGGGGCATGTCGGCAACGCGCTGCTGAACCTCGCGGCGCTCGGTGGACTCGTCTGCCTCGTGCTCGTGGTGATCGCGTTCGCCTTCGACATGACCCTGATCATGTTCAAGACCGGGTCGATGAGTCCCACGATTCCGGCCGGGTCGGTGGCGCTCGTTCAGCAGGTGCCGGCCTCCGAGGTGGCGGTGGGGGACGTGGTGACCATCGACCGGGCCGCGTCGCTGCCGATCACGCACCGGGTGACATCCGTCTCGATGATTCAGGGTGAGGCCGAGGCGCGCCTGATCACGATGCGGGGCGACGCGAATGCGACGGATGACCCCGCGCCGTACACGGTGACGTCGGTGCGCGCGGTGCTCGGCTCGATGCCGGGCCTCGCCCACGTCGTGGTGTGGATGTCGAACCCGCTCGTGCTCGGGGCGATCGCGCTGGGCGCGTCGGTGCTCGTGACGTGGGCGTTCTGGCCGCGAACGCCGCGGCGGCCTGAGCGCCCGGCCGCCACCACGCCGCGGCTGATCGGCACCGTGCTTCTGGTCGCCGGGGTGCTGGCCGGCGCCGGGCTCGTCGCCGCACCAGCGGATGGCGCCGCGGCGGTGTCGCTCGCCCCGACGACCATTCGAGCCCCCGACGAGGAGCAGACCATTCGCGGCGACGAACTCGTGATGACGCTCATCGGCAACCAGGCCGAGATGTCTGACCTCGACCCCGGCGAGGTACTGCAGTGGCAGGTCGGCATCGACGTGGGTTCCGACGAGCCCGGCACCGTGAACATCGCTCTCTCGGGCACGGGAACCCGCGGCCTCGGCCTCGAGGCCCAGGTCAGCTCGTGCGGGCGGCGCTGGATCGACGGCGCCTGCGCCTCCGGGGCGACGGTGCTGCGCACCGCGCACCGCGTCATGCTCGACGGGGTCGAACGTGATCTGGCGACCATGCCGGCGACCGAGCAGCGCTGGCTGCTCTTCAACGTCTGGCGGGGAGCGGACGCCACCAGCGTCACTACCGCGGGATCCGTGCGGTTGCAGGTGCACGCATCCGGTGCCGGCGGTGACCTCACGGCCTCCCCCGGACGCCTCAGCGGGATCGCGTCGACCGGGGTCGACCCACTCGTGCCCGCGCTCCTGGCGGGCGGGGCCGTGCTGCTCGGCCTGGTCATAGCCGGGGGCGCGGCCGCGCTGCGTCGACGGCGGCAGCGATGAGCGCCCGCGCGGGTGCCGGCCGCACGGCTCGGCTCGGCCTGATCGGGGCGCTGCTCCTCGCGCTCGTCGGCGGGGTCGGGAGCCCGGCGGTGACCGAGGCGGCGTTCACGGATGCCGAGCACGGGACATCCGTCGCGCTGACCGCGATCGTGGTGCCGGCGCCGATCATCGACACCTGTGTGGCACAGACGCTGCTGCTCTCGCTCGTGCTCACGCCGCGGGTGACGATTACGTGGCACTATCCGACCGCCGGCTACACCGGGGCGAACGCCCGGTACTTCTATTCCGATACCGGGCTGCTGGGGCTCATCAGCGTGCCGCTCGGCAGCGGAGTGACGACGACGGGGCCGTCGTCGGGAACCTACACGAGCACCTTCCAGGGAACCCTGCTCGCCGGGATCCTCGGCGGGTCGGCCGATATCGGGCTCGGGGCGGCGCACGCGAGCGGATGGGTGTCGCCGGTCTCGACGGCCCACGCCACCTTCCCCCTGCTCGTCGGCACCGGAAGCTGCGTCATCAGCAACGCCTAGCCCCCGTACCATTCGACGGAGTTTGCGGCTGCAACCACCCGTTGGGGCCACAATCCGCTCATCACGGGCTCAATCTCCGTCGAATGGTACGCACGGGCGACGGCGGGGCCGGCTAGCGGGGTGTCGCGCGGCCCCGGCGAGAACCTCACGGGGCCATCTCTCGAGTTGCCCTCGGCAAGCGGATGCCGCGCCCCATCACCGCGCTCCCCGTACCATTCGACGGAGTTTGACGCCCAAACGTGCTGTTCCGGGGCACAACCGGGCCAAACCGGGTCAATCTCCGTCGAATGGTACGCGGACTGAGTTAGATGCGGGCCAGGGTCTGGCGGGCGATCTCGAGCTCCTCGTTGGTGGGGAAGACGAGCACGGTGACGCGGGAGTCATCCGCTGAAATACGGCGCGGGCCGCGGTGCTTCGAGGCATTGCGCACCGGGTCGATACGGATGCCGAGGGCCTCGAGGCCGCCGAGCGCTCGCGCCCGGATCATGGGATCATTCTCGCCGACGCCGGCCGTGAAGGAGATGACGTCGACCCGTCCGAGCTGCGCGTAGTACGCCCCGATGTAATGCTTCAGGCGATGCACGTACACGTCGATGGCGAGCTGCGAGGGGCCGTCGCCGGCTTCCGCTGCCACGATCACGTCGCGCATGTCACCGCGGCCGGTGAGCCCGAGGAGGCCGCTGCCGCGGTTCAGCAGGGTGTCGAGCTCGTCGACGCTGAGGCCGGCGCGGCGGTTGAGGTGAAAGAGCACGCCGGGGTCGATGTCGCCGGAGCGGGTGCCCATGACCAGGCCCTCGAGCGGGGTCATGCCCATGCTCGTCTCGACGGACTTGCCGGCGCGGATGGCGCAGACGGATCCGCCGTTGCCGAGGTGCAGCACGATCTGGTTGAGGTCTTCAGGGGCCCGGTCCAGAAATTCGGCGCTCGAGCGGGCGACGAAACCGTGGCTGGTGCCGTGGAATCCGTAGCGGCGCACGCGGTACTTCTCGGCCAGGTCGACGTTGATCGCGTAGGTGAACGCCTCGGGCGGCAGCGTCTGGTGGAACGCGGTGTCGAAGATGGCCACGTGCGGCACGGCCGGGAAGGCCTCGACCGCCGCGACGATTCCCTGCAGTGCGCCCGGGTTGTGCAGCGGCGCGAGCGAGGACAGCTCGTCGATGTCGCGCTCGACCTGCTCGGTGACGATGGTGGGTTCGTGAAAGCGGGCCCCGCCGTGCACGACGCGGTGCCCGACGGCGACCGGAGCGTGCAGTTCGAGCGAGGGGCCGTGCAGCGCGAACGCCTCGAGCATCACGGCGAACCCGACCGTGTGGTTGGGGATCGGCAGTTCGCGGGTGAACTTCTCCGCCGTCATCACCACGTCGGCACCGGCGCCACGTGCCGCGAGGGCGGGTGAATCGTCGGTTACGACGGCGCTAACCGACGATTCACCCGCTTTCGCGGCCAGGGCGGCGGCGGCGAGGGCGGGCTCGGCGGGGGTGAAGACCGTGTGGATCGACGTGCCCATGAGTTCGCCGATGCGCTCGACCAGGCCGCTCGCGACGGTCGTCTCGGTGTCCATCTCGATCAGCTGGTACTTGAACGACGAGGAACCCGAGTTGACGACGAGCACGGCGGTCATACGCTGACCTTCGCATTCGACGTCGCAGCAGCGGATGCCGCCGCCTCGGTCAGCGACGCGGCCTGGATGGCCGTGATGGCAACGGTGTTCACGATGTCTTGCACGAGAGCTCCCCGGGACAGGTCGTTGATGGGTTTGCGCAGGCCTTGAAGAACCGGGCCGATCGCCACGGCGCCGGCACTGCGCTGCACGGCCTTGTAGGTGTTGTTGCCGGTGTTGAGGTCGGGAAAAATGAAGACCGTCGCGCGCCCGGCCACGGCGGAGCCGGGCATCTTCGTGGCGGCGACCAGGGCATCCGCTGCCGCATCGTACTGAATCGGGCCCTCGACGAGCAGGTCGGGGCGGCGCTCACGCACCAGGGCGGTCGCGGTGCGCACCTTTTCGACGTCGGCACCCTCTCCCGACGACCCGGTCGAGTAGGACAGCATCGCGATGCGCGGCTCGATGCCGAACTGCACGGCCGTTTCGGCGGCGCTGATGGCGATGTCGGCGAGCTGCTCGGCGGTCGGCATCGGAATCACGGCGCAGTCGCCGTAGACCAGAACGCGGTCGGCGAGGGCCATCAAAAAGACGCTCGACACCACGCCGACGCCGGGACGGGTCTTGATGATTTCGAAGCTCGGCCGAATCGTGTGCGCGGTCGTGTGGGTCGCGCCGGAGACCATGCCGTCGGCGATGCCGAGCTGCACCATCATGGTGCCGAAGAACGACACGTCGGTGACGATGTCGCGGGCGTGGTCGACGGTCATGCCCTTGTGGGCGCGCAGTTTCGCGTACTCCTCGGCGAAGCGCAGGCGCAGCACGTCGTCGTAGGGGCTGAGCACCTGGGCGCGCGAAATGTCGAGGCCGAGGCCGATCGCGCGCGAACGCACCTCGATCTCCTCTCCGAGAATGGTGAGGTCGGCCACGTCGCGGGCGAGCAGGGTCGCGGCGGCGCGCAACACGCGGTCGTCTTCGCCCTCGGGCAGCACGATGTGCTGACGCTTCGAGCGCGCCCGCTCGAGCAGCCCGTACTCGAACATGAGCGGCGTGACGACGTCGGCCTGGCTCACCTCGAGCTTGTCCAGCAAGACGGATGCGTCCACGTGCGTCTCGAACAGTGCCAGCGCGGTGTCGTGCTTGCGCTGCGAGTCGGCCGCGAGACGACCGCGCGTGCGCGTGATGCGCAGGGTGGTCTGGTACGAGCCGAGGTCGGTGCGGATGATCGGCAGACTCGGCGCGAGGCCCTCCATGAGGCGCTGGATCGGCTCGGGCAGCTCGAAGCCGCCGTTCAGCACGATGCCGGCGATCGAGGGGAAGGTGGCCGAGGCGTTGGCGAGCAGCACACCCAGCAGCACGTCTTCACGGTCGCCGGGAACGACCACGACCGACCCCTCGATGAGGCGCGGCAGAACGTTGACCATCGACATGGCGCCCACGACAACACCGAGCGCCTCGCGGGCGAGCAGTTCGGGGTCACCCTTGATCAGGGTGCCGTCGGTGGCCTCCATGATGCTCTTCATGCTCGGCGCAACCAGGTAGGGATCTTCGGGAATCGCCCAGACCGGCATCTCGCCGGCGAGTCCGGTCTCTTTCTGGTGCGCGGGTGCGTCGACGACGGTGCGCACGGCGGCGACGATCGCTTCGAGCTCGGTCGGTTCGGCCCGGTTCACGACGACGGCGAGCAGCGAGGCGTGCTCGTCGCGCAGTTCGGTGATGGCGACATCCGTCAGCTGACGAATCTCGGTGACGGTGCGGGCGGGGCTCTGGCCGAGCCATTCGCCCTGGCTCTGGCTGTCGCGGCCACCGAGCACGAGCAGCACCGGGGCGCCGAGGTTGGCGGCGATGCGCGCGTTGAAGGCCAGTTCGGTGGGGCTGCCGACGTCGGTGTAGTCGCTGCCGATGACGACGACCGTGTCGCAGAACGCTTCGATCGCTTTGTAGCGCTGCACGATCACGGCGAGGGCCGCGTCGGGGTCGGTGTTGACGGCGTCGTAGCTCACGCCGATGCTCTGCTCGTAGCTCTGCACCGGAACCGGACCGGTGCCGTTGACGCTCGACGCGCCGGCCTTGAGGTGCTCGAGCAGCAGCTCGAGCACGTAGTCGGGCTCGTGGGAGCTGCGCGCCACGGGTCGGAAGACCCCGACCCGCCGCACCGAGTGCGTCAGAGTGTCGAGAACGCCGAGGGCGATCGTCGATTTGCCGGTGTTGCCCTCGGCCGAGGTGATGTAGATGCTTCGTGCCACAGTGTCCATCCAACCGCATTGTCGATGTGAGAGTTCCGGGCGAGGCCCGGGCGGAACGGGCGCCCTCGACCGATTCGCTAGCAAGCTGGGCGATCCCGACGGTGGGACCCGCACCAACGCGTCGCCGGGCACAGTGTGCGGCGAATCTCGGCGGCCGAAACGGGCGCAGAGTGCCGGAACGAATGCGGCGGTGACCTGCCTAGTATGGCGCATGCGCTGGCACCGCATGTCGCGTGCCCCGTTCAGGGCGCGCCACGGGTGCGCCACGGGTGCGGCACGCGGGCGGCACGGGGGCGGCGCGCGTCGCCGCACCCCGGCCCGGTCAGGAGTTGTCGCCGCCGGTTGACGCGGCGGCCCGCACCGAGGCGGTGAGGTCGTCGGCGGATGCCGCTCCCCCGCCACCAACGCCGGCCGCGGTACCGCTCGCGGCGGCCCAGGTCCAGTCGACGACGGCCGGAGCGTCTTCGCCGTGGTCTCGGGTGTACTGCCACGCGGCGAGCCGGGCGTCCTGCATCCGCTGCCGCAGCAGGCCGAGGCGGGCGCCGAGGCCGGGGGTGCGATCGATGACGTCGATGACCAGCTGGTAGCGGTCGAGGTCGTTCATCATGACCATGTCGAACGGCGTGGTGGTGGTGCCGTTCTCCTTGTAGCCGCGGGCGTGCAGGTTCTCGTGGCCGTGACGCTTGTAGGTCAGGCGATGGATCAGCCACGGATACCCGTGGTAGGCGAAGATGATCGGCTTGTCGGGGGTGAAGATGGCATCGAAGGCGGCGTCGGTGAGACCGTGCGGGTGGTCTTCGGCGCTCTGCAGGCGCATCAGGTCGACGACGTTGACGACGCGCACGGCGAGGTCGGGGGCGTGCTCGCGCAGAATCGCGGCGGCGGCGAGCACCTCGAGGGTCGGCACGTCGCCCGCGGCGGCGAGCACGACATCCGGCGCCTGACCGGGCGTTTCGGTACCGGCCCAGTCGAAGATGCCGAGACCGCGGGTGCAGTGCGCGACCGCTTCGTCGATGGTCAGCAGGTTCGGGGCCGGCTGCTTGCCGGCGATGACGACGTTGACGTAATCGACGCTGCGCAGGCAGTGGTCGTAGGTGCTCAGCAGGGTGTTCGCGTCGAAGGGCAGGTAGACGCGCACGACGTCGGCGCTCTTGTTCACGACGTGGTCGATGAAACCCGGGTCCTGGTGACTGAAGCCGTTGTGGTCCTGGCGCCAGACGTGCGAGCTGAGCAGGTAGTTCAGGCTCGCGATCGAGCGCCGCCACGGGATCTCGCTCGTCACCTTGAGCCACTTGGCGTGCTGGTTGAACATCGAGTCGATGATGTGGATGAACGCTTCGTAGCAGTTGTAGACGCCGTGACGGCCGGTCAGCAGGTAGCCCTCGAGCCAGCCCTGACACTGGTGCTCGCTGAGCATCTCCATCACCCGGCCGGCCCGGGCGAGATTGGTGTCGCCCGGTCGGATCTCGGCGTTCCACTGCTTCGCCGTGACCTCGTAGACCGGCGGCGCGAGCCGGTTAGACGCGGTCTCATCCGGCCCGAAGATACGAAAGTTCTCGGGATTCAACCGGATGACCTCGGCCAGGAAGCCGCCGAGCACCCGGGTGGCCTCGTCGAGCGTCGCGCCGGGCGAGGGCACGTCGACGGCGAAGTCGCGAAAGTCGGGCAGCACGAGGTCGCGGCGCAGCAGGCCGCCGTTGGCGATGGGGTTCGCGCTCATGCGCAGCTCACCGACCGGCGCGAGGTCGGTGATGAGGGCGACCGGGGCGCCGGCCTCGTCGAAGAGTTCCTCGGGGCGGTAGGAGTGCATCCAGTCCTCAAGCAGGCTCGTGTGCGCCTCGGTGTCGCGGGCATTGCTGAGCGGAACCTGGTGCGCGCGCCAGGTGCCCTCGACCTGGTTGCCGTCGATGACGGGCGGGCAGGTCCAGCCCTTCGGGGTGCGCAGAATGATCATCGGCCAGCGCGGCCGGGCGAAGTCCTCCCCCGCCTCCTGGGCTGCGGCAGCGGATGCCTTGATCTCGGCGATCTGGTTCAGCACCGTGTCGAGGGTCGCGGCCATGCGCTCGTGCACCCGGAAGGGGTCTTCGCCGTCGAAGCCGCCGCTGACGATATAAGGAGTGTGGCCGTAGCCGCGCATCAGGTCGAGCAGCTCGTCTTCGGGGATGCGGGCCAGCACGGTCGGGTTGGCGATCTTGTACCCGTTGAGGTGCAAAATCGGAAGTACGACGCCGTCGTGCACCGGGTCGATGAACTTGTTCGAGTGCCAGCTCGTGGCCAGGGGCCCGGTTTCGGCCTCGCCGTCGCCGACAACGGCCGCCACCAGCAGGGTCGGGTTGTCGAAGGCGGCGCCGTAGGCGTGGCTGAGGGCGTAGCCGAGCTCGCCGCCCTCGTGGATCGAGCCGGGCAGCTCGGGCGAGGCGTGGCTCGGGATGCCGCCGGGAAAGCTGAACTGACGGAACAGCTTCTGCACGCCGTCTTCGGTTCGCGCAATGTCGGGGTAGATCTCGCTGTAGGTGCCCTCGAGGTAGGCGTTGGCCACCATTCCTGGCCCGCCGTGGCCGGGCCCGGCGATGTAGATCGTGTTGAGCGAGCGCTCCTGGATGGCGCGGTTCAGGTGCGCGTAGAGAAAGTTGAGTCCGGGGGTCGTGCCCCAGTGGCCGAGCAGGCGCGGCTTGATGTGGTCGCGGGTGAGCGGCTCCCGCAGCAGGGCGTTGCCGAGCAGGTAGATCTGGCCCACGGCGAGGTAGTTCGCGGCGCGCCACCAGGCGTCGATGCTCGCGAGCGCCTCAGGCGTGAGCGGGGCGGGTTCGCGGCTGGCCCAGGGGGTCAGGGTGGCGAGGGCGGGACCGGACGTTTCCAGCATGGGTTCTCCAAGCATTGTGTGATCGGGCACTGTTTCAAGCGGCAGTTCCAGTCTAAGGAGAGCCACCGACACTCTGAGGTCGGCAGGGGCGCGGCGACGGCCCGGCCCGAGTGACCGGCCCGAAGTGCGGCAGAAAGAGGGGCCGAAGGTCCCGGGGCGCCGGGCGGGGCATCCGTCGCCTGCACGGGCGCCGGGCACAGAAAAGACCCCTCGCGCACCCGTCAGAGCCCGGTTACCCTTGCTACGTTTCCGTCCTGGGGGAGTTGGCCTGGATGGCGCCACGCGAGGAGCCAAGCCCTAATCCTAGGCTAATTGCGGGGCGGCAACGGCACGCTCAGAAAACAGGTAGGATTCTCGGGTGCCGTTCTTGCAAGAACGGTGGCTAAGGAGAATTCGCCTAGTGGCCTATGGCGCACGCTTGGAAAGCGTGTTGGGTGAAAGCCCTCGGGGGTTCGAATCCCCCATTCTCCGCCAGCTACCCCCGTCTGTCAGCGAAAAAATACTGACGGAACGGGGGTTTTCTTGTTGCGGCGCGGGTTGACAGCTCCGCAGGCGACGGATGCCGCGGATGCAGCGGCGCGGCTTCACCGCCCGGGCGCAGCACCCGCGGCGAATCACCGCACGGTCAGCGCGGCGCGCGCTCCGAGAAAGTGACCGACTTGCCCAGAACCTGAGAACCAACGGTCATCTCGGGGTGAACAGCACAACGCTTTAAGCAGTGGATGCCGCATCCGGCACCGGTGTTTCCGTCGCTGCCGACGGCAGCAGCGCGACGGCGAGCAGCATGAGGGCGCCGAGCAGCGGGATCAGCCCGAGCAGCGCGTACCAGCCGCTGAGATTCGCGTCGTGCAGTCGGCGCACGAGCACGGCCTGGCTCGGCACGAACAGCGCGAGCACGAGCAGCGCGGCGAGGATTTCGGTCCCGAAGCTGGCGGCCACCGCGACCGCGCCGCGGGTTCCGTCGCCGAGCACGAGCAGCTGAATGAGCGCGACGACGGTGACCACCGCGGCGAGAAACGCGCTCCACCACCAGAACTCGCGCCGGGTAGCGCGGCCGCTGAACGTGGCATAGTGGCCGGCGACGGATGCGACGGCCCCCGCCGCCTGCGCCGCCACCGCCCGCAGCCCGGTCACCGCACCGGCCAGCCGCGCGGTCAGCGAACTCTCGGCGGGTGCCCGCGTGCGGTCTTCCCGGCGGGTCGTCACGCCTACCGGCCCGCGGTGGCGGCGGCGCGCTCGGCCACTCCACGCACGAAGGAGGCCTGGCCGGCGTGCTGCAGTACATCCCCGAGCACGCTCACGAGGCGGGCGGCGCGGGTGACCGGCGGGGTCCAGCGGCGGTCGATGACCTCGGCGAGGTCCGCCTCGGTCAGGGTGGCCAGGTAGGCGAGGCTGTCTGCGTTCACAGCGTCGTAGTAGCCGGCGAGCAGTTCGGCGTCGGGGCGCACGGCGAAGACATCGGCCGGGGTCTGGCCGTAGCCGGTGGCGTCGTCGTCGAACGGCAGTGCGAACCGGGCGGCCCAGCCAGCGCGCGTCCAGGCCTGCTCGGTGCCGGCGAGTTCGCTGAGGTGGTCGTCCTGAACGCGGGTGAGGTGCCAGACGAGCCAGGCGATCGTGTTGGCGTCGGCATCCGCCCGGTAGGTCAGGGTGTCGGCGTTCGCGCCGGTGACGGCCTCGTGCACGATGTCCTGGAGGCGCCCGAAGGATTCGAGCAGCAGGTCGGTCGCGGTCATGGAGCTCCTTGGGTGGTGGGCGTCGGGCTGTCAACGCTACTCCGCCCACGCGTGAGCCGCCTCGCCTCACGCGAAAGCGGGTGAATCGTCGGTCTGTGCGCGGCAAAGTCAAGTCGTCGGAGCAACGTGGTGGTTTTAGGCTGCGAGGAGCAGCTGGTTGAGCCGTTGGCCCGGGGTGTCGAGGTCGAGGGTGGGGCG
>NZ_SOHE01000068.1 GCF_004403305.1 Cryobacterium frigoriphilum | reverse complement strand
GGTGAACGTCATCTGACCTATTGGTACCGCGCCGCTCCGAAAATAAAGCATTAGCAGGCAGCGATTTCCATGTAGAAGGAACCAGACCAAGCCACTCAGAATTGGATTCCACGTAGTCGGGATAGCTGCTCATGCCCGCGATACCTCGCCAAGCAGGACTGAAATCTCCTGCACGAGAGTTTTGAGGTCAGCATCAATCTCTTCAAGGGAACGCGGCGCTACGTACTTGTAGAAGTTGCGTGTAAAGGGGATCTCGTAGCCGACCTTGTCCTTGGAGCGGTCAACCCAGAAGCGTTCGACGTGCGGGGATATTTCTCGCCGGATGTAGGCGTCGATGTCCTCGGTGAGAGGCACGTTCTCGGTTTCGCGGAGGTCCGTGTCAGCGACGGGCTTCCCCTTGGAGTCCGTGACGATGGGGGCGGTTTCGTCGTGCACCGACAGGCCGGCGAGGAGGGCCTTGAGCTGCGGGGCAGTGAGAGTGATGTTGGCGACTGCGAGTGCGGACTTCACGCGCTTGGTGAAAGACGTGCTGTCTGTGGTGGTGGTCTCGATTGGCTCGACCAACGGAACTCGTGTGGTCTCGACAGGCTCGACCTGCCGTTCCAGTTCGGCAGGCTCGACCGACGGGAGGAGGGCCAGCTGGACAGCACTTGCAATGGAGAGAAGCGACTTCGCGAACAGCGCCTGGGCAAGGCGTTCCGCGGTGAGCGCCCAATTCAGTTGGAGGGGGCGTTCGACGGTGATGGTGGTGTAGCCGAAATCGGCGAGGGTGAAAATTTTGGATGCGTCGGCATCCGCTTCTGAAATGTTGGAGCTCTGGCCGTAAAGGCGCACGATGTGCTGGACCTGTTCCGGGGTGAATTGGCGGCGTTTGGAGCCGAGGCTTTTGGGCATTCTGATCCACTGCTCGGTGGCGTCGATCAGTTGGATTTTGCCGCGGCGGCTGGTGGGTTTGTCGTTGTCGAGAATCCAGATGTACGTGGCGATGCCGGTGTTGTAGAAGAGGTCGGTGGGCATGGCGATGATGGCGTCGAGGAGGTCGTTTTCGATGACGTATTTGCGGATGTTGCTTTCTCCGCTGCCGGCGCCGCCTGTGAAGAGGGGGCTGCCGTTAAGGACGATGCCGACGCGGCCG
Source organism: Cryobacterium frigoriphilum (assembly GCF_004403305.1). GTDB lineage: Bacteria > Actinomycetota > Actinomycetes > Actinomycetales > Microbacteriaceae > Cryobacterium > Cryobacterium frigoriphilum. The sequence goes on along the minus strand of NZ_SOHE01000068.1, from coordinate 17,460 downwards.
CCGCCTTGCGCTTTCGGGCGCATCTTTTTGACCAGGTGCATGAGGAAGAGCAGGGAGCCGTCGGAGACGCGGGGGAGGCCGGGGCCGAAGCGTCCGTCGAAGCCTTGCAGGTCGAATTCTTTCTGCACGAAGGACTGTTGCTTTTTCCATTCGACGCCGAAGGGCGGGTTGGAGAGGCCGTAGTCGAAGGTCTTGCCGTGGTGGCCGTCGTGGGTGAGAGTGTCGCCCCAGATGATGTTCTCGATGGCCTGGCCCTTGATGACCATGTCGGCTTTGGCGATGGCGAAGGATTCGGCGTTCAGTTCCTGGCCGACGAGGGTCAGGGAGGCCTGAGGGAAGTGTTCGCGCACGTAGTCGTCGGCGACGCTAAGCATTCCGCCAGTGCCGGCGGCGGGGTCGTAGACCGTGCGCACGGCGCCGGGGACGGTCAGGGAATGGGCCGGGTCGTCGTCGGGGTGCTCGGTGAAGAGCAAGCTGACCATGAGGCGCACGACTTCGCGCGGGGTGAAGTGTTCTCCGGCGGTCTCATTGGAGGCTTCTGCAAACCGGCGGATGAGCTCTTCGAAGATGAGGCCCATCTCGGTGTTGCTGACGCGGTCGGGGTGGAGGTCGACGCCGGCGAATTTCTGCACCACGAGGTAGAGCAGGTCGTTTTCGTCCAGGCGGGCGATCTGGGCGGGAAAGTCGTAGCGGTCGAAGATGTCGCGTACGTTGGCGGAGAATCCGTCGAGGTAGTTCAGGAGGTTCGCGCGCACGTTGGCGGGGTCGCCGCCGAGTTTTGCGACAGTGAACAGGCTGGTGTTGTAGAAATCGTGCTTCGCGATGCTCGGGAGCAGCTTCTCAACGGGGATATTGCCGTCTTTGCGCTTCTCGTACTCGGCGAGCACGGCGTCTTTGGTGGGTTCGAGCACGGCGTCGAAACGTCGCAGGATGGTGAAGGGCAGCACGACTTTGCCGTAGTCGGCCTGCTTGTAGACGCCGCGAAGCAGATTCGCGATCGACCAGATGAACGCGCCGTTGTTGTTGTCAGCCATGTGGTGCGGTGTTTCCCCTCGTAGTGCTTAGGACAAGCCTATTGGGAGGGTGCGACTTCGGACGTTTAGCGAAACGCGGCGATCTCAAATCGAATGGCGCCTCGCTCGAAGTACCAAACTTTCTGCCGGTAGTCCGACGCCGTGAAGTTTCTTGCAGCTACGGATGGAGGAAGTCTTGCCGTTGCTCATTGCTCAAGCATTCAAGCGACTCACTTCAGAATCTCCAGTGTGGATCAATCACCACATTCTGGGGTCCACGGATTTCTCCCAACGCAAAGGAGAAAGGGCGCAGATCCTGCAGTTGCAACTCCCCGCGGGCCCACCTTATGCGTTGGCAGGGCTCGGCGCGCTGTCATCGTTCGCAAGCCGCGTGATCTCGTCCTTCCACCCCCGCTAAGGGGCGCATTCACGAAACACACTCGTTCACTGTTTCACCTGAAGTTGGCCGGGCGCGCCACGGCGGGGACGGCGAGTATCGGTGGGAGAGTAGGGGAAGGGCCGATGCCCGGATGGGGGCTTTGAGCTGTGGCAAGAACTAAGGCGTCGCCAGTCTCGACCGGGGGAGCAGGCACGGTCATGGAGCATCGAATAGGTGCTGTTCTGCTTGGCTCTATGCTGACCGGCGGTGCCTTCCCTGGCATGGGTGACGGGTTCACCATCGTAGAGATTCGTCCGCAAGCTGGAGAAAAAGGAGTCGTTGATGATTTCTTCGTGACCGGCCGATCCGGGTCAGGCGTTCAGCGCACGATTGCAGTCGCCGCACGACATGCCCCCAACATCACCAAGAGCGACAGCCCTACTCAACGGCTGTTGAAGACATTCGTTCTGGAAGCTCTGAGGAACAACGAATCCGTGGAGAACGGCCTCTTTGGGCTTGTTCTAGCCACCGCGAGCATTGAGCCCAGCGTCCGGGAATTACAGAAGCTGGCTGGAATTGCGCGGGCAGCTGGCGCAGCGCCCGATTTTCGGGCGCGAGTCCAGCCTGGCGCCGGACACACCAAGGAGGCGGAACGAAAACGTCTCATCCACTTTGATGAACTGGTCGCGATCGCACTCAAGGACATCAATCCGACCTCCATGCCGGAGGACACCTCTTGGGAGGTGTTGCGTGCCCTTTCGGTGCACGAATTCCGGCTCGACGCCGAAGACCCCACGGATTGCATTGCGGCCGTGAACGCGTTGCGGTCAGTGGTTCCAGACCGAAGACTCGAGTTGGCCGGCGCCCTCTTTGAAAAGCTCGCATTTATGGTCGGAGACCTTGCGCCGGCTGCCGCAGTTGTTACTGAAGGCGACCTGCGCCGACGGCTTGTAGGGACTCCGCTCAGTTTCTCGCCCCGTCTACCGGTCGCGAGGCGGACAATCGAAGGACTACAAGTCAGTGCGAGGGGATCAGTCGGCCTGAAGCTTGGACCCGCTGGCCCGACTATCCCGAGGCACCGTGCACTGGAAGCCCTTCATACATTTATTGGGCAACTCGGCGCTGGCGAAGCCGGCGTCATTACGGGCGAGCCAGATGTCGGAAAATCAGCGCTTTCCTTTGAGCTGGTCGAGCCCTCTGCGGCCGATGGACGTGCGTCACTGTTTCTGAATGCACAAGACCTGCCCGACGATGTCGGGACCTTTCTCGGCCTTCTCGACGCGTCCATAGAGGACGTACTGGGGGGATACCGGTGGGGAGAAGCGTCCCTTCTCGTTATCGACGGTGCGGAAGCCGCAATCGCCGGTCGCAGAAGAGTTCTCCAGAACCTCGCCGCGAGCGCATTGCGACTTGGTTGGAGCGTAGTTCTCGTTGCGCGTTCTGATCATGCTCTTGAAATGAAGGCGCTCCTCAGTTCGTGCCTGGATCAGAGCGGCCTTGCTACTGATGTTGCTGAGCACCTCGTGCAGGGACTCGACGAGAGGGAGCGGGCAGCAGCAGTCACCTCTGTACCTAGCCTTGAACGTTTTTCCATTGAACCACGCAACGTCTGGTTGCTAGAGCGCGTGGGTCTTGTGGACCTACTCCTGCGGTTGCAGGCGATGGACTCCTTGCCTGACGGGGTCTTTACTGAACACGAGGTGTTTCACGCCATCTGGCAGAGCATGGTTCTGGGAAGGGGCAGTAGCGCTTTGTCAGCAGAACCTGACTACGCTCGGGAGGCCTATCTCCTGAACCTTGCTAGGCACCACCTGGGGATTCAGGCCACCTTCCATCGCTCGGACGACGGCAGAGCCAGGGATTCACTGGAAGCCGACGGCTTGATTCGCTCCCGACAGGGGATACGTGGACAGTACGAGTTGCCCGGGTTCTCGTCCGACCTGATCCAGGACATCGCGGTTGCTCACTTGCTTTTGAAGGATGGGTGGGGGACTCTACTAGAGAGCGACGGGCCACGGTCCGCGCTCAGAGCCGCGAGAGTTGCGGTAGAAGCAACTCTTTCGGACGGCGATCCAGCGTACGAGTGGCCCATCCTTGAGACTGCTCTTACCCGCGTCGCCGATGTGCACGGGCCACGATGGGCGGAAGTGCAGTTTGAGGCAGCACTTCGTCTGTGCGACAGCGAACTTCTATGCGTTTCCTTGCTTAAAGAACTAGTCGCGGACGACGGCAATGGTTTAAGAAGGCTCCTCCAGATTGCGGCTACTAGCAACGTCGCGGGCGGTTCAGAAACCGTACGCATTCTCGCACCACTCGTTGCGGTATTCGAATGCTCCAGGCAGTGGCGAGATGGTCTGACCGCAGCGGCGACGGAGGCGACTGACGAGCTCCTTCAAACTATCACTCTTGCTTGGCTAGCCAGCGCGATGCTCTCAACCCGGGCCTCGATCCCGCTACGACGGACCCTGCGGGAACAATTGCTCGCCTCGGATATGGGGCGCGCATCCGACTTCGTCCTGAGCGCCCTCGCAAGCTTGTCCACCGACCTCAACGATCAGGCCGCGGACGCCATTCGCGGTATCGGGGTACAGCGGCCTGAGAAACTGGCCGCCGTTGTTGAATCTGGGTGGTGCGGGTTGGCGTTGGCCCGTTCGAACCCTGAGCTGCTTGCGGAACTGGCCGAAAAGTACTACTTCATGCCCGATCCCGCCGCCGGACTTCGAGAATTTCGGCACCACCAGGGCGCGATCAGGCATCACGAGTTCAGGTACAAGACCGACGGTGGCATCCGCCCTTCAGCGGACAATGGACCGTTCTACTCGCTGGCTCGGACGAATCTGTTTATCGGCATCTGTTTCGTGAATCGAATGCTCAACTGGGAAGCAGAGCACAGACATGCTCACCGAGACACAAGCCCCACGACTGCTCGGCGGGTGAACCTGCCTCTGCTCGGTGAGAGAGAAATCCTGGGCGATGACGGTGACTGGCTTTGTTCTGTTGGGCGCAGTGCCGCGCCGGAAGCATGCGCGAGCGCTTTGCTAGCCGTCGAACTAGTAATCAACGAGTTGATCGCGGCCGAGAGAATCTCGGCGGAGCAGGTCGTCCGACTTTTGCTCGAAGAATGCCGGAGCATGGCCATGCTTGGCCTGGTGACAGGAATCCTCTGTCGGATGCTCCCGCGCTCATTTGATCTGCTGGAACCGTTGCTCGGGTATGTCTTTGTCTGGCAGGGAGAGACACCGAGATTCATAGCTGAGCGCCTTCAGAACCCGAGGGAGCGCCCCGCATCTCCCTTGTTCTGGGAACTCATGTTCAGCTTCGTTGGACGCGCAGTGCTCGCGAAAAATGAACCGATGCTGAAGCGATTGAATTCGCTCTCAGTCAAGCTCCTTGAGGATGCGGGTGTCGAGTTTGAATCGGCGCAGCCGCCCGATGTCATCCAAGGTTGGGCATCGCTTCTGAATCCCACGAGCTACGAGGTCCACGTTTTGCCCGACGGCCAAACCGAAATCGAGTACACGGAACCTACACAGCTGACAGTCCGCCGCCGCGAGTATCAGGTAGAAGCCGATCGCGGGCTCGAGGAGACGATGTTGAGCCTGCGCTACGTGTGGGGCAATGAGTCGCTAGAAGCCGACGAGTCACTTCTCAGCGACGTCGGCATTGCGAGGGGCATCGATTCTCGCGAACAAGAAGGGCGGTCCACGGATATCGTCATCAGCGTGGCCGCCGCGGCGCTTTCTGCTGTATACCGCGGAACGGTGGAACTCGCTGAGAGTGACCTGGCCTGGGCCGTGGAACGCGTCCTTGAGCAAGCCAGCCGCGACTCATCTGATGACGAGCCATCAGCGCTCCATGCGGATGCCCGTGAAGCTGATCGCGCCGCGGCCCGGGCCTTGCCCTTTCTTCTTACCGATCCGTCACTCTTCGGGACGGGAGACGGGCAAGCGCTCAGACTCGCCGTCGAACGCTTGAGTACGCGAAGCGGCGGCGACGTGGTCGACGTATTGGCAGACGGGCTTTCGACGTTCTGGTGCACTCCTTGCTCGGTTAGAGAGCGGACGTGTCTGCACGCCCACGTTTGGCATTCACTTATCGCCAATCTTGCTTTCTCGATTCGCTCGGATTGGCAGGAGGAACCAGCCGATCCAACACTGGCTGAGCCGTACGCTATCACCCTCAGCGAGGTCCCTGATTACCAGGTGAGCGCGACTGTGCTCGTCGCTCCGATGCTGGCCAGTTGGGACGCTTCTCGGTCCGAGACCTGCGTGATGGATGACGCGAAGGAACTGTATGAGACCCTCAAAACAACCTGGCGTCGGCATATCAAATGGTTGGTAGAAGTGCGAGGTGGTTACTCGGACGACGGCGAGGGGCTCCGCATAGCGACGCGACTCGCTGAGGTCGCAATACGTGGTGAAACTGCGCCCATGTTCGGTCTGCTTCACTGGGCTGCCGGAGATCCAGGGCTGCTGATGAGCGCTGTAGACGACCTTACTGAAGCGCTGACAGCGGCCTCTCGCGCCGGCGCTGACATCCTCACTGCGTGGCTCGCGATGTCCAACACCGTGATCGATGACCTCGACTCCGGGATCACCTTGGACAAGAGTGACATGGGCACGCCGTACGTCTTTGGAAGCCTCCTTGTCAAGCCGAACTACCCTCGAAAAACAGAGTTCACCGCGGAGCGACGAGCGCTCACCCTGGCCAAATGGCCACACCCGAGCACCTTTGCCCCGCTGTTCGAACGCTGGGTACCGTACGCCTCTGGTATGCGACAGTCCGTAGACGCAGTTGCGATTGTCGCTGAAGGAACATCTCTTGACTGGCAGCTGGGCACTGGCCTGGCCTGGCTCGAACGGGCCATAGGAGGAAGTTACGAATCGTTAGCTGGCCGAACCAACGCGCCCATCTGGCTGGAAAACCTACGACCGGACCTAGAGAATCAGCCGGCCGAGCTGGCCACATGGCTTCGGATAGTGGACGGGCTCGCGGCCTACGGGGATCCGCGCGCTCACGCGCTCCAGAGGAAGGAGGAAGGCTGAATAGCCGTCAAGGCAGTGGGCAGGCCGCGGGCCCAAGGAATCTGTCTCTGCTTGAGATGCTCCCCTGCTCGGCACCAGCCTGTGCTTTAGGGGGAATCAAGTTGTTGTCAAAAGCTGTGAACTCATACTCATGCCGTCAGAGCCGCTGATCAGCGCTTGTCCGAGATGCCCTCGGATGCCAGCCACTGCGGAATCCATCGGTGACGTGCGCCGGCGCCGAGACCTTGCAAGCGTACTCCTAGCTGTTTGACAGGCCCTGGCTCGGTCATAATGAACCGGCAGCGCTCTCGATGAGCCGGCAGCGAGACCGCTGTCACCAGCTTTCAAATCCCGAACACGAATTGCCACGCCTCTTGCAGATCGAGGTTGAAGATGACGAATCGCGTTGGATGCGATCTCGTCATTGTGATTGGCTGACGTTTCTTGTGCGTTCTTCTGCGGAATCACGGACCCCGGAATGCGCGTCGCCTGGTGTGTTGGGTTCATGTTTCGGGGTCGCTGTGGGTCTTCCCGTTCTGATCGGGAGATTATCGCGCGGATCGCATTAGATGCGGTAATATCGCATCCAATGCGATGATCTCGGGAGGTTGGAGTGACCGGTGACGAGGGTGTGTTGTCGGGCTCTGCCCGGCTGGCGCTGGTCGACGGGGTTTCGCTGCTGCGGCCGGACGAGCAGGTGTTTGACGCGATGCTTGAGGGGTGGCGTAATCAGGGGCTGGCGCGCAATCTGGCGCTCTCGACGGTACTGGCTCGTGAGCGGCAGGTGCGCGCGTTCCAGGCTCACGCGGGCGTTTTCCCGTGGGAGTGGACGGCGTTGCACGCGGACGAGTGGTTCGCAGATTTGCGTGCAGTGCATCACTGCACGCGCTCGACGTTGCGCGGTTATCAGGTCGCAGTGCGCGGCTTCTGCGCGTTCTCGACCGACCCTGCCTACGAGTGGGGTGCGCAGTGCCTGAGCCGGTTCGGGTCGCACCCAGTGCAGATCGTCACGGACGTCAACTCGGCGCAGCATGTCGCGGATGTCGAGTCGCAGCCGGGTAAGCGTCCCTTTACGCGGCGTGAATTGCAGGATTTGTTCGACTACGCGGACGAGCAGGTCGAGTTCAAGCGCTCTCAGGGCAAGAAGGGTTGGATGGCCGCGTTCCGGGATGCGACGATCTTCAAGACCGCTTACGCCTTTGGCACGCGCCGCGCCGAGACGCAGATGCTTGACGTGTCGGACTTCGGCCGCAACCCTGAGGCGCCGGAGTTTGGCGGCTTCGGGGCGGTGCACATCCGGCACGGCAAGGCAAAGCGCGCCTCACCGCCGAAGCGTCGAACGGTGTTGACGGTCTGGCCGCGGTCGGTCGAGGCGCTGGAACAGTGGTTTACCGAGGTCCGCCCGCTGTTCGGCACGGACGGGAACCCGGCGGCCTGGCCCTCGGAGCGGGCACCTCGGGTGAGCGTGGCGCTGCTGGATCACCGGATGGCCGCCTACCGGGAGGCCGTGGGCCTGGACCCGGTGCTGGACTTCCAATCGCTGCGCCGCTCCTACGTCACGCATCTGATCGAAGACGGCTGGGACCCGCGGTTCGTGCAGGAGCAGGTCGGCCACGAGCACGCGTCGACCACGTCGATCTACACCGGGGTGTCCTCGGACTTCCGCGTCCGGACGTTGCGGCGAGCTCTGGACGCGATCGTGGCTGACGCGGTCGGCGACGCACACACTCACCGAGAGGGAACACGATGACCAGACAACGACGGATGGTGTCCTATCAGTGGCGGCTGCGGGAGGTGATGGCCGCGCACAAGCTCTACGCGACGACCGAGCTGGTCCCGCTGCTAGCCGAGCGCGGCATCGTGCTGTCGGCCTCGCAGGTTCACCGGTTGGTGACCACGATCCCCGAACGGCTGTCGCTGCCCGTGCTCGCGGCGCTCTGCGACATCTTCGACGTGACCCCGGCCGAGCTGATCCCCACCGACGCGGTCAACGTCGGCGTTCGCAAGATCGCGGCTGGCGACCGACCCGCGACGGCGCCAGACATCGGTGAGCTTCGGCCCGTCCGCGCGCGGATCGTCCACCCGGGCGAATGACGGGAACCGGTGCCGCGGGCGGCACCGAGCCGGAGCGATGCGCACGTTGCGGCCGCCTGGTCGGGACCGCGCGAGCCCGTAACCAGGCCGGAGGCGTCAAGGTGCTGGCCGTCATGCGCCGCTGGCCCGAGGGGCCGATCTGCTCGGGCTGCTTCGCCAACGCGATGGAGATTTACGGCATCTGTGACGGCTGCGGCACCGACCGGCTGCTGCCCGGCATCGGTCCCGACGGGCAGCGCTGGTGCACCGACTGCGGCGGGGGCCTGGGCGATTACACCTGCACCCGATGTGGCCGTGAGGGATGGCGCGAGCATGCCGGCATCTGCGGCTGGTGCGTCCTCCGGGACCAGGTCGACGAGCTCCTGGATGACGGAACCGGCCGGGTCCGCGTCGAGCTGACACCCCTGGCCGCGCTGATCGTCAGCATGAAGCGGCCGCGCTCGGGCATCCGCTGGCTGACCCGCCCCGGGCCTTGCGGAATCCTCCGCGCACTCGCCCGCGGAGAAGTCCCGCTCACCCACGAGGGTGTCCACAGCCTGCCGCCATTGAAGTCAAGCATCTACATCCGCGACCTCATGGTCACCGCCGGGATCCTCCCACCCGTCGACAAGTTCATGTTTCTGTTCGAGCAGTGGTGGCCGGCCTGGCTCGACACGATCACCGACCCCGAGCACCGCGCGACCTTGCGGCTGTTCCTCACTTGGCACTACCTGCGCGTCTTCCGCGCCAAGATCGCCGCCCGCGGCGAGCTCGGCTACGGCCTGCCGCAACTTGCCCGCGCCCGGTTGCGCTTGACCGCTGCGTTCCTCAACGACCTCGCCTCCCGGGGCCGCACCCTGGCCGAGACAACCCAAGCGGACCTCGATCGCCTCTTCGCCCAGAGCTCCCCACACCAGAGAAACGCACTCCGCCCGTTCCTGCGCTGGGCGATGAACACCCGGCGGATGCCCCAGCTGGACCTCCCGCCCCAGCAGGAGCGACCCGTCACGCTCGTCACCCAGCGGCAGCGCATTCAGCTGATCCGCCGCATCCACGACGGCGACGGCATGGAGCTGACCGACCGGGTGCTTGCGCTGCTCGTCCTGCTCTACGCCCAGCCCCTCGCGCGCATCCAGCAGCTCACCGTCACCGACATCGCCACCGGCGACGACGGGCACCTGCACATCCGGCTCGGCGACCCTCCCACACCCGTCCCAGCCCCGTTCGACCAGGTCATCCGTCAGCACGTCACAGCGCGCAGGAACCAGATGACGGCCGCGAACACGACGAGCCCATGGCTGTTCCCTGGCCGAGCCTCGGGACAGCCGATGCACACGACGTCGCTGCGGCTACGCCTCCATAACCTCGGCATCCCGAACCTGACCAACCGGAGCCGAGCGATCCGCGAGATGCTCCGCCAGGCACCCCCGATCATCATCGCGGGCATGCTCGGCTACAGCGCGACCGGCGCCGAGAAGATCGCCGCCGAATACGGAACCCACTGGCAGCACTACGTCGGCCTCGACCGACAGCCCCGCCGCCCGCCACGGCTCACCGAATAAGGAACTCGTCACTCCAGTTCACGTCAGAGCGCCAGTTGTCCAGGCATCTTCGTCGCGACGCTGGAGGTCAGCGCGGTGACAGTGTCGATGCGGGTGATGAGTGCCAGTTTCGCGTGCAAGTGCGCACTGAGCACGGCTGCCGGGTGCGACGAAGTGGGTGTCTTCGGCAGCGACCATCTCTCCCTTTCACCAACCTGGCGTGACGACGTGCCGCGGGAGGCGATCGATGAGACCGGGTCGAGAGTGGCGTCGTCGCTGAGTGAAAAGCCTGCGACCCGGCGGCTTGGCGTTTTCCGTCGAGGCAGTACGCCAGATGGAGTAGCAGCGATGCGCCTCGGCGGCTGATCGCGAAGCCGTCACCGGCCTCGTCGTGGATGCCAATAGCAGGCCTCGTTGCTGATCACTAATCCAGCAACGCGATCCTTCTCATGCTCGCGCTGTGATCGAGCTTGCCAAGCGACTTCCTCTTGGAGGAGATGCCATGTCGACGCAACGCGCGAGTGTTACTTCTGAACTCTCGGCTGTTCGACTGCAGATCTTGGACCCATCAGGGCCACCGACACCAGCGTGGATGCATTCGACTAATGACCGCCCGCTGATGTGTCAAGACTTCATCGCGCGGTTGAAAAGGGTAGCGGCACGGAACTAGGCGGATAAAGTCGATACGGCTGTGTCACCCGATGTCACCCGTCGGCTCTTCATGTTTGGTTGCTCTCAGCTCCGTCACCCACTCGTCGCCGGCCGGGGTGAGCTGCCAATACTTTCTATGGTCGGACGCTACCCGTCTTTTCGTACCGGCCTTGATGGCCTTCAGGGCTCGGAGCTGAACGATAATGTTGCTCCACGTACCGCCCTCGAGCTCGGTAGTGAGATTAGTCATTGTGGGGATGCCTTGGTCTTTCCTTACCTCAACGTGTAGCTGATCGTTAATCAGTCCTATCAGGTCTTCATCGGCAGCCTCCTCGATCAACGTGGGCCCGATAATGAACATGATCTCTTCCCAGGACCACTCGTATGAATGGTACTGAGCTACACGTTCGCCTGTCCCGAATCCTCTAAAGACGAATACGATAGATGTCTTTTCTGATCCGTGGGCGTACGTCTCGTTGATTCTCTCGGCGATGCCAGTTGCTTTTGCCACGGCGGCCTTGGCTTCCCCCGCTTCCAACTCAGCGATACGCGCGCGCAACTCTGCGATTTCGACGCGCTTTTCTTCTGTTAGGGCATTGTCGCCTCTCACCCAGCCCGGCCGGGGTTTGGACTTCTGAAGCCTCGTGACTCCGACAATAACGTTCGCTTGAAGCTCCGACGGCGACTCGAAGAAGGTGACCATGCGGGTCCTGATCTTTCTCTGGAAGAGCTCTAGCTTGTCCAAGACGCCGTCGCCGGTCTCGATCTTGTCGCCTGGTATAGAGCCTGGATTCTTGGGTAGAAAGCCGATTATGGGGATGCCCTGCGACACAGCGTAGTCATACTCCTTTTCGGTGTAACTCACGCCGGCTTCATCGGTGCTTCCATAACGGCGCGCGCTGACAATGAGGTAGTAGTCACACTGCTCGATGACACTCTTAATGAGCGTCCACTGATCGTCATCTGCCGCGGGAAACAATTCCATTCCGGCCGGGAGGCAGTCGATTTTGAGTAGGCCCTCCATAATTGCTTTTCGTTCGTCAATGAGGTCTTCGAACGTTGAACTGATGAAAACTTGATAGCGGCGTTCCATAAGCCTCACCATAGTGGCCGACCTCTACGGCGTTGATGGCTGGCTTGCTAGAGAGGATTGTCTTGACGTGACCACGGCCAACGGCGAGACGCCTCATCATTCCTTGAGGGTAGTCCCGGGGAGCTCTCAGTCGCCGAATGGGAGAGCCCATGGGCGGGGCTCATTCGCGGCTGTCTCACCGCTGAGCATGTGGTGTGCAAAGCTGTTCGGATGGCACTCGGAAAATTCAGCGTTACGACCAAGCAGCGCCTCGCTGGAGAAGCGGGGCACGTTTGCTCCGCTCCCTGGTGTGACAAGACTACGACCGCCGCATCGCGGGTGCGCCGAAGCGGACTTTCCTCAACTGCCGAAGCAGCTCACATCAGGGGGCGTCGTCCCGACACTGCCCGATATGAACCGACCATGACTGACAGCCAGCGTTCGGATGTGAACAACGGGGTCCACCTCTGCCGAAACGATGCGAAGCTCATCGATGACGACGAGATCATGTATCCCGTTTCCCTTCTCCAGCAGTGGAAAGCACGCCAGATTGAGAGCGCACTCCGTGCGCAGCAGCAAGGATGGAGGGGAGATCAGTCATTCGCACTGATGGATCACACCACTGTGTGGAAGGAGGTCGATACTGCGGGTATGTATGACCATCTTCGGGCAGCTGGAATGACAAGCGCTTGGGTCGCTGGGGCCTCTGATGATATCGCTACTCTCTTCGGCGAGCTTGCGCTCAACGCCCGCCAGCACGCTGGCAGTCCAGAATTCACTTTGCGGACATCGGGCCAAGAGGTGACCGTGTCTTACACAGAGTCAGGAGCGCCTTTTGGACGGGCAGATCTGGAATCTGTGTCGAACGGCAACGGCGGACAACTCTATCTGAACGTCTGGGTTGAGACCTGGGACGCGCACTTCTTGTTTTTCAGCGAAAGAACTGGGAACGTGCGTACCTGGGTTGTTCGCAATCGGGCGGTCGCTCCTGACCAGGGTGACCGATGCGCCGTCCTGCTACCGCGGCAAGGGAGAGTCGATATCGCCGCTTTCGAAGGGTGTGAGACTGCACAGATTCACCTGATGGATCGACTTGTCTTCAGCGACATGCCGCAGCTCATTGCACGGCTCAGCGACACGGCCAAGGGGTCGTCTGTCCTGCTATCTAGCGAGGTGCAGAATAACCTTCGGTTGATCGAAAAATGGCTCGAGCGACGTGACCCCGACTTCGGCACGATCAGGTCCTGGGACGATGCAATTTTCATCGAACGCCGTGCCCGACCTACTGTGGACTGAACGGCGCGCGCTCCGGAGCAACTCTCGCCATTACCCGCGGGCGTGCGTCAAACCGGATTGTCCGAGCCGACCCGAATCGCTGTCGAAATTCTGCTGAAGCGGATGATGCTCAACGCACTCAGCGTAGTGACATCACCACACGAGCACCTCTGAGCGTCGCGTCCTGTCGTCGGCGTTCAGTAGATCTATTCGCGCGACAATGCCGCTGTGACAAACCCGATTTCGTTCAGAGGTCCTGCTGAGCTTGAGCAGATTCATACCATCTTGGCGCGCGTCGAGCAGCAGATCTGTGCAAAGTTTGAGCCCGCAACCCGTTCGAAGCTTGCTAGTGCGAATGCAGCCATTGCTTGGATGCATTCGTGCCACGTGGTGACGACGGCTCGTACGATGGCCACTGACAACATCCACCCCGGTCCTTGCGGATTCCTGCGACGAATACTTGTCCCTGGAATCCTGTTGTGGGTTGAAGCGCACCTCCGCTATGAAAGCGGAGGTGCGTTGGTGACGGTATCGATACGGGTGATGAGTGCCGGGGACGGCTACAAGTACCTGCTGCGCACCGTCGCCGCCAGTGACGGCGACCGGTCGATGTCGACTCCGCTCACCCGGTACTACACCGCGGAGGGCACGCCACCCGGCCGGTGGATGGGCGGCGGCCTCCCCGGGCTCGCCGGCGGCCTCATCGTCGAAGGTGACGTTGTCACCGAGGCCCAACTGCAGCTGCTCGTCGGCCTGGGGCGGGACCCGGTCACCGGTGACCCCCTCGGACGCGCCTACCCCGAGTACCGCACCACCGCAGAACGCGGTTCAACCGAGATGAGAGCCGCCGGTCTCGAGAGCGGGCCGACGGTGAGGGCGGCGGGCGCCGCGGCATCCGCTTTCGAGGAACCGGGATCGAAGCGGCGGCGGGCCGTCGCGGGCTACGACTTTACGTTTTCGATTCCGAAGTCGGCGAGTGTGCTGTGGGGTGTGGCCGATGCGGACACGCAGGCGCGCATCGCGGCGGCGCACCATGCGGCGGTGGCCGAGGTGATCGGCTACATGGAGCGTGAGGTCGCGGCGACGCGCACCGGCACATCCGGGCGGGGCGGGGCGGTGGCGCAGGTGGACGTGACCGGCCTGATTGCGACGGCGTTTGATCATTTCGACAGCCGGGCGGGGGATCCGCACCTGCACACCCACGTGGTGATCAGCAACAAGGTGCAGACCGTGCTCGACGGCAAATGGCGTTCGCTCGACGGGCGGCCGATGCACGAGGCCGTGGTGGCGCTGAGTGAGCTGCACGAGACCCTGTTCGCCGACGCGCTCACGCGCTCGCTCGGCGTGCAGTGGGAACCGCGGGAGCGGGGCCGCGATCGGCACGCGGCGTGGGCGGTGCGGGGTGTGCCGGAGGCGCTCGTGGCGGAGTTTTCGACGCGGTCCCGGCACATCGACGTGGAGACCGACCGGCTGATCGAGGCGTATGTAGCCAGTCATGGGCAGCGCCCGAGCGCGGTGACGATCACGAAGCTGCGCGCGCAGGCGACGCTCGCCACGCGGCCGGCGAAGCAAGTGCACTCGCTGGCGCAGCTGACGGCGGCGTGGCGGGAACGGGCCGGGCGGGTGCTCGGGCGGGATTTGTTGGTGGCGGTGGATGACGCGGTGGTGCTGCGCGCTGAGGACCTGCCGCTGTCAGCTCTTGAAGTTCTCGGGGCGAGCGTGATGACGACAGTGAGCGAGAAACGCGCCACCTGGCGGCACTGGAACCTCATCGCCGAGGCCGCGCGCCAGAGCATGCCGTACCGGTTCGCGGCGGCGAGCGATCGCGAGGCCGTCGTCGGGCTGATAGCGGATGCCGCCGAGCGCGCCTCCCTGCGCCTCACCCCGCCCGAACTCGCCGTGAGCCCGGTGAAGTTTCAGCGGGAGGACGGCACGTCAGTGTTTCGGCCCAAGCACTCCCTGGTGTTCACGTCGACGGAACTGCTGGAAGCGGAGGCGCGGCTTCTGGCTCGGGCTGCGCTTGTTTCGGCGCCGCGCGTGGCGGTGTCGGGTTCGGTTGCCCGCACGCGGCTGCCCGGCGGGGGCATGCTCGCTGACGACCAGCTCGCGGCGCTGTCAGCGGTCGCCGGCTCTGGCCGGGTCGTCGATGTACTGGTCGGGCCGGCCGGCGCGGGCAAGACGACGGCGATGAACGCGCTACGACGAGCGTGGGAGTCGGCTCGCGGTGCGGGCTCGGTCGTTGGGCTGGCTCCGTCTGCGGCCGCGGCGACGGTGCTGGCGACCGATCTCGGCATCACGACCGAGAACCTGGCGAAGTGGTGGCACTCCCACCTCGCCGACGGCACGACCTTCCGGCCCGGCCAGCTCGTGATCATCGACGAGGCCTCCCTGGCCGGCACGCTGCCCCTGGACCGGGTCACCGCGCTGGCCGCTGCTGCCGGCGCGAAGGTGCTGCTGGTCGGCGGCTACGCGCAGTTGCAGTCGGTCGATGCGGGCGGCGCGTTCTCGCTGCTGGTGCACGACCGTGCGGATGCGCCTGAACTGCTCGATGTGCACCGGTTCGTGCACGAGTGGGAGAAGGCCGCGTCCCTAGGGCTGCGGCAGGGCTCGCCGGAGTCCATTGATGCGTACGCCGTCCATGATCGGGTTTTTGATGGCGATACGGAGGCGATGACGGATGCCGCCTACGCGGCCTGGCGGGCGGACATCCGCTTGAGAAAGTCGACGGTGCTGATCAGCGATTCGAATGAGGCGGTGGCGGCGCTGAACGTGCGGGCGCGCACCGAGCTGATCCTGGAGGGCCGGGTCGATGCGCGGCGCGAGGTCGACCTGCACGACGGAACCCACGCCGCCGTTGGCGACCTGGTGATCACGCGCCGCAACGATCGGCGGCTCTACGCCTCGCGCACCTGGGTACGCAACGGTGACCGGTGGGTCGTGGTCGGGGTGCGGCGTGATGGCGGGGTCGAGGTGCGACGTGCGGGCCGGCGGTGGGGGAGCGCGGTGGTTCTGCCCGCCTCGTATGTTGCCGAGCACGTCGAGCTCGGCTACGCCGTCACCTCGCACCGGGCGCAGGGCCTCACGACCGATACCGCGCATGTCGTGGTGGCGCCAAGTATGCCGCGGGAGAACCTGTACGTCGCGATGACGCGCGGGCGCGAGGCGAACACCGCCTATGTGGCGGTCGACCGTCCGGATGTGGCGCATGTGGGTCCGCGGGCGGGGGACGATCCGGAGGTATCGGGCCGCAGTGTTCTATTTGGCATTCTGCAGCACGTGGGGGCCGAGCTGTCCGCGCACGAGACTCTGACGGCCGAGCAGGATGCCTGGGGTTCGGTCGCGCAACTCGCCGCGGAGTACGAGACCCTCGCGGCGGCCGCGCAGCACGACCGGTGGGTGACGGTGGTGCGGGCGAGTGGGCTGTCGCCGGGCCAGGCTGACGCGGTCATTGCGGCGGATGCCTTCGGACCGTTGGCCGCGGAGCTGCGGGGGGGCCGAGGCGCACCACTACGACGTTGCTCGTTTGTTGGACCGCGTGGTCTCGGCGCGCGGGTTCGAGGACGCGCAAGACATCGCGGCGGTGCTGCACGCCCGGGTCGCCATGGCGGTTGCTCGGGATGCCGCCGCTGGTCGCTCGCGCCGATCGCCGCACTTGATGGCTGGGCTGATTCCTCCCGCCCTCGGGCCGATGGACGCCGCCATGCACCAGGCCTTGGCTGAGCGCAGCGACCTGATCGAATCGCGAGCGGCCGCCGTGCTCGAGGCAGCGCTGGCCGCGGGGGCCCTGGACTCGAGCGCTGGGCCCAGCGCCCCGCGGTTCTGCCGCCGCTGCATGGCGCCAAAGCGGATGCACCATCGCGGCCTACCGGGACCGCTACGGCATCGTAGGCGCGCGTCCTCTCGGTGCTGTCCCGGATTCGACCGCCCAGAAGCTCGACGCCGCCCGTGCCCGTGTCGCACTCGAGACGGCACAGCACCTTGCGGGAGACTACGGCGCCAGCGATGTGTCGAGGTTGGCTCGGACTGCCTCGGGCCGGCCCCTTGTGGGCATGCATATGTAAGAGTGCACGTCACGAAGTCAGGCGGAGCTGGCGGCCAATGCCGCCGCCAAGCACCAGAACAACGACCGTGACGCGGATGCGTACTTCACAGACCCCGCGCTGCCCGAGCACCTGCGCCAATCCATTTTCTTCGCCGATGGTTCAACAGAGGTCACGTAGCGGACCGGGAAGCTTCTTCGTGGCTGCGGAGATCGAATGGACCGGCTGGCTCTTTCTGGCACAGCGGCCATCGACGACACCGTCACAGTGGTGAGCCGTCGGCGCCACGGCCTGGCGGAATTTGTCAAGGTGAATGAGGCCAGTGGGAGTTTAGGCGGCTAGTTTTAGCCCTTCAACCTCAACTGGTTTCTCGGCTGGTTTGTTGATCCATG
>NZ_SOHE01000042.1 GCF_004403305.1 Cryobacterium frigoriphilum | reverse complement strand
GGTCGCCCGCGCGGCTGGCGAGATTCGCGGTACCTGCGCCGCTGCGCCGTAGGCGTGCCTACCGCGCAGCGGCGCTACTACCGCGCGGCCGCGCGCGTGTCGGGTGCGGCAGCCGGCGACGCTCCCGACCGCGGGGGCGACGGATGCGCCGGGCCGGGCCGCAGCATCCGTCACCGCGTACCATTCGACGGTGTTGAGGCGCTTTTCAGGGTGTTGACCCGTCCACCCTGAATCGGTTCAACACCGTCGAATGGTACGCAGGGCCCGGGCTTGAAGCACCGGGCGCCGGGGCCCGCGGGCACCCCGCCATTTGTCACGGTGTTCTGCGCTTGAACCCCTGATCCGCAGCGGCAAAACTCGAAATATGGGTGGTTGCCGCGAGGGTAATCCCTGGTTAGCGAGGAATGTGCCGTGAAAACGCCTGCAGAGTCAAGCTTCACCGAGTTCGGCGCCAGCATCACCCCGACCCGGGCCGACGCCAAGGCCACCACGAGCGGCAAGAAGGCAGGCAAGACCTACAAGCCCGGAACCGACACCGTTCTCGCCGAGACCCTCGTGGGCATGGGCCGCTTTCTGCGGCGCGGCAAGGCATCCGCCGACCTGCGATCGGTCTTTCTCGAGGGCGGCCGCGACGCCGACTCCTTCTACCGTGACCGCTGGACCCACGACAAAGAGGTGCGCAGCACCCACGGCGTGAACTGCACCGGCAGCTGCTCGTGGAAGGTGTACGTCAAAGACGGCATCATCACCTGGGAGACCCAGCAGACCGACTACCCCTCCGTCGGCCCCGACTCTCCCGAATACGAGCCCCGCGGCTGCCCGCGTGGCGCGGCGTTCAGCTGGTACACCTACTCGCCGACCCGGGTGCGCTACCCCTACGTGCGCGGCGTGCTGCTGAACCTGTTCCGCGAAGCCAAGGCCCGCCTCGGCGACCCCGTGCTGGCCTGGGCCGAGATCACCGGCAACCCCGAAACCGCCAAGCAGTACAAGAGCGCCCGCGGCCAGGGCGGCCTGGTGCGCGCGACGTGGGACGAAGCATCCGAAATCGTCGCCGCCGCCCACGTGCACACCATCAAGAAGTACGGCCCCGACCGGGTCGTGGGCTTCAGCCCGATTCCGGCGATGTCGATCGTGTCGCAGGGCGTGGGCAACCGCTTCATCTCGCTGCTCGGCGGCACCATGCTCTCGTTCTACGACTGGTACGCCGACCTGCCCGTCGCGAGCCCGCAGGTCTTCGGCGACCAGACCGACGTGCCCGAATCCGCCGACTGGTGGAACGCCAGCTACCTCATCATGTGGGGCAGCAACGTTCCCGTCACCCGCACCCCCGACGCGCACTTCATGGTCGAGGCCCGCTACCGCGGCCAGAAGGTCATCACCGTCTCGCCCGACTACGCCGACAACTCCAAGTTCGCCGACGAGTGGCTCGCCGTGCACCCCGGCACCGACGGCGCCCTCGCCCTCGCCATGGGCCACGTCGTGCTCAAGGAATTCCTCGTCGACCGCCGCACCCCGCGCTTCGTCGAGTACATGAAGAAATTCTCCGATAGCGCCTATCTCATCTCACTCACGAAGCGCGGCGACGCCTTCGTGCCCGGCAAATTCGTGACAGCGGATGCCCTGCCCGGCACCCCCTCGACCGTCGCGAGCGCCGCCTTCAAGCCGGTACTGCTCGACCAGAACGGCGCCGCGGTCGTGCCCAACGGCTCCATCGGCCACCGCTTCAGCGAGAGCGACGTCGGTAAGTGGAACCTCGACCTCGAGGGCGTCGACCCCCTGCTGTCGATCATGGATGCACCCGACTGGGACGCGGCATCCGTCGCCGAGATAGACCTGCCGCGCTTCGACGTGTCCCCGACGACCGACGACGAGGGCGAACAGCACGCCGGCGGCGCCGGAGTCATTCGCCGCGGCGTGCCGGTGCGCCAGATCGGCGGAGCGCTCGTCACGACCGTCTTCGATCTGCTGCTCGCGCAGTACGGCGTGGGCCGCGACTGCCTTCCCGGCGTGTGGCCCACCGGCTACGACGACGCGTCGAGCCCCGGCACCCCCGCCTGGCAGGAAGAGATCACGAGCGTGCCGATGCAGGCCGCCGAACGCATCGGCCGGGAATTCGCGCAGAACGCCGAAGACTCCGAGGGTCGCTCGATGATTCTGATGGGCGCCGGCACCAACCACTGGTTCCACTCCGACACCATCTACCGCGCCTTCCTCGCCCTCACCACGATGACCGGCTGCCAGGGCGTCAACGGCGGCGGATGGGCCCACTACGTCGGCCAGGAGAAGGTGCGTCCGCTCACCGGTTACGGCCAGTACGCCTTCGGCCTGGACTGGGTGCGCCCGCCGCGCCAGATGATCGGCACCGGTTTCTTCTACCTCGCCACCGACCAGTGGCGCTACGACGGCCTGTCCGCCGACACCCTCGCGAGCCCGCTCGGCACCGGCATCTTCAAGGGCCGCACCACCGCGGACACCCTGGTCGAATCGGCCAAGCGCGGCTGGATGCCCAGCTACCCGACCTTCAACCGCAACTCGCTCGACCTCGTCGACGACGCCGCCGCGGCGGGCGTCGAACCGGCCCAGTACGTGGTCGACTCCCTGCAGGACGGCAGCCTCGCGTACTCCTGCGAAGACCCCGACGCCCCCGAGAACTTTCCGCGGGTGCTCGTCGTCTGGCGCGCCAACGTGCTCGGCTCCTCGGGCAAGGGCAACGAGTACTTCATGAAGCACCTGCTCGGTGCCAAGTCCGCCGTGCGTGCCCCCGAGTCGCCCGAGGACCGCCGCCCGCAGACCATGAAGTGGCACGAATCCGCTCCCGAGGGCAAGCTCGACCTGCTCGTGACGAGCGACTTCCGCATGACGAGCACGACCGTCTACAGCGACGTCGTGCTGCCGCCGGCCACCTGGTACGAGAAGAACGACCTGTCGACGACGGATATGCATCCGTTCATTCACTCGTTCAACCCCGCGATCGCGCCGCCGTGGCAGGCCAAGACCGACTTCGACATCTTCCACGTGCTCGCCGCGAAGATCAGCGAGATGAGCGAGACCCACCTCGGGGTGCGCAACGACCTCGTCGCCGCGCCGCTCAGCCACGACACCCCCGACGCCATGAGCACCCCGCACGGCACCGTGCGAGACATCGACACGCTGATCCCCGGCATCACGATGCCCAAGCTCATCGTCGTCAAGCGCGACTACCCGGCCTTCGCCGCGCAGCTCGGCGCGCTCGGCCCGCTCACCGGCAAGCTCGGCATGGTCACGAAGGGCGTCAAGTTCAACCCCGACGTGGAGGTCGAGTACCTCGGCCGTAAGAACGGGCTGATGGAATCCGGCCCGGCCGCAGGCCGCCCCAAGCTAACCACCGCGATCCACGCCTGCGAGATGGTGCTCGCCCTGTCGGGCACCACCAACGGGCGCCTCGGCACCCAGGGTTTCCAGCAGCTCGAGGAGCGCACCGGCACGCAGCTCTCGCACCTGGCCAGCGACAACGCCGGTCGCCGTTTCACCTACGCGGATGTCCAGGGTGCGCCGGTCCCGGTGCTCACGAGCCCGGAATGGTCGGGTTCGGAGCACGGCGGCCGCCGCTACAGCGCCTTCACCATCAACGTCGAACACCTGAAGCCCTGGCACACCCTCACCGGCCGCCAGCACTTCTACCTCGACCACGACTGGATGATCGAGCTCGGCGAGCAGCTGCCCATCTTCCGCCCGCCGCTCGACATGCACCGGCTCTTTCAGGACGTCGTGCTCGGGTCGACGGATGCCACCGGGGACCCGGCCGTGAAGGGTCGCGCCGAGGTCGCGGTGCGCTACCTCACGCCGCACTCGAAGTGGTCAATCCACTCCGAATACCAGGACAACCTGATGATGCTCTCGCTTTCTCGCGGTGGCCCGACCATCTGGATGAGCCCGCAGGACGCCGAGAAGATCGGCGTGATCGACAACGAGTGGATCGAGTCCTACAACCGAAACGGCGTCGTCGTCGCCCGCGCGATCGTGTCGCACCGGATGCCGGAGGGCACGGTGTACATGTACCACGCGAAGGACCGCACGATCAACGTTCCGGTCGCGGAGACCTCGGGGCTGCGCGGCGGCACCAACAACTCGCTCACCCGCATCCTCTTGAAACCCTCTCACCTGATCGGCGGCTACGCCCAGCTGTCGTTCGCCTTCAACTACCTCGGACCGACCGGGAACCAACGCGACGAGGTCACCACCATCCGTCGTCGCAGCCAGAAAGTGGAATACTAATGCGCGTCATGGCCCAGATGTCGATGATCATGAATCTCGACAAGTGCATCGGCTGTCACACCTGCTCCGTGACCTGCAAGCAGGTCTGGACCAACCGAGAAGGCGTGGAATACGCCTGGTTCAACAACGTGGAGACGCGGCCCGGCCTCGGCTACCCGCGCCAGTACGAAGACCAGGAACGCTGGAAGGGCGGCTGGGTGCGCAACAAGCGCGGCCGCCTGAAGCTCAAGGGCGGCGGACGCCTCAACAAGCTCGCCCACATCTTCAACAACCCTGACCTGCCCGGCATCGACGACTACTACGAGCCGTGGACCTACGACTACGACATGCTGACGACCGCACCGGCCGGCACGCAGAGCCCCGTCGCCCGCCCGAAGTCCCTGCTGACCGGCAAGAACATGGACATCAAGTGGTCGGGCAACTGGGACGACGACCTCGGCGGCTCCCAGGAGACCGCCGCGCAGGACCCGATTCTCGCGACGATGAGCGAGAAGGTGAAGATGGAGTTCGAAGAGACCTTCATGTTCTACCTGCCCCGCATCTGCGAGCACTGCCTGAACCCCGCCTGCGTCAGTGCCTGCCCCTCGGGCGCGATGTACAAGCGTGAGGAAGACGGCATCGTGCTCGTCGATGAAGACGGATGCCGCGGCTGGCGCATGTGCGTGTCCGCCTGCCCGTACAAGAAGGTCTACTTCAACCACAAGACCGGCAAGGCCGAGAAGTGCACGCTCTGCTACCCGCTGATCGAGCAGGGCAAGCCCACCATCTGCTCCGAAACCTGCGTCGGTCGCCTGCGCTACCTCGGCCTGATGCTCTACGACGCCGACGCGGTGCTCGACGCGGCCTCGGTCGAGAACGACCAGGACCTGCTCGAAGCGCAGCGCTCCTGCTTCCTCGACCCCTTCGACCCCGAGGTCATCGCGGCCGCAAAGGCCGAGGGCATGGCCGATGACTGGATCGAAGCCGCGCAGAAGAGCCCTATTCGCAAGCTCATCACCGAGTACAAGGTCGCGCTGCCGCTGCACCCCGAATACCGCACCATGCCCATGGTCTGGTACATCCCGCCGCTCTCGCCCGTCGTCGACGTGGTCAGCAACTCCGGCGCCGATGGCGAAGACACCCGCACCCTGTTCGCCGCGATCGACAAGCTGCGCATCCCGGTGGAGTACCTCGCCGGACTGTTCTCGGCCGGCGACGTGAAGCCCGTCGAGTCCTCCTTGCGCAAGCTCGCCGCGATGCGCTCCTTCATGCGCGACATCAACCTCGGACGTGAAGAGAACGCGAGCATCCCGGAGTCGGTCGGCATGACCGCCACCGAGATGAAGGCCATGTACCGCCTGCTCGCCATCGCGAAGTACGAGGACCGCTACGTCATCCCGAAGGCGCACGTCGAGACCGCACGCGAGCTCGACGAGCTCGGCTGCTCGCTCGACAACGAGGGCGGCCCCGGTATGGGCGGCCCCACCTCGCACGCCGGCCCGCACAATGGCGGCCGCGACCAGGGCCCGGCTGGCCCCTACGGCAACACGCCCGGCATGCCGCTCAACTCGACGGTCGACAACTACAACGAGATGGTCGGGGATTCCCCGATCATCAAGACCCGGCCGGCGACCCCGGGGCGCATCAACCTGCTGAACTGGAACGGGTCGGGCGGCGCGCCGGAAGGCATGTTTCCCCCCAAGCTCGGCGGCGCTGGTTCGGTGAGTCCCGCATGAGGTTTCCCAACATTCTGCAGACCCCGCTGAAGCTGGCCCGCACGGTGTCGGCGATCAACCTCACGAGCGATCACGCCGTGATCGCGCACATGGCGGCATCCATTTTGCTGGACTACCCGTCTCCGGAACGCCGCGCGCGTTTCGACGTGGTGCGGGCATCCGTCGCCGTGCTGCCCGACCCGCTGCTTCGGGCGTTCGGCGCGTTTTTTGAGGCAGCGGATGCGATGACCGGGCAACAGCTGGAGGCGCACTTCACCGCGACCTTCGACCTGAAGCGCAAGTGCTGCCCGTACCTCTCTTATTACGCGGCCGGCGACACCCGCCGGCGCGGCATGGCGCTCGTGCGCTTCGTCGAGGCATACCGGGCGGCCGGCTGGGAGGTCGCGGCGGACGAACTGCCCGACTACCTGCCGATGGTGCTCGAGTTCTCGGCACTGTCGGACTCGCCGATCGCCCGCGAGCTGCTCGCCGCGCACCGCGACGGCATCGAGGTGCTGCGCAGCGCCCTCGAAACCGTGCACAGCCCGTACGCGCACCTCGTCGAGGCCGTGTCGCTGTCGCTGCCGGCGATCGACGACGAGACCCGTCGCCGTTACCTCGATCTGGTCAATGAGGGCCCGCCGACCGAACTGGTCGGGGTGTCGTTTCTCGGCAATTTGAAGCCGTTCACCGCGTCACCCACTAAGGATGTCTTCGTATGAATGCCTGGGATTTTCTGCTCTGGGTCGCGTTCCCCTACGCGGCGGCGGCGGTGTTCGTCGTCGGTCACCTGCTGCGCTACCGCTATGACCAGTTCGGCTGGACCTCGCGGTCGAGCCAGACCTACGAGAACCGGCTGCTGCGCTGGGGTTCGCCCATGTTCCACTACGGCATGCTCATGGTCATCGGCGGGCACGTCGTGGGGCTGTTCATTCCGAAGCCGTGGCTCGAGTTCTTCGGCGTGACCGAGCACATCTACCACCTTGGCGCGACCTGGCTCGGAACCTTCGCGGCGGTGCTGACCGTCGCCGGCCTCGGCATTCTGATCTACCGGCGCCGCCTGAACGGGCGCGTGCTGCTCGTCACGACGGTGATGGACAAGGTCATGTACGTGCTGCTCGGCGGAACGATTCTGTTCGGTACGACCGCGACGGTTTTGTACCAGATCTTCGGCGGCGGCTACGACTACCGCGGCTCGATCTCGCCGTGGATCCGTTCGCTCTATGGCTTCCAGCCCGACCCGTCGCTCATGAGCGACGTGCCGTTCTTCTTCCAGCTGCACGTCTTGTGCGCGACGACGCTGTTCCTGCTGTGGCCCTTCACCCGGCTCGTGCACGTGTTCTCGGCGCCGCTCGGCTACCTCGTGCGCCCCTACGTCGTGTACCGCTCGCGCTCGCACCACACCGGCAACAGCGCCCGCAAGGTGCCGCGTGGCTGGGAGCGCAGCCAGCGCCCGGTCGCCCGCCGCGACCGCGACCGCATCCGCCGCTAACCGCCTTGGGGCCCTGGAGCTCTGGAGCCCTGTGTCCCCGTACCATTCGACGGAGTTTGACCGTTTTCGAGCCGGTATTTGGGCCGAAAACGTGGTTTTCGGGCCTGAAGTCCGTCGAATGGTACGGGCGTGCTCGGAAGGATTGCAGTGCCGTGTCAGCGTGTGACGGCCCGGCCAGACCGGCCCCCACGGCCGACGTAGGCTTGAACGTGTGAGTACAAACACGAGCTCCACATCGAGCACCCCCACCCGTCGCCTGCCGAAATTCGTCACCTCGTTCGGGGTGCAGATCATCGCCGCCCTGATCATCGGGCTCTGCCTGGGCCTGATTGCCAAATACACCGGCAGCACAGCGGATGCCCCCACCGGCCTCGGCGCGACGCTGCAGGTTCTCGGGTCGAGCTACGTGGCCCTGTTGCAGACGGCCGTCGTGCCGCTCATCTTCACTGCCGTCGTCAGCTCGATCGCGAACCTGCGGCAGGTCTCCAACGCGGCCAAGCTCGCCTGGCACACCCTGCTGTGGTTCGCCATCACCGCCCTGATCGCCGTGTCGATCGGCATCGGCCTCGGTGTGTTGCTGCAGCCCGGCGCCGGCACCGGCCTCGTGGCTGACTCCTCGTACGAGGGCCGCACCGGCAGCTGGTGGGGGTTCCTCGCCGGACTGTTCCCGAAGAACTTCCTCGGCCTCGGCGCGAACACCTCCGTCACCGAGGGCGTCGCGAGCACCTCCGTCAGCATCAACGTGCTGCAGATCCTGGTGATTGCCATCGCGATCGGTATTGCCGCGCTGAAGGTCGGCAAGGCGGCGGACCCGTTTTTGAACCTGAACGCATCCGCTCTGGCCGTGATCCAGAAGGTGCTGTGGTGGATCATCCGCATCGCGCCGCTCGGCACGATCGGCCTGATCGGCAACGCCGCGGCCGTCTACGGCTGGGACACCATCGGTTCGCTCGGCAAGTTCTCGGTCGCGATCTACATCGGCCTCGTGCTCGTTCTGTTCGTGGTGTACCCGGTGCTGATCCGCTCGCACGGGCTGTCGGTGCGGCAGTACTTCTCGGGCGTCTGGCCGGCCGTGCAGCTCGGCTTCGTGTCGCGCTCGTCGATCGGCACCCTGCCGCTCACCCAGCGGGTCACCGAGCGCAGCCTCGGAGTGCCGCGCGCCTACGCGTCGTTCGCCGTGCCGCTCGGTGCGACCACCAAAATGGATGGCTGCGCCGCCATTTATCCCGCCGTCGCGGCGATTTTCGTGGCCCAGTTCTTCGGCATCTCCCTCGACGTCGGGCAGTATTTTTTGATCGTGCTGGTCTCGGTGCTGGGCTCGGCCGCGACCGCCGGCACCACCGGTGCCGTCGTGATGCTGACGCTGACGCTCTCGACGCTCGGCCTGCCGCTCGAGGGCGTGGGCCTGCTGCTCGCCGTCGACCCGCTGCTCGACATGGGACGCACCGCCGTGAACGTGGCCGGCCAGGCGCTCGTGCCGACGATCGTCGCCAAGCGCCAGGGCATCCTCGACCACGGCCTGTACAACGCGCCGCGCGGGCGCATGTCGCTCTCCGACGTTGAGGCTCCCGCGGCTGTAGAGGTCGCCGAGCCCGCCCGGGTGTAGTTTTCGGCAGCGGATGCCGCGGCATCCGCTGCCGAATCGGCCGGTGCGTGGCGAAAGCAGGAGGCGGCGTGCCTACGGGCGCGTTTCGTGCTGCGTAGGCCGACACGGGCGCAGAACGTCCTGTTTTCGCCACCCGGTGGGGTGTCGGTTTCGGTCAGGACGGCGTGACGGTGACGCCGCAGCGCCAGCACACGGCGGGCAACTCGGCCTCGACGAGCGCTCCGCAGTCGGGGCAGACCCGCTCGAGCCAGCAGACCGGATCGCCGCCGATCGGCTCGTTTGGTCTAGGCGGAGTGGTGTTTTCGAGTGCGGACATGTGGTGACCCCCTCGACCCAGTATCCACCCGGGGTATCCCGGTGCGTGCGGCCCCGGTGTTCCGCGGCAAGGGGCGTTTTCTGGCGTCTCGTCAACGAGACGCCAGAAATAGCCCCTTCACCAGTGGGTTCCCTCGGTGAGAAGCCAAAAATGGCCCCTTGAAGTCGATTCAAGGGGCCATTTTTGGCGTCTCGTTCGGCAGCTGTGGCGCCCAAGGGGCGTTTTCTGGCTTCTCGCTGACGAGACGCCAACAATGGCCCCTTGGGCTTGGTCAGCGGCCGCCGGGCGCGTCGGGGCCCCACCACTCGACGGTTCGACCCGACAAACACGGGTTTCGGCACCTGGGCCCGGTCGAATCCGGGTGCACCCTCCGTCGTGTTTCGACGGGCTCAGCAACCGGGTGGCGGGCTCAGCAACCGGGCGGCGGGCTCAACAACCGGCACGCAGGCGCGGCGGGGGCGGGCGCGCAACAGCCCCCGTGTGGAGGCACGGGGGCTGAAGGGGTGGGGCGAACCGAGGGTTAGCTCGGGTTCGGGGCGCCCGGACGGGCGTAGTAGAACCACGCCAGCCCGGTGCAGAACACGCAGAAGGCCGAGCAGCCGATGAAGAAGGCGGTCGGACTCATGGCGGTGAGGGCCATGCCGACGATGAACGGGCCGAAGGCGGCGATCGCGGCGGTCCAGCCGATGGCGCCGCCGGCCTGGCGCTTGGGGAAGATCATCGGCATCTGCTTGAAGGTTCCGGCGTTGGCCAGTCCGGAGAAGAAGAAGATGATGATCATGCCGGTGAGGAACCCGTTGAACTCCTCGACCGATTCGGGGGTGAGGAAGAACACCGTGACCATGGTGCCGACGGCCATGCCCGCTCCGCCGATGAAGGTGAAGATGGCACCACCGAAGCGGTCGCAGAGCGGGCCGGACGCCGCACGCACGAGCGCGCCGACGACGGGGCCGATGAAGGCGAAGGCGAGTGGGTTGGGCGCGTCGGGAAAGTCGCCGTAGACGTTGAGGATGATCAGGCCCATCTGCGCGGCCAGGCCGCTGAAGGCGCCGAAGCTCATGAGGTAGATGGCGGTCATGATCCAGGTGTGCTTGACCTGGAAGATGTCGAGCTGCTGGCGGAAATTGGCCTTGATCGGCACTCGCTTCAGAAACAGCAGGGCGAGCACGACGGCCAGGATCACCCAGGGGATGAGCACGAGGCCGCCGTTGTGCAGCCAGACCAGCTCACCGTTCGAGTCGCTCTCGGGGGTGAGGGCTGCGGTGCCGAGCAGGCCGAAACCGACGACCCACGGGGTGAGCAGCTGAATCAGGCCGATGCCGAAGTTTCCGAGCCCCGCCTGCAGACCGAGGGCGGTGCCGGCGAGACGCTTGGGAAAGAAGTAGCTGGTCGAGGCCATGAAACCCGAGAAGCTGCCGCCGCCGATACCCGCCGCGAAGGAGAGTGCGAGCAGCACCCAGTAGGGGGTCGAGGTGTCGCGGGCGACGAGCGTCCAGCCGATCATCGGCAGCAAGAGCAGCGCGCTCGAGAGGGCGACGAGCACGCGGGTGCCGAGAATCGGCGGCAGGAACATGAACACGAGCCGCAGCAGTCCGGCGGCGAGGCCTGGCAGGGCGACGAGCCAGTACAGCTGGCTGGTGCTGAGGTCGAACCCGATGTCGTTGAGCCGGGGCGCGATCGCGCTGACCAGGTACCAGGCAGCGAAGCCAAGCGTCATGCTGAAGGTGGTGATCCACAGCGTGCGCCAGGCGAGCTTCTTATCCCAGGTTTCGTCGTTTTCCGGGTCCCAGTTCGAGAGGTCCGGCTTCAGTGTGGAGCCAACAACGGGTGTGGTGACGGTAGACATGTTCTTCCTCAACGTCGCGATCGGGCACCGGGCCCGCTTGTTTCTCAGCCTCCCCCAGCGTGGTCCGGGCATCAACGCGCAAACACCGTGACAAATGAAGACGGGACCTTCGGCGAGATGAGCGCGGGGGCGTGGGGCGGCATCCGTCGCCGAAGTGGATGCTCGCTCCCGGTTCGGCGCGGGGGCTTACGCTGGAAGGGTGAAAACACAGCCCAAACTCGGAGCCTCCCTGCACGCCGTCGTCATCACCGTCTCGGACCGCTCGGCCCGCGGAGAACGCGAGGACCAGTCCGGACCGGCGGCCGTCGACGCCCTCGCCGACGCCGGCATTCCCTGCGGCCCGGCCCGCGTCGTGCCCGACGGCGTCGAGAGCGTGTCGGGGGCGATCGCGGCCGCGCTCGGCGACGGATCCCGCCTCATCATCACGACCGGCGGCACCGGCGTCGCCCCGCGCGACCTGACCCCGGAGGGCACCCGGCCGCTGCTGCGCACGCTGCTGCCCGGCATCAGCGAGCGGATGCGCCAGGTCAACGCCGCGACGATCCCGACGGCCGTGCTGAGTCGCGGCATCGCCGGCATCGCCGATTCGGTCGGCAACCGCGGCGCACTCGTCGTGAACCTGCCCGGCTCGGTCGGCGGCGTGCTCGACGGCGTGACGCTGCTCGCCCCGCTCGTGCGCCACGTGATCGACCAGCTCGACGGCGGCGACCACTGATGCCCGCTCGTCTGCCCGAGGGTTTCGCCGTGGTGACGGATGCCCCCCTCGACCTCGCCGAGCACGTCGCCGCGGTCTCCTCCCGCGCCGACGGCGCCGTCGTGACGTTCATCGGCCAGGTGCGCGACCACGACCCCGACGCCGCCGATCGGGTCACCGGACTCGACTACAGCGCACATCCCGACGCTCAGCGCATCATCGGTGAGATCGCCGACCGGGTCAGGGCGGAGCATCCGTTGGTGAAACTCACGGTCAGCCACCGAATCGGCCACCTCGAGGTGGGCGACCTCGCCTTGGTCGCCGCGGTCGCGAGCGCCCACCGCGGTGACGCCTTCGCCGCCTGCGAGGCGCTCGTCGAGGCGGTCAAGGCCGAGGTACCGATCTGGAAGAAGCAGTACGAGCTCGGCGGCACGCACACCTGGGTCGGCCTGTAGCGCGCGCTTTTCGTAGCGCTACGTACCATTCGACGGAGTTTGGGCCCTAAACCGGCGTTTTCGCGCCGAAAACGCGCCCCAGCGGGCTGAACACCGTCGAATGGTACGGGGCCGGGCGGGGCCGGGCGGCGGGCTGGGCTGGTCAGCCGCCGGCGAAGGGCGGCAGCACGTCGACGGTGGCGGCCTCGGGGAGGCGGGCCGCGTCATCCGTCGCCCGCGTTCCGTTGACCAGCAGGGCGCAGAGGCCGAGCACCCGCGCGAACTCGGGGCCGAAGCGCTCGACGAGGTCGTGGCGCAGCGCGCCGACCGTCGCGGTCTCGAGGGTGAGGGATTCGGTGCCGGCGGCCTCCGCGGCGCCGGCGAAGAAGCGGATGCTGACCATCACAGCGCTGCCCGTCACAGCTTCGGCGGGGCCCAGCCGAGGGCCAGTTCGCTCGCGAGCGCCGCGGCGTGTTCGATGTCGGCCGGCGTGCCGCCGTTCTGCGCGGCCGCGAGGCCGACCAGGAACGTGCTGAGCGGAGCCGCCGGTCGCGCCACATTGTGGGCGACGTCACGGGCGACGTCGAGCAACAGCCCGACCGGGATGTCGTCGGGGTCGAGGCCGAGCTTGGTCGCGAGGGCGAAAAGCCACGCGTCGAGGGCTTCGGGCGGCAGGGGATCGGCGGTGCTCATGGGGTCTCCTTGAGGTCGGACGGCGGGGTGCGTGGTTCGGCGCCGCTCTGCAGAAGTGGGGTGGCGCGCAGAAGTTCGGTGGCGCGGAGAAGTTCGGTGGTCTGTGAAACATCCTGCCACGTGTCCACGTCGCGGCTGACGCCCGACGGGTCGGGCAGCCCGCGCAACTGGAGCCCTCCCAGCAGGGCGCGCATACTGGCGCCGCGCACCTCGGCGCCGAGCCGGGCGACGGATGCCGCGAGCCCCCGCCCCCGATAGATTGCCACGAGCCACTGCGCGTGCCCGGTCTCATCGACGAGGTGGATGCCGTCGACCGCGCTCGGGAGGTTCGGGTCGGTGGCGGCCGCGATCAGGAGGGGGGCGGCATCCGTCGCCCAGGGGAGGTCGCAGGCGAGCAGGAGGATCCAGTCGGCGGGGTGCGGGGCGGTTGGGGCGAAGAGAGCGGCGATGCCGGCCGCGATGCCGGCGGCTGGTCCGCCGAAGGGCGGGTCTTCGAGCGTCCAGATGAGGGGAGTGGTGTCGGGTCTGGTGGCGGGCGGGCGGGCTGCCTCGGGGCCGACGACGATTGTCTGCCGGGCGAGGGGGCGGGCGTCGAGCACCCGGGAGAGCAGGCTGCGTCCGTCGACCTCGACCGTGGGCTTGAGGGCACCGCCGAGGCGGCTTCCGCGCCCGCCGGCGAGCACGATCAGGTCGACCGTCGGGCTCGTCGGGCTCGTGGGGCTCGTGGGGCTCGGATCCGGGGCCACGGGGCTCGTGGGGCTCGTCGGGCTCGTGGGGCCGGGATCCGGGGCCGCGGGGCCGCGCGGGGTCACGAGTGCGCCCGATATGGGTGAGCGCTACGGTAACGGCCGTAGCGGCTACCCGTTTCGGGGGCGGTCATGACCGAGCCGGGTGCGGCATCCGTCGCCGCGCACGCCGCCCGGGCGGGCTGGCAGCTCATTCGCGGCGCCATTCGCCGGACTTGCCGCCCGTCTTCACCAGCAGGCGGATGTTCTCGATCGTGACGGACTTGTCGAGTCCCTTGACCATGTCCACGACGGCGAGGGCCGCGACCGAGACGGCGGTGAAGGCTTCCATTTCGACGCCGGTGCGGTCTGCGGTGCGCACGGTCGCCGCAATGCTGACGCCGTCGTCCTGCACGATCAGGTCGACGACGGCCCCGTGCACCCCGATCACATGGGCAAGCGGCAGCAGGTCCGCGGTTTTTTTCGCGCCCTGGATGCCGGCGATGCGCGCGACGGCGAGCACGTCGCCCTTCGGCGTCGACCCGTCGCGGAGGGCGGCGATCACGCGCGGGCCGCAGCGCACGAAGCCTGCGGCGGTCGCGCTGCGCACGGTCGGCACCTTCTCGGTGACGTCGACCATGCGCGCCTGCCCGGTGGAATCGAGGTGGGTGAAGGGCTGGTCTGCTGAGGTCATTTGATCAGTCTGCCAGCACTGCAGTCTGCCAGCACTGTCAGTCGGCCAGCGTCGTGAGCAGCACCGTGACGGTGTCGCCGGCCACGACCCGGGTGACCTCCTCGGGCACGACCGCGAACGCGGTGGCCTGGCCGAGGCTCGCGACGAGGTGCGAGCCGGATCCGCCGCGGGCCGCGCGCCGGGCGAGCGTGCGGTCCCCGTCGGCCTCGATCACGACGGGCATGTACTGCGCGCGGCCCGCGGGCGAGGACCAGCCGTCGGCGACGACCGCCTGCACGGTGGGACGCTGCAGGGTGGCGAGGCCCTGCATCCGTCTGAGCGCGGGACGCACGAAGACCTCGAACGAGACGTAGGCGCTGACCGGGTTGCCGGGCAGGGCGAAAATGAGCGGGCCGGCGACGGATGCCGCGGCCCCGGCCGCCTCGGCGCCCTGCGCGGGCAGGCCGGTTGCGGCAGGCATGCCGGGCGTGCCGTTCGTGCCGGGCGTGCCGGCTTCCGCCGGTGTGCCGACCGTCGCGGGCCAGCGCCCGAATCCCTGCGGTTTGCCCGGCTGCATCTTGACCGGGCCGAAGCCGACCGTGCCGAGCGGCGCGAGCACCGCCTTGACGACGTCGTAGGCGCCGACGCTGACCCCGCCCGACAGCACGATCGCGTCGACCGTGCCGGCGAGGCTCGCGAGCAGCTCCCGCAGGGTGTCGTCGTCGTCGGGAACGGCGCCGATCCGCAGCGCAATTCCGCCGGCCTCGGCGACGGCCGCGGACAGCAGAAAGGAATTCGAGTCGGGAATCTGCCCGCGCCGAGTGGGCTCGCCGGGCACAACGAGTTCGCTGCCGGTCGAGATCACGGCGACGCGCGGCGCCGGGTGCACCAGCACGGTCGACGTGCCGGCGCTCGCCGCCGCGCCGATGCGGGTCGGCCAGAGCCGCAGCCCGGCGCGCAGCACGGTGTCGCCGGCGTGGGCGTCGTCTCCGGCCCGACGGATGTGCGCTGCCGGCTCCGGCGGCACCGTCACGACCACGGAATATCGGCCCTGATCAGTGTGTTCGATCGGAACGATGGCGTCGGCGCCGTCGGGAAGCGGCGCCCCCGTCATGATGCGCGCGACCTGCCCGGGGCCCACGTACGGGTTCTCGGCGGTGCCGGCGGCGAGGTCGGCGATCACCGGCAGGGTGATCGGCGTCGCCTCGGACGCGCCGAGCAGGTCGGCGCGGCGCACGGCATAGCCGTCCATCGCGGAGTTGTCGAACGGCGGCGTGTCCGTCGCGCTGAACACGTCTTCAGCGAGCACGAGCCCGCGGGCCTCATCGAGCGGCAGCCGAACGGGCGGCAGGGCGCTCACCTGGGCGAGCACGTGCGCGAGCTGCTCGGCGACGCTGCGAGCGGATGCGGCCGGTGCGCAGGCGTCGCCGCCCGCGGTGGGCGCGTGGTCGGAGTGCCCGGCGTGCTCGCCGGGTTCGGTGTGCCCGGTGTGCCCGTCGCGGACGGCTCGTTCAGAGGGAACGCCGGGTTCGGAGTGCTCGGCGTGACCGGAGGGCTCGGCGTGCTCGTTCGGCGTCACGATCAGGCCGGGGTTCCGGCGGCGACGGCTGCGTCGGGCGTTCCGGGGGAGCCGGGGGCGGCATCCGCTGCCCATTTGCTGCCCAGGCCGGGGGCGTCACCGGCGGCGACGGCGTCGTTCCAGGCTTCGATGCCGCCGGTGAAGACGGACACGTCGGTGAAGCCGGCGGCGCGCAGGGCGGCGGCGGCGCGGGTGGCGCGTCCGCCGGCCTGACAGTGCAGAACGAGCGCACGGTCGCGCGGCAGGGACGACTGGCCGGCGGGGGTCACGAGGTCGCCGAACGGCAGCAACCGGGCGGTCGGAATCGAGCTTTCGGCGTGCTCGCTCGGCTCGCGCACGTCGAGCACCTCGAAGTCGTCGGTGCCGAGGGCGCGGGCGTCGAGGCGGGCGAGCAGCTCGGCCGTCGAAACCTCGGGCGAGTCGGCCGCGGTCTCGGCGGCAGCGTCGGCGGCAGCGGATGCGGCCACCTCGGCCGGTGTCGGCGCTGCGGCGATTCCGGTTCCGGCCAGCGGAATCTCGCTGAATCGGCCCGACAGTGCGTCAATGACGAGCACGCGGCCGATCATCGGGGTGCCGATTCCGGTGATGAGTTTGATGGTTTCGGTCGCCATCAGCGAGCCGATTTGGCCGCAGAGAGCGCCGAGCACGCCGGCCTCGGCGCAGTTGGGTACCTCGCCTTCGGCCGGCGGGGTCGGGAACAGGTCCCGCAGATGCACGCCGGTCAGGCCCGAGTCGGCAGGCGGGGTCGCCCAGAACACGGAGAGCTGGGCATCGAAACGCAGCACGGATGCCCACACCAGCGGCAGCCCAAGCGCCGCGCAGGTGTCGTTCACCAGGAACCGGGTCGGAAAGTTGTCGGTGCCGTCGATGACCACATCGTAGCCGCCGATGATCTCGGCGGCGTTCGCGGCGACGAGCCGTTCGGGGTGACGCACGACGACGGCCTCGGGGGCGATCGCGAGTACCTTTTCGGCGGCGCTGTCTACCTTGGGGCGGCCGACATCCGCTTGACCGTGCACGATCTGACGCTGCAGGTTGCTGGGCTCCACGTCGTCGGCATCGACGATGCCGATCGTGCCCACTCCGGCGGCGGCCAGGTAGAGCAGGGCGGGGGATCCGAGGCCGCCGGCGCCCAGCACCAGCACGCGGGCGTTGGCAAGGCGGCGCTGACCGAGCTCATTGAGCTGCGGCAGGCGGCGTTGGCGGGCGGTACGCACGGATTCGGCGGGACTGAGCCGCGCAACCGGCTCGACGAGGGGAGAAATGGCCATGCCTTAAGGCTAGCCTTTCCCGGCTGTGGCTCCACCCCGCGCCGGTGGCCCGTGTTTCTGCTGTTCCTGCCTGCGCCCTGCGGCCTGCGCCCTGCGGCCTGCTGCTCCTGCCTGCGGCTCCTGCCTGTGGTGCTGTGTGGCGAATTCAGGAAAAGTGCGGCCGGCGGCATCCGTCGTCGCGGACCAGTGCGGCGGCGGCTGCGTTCGCCGGGTGGTTTGCCTGAATTAGCCACCGGGGCGGTGAGGAACCGCGGGCGAGACCAACCGTGTAAACCGCAGATGCGGTGGTAATCTGCGATTCATGACGCAATATCGGATCAGTGAAGCGGCCGAGCTGCTCGGCGTGAGCGACGACACCGTGCGCCGCTGGGTCGACGCCGGAAAAGTGGATGCCGCGGCCGATTCCGCCGGACGTCTCGCCATCGACGGCGCCCAACTCGCCGCCCTCGCCAAGGAGCAGGCCAGCGTGCCGGCCGATCCGTCGAGTGTCGGCCGCAGCGCCCGCAACCGTTTCGTCGGCATCGTCACCGCGATCACCATGGACACCGTGATGGCGCAGGTCGAACTGCAGTGCGGTCCGCACCGCGTCGTCTCCCTGATGTCGAGCGAGGCCGTGCGCGAACTCGGCCTCGAGGTCGGGTCGCTGAGCGTCGCCGTCATCAAGGCCACCAACGTGATCGTCGAGACCCCGGGGCGCAGCGCATGATGCCGCGCCCGAGCAGTGGCCGAGGCCGAGGAGTGGCGACCGCCCCCGATCCGGGTAGCCGCTACGGCCATTACCGTAGCGCGCACCCTGTTTCGACAGGCTCAACAACCGGGGCGCGCTCATCGGCGCAGGCCGGCGCAGGCCGTCGCGGCATCGCGGCGGCAGCGCTCGCGGCCGCGTTCGCCCTCGCGCTCGGCGGCTG
>NZ_SOHE01000004.1 GCF_004403305.1 Cryobacterium frigoriphilum | reverse complement strand
GGCTCGAGTCGAGCCCACTCGCTGTCAGATAAAACGGCAGTTCGCGACATGCGTCAACTGTGCCAGACGACCCCACGGATCATTAGGAGACACGCCCTAACCGGTTAAGCGCTGCGGGGCTTGCATCGGGTGTGAATCGGACGAGTGCGTAATGTCCACCCTCTGCCACCTCGTTTCACCATGCACTTCACATCGTGCACGTTGATCGACACGATCTGTAGACGGGCATCGTGGCAATGGCAACACCGAAAGTGGTAACGACCGTCCAGCTGGAAATGGCCAACGACAGCCCGACTCCGCTCCACGCATTTTTTGTATGCCCGATATTGCGCAATTACAAGGCCTACCCATTTCGCCGTCATTGGCCTTAGCTACAGTTGTGAGCTATCCGGGTAACGACTCTGCTGCGTTTGACCGGAGCGTAACGAGCTCGGAAGCTGTGCGAGTGATGCTCGATGAAACAGCGCACGGGAATGAGCTGGCGTTCAGCTGCCTGTTCGACGAGTTGGCAACGCAAACGTACACAGTCTCAATGCGAATATTGGGAAGCCGCGGGAAGGCCGACATAGCGACGCTGCAAACCTGGCTGTGGGTGTGGCAACACGCGGCGTCACTGAACCAGACACCATCCTCTGCCCGCGAGAAAATTCTGACCGTTGCCCTCAACATCAGCAGGTCTGTGAATTCGACAGAGTAGATCGATGACCGTGGGGCCAGTTCCGAAGGCACGTCCGTGCGACCAGCCCGCCACAAGCTTATTCTCGGCACTGCTGACCGCACAGAGTAGTCAGCGCGGTTGCTCACGCAGTCTTGCCGCTGCCAATCTGGGCAGACGCGGGACGGCAGTGACTCTATCCGCTGGGTGGCGGATGACTGGGGCTCGCGCCGTACCGACAGGGCCCGACAACGTCGGTGGAGGGCCCTGTCGGGCGTTCTATTTCGCGAGGAAAGCGAGTACGTGCCGGTTCCATTCGTCCTTGTGTGAAACGGTGAGACCGTGAGGGGCGTCTTCGATGAGGACGAGTTCGCTGCCGGCGATGGCCTCGTGCGTGCGTTTGCCGCTGACCTCGAACGGCACGATGAGGTCGGAGTCGCCGTGGATCACCAGGGTCGGGACGGCAATTTTCGTCAGGTCATCGCGGAAGTCCGTCGTCGCGAATGCGGCTGTGCAGTCGAGTGTGCCCTTCGCTGAAGCCACGAGGGCGATATCGAGGTTGTAGGCAATCTGCTCGGAACTGACCTTCGGCTTGTTGATCAGCGAGGGCTTCCCAGCCGTGAAGAACATCGTCAGGAATTCGTTCAAGAAAGCCGGTCGATCGCCGGTCAGGCCGTCGTGGAACCACTGGGCCAAGTCGGCGTCGACACCTCCGTCAGGGTTGTCAGCAGATTTCCACAGGTACGGCGGTACCGCGCTGGCGAAGACGAGTTTCGCGATGCGGTCGGTGCCGTAGGTACTGACGTAGCGGGCGAGCTCGCCACCACCCATCGAGAAACCGATGAGGGCAACCTCGCGCAGGTCGAGGGTGTCAAGAACGGACTTCAGGTCGGCAGCGAAGGTGTCGTAGTCGTACCCGTTCCAGGGCTGTGAGGACTGGCCGAACCCGCGCCGGTCGTACGTGACCACCCGGTACCCGGCCTCAACCAGTGCCGGCACCTGCCCCTCCCAGGACCTGCCGCTGAGGGGCCAACCATGAATGAGCACGACGGGTTTTCCGGCACCGACGTCGTCGTAATGCAGTTCAACGTCGGGATCGTTCTGGCCGGGGACTGTGATGACAGGCATGTTCACTCCTTGCAATCGGGATGGTTCCTGGGAGGAAATCGGGGTTGTGAATTCGAGATAACCGGGGTTCACTGGGAGGAAGCTGCACGCGGCATCACTGATCGGAATCGTCCCCCACCTTCGACAGAACCGATCGGGACTGAGGGCCCGGTCGTGCATTCTGCCAAAGCACTGACAGTCGACTCTGACGCGCCATCGTCTACGCGTTCCGGACCAGAATAAAGCTCATGAAAAGTATGACCCGTGCCTCGCTAGTTAGTAGAGCATTTGTAGAACTTGCCGACGCCTTGGTCGGCGAATATGACGTGCTCGATCTCTTGCGCACCCTCGTCGACCAATGCGTGGTGCTACTTGACGCCGAAGCAGCTGGCATCCTCTTAGCGGACCACAACGGTATTCTGCAGGTTCTCGCCTCCACGAGTGAGGAAAGTCAGATCGTCGAGGTCTTGCAGCGTGAGGCTGGAGCAGGTCCCTGCGTGGACGCGTACCGGTCCGGGAAGGTCGTGACGCTCAGCGACATTGCCACCGATGGAGGTCTGTACCCGGCTTTTCAGGCCTCAGCACTGTCCCAGGGTTTCCAATCCGTTCATGCCATTCCGATGCGTTTTCGTCCCCACACGATCGGGGCGCTGAATCTGTTTCGAACAGAGCAAGGCGTGTTGAGTGATGAAGACGCGACCATCGGTCAGGCCCTCGCAGACGTCGCAACGATCAGCCTTCTCCATGAACGCACGGCCCGAGAAAACGCTTCGGTGAACGAACAGCTTCAGCGTGCCCTCAACAGCCGAGTGTTCATCGAGCAGGCCAAGGGAGTCATCGCTGAACGCAATGGCATCAATATGGATGAAGCTTTCCAGCGGCTGCGCCAGCACGCCCGTTCGCGTCAGGAGCCCATGCACACCAGCGCCGAAAACGTGATCAGTAGCCTCGTCATGATCTAGGTCGGCTGTCCCCTTCACGCTCTGCATGAACCATATATTCATACAGGTCCCGGCTAAAGACCTGACCTGGTCTGGTCCGCTCGACCCTGCCGAGCCAGACCACGAAACCACCAAGCGCGGGAATAATACAGCCGTGAATAGGACCGTCTGTGATCGACCAACCCGACATCAGTTCCCCGTCGATTCGAAGCGTGATCGCTCGGGGGGTGCTGTCAACGCCCGGTTCTCCGATGGCCAGAGCAAGGTCATGAGCGAACGTGAGGAGCTGCGCGCGCAGCTCGTCCACGGCTTGTTGGTAGCCCCGACGGAGCACGGCGAAGCCCTTCATCGTGATGAGACATTCATCCGCCGCCACGCCTCCGGCACAGGGATCAGTCATTTCAAGTTTGGTTGTGACAGCGGTCCCCCCGCTCGAGTGTTTCCGGGGTGAAACGGAACCCAACCGAACACTAACGTTGTCGACGGAAGCCGCAAATCCTCCATAATTTCGCAGCGCTGCTAAGTGAGCAACCCGGTGTTCTGTTCGCTCAGCCTCCGTGTACCGCATAGCGCGGCGCTGGTTCATATCATGGCTCCTTGCGGGCTGACGGTTCCGTTGTTAGCGCCGACCCAAAACAGGGCCAATCGTGCCGCCGTTTGACACCGGGACCACTGTCTGTGTTTTTCTACTATGCCGTATCGGCGGCGGGCTGGTGGCCTTTCATCCGCTGCCCGGCGCCGATGAGACGGAGACCAGCAGTGTGGTGCACGTTTCGGGTGCTCTGAGCGATACGTCCAAGAATGCCATCGACATTACGCGCTCCGGGAACGAACCGAAACCTAGACAGTGGTCGGCCCAATTAGGCGCTTGGTGCGCGCCGTAGAATCATCGTCTCCGGCTTTGAGGAGGAGGTCGAGTGCTTCAGCGCCGGGCAGAACGCGGGTACCGCCATGTCCAGTATCGCGGCGTCTTTGTAGCCGAAGGACGCTGCCTCCGAAAGATGGAAGCGATTCTGGATGATTCGGTTGGGATGCTGCCCGTCGCACGGATCGCACGAACAGGGCACCCGGGTAAGGGCGAGGCGAGTAAGAGCCGGTAGCGCTCCAGTTGTGGGCAGAACCAGGAGGTGAACCGCAGTCGAGACCACCGATAGCTTCACGGTAAAGCTAAATTTTTGGCAGGGCTCGATAATCGAGCCTAGTGATCAGTGCACACGTCAGCTCAGTCCCCGATCAGCCTGAGGCCGTTGAACCAGCAGACCGCACGCAGCCAATCGTCATCGAGGCGCGGCTCTCGCTCACACAGACGCTCCAGCGCCTCGAGCTGATGGACGTAGGGGTACGGGATATTAGGGAAGTCGCTGCCCAGCACGACCCGATCGGGCAGGGCCACCAACCGTGGCAAAAGATCGGTCGGGAAGGGTGCGACGTCCTCGAAGAAGTCCGTGAACACCATCGTGGTGTCGAGGTGGACGTGCGGGTAACGCTCGGCCAGGGTCAGAAAATCTGCGTACTCTGGCCCGCCCAGGTGCGCGACCACGACGGTCAGATTCGGATGTCGACGCAGCACACCCTCCAGTGCGTCCGGACCGGTAAAACCGGTCTGGACAGGGGCGCTGCCCACGTGCACCACCACCGGAACGGCGGCATCTGCCAGCAGGCCCCACACCTCGTCCAGTACCGGTTCGCGAAGGTCGAACCCGCCTACTTGCGTGTGGATCTTGAACACCCGTGCGCCGCGTTCCAGCGCCGAGCGCACGTGGTCGAGGACGCCGTCCTCCGGGAAGAACGTCGCGCTGGGGACGCAATCGGGTTCTGCCGCCGACAAATCCAAAGCGAAGTCGGTGAGATCGGCCGCCATGCCGGGCCGATGCGCGTAGCTCAAAGCGGTGAAACGGCGCACCCCCATCTGCCGCAGGTGCGCCAAACGGCGCTCCTGGTTCCAGCGGTACTCGATCGGCCACGAGCGCCCGATCAACGGGCCGGCTTCATCGAAGTGCGCCCAGACCCGCCGCAACATACGCTCAGGCAGAAAATGGGTATGGATATCGATCACGCCGGGGAGTCCGAGTCGCTGCCACCAGGCAGTCACACCGGAATCGGCGAGTGGTTTCATGCAACCTCCGTCCGCTAGTTCAATAATCAGTGTGGCATCTCAACCGATGCAGCACCGCTGCCCGCGGTGCACGGCACAACTCGACGCTGATCGTCAGCGGGTGTTGGGCCAAGATTCACAGCTGACTGTCGTGATGGCCTGGGATCGGATCAGTCGATGAGGTACCTCTCAAGAAAATCTGCTGTGCGGGCGAAGGCGAGAGTATCGGACTCCGTCGTCAAAGCGGAGATGCTTCTGCTGGCGAAGGAACGTGCTGCCGTGAAATCGTCGAAGCGTTCCAGGGTCGTCCCGTCGGCGAGGAGTCGGGCGACAAACGATTCAGGGTCCGGACCGTTCACGCCCGCGAAATGTAGTTGGACAGGGCAGGGCAGCACCCCCAGCTCTTCGTCATTGAGCACAGCGTCATAAGCGACGACCGCGTCGAGAATCCCCGACTGGGCCAAGATAAGAGCGAGCCAGCCGCCCTCGGAAAAGCCCACCAACCCCGCTCGCGGCGCCCCGTTCGCGCGCCCGGAGCGAACAAGCCCCTCGATCATGCTCAGTGCGACGGAGGGGTTGAGCCGGGCGAAGAGAACAGCAGCATCCGCAGCATCCGTGGCATAAAGATCGGGAACGAGCACGTGAAAACCGCGCTGGGCCAGCGGAATACCGTAGTCTTCCAAGCTAGAAAACCGACCGTACCAGTCGTGCAGCAAGATAACCAACGGCTGGCCTGGCGTGCCGTATTCGAGGGTAGTTCCGCGGAATGGAATGCTGACAAGAGTCATGCTGACACCATAACGTCTCGCGCCTCAGGCTAGGTTCTGCCACTATCCGCCGCTGACGGCACCGTGTTCGATGACGATTGCTGGTCGATAGGCTGATGGTGTCTCTCCACTACGACGCTGCATCACCGATCGACGTCCCACGCCGGTGTGTTTCGCTACGCCGGACGAACAGCATCAGAAGTTGTGCCTTTGCCGACCGCAGCCGAAACTAGGTGCCGGGATCCGCCGATCCGTCAGGAGCAGGATCGGCCCCACCAAGATGAACGACATAGTCAGCTGCAGCCAGCCAGCGGTACCGCGTTCCGTCAGCCGCGAAATCGTTGGGTTCGCCCAACCAGATGCCGGGAATAATGCGACCAGCGGCGCTCCTCGGGTTAATGAGGACAGCAGGCAATTGGCCATGCCGGTTTGGACTCAACAAGATTTTCTGAGACCTCTTCATCACACTC
Organism: Cryobacterium frigoriphilum; assembly: GCF_004403305.1. Classification (GTDB taxonomy): domain Bacteria; phylum Actinomycetota; class Actinomycetes; order Actinomycetales; family Microbacteriaceae; genus Cryobacterium; species Cryobacterium frigoriphilum. The sequence continues at coordinate 11,468 of NZ_SOHE01000004.1, read as the reverse complement.
TGTCTGACCAACGTAGCGAGCATATGACTCTCGAATTGCACGATGACCTCCAAACGACCGGGCAGGTGTGCACCGTTGTGGGACAGAACATATCGTTGCCCGCGGCCACACAATCAGGATGGCAGCCCACGGACCTCGCGACAACGTGCCAACCGAACAGACCCACCCCCGGAACGAGGTCGTTCTTTCATTTTCCTCGGCATGGACTGTGTCTCAGAGGAAACTACCCACCTGGCACCCGTTTTGACAGTTGCGCCGACTACGGTGGCTTCTATTATGGGAGCAACGAACCACCGAGCAGAACACCAGCCGGAGCATGTCCAATTGCCCGGCGGTGGAGGAGATTCAATGTCGAATCATCATCATGAACCATGCTCCGCCGAAGACCTCGAAGTGTGTGTCCTTTCAGACCACGAGTGGCGAGTAGCTGACCGTCGACAAGATGAACAATCACCCGAGAAAGTCCTCGGCTACATCAACCACAGCGGATCAACATTCGAAGTACTCAATATAGAAGCGCCCCGCCGACATCTCACATTCGGTCAGTTTCACACGGCGGTCGCATCGTTCGCTGTCACGTCCAATCACTGAGGACTACGTGTAGCCAGCCCTCAGCCTTCCGAACGGTACCAAGTTCCATGACCCCGACCGCGACCGCGACGCAATAAGGCACCCGGCACGCGGCACGCGCCCCATAACAAGGCCGATTGTCCCTTCACTCGAACAGTGGACGCGAGATTCCGAGGACTCAGTTGCCGTGCACCTCGATCGAAACTGGATGCCATTCGTTCCACGTCGCCAAGCGTGCGTCCCTACCGAGCACGGCACTTTCCAGTTCCGCGCTTACCGCGACCTCATCTCCGGCAGCGAACATCTCGCCGTCGTGTCCGGCACACCAACCGACGGCTGTTTCGTTCGTGTGCACTCCGAATGCCTGACCGGCGAAGTATTCAAATCTCAAAAATGTGAATGCGGCCCACAACTCGACTCCGCCCTCAACACAATCAACCACACATAGGGGCACCCCCCGCCAACGAGGCCGAGATCCCATCGGACTTTGCTCCATTCGAGGACGGGTGCGGTATCCGTCATCTGCGCCGCTTGAATGAACGGACCTATGGCGAAGTATCCTGTTCGTTGCCCCTCCTCGATTTGTTCAGCCGCCGAGACGCGGTCTGCCTTGGGCAAACTGCGATGTGCGCGCAGGGCGACTCGGCCAAGGCCGAGGAGAGGAAGCACGCCGCCAAGGACGATCAGGATGACGACGACGGTTACAGCATTCATACACCGAGGCTAATGCTCGAAAGTTCAGCGTCCACTCATGCTCGTCCGGTCTGAGCATCCTCTGATCCCTTGTGTACCGGCACAGACCTCGCCGCCCGTTCAGAGGTCTCCCGCCACCGCGTGGACGTTGAGCGGGACAATCCCGCTAGGGGGTTCCCCTTGCGGATCCATGACGAGGCGAAGGCGGGCAGGAATTGCAATAGAGTCGGCGCAGGACGGTCGTTGGATGTCTGGAAGCCAGCCACGATGCGGTCATGGGTGCAGGCGGTTTTCGAGTAACAGCTGGAGCAAACACTGACGTAACCCTATGTCTCGCCGAAGGCCCGTCGCCCGCACAACAGGCACGGGTGGACCCGTTCGTACTCCGTGGGCAGCTCGAGCATCCAGTCGGCGCGTGCGAGTGCGCGCAGTGCGGTCTCCTGTATAGGTTTCTCTACGTAGCGTCCCAGGAAAACGCACAGGTAGCCCGCGACCGCCGTGTCGGTGACGTCGGGTCGCGGGGTAAAAGTAGTCGAACGTTGGACATCGATTGAGATGTCGGCGCGAGTCCAAGTGATGGTGAGGGCAATTCAACGCGCAAGCGACGCGGCGAACTGGAGCAGCGCCGAGGCGGGAAAAAGTGCGGCGATGAGCGACTGCGTTGGAGCACCTCTCCTCTGCATTAGATTTGATGCATGGAGCGACTTCAGCCGCGTACAACGGTGACCACACCCGCTTCTGCCCTCGCGCTGGCGGTCGGTGCCGCGGCTTCCTTCGCTATAGGCGATGCAGTCGGAATCTTCACCAACGCCGCAGAAGACGTGTCCGTCCTCACCTGGCTGATGGGCTGGGTGCTGCTGGCTTGGGCCGCGATCATCGGTGGAGGATATGCCGTTCTGCTCTGTCTGCGGTCGCTTTCCCGACGTCCGGTATCCCCTGTGCAAGTAACACTTGCCGCCTCCGCGCTAGCCCTCATCGCGATTGTGCTGGCGACCCACCCGCTTTGGGGAACCGGTTCAGGCGTCAGCAGCTAAACAACGATTCACCAACAAACTATGCTGCAGTGAACGGCTCGAAGCGCTGCGCGTGGGCTACTGACACAGAGCTGCGACAGTGAATCCATCTGAGGCTGAATGAGGCCGTCAACCTTCTCCGCCAGCCCCAACATCGCAGTGACTCAGCTCCTCGCCGCCTTCTCCTCGGGCCCGGCGTTGATGTCCGCCACGGCGTGCACTCCCATCACAAGACCTCACCTCTCCGCAAATCGTTCCCCCACGGGAGCGGACCGCGAGCCGTCGGATGCCCGCTCTGGTGTCCCGGTCGGCGTTCCGCTTGCGGACGGACGTCGGGGGTCGGCGTGAACGCACTTAGGGTTGGGGGCATGTCGCTTGTACCTCACCAGTTCTGGCCGCCTTTCGGATTGCTGATCGAATGCGGGTCACTCTCTCTGTCTCCCGTTCGAGATTCCGATTTGCCGGCCCTTGCGGCACTCGCATACGAAGGGATCCACGATGCCGCTGCGATGCCATTTGATTTTCCCTGGACGGCGGGGACCCCCGACGAAGTTCGATTAAGGCTCTTACAGTTTCACTGGGGGCGACGTGCTGCCATGACGCCAGCATCGTGGCAGCTTGAATCCACAGTCCGATTTGAGGGGAAAATCGTTGGTTGTCAAGGGATTTCGACCAGTGACTATCTCGTGACGAGAACGGGCGAGACTGGATCGTGGCTCGGGGCAAAGTATCACGGACGGGGCATCGGCACGCTCATGCGCCAAACGCTTTGTGCATTTATGTTCGACCATCTGGATGCAGCTGAGGTCACGTCCGCAGCGTTCACCGACAACCCAGCCTCACTTGCTGTGTCAAGAAAAGTCGGCTACCAAAAGAACGGAGTGGTTCGGCGCCGGCGGCGCGAGGGTGAGATGGCTTTGCGTCAACAACTGACATTGACTACAGAAACGCTCAACAGATCCGACCAGGAGTTGCGCGTCAAGGGCGTGCCTCAGCTGCGTGAGTTCCTTGGGCTCGAATCGGTTTAGCCGCACGAATCACCTCAGGAAAAGGCGCCGCGCGTGCAGGTGCCCGGTAGACGTTCCCCATACGGGTAACTCGCTCAGCGAATCGACTTGAGGAATCACGCTTCAACGCGCCCGGTGGGCGTCCCTCTTGCGGACCCCTCACTCTCAGGCGTTGACCCCAAGGCGTTCCCTTTACGTGACGCTCTGTTCATCTGAGCCATGGCTAAGGCGGTTCAGCTATCCTCGCATCACAAGCAATGAATGGGGACGACATGGCTTCCACACGATCGATCAATACGGCAAGGCGATTGGTCGTTCTCAGTACCGCGCTCATGGTGAGTGCGGTTGTGTCCGGCTGCTCAGTCTCGGACGTGTGCCCCACGATCGGGTGGGACAACACTGTCACCGTCGAGCTCGAAGGCACAACATCTAACGTCAGCGTCGTTGAGTTGTGCGTCGACGGCGAATGTTCAGGCCCTGCCCCAAGTCAGCTATCACCAGACGAGTCCGTCGGGATCAATGAACACTCGTGGGAAATCTCGACAATAATGGCGACTCCAGAAAATGTCACTATTCGCGCACTCTCACCAAGCAAAGAAGTCCTCGCCGAGAGGGACGTGACACTCAACTGGGTCCGCGTGGGCGGCACTGAACAATGTGGCGGACCTGCCGAGACCGACCCCATCACCCTCACTATCGCATCCTGAATTCTCTGAGCGTCCCGACTTTGTGCGATCCCGCAAAGGGTTCCGCATACGGACATTTCGGCTCGCGAACGTGCGTACCTGTCCGGGGCCAGAAGCTCAATGGTGACTCTGTCAGGCTGTGTGGGTGATGGGGCCGTCACTTTTCGTTGCGGTAGCTCTCAGCTGTGGCGACGAGTGCCTCGTTCCATGGCGTGGCGGTGATGCCGAGCTCGCGCTTCGTCTCGGTCGAATCACTAACGAACGGCACCACGAATTGATAACTCGAGGCCCATACCTCGTGCGTCATCGGATTGACCACTCCAAGTACGCGCAGCAGCAACTGCGGATAACCGGAGACCTTGCCTCGGGTGCTGTAGTGCGCATTGAGTTGGCCAACGATTTCGGTGCGACTGACGGCGCTGCTTGGAACGTGCCAAATACGACCCCAGTCGCCCATGTGATCTGCCGCGGCGATGAGGGTTGTCACGATGTCGGGTAGATAACTCCAGCTGTGTGCGAGCTGCGGTTTACCCACCACATGCGCAGTTTTTGAGCGGAGGACCGCAGTGAAGAATGACTCGCCGAGGTGTGCGGGTCCGGGGACGCCCGGCCCGAAGTAGTCGCTGGCTCGCACTTCGACGGCGCGGATCTGGCCGGTGTTATGTGCGGCGCGCATCGTCGCCCATCCTGCCTGGCGAATCAGTCCTTTGGATTCGGTGGTCGTCTCCGGTGAGTGTTCGGTCATTGCACCGGTTGGTGATCCGTAAGGGTAGAGGTTGCCCATCACGACGATCTGAGCACCCGTGGCGGATGCTGCGGCAATTGCTGCCGCGTAGATCGGCGGCCATTGCGCGGCCCAGTCGGTGTAGGGCGGATTCGTGCAGAGAAAGATGGTCGAAGCATCCGTTGCAGCGTGAGCAAAGGCGGCCGGATCACTGGCATCCAGTACCAGGGCGGTCGTGCCGACGACGGTCGAGCCTGAGCGGGTCGCGACGGTCACCGTGTCGCCGCGCGCCGTAAGGCGTTCAGCGAGCGGACGGCCGATCAGGCCGGTTCCAACAACGAGGTGCTTCTTCATCGGGTCCAGTCGTTTTCGATGGTGAAGTCGTGCAGTTCACGCAAAGTCTGGCAGACGGACAGTGCAGGAATACCACTCCAGTGTTCCTGCAGTGGTATTCGACACACCGGTCACCGTTTCGACTAAAGTCGTCGATCACAATGGTGGCGAGCCGTTCGCGCACGTCGCCTGAGCGCTTGCGGTCCTCTGGCGGTAGGTCAAGCGTCCCGTAGGGGGTTCCGCTTGCGGGACGCCCCAGATGGAGGACAAGGTCTCGTCCGTGGTCGGCCGGAAACACCTACGTCTATTTCGTCAGTTTTATAGCGCGGTGTGATCGCCGTCACCCGGTGAAGGCTTGGGCGCACGAGTCATCCTGCGCTGTTTGCCCTGTGAGTCCGTCTACAGCTTGAGCGGTCGGCTGTGGAGTGGGGACGACGATTTCGCTCGGCACCGGCGTTGAGGTTTCGACCGGTACCGGTGCATCCGTTGTCGGTTCTGGTGTGGGCGTTGTTCCGGGGAGGGTGAACGGCTCGTCGGTGGCGAGTTTGGCGAACATTTCGGCGGCTACCGCTTCCACGGGAACGACCTTGCCAGGAAAGTCGGCGTCTCGGGTCGTGCCGGGATATTGCACGAACAGCAATCGGTTCAGGTCGATGTCTTGGAGGGACAGGGCCATTGACACCATGGTGTCGATATTAGCGAGGGACGTCGAGAGCTTAATATTGGTGGCCGCAGCGTTGGCGAGGTTGATGAGGGTCGGAACGTTCGTGAGTGTTCCGTTGCCCTGCACCGTGCGCATGAGTGAAGCCATATAGATCTGTTGCGAAGAGATTCGTGCCAGGTCGCTGCGGTCGCCGACGCCGTGGCGGCTACGCAGAAACGCCAGGGCGGTATCCCCGGCGACGACGCTCGTGCCCGAGGGCAGATACAGGCCTGCAGAGTCGTCGTTGACGGCCGCAGTCAGGCAGATGGGCACTCCGCCAACGGCGTCGCTCATCTGAACGACCCCGTCGAACGAGATAAGTCCGGCATACGGGATGGTCAGTCCAGTCAGCTCAGAGACGGTCTTGACCACACACGGTAGCCCGCCCCGGGACATGGCCTCATTGATGGGGCGTGCGGCCATCGCCGAAAACTCGGCACCGCTCTCGGCATCCGTGCACGTGGGGTGCGGCACGATGAGATCGCGGGGGATGCTCACGACAACAGCGTTACTGTGGTCTGCGGACACGTGCACGAGAATGTTTACATCGTTGAGGGTGCCGTCGCGTTCGCCATACGCCGCGCTTTGGGTTGCATCGTTGTCGATGCCGACCAGGAGAACGTTGAAACCATTTTCGTAGCTTTCGAGCTGTGGCACGGGCGCCGCCGCGTCGCCACCGGTGATGTCGATGGCATTGTCGTCGACCGTTTTGCTGAAGCTCCACACCGCAACAGCAGCCACGGCCGACGTGCTGACAACGGCAACGGTCAGCACAGCCGCCACCAGTTTGAGGGCGGTGGCATACGGATTCGATCGCTTTAATCGCCCATGACGTGCGATTCCAACCATCCGTTTGCTTCGCCTGCTCGCGTAAACCAAAAAGCCCCGTCCCTTGCGCCCGATCAATGACCGAACCATCTCTCATTATCACGACCGATCATGCGTTCCCTGTTGACGTTCCCCTATCGGGATTGCTCTGATGGCCCGCTATTCTGCAGCTCTCGCGCTTTCTAGGTCCGCACCAATGGCTGTGCGTTCATCCAAGACATCATCGTCTTGCTAGGACTGAGAAAAGAGGTACGCGGGTGCGACGATCTGGGTGACGGTGCTGGAATCGGAGACAGCCTTGGTAATGGCACCGTAGACCATTTCTATCCCGGCATCGTCAATGACCCCTGGGAACGATGTGGGGAGGTCGACCGCAACGGAGCGTGTTCCGAAAGCGTCATCGGTATGGATGCGGTTCGCGGGCTGATTTTCGGTGACGACGTCAAAATCATCTCCGACGCGTGTCAGATCGACCGCAGTGATGACCACATTCGCGTCTGTGATCGCTGACGTCGCCTGCACGCTGAACGCGGGCTGATACAAGCGTGCTTCGCCGGTGCGCAACACCTCGGCCGAGTACCGATTGACGACGATGTCGAACCCACCCCAGGAAGTTCCGTCAACTTCGGGATAGTGGTTGGTGCTGTCTTGGTGGCGCACTTCGGTCGGTTCCCCAAGGATACCGACAGCGGCAGCGACGGCGTCGTCGCCGTCTTCCGAATACTTCAGCGAGACGAGTACATCTCCACCCGCATCGACAATGTCCGTGCTCTCAGCACTAATGATGATGTCCGTGGGTGCGGAGGCCGACAACGATTCGGAGGGCACTGGCTCAGTTGGGTCAAGTTCCGTGGGTGATGCGGTCGCACAGGCTGAGAGCATCAAGCCCAAGACGACCGTGGAAATCAATGCGAATGTCTTACGAATGTGAGCCCCCAGAGAAGAATGCTGACATGCACGAAACGCCCAGCCAGAACTCAACGGTATCGCTCCAAGCACCTGAACGCAGATCCACCTCACGGAATGGGCGCGCGAGGCTGATCAGCAAGTTCCCTCGGGACGGAATTTGTCAAGGTGAATGAGGCCAGTGGGAGTTAGGCGGCTAGTTCTAGGCGATCATTTTCGGGGGGTTTGTCGGCTGGTTTGTTGATCCAGGCCGTCGTGGGAATGGACAGGATTTGTGGCGCTTGGGTGGTGCTGAATCGCTCAGGGAAGCGTGCGCGGGCCGCGTCCAACGTCGCTGCTCGTTCGATTGCTTTCGCTTCTGCGAGGCCGTAGTGGACGTCGGCTGGGGTGTTGAGGCCGATCCCGGAATGGCGGTGATCGTGGTTGTAGCCGTCGACGAACGAGGCCATGAACGTCTTCGCGTCGGCGAGGGAGCCGAAGCGTTCGGGGAACGTCGGGGCGAATTTGAGGGTCTTGAACCAGGCCTCGCTGTAGGGATTATCGTTGCTCACCCGCGGCCTGGAATGCGATTTGGTGACTTCCAGATCGGAGAGCAACGCCGCGACGGTCTTGGATGTCATCGACGTGCCGCGGTCCGCGTGAACGACCTGTGGAACGCCGTGAATGCCGAAGATTTCCTTCATCATCTCCACCGCCAGCTCGCCCGATTCTGAGGCGTGAACATACGCACCGACGATGTAGCGGGAGTAGATATCGATCATCACGTAGGCGTCGAAGTACTTCCCTTTGACCGGGCCGGCGAGTTTCGTGATGTCCTATGCCGACGTTGGGGCTATGCCGATGGTGGTTGTAATGGTGCTGGTCAGATGAGATTTTCGGGGTTGAGATGTCGGCATAGTTGATCTGCGGTCATGCTTCAGGCACAGAGTGTCTGGAGGTGAGAGCCGTGACGGAGAAATCGCCCACAGCTCGGCCGCATGTGGATCCGATTCCGCGCGTTCCGGTGGGGCCGTTGGCTCCAGCGGTGTTGGCCGAGTGTTCATCCTGGTTGTCTGAACAGGGGTACTCGCCAGGTTCAGCGGCTGGCATCGTGAACTTGCTTGTGCGGCTGAGCCTGTGGATGCAGGCGGAGGGCGCGGGCGCCGACCAGATCGGGCAGGCATTGCTTGACCGGTTCGTGGCTTCGGAGCGTTCGCGAGCCGTGGTGGCGGCCTCGGTGACCACGTGCATGGGCACGATGCGCAGGTTCTTGATCGCGGCGGGATTCTTCGCCGCGAGCGAGAACGAGGTGTGTGCGGTCACCGAAGTGCAGGCCGCAGTGACCGAGTGGCGCACGTGGATGCGGGACGACGGCGGGCTGCTCGAGAAAACCATCGACGCCCGCTGCCACTACGGGGCCGGACTCGTGGACGTGGTAGCGACGTCAGACGGCACTGTCGAGTGGTTCCGTCTGGGCGCACCGATCGTCAACGCTTACGTCGCTGAGCGGGGCCGCCCCTTCGGTGTCGTCACTCGTGCTCACATCGTCGATGCGGTTCGTTGCTTGCTGCGGTGGGCGTTGAGCACGGGGCGGATCAGGCGGGATCCGACAGCTGGGGTCCTGAAACCTCCGGGAACGAGACGGGCCCTGCCTCGCGGGGTCGGCGTGGACCAGGTCGCTGCACTGTTGAGCGTGTGCGACCCGGTCACCGCGATCGGCGCACGAGACCGGGCAGTGGTCACGATCCTCGTGCGGCTTGGCCTGCGCGCCGGCGAAGCCGCCCGCCTCACCCTCGACGACATCGATTGGACTGCAGGACAGCTCAAGGTCAGCGGGAAGGGCCGCGAGCACACGCTGCCGATCCCGGTCGACGTCGGCGAAGCATTGGAAGCGTGGTTGCGGGTGCGTCCCCGGGCACTCGATCGTGGGGTGTTCGTCCGCATGAAGGCACCGCGCAGGATGATGACACCCTCGGGGGTCTCGGGAAGCATCGCCCGGTTGTCGGATTTGGCGGGCGTCGACCGGATCTACGCCCACCGGCTACGGCATACCGCCGCGATGGACGTCCTGGCCGCCGGCGGCACCTTGACCGAGGCGAAGGAGCTGCTGGGCCACGTTTACACCGTGACCACGATGGCTTACGCGAAAGTCGATCTCGTATCCCTGCGTGTCCTGGTGGTCCCCTTCGGCCAGGTGCCGCGATGACGACGCTGCGTGAACGCCTGGAGGAGTATCTGGCGATGCGCCGAGCCCTGGGATTCCAATTGAACGACATCGAGCGGCAGGTCGGGTTGTTTTGCGGCTGGCTCGAGTCTCGAGGCCAGACGGCGACGTTCACCATCGACGATGCTGTCGCGTGGGCACGACTGAACCCTGACGCGCACCCGTCGTGGTGGGCGACACGCCTGTCGCTGGTGCGCCGATTCGCCGCATACCTCAACGCGAACGGTGTCGACGTCCCCGTCATCCCCAGTGGCTTACTGTCAGCGAAGAAACCCCGGGCAGTGCCCTACATTTACAGCCAAGGCGACGTCGATGCGTTGCTCGCTGCCTGCGCTGAGGAGTTAGCCGACGAGCGGGTCGCTGAGACCGTGCGCACCGTCATTGGCTTGCTCGCCGCAACAGGGCTGCGGATCAGCGAGGCGTTGAACCTTCGAATCGATGACATCGATCAGCGCAACGACGTGCTGGTGATCAAGGCGGCGAAATCAGACGAGCGGCTCGTTCCCGTGCACGCGTCGACGACGGCAGCGCTCAGGAAGTACATCGATCTCCCGGCAAGGACTGCCACCAGCCCTGACCCGCACGGCCCGGTCTTCGTGACTTCCCAGGGGACCGGATACCTCTACGTCTCCTTCTTCCCGCTGTTCAAAAGGGTTCGGGAGAGGGCCGGACTCACCCCGCGCGGCAGAGCACGGCCCCGGCTCCACGACCTGCGGCACACCTTCGCCACCGCGCACATGACCGCGGCCTACGCCCACGGCGGCGACCCCGAGAGGGTGCTGTCGTTGCTCGCAACCTGGCTTGGGCACTCCGATGCCGCCCACACCTACTGGTATCTGACCGCGACCGGCGAGCTGATGGCGTTGGCCGCCGGCATGCTCGACCCCGCTCCCACCGAAGGAGAATCATCATGAATGCCCTGGCCACGAGCCTGCAAACCTACTTCACGGCCTTCGCCCGCACCCAGCGTGACCTCTCCAGCAACACGATCGCCTCCTACCGCGACACCTGGAGGATGCTCCTCAAGCACCTGACCGCCACGCTCGGTGTTCCCACAGAAAGAGTCGATTTCGATACGCTCACCGCTACGAACGTCACTGGATTCCTCGACCACCTCGAACACGACCGCGGCAACAACGCCAAGACCCGCAACACCCGACTGACCGCGATCCGCGCCGTGCTCAGTCGCGCACTTCCCGACCACCCCGAGCATGCCGCCACGATCACGCAGGTCCTCGCGATCCCTCCCAAACGGGCCACCAGACCGGTCATCGAGTTCCTCACCGCTGAAGAAGTCGATGCCCTGCTCGCAGCTCCCGATCACCAGACTTGGACCGGGCGGCGCGACTACGCGTTACTGGCCATGGCAGTGCAGACCGGCCTTCGGATCAGTGAAATCTGCGCACTGACGCTCAACGACATTCACCTCGGCGCTGGGCCTCAAGTCACCTGCACCGGCAAAGGCCGTCGCCAGCGCTCCACCCCGTTGACCCGCACCACCGTGAACACCATGAAGCACTACCTCGCCGAACGGGCGGCCCGGCCCGGAACTGCGATGTTCTGCGGTCCTCATGGACAAGCGCTCTCCCGCGATGCACTCGAGCACCGCCTCGCCAAACATCTGGACACTGCGAGAACCACGTGCTCCAGCCTCGTCGGCAAGCACGTCACAATGCACACCCTTCGACACACCACGGCGATGAATCTCCTGGCCGGCGGGGTCGACATCGCCGTCATCGCGCTCTGGCTCGGTCACGCCGACACGCACAGCACCGACGCCTACCTCCACGCCGATATGGCGA
>NZ_SOHE01000055.1 GCF_004403305.1 Cryobacterium frigoriphilum | reverse complement strand
TCGCCACCCGCTACGACAAGCTCGCACTGACCTACCGCGGCGGAGCTGTCCTCAGAGCCATAACTATTTGGTCGAAGGCATTAGGAGACACGCCCTAGTCGAGGTAGTCGAAAACCTGGGAGGCCTCGCTGTTTCGCCGGACGTCGTGACTGTTAGTGATGACCAATATCAGAGTGTGGACCCCTGGTGCTGCCGAGCGGACAGCGTCGGCCGTTCACAACATTAGGTCCCTTCTGGCGGAGTTCTCCGTGATGTTCCGGGTGCACATCTGCCTAATAAAACTCCGACGAGCGTGTCGCGTCTAACTCCCACTTCGGACCTTCCCCGTACGTTCCCGGCCCGGTGAGTTTGCCGGCAAGCCGCTCGTCATCGCGCCCGGTATTCCAACAGCAAGCGTCTTTCCGCAGGAAATACATGGCCCTGAGCCACCACTGACGACCGACGACGTTTCGCCTGACCATGCAATTCACGTTCTACACGATGACAGAATCTCCAGCCACTTTCGCACCCTCGACACGCACTCACGATGCATCCGTCCTGTAAAGGGTTCCTCGAGGGGCCGACAGCTAGACGGGGTAGGACGAGATCTCGATCCGTTGCGATGGCGGCAGGACAACATCCGCTGAACGGATTGTCCTGTGCGGAATCGATGGCGCTGTTGTACCGCTGGGGTCGCCTGCCGGCGTTCCCACGACAGTCATGGGTAGGTGGCCCGTGACCTCTGGTGCCAATTCGCTCAGCGCGGTCTTCAGGTCGGCTCGTGCTCGTTGGTAGCGGGTTCGGGCGGTTGATGGGCTGATGCTCAGGATATGGGCGGCTTCGGTGATGGCGAATCCGTCCCAGTGGATGAGGCGGACGAGTTCGGCCTGCGTCGGGGTTAGTCGGCTGATGGCATCTCGCACGTCGGCCCCGTCGTCTGCGGGTCGCCCTTCGGTGGGGGAGGTTCGGAGGACCTCCCGGAATCGTTCGGTGAGGGTCCACCGTCGTCGTTGACTCCGTGCGGCGTTCGTCACTACATGGCGGGCGATTCCGAATAGCCACATCCGGGACTGCTCAGCCCCGAGGGGCGTGGAGTCGACTCGTCGCCAGGCCGCGAGCATCAGCTCCGCAAGTCCGTCGGCGGCATCGTCGATGGGGAGTCGACGTTGGAAGTAGCGCAGCAGGTCCGGCGCCGCAGCAGTCAGCGCTTCAGTGAGATGCTCAGAGGAGTTGCTGGCTCGTGCCGTCACCAGCTGGCTCCGGGGCAGAAGGACTGCCCGTCGGAGCTGAGGTTGCTGTCGGCGCCGTCGATGCCCTGGTTGGCGAGCTCGGTGCTGACCGCAGCGGTGACGATCATCGTCACCGCACGCTGGTACTCCTCATCCGCGTTGTAGTGCACGGTCCCGTAGCCGGCTGGTTCGGTCGACCCGTCGGCGCTGATGGCGATGTTCGAGTCCTGTCGGATCCACTCGATCGTGCTCGCGATCTTCTCCTTGGTCAGCAGGGATTCGATGTCGGTTGTGCGGTAGAAGTTCTCGACGGCCTCGACGGCGGCAGGGTCCTGCCCGCGGACGTTCCCGATCCGCTCCTCGCACTCCGCACCGCTGGGCAGGGTGTAGGCCATCGAGGTGACCGGGGTTTGTGCCCAGGGAACCCAGCTGTTAGTCACCGCGGCCGTTGCCGTCGCGGCACCACCCAGAAGCAGCACGGACGCCAGCCCCGCAAACACCGGCCGCCGCCACGGCCGCCGTAGGGTCACGCTCGCAGTCTCGACACGGGTCGCGACCCGAAGCCGGGTCAGCTCATCAGCAACACTGTCGGTCATCACCGTCGTGCGCGGAGCGGACCGGTCGAGCAGGCCGTCCAGATCGTCAAATGTTGGGCTCATGATGTTCTCCTCGAAAGTTGGTTACATCAGAGACATGTCCGGAATGACGCCCAACGTCTGCGGAAGCCACACAATCTTTTCCCGTCCATGGCCCGCCGCCTGGTCCTTCGGTCATGCCGGAAGAATTGCGCGCCAGATTACCGTCCAGTACAACGTCCGAGGAGTTGAGAAAGCTTCCATCATCCACACTCCGAGCAAACAAGTCCCGCAAGGGGGTTCGGCTTACGGGCAGCAGGTTGCTAGTGCTGGCCCCGGCCCGAGCCAAATCGTCTTAGACCAGCCCTGTGACTTTTGCTGCTCTTTGGCGGTATTACGTGATCGTTTTTTGGCGCATTGAGCTGATTGCCGCGCTGCTCCGGAGCCGGTGTCAGTTTCTTGTATCCAAACGATTGCGAGAGCCATGCTGGCGAGAGGTTGCTTTTCAGGATCTCCACGCCGCCTCTAAGTTCAATGCGCCGAAACCTTCACGGCCTTATATTTGAACTCAGGAGTGAATTCCCGGCGTGTGTTTCCTGATGAACACCCTCTCTTGTGAGGTTTCCACCATCCGGGTGCAGGGGCACTACCTCTTCCCACTATCCAAGGCTACGAACAAGGTAACGGTCTGTCGGGTGCGGCCACCGACACAGTGACCGCACCCGACCGCCGTCACGGGCGAGTAGCGGTGGCTTCTTTTTCGACCACCGGCGCGCGGGTGGGGGCACGGAGCGTAATTGCGGCGAGCAGGGCGCCGGCGAGGGCAATCACGGCTGCGCCGATGAATGCTGAAGAGAATCCAGCAGTCAGCGCCGGAAGGTTCCCACTTTCCGTCGCACCGTTGGCGGCTGCGAATGCTGTCATCGTCGCTAACCCGAGTGCGGATCCGACCTGGTAGCTGGTGTTGACGAGGCCGGAAGCGAGGCCGCCCTCCTGTGGCGGGGCGCTGGAGATCGCCGTGCCAAGGGTCGGGATGAACGCCAGGGACATCCCGAGTGCGGCCAGGAGCGACACCGGGAGGACATCCACCCAGAAGTTTCCGTCCACGCGGACGAAGGACAACCACAGCAGGGCGCCGGCGAGCACGACGAGACCGCTCACCGTCATCGTTTTCGGCCCGAATCGCGCGGTGAGTCGCGGTGCAAGCACGATCATGGTGATCATGGTGAGTGCGGTCATAGGTAGGAGCGCGGCACCGCTGGGGAACGCCGAGTAGCCCAGGACTTGTTGCAGGTAGAGATTCAGGAAGAACCACATCGGGATCCAAGCGGCGGCGAGCAATAGCTGGGCTAAGTTGGCCGCGGCCAGATTCGGGATACGGAAGATTGACAGTCGCATCAGTGGTTCCTTCCGGCGCGATTGAACAAGCACGAACAGTGCCAGCAAGGCTGCGGCTCCGGCGAGAGTTCCCCACGTTTCTACACTGGCCCATCCGGCCTCAGGCGCTCGGACAATCGCGAAGACACCGAGGGCGAGTCCGGCCGTGACGAGAAGGCCGCCGGCGATGTCGATGGAGCCGCGAATGCGAGGTCCGTCTGCCGGGAGTGCCTGGGCGACGAGGGCCACAACCACGAGGGCGAGTGGGATGTTAATGAAGAAGACCCACGGCCACGACATGTACTCAGTGATGACCCCGCCGAGGAACACACCCGCCGTTCCCCCTGCCGGCGCGGCCGCACCATAGAGGGCCAATGCACCACCGAGCTCCTTCGGACTCGACCCGAAGGTCTTCATCAGCAGCGTGAGTGCCGCGGGTGCGATGAGTGCCGCACCGGCTCCCTGCACGCCACGCCCGATCAACTCGAACGCGACGTTCCCGGCGAGCCCGGCGACGGCGGAACCAGCGAGCAGTACTACCCAGCCAGTGGTAAACATCCGACGGGCGCCGAAGACATCCGCAAGACGCCCTCCGAGCAGTAGGAGCCCACCGAATGTGATGACGTAGGCGTTGAAAACCCAGGAGAGGTTCTCGGGGCTGAAGCCCAGTACCTCCTGCATTCGGGGCAACGCTACCCCCACGATTGAGGTGTCCATGATCACGACGAACTGCGCGAGTGCGATGAGGAAGAGCGCGAGCTTCTTCTTTCCCCGTCCCGGTATTGATTGAGACATTCCCGATTCCCTTTCGTTTTCGCCGGTGTCGGCGATTCCACAAACTGGTTTATACCCTACGGGGGTAAGGTAACAGATATACCCCTAGTGGGTATAATGTTGTCAGTACCGGTACCCCCTAGGGGTATGGCTTCAAATCAGCAGAGGAGAGCTTTATGACAATGCGCGAATATCAGGTGACCGGGATGACCTGCGGTCATTGCGAGACTTCGATTTGGGAAGAGGTTAGTCAGATAGCAGGCATCCAGTCGGTTGGCGTGAGTGCGAAGACCGGAATGCTTGTCGTGACCGGCCAGGACGCGCTGGACGATAGAGCAGTCCTCGCAGCGGTCGAGGAAGCCGGCTACGGGGCGGTGCGTGTCCCGTGAAGGTCCCCGTAAAGCTCGGACTTTTTGGGTTGGGACTGGCGGCCTTATATATCGCTTCATTTGCTACCGCAGGCGCCGTGGTCCCCTCCCATTCCGCGGCGGCGTGGGCACAGTCAACGGAAGAACATGTCATGGACAGCAACGACACACAGCCGGCAGTCTCCGTGCAAGGCCTGTCGATGGAGCAGGACGGGTTCCTCCTGGGGGAGATCTCGTCCCCCGGGATGGCGGGCCAGGAGGGAACGCTCGCGTTCACGATCTCCGACGCTAAAGGAACGCCGGTCACCGACTTCGAGGACTCCCATGAAAAGAAACTCCATCTGATCGTGGTGCGCACGGACGGGACCGAGTTCCGCCACGTGCATCCAACCCTGGACGCCCTTGGCGTATGGTCACTGCCTTGGAAGTGGAACGCCGCCGGCAGCTACCGGGTCTACGCGGATATCGTCCCGGCAGCAACGGGACAGAACATCACGCTGACCAGAACGGTCCAGGCCGCCGGAGAATTCGCCCCCGCC
The DNA here is from genome assembly GCF_004403305.1 of Cryobacterium frigoriphilum. Lineage (GTDB taxonomy): Bacteria > Actinomycetota > Actinomycetes > Actinomycetales > Microbacteriaceae > Cryobacterium > Cryobacterium frigoriphilum. The sequence goes on along the minus strand of NZ_SOHE01000055.1, from coordinate 12,497 downwards.
ACGCCGGCGCTAATTTCGGCCGCGGACACGGTCGATGGCTACAACGTGGACCTCACCGGTACGCTGAGCGCCAGCGAACAGGGCCTGCTCACAGTCTCGGTTTCCCGTGACGGAGAATCGGTCACAACGCTGGAGCCGTACCTTGGCGCCTACGGGCACCTTGTCGCCCTGCGCGAAGGAGACCTGGCGTACTTGCATGTCCACCCCGAGGGCGAAGAACCCCGGCGTGGGGCCGTCTCCGGCCCGGACGTGACATTCATGACCGAGGCCCCGACCCCGGGACGCTACCTGCTCTACCTGGACTTCCAAGTCGACGGACAGGTCCACACGGCCCAATTCGTCCTCACCGCCACCGGGCCCGCCACGTCAGCGCATCCGGGTGAGCCTGCCGAAAATTCCGGGCACTGACCACCATAGACACCGCGCGCCTGGCCTATCCGTGATCAGGAAGCGCACCACCGAGGAGAATCCATGTCCGCACCATCGACCCAGCCGAAAACGCTGGACAACATTTACGAGCTCGAGATTGGAGGGATGACCTGCGCCTCCTGCGCCATGCGGATCGAGAAGAAACTGAACAAGCTCGACGGCGTGATCGCGACCGTCAACTACGCCACCGAAAAGGCGAAGATCATCGCCCCCGCCGGCCTGGACCCATTGGCGCTGATCGCCGAGGTCGAAAAGACCGGTTACACGGCGGCGCTCCCCACGCCGAAAGCAGCCCACCAGACGAGCGACGATAAGGAACAGCCCGACACAGAGCTGACATCGCTGCGGAACAGACTGCTCGCATCAATCGTGCTGTCAGTGCCGGTGATCATGATGGCTATGGTCCCGGCGCTGCAGTTCAACTACTGGCAGTGGGCGTCCCTGACACTGACCGCGCCCGTGATCGTGTGGGCTGCCTGGCCCATTCACAAGGCAGCGTGGGTCAACTTGCGCCACGGCGCGGCCACGATGGACACGCTGGTCTCGGTCGGCACGACTGCTGCGTTGCTATGGTCACTTTTCGCACTATTCCTTGGAACAGCCGGACAGCCTGGCATGACCCATGGGTTCTCGTTCACGATCAACCCCTCGGACGGGGCCGGGAACATCTATCTGGAGGTCGCCGCCGGAGTGACCATGTTCATCCTGGCCGGGCGCTACTTCGAGAAGCGGTCAAAGCGCCAGGCGGGGGCCGCCCTGCGCGCCCTGCTCGGGATGGGTGCCAAGGATGTCGCGGTCCTCCGGGACGGGGTGGAAACAAGGATCCCTGTCGAGCAGTTGACGGTGGGCGATGAGTTCGTCATTCGCCCGGGTGAAAAGATCGCCACGGACGGAGTGATCGTCGCGGGCACCTCGGCGGTGGATGCAAGCATGCTCACCGGCGAGTCAATCCCAGTCGAAGTCGGTGAGGGCGACGCCGTGACCGGCGCAACCGTCAATGCTGGCGGACGTCTGGTCGTGCGCGCCACCCGGGTCGGCTCGGACACCCAGCTCGCACAGATGGCCAGGCTCGTCGAAGACGCCCAGTCGGGCAAGGCCGAGGTGCAGCGCCTTGCCGACAAGGTCTCCGGAATCGTCGTGCCGATCGTCATCGCCATCGCCGTCGGAGTGCTCGGTGCCTGGATCGGTGCCGGTTTCCCGCTCAGCGTCGCGTTCACGGCCGCCGTCGCGGTACTCATCATCGCCTGCCCCTGCGCCCTCGGACTCGCAACGCCGACCGCGTTGCTGGTCGGCACCGGACGGGGCGCCCAGCTGGGCATCCTAATCAAAGGCCCGGAAGTACTCGAGTCCACCCGCAAGGTCGACACGATCGTGCTCGACAAGACTGGAACGGTTACTACGGGCAAGATGACGCTTCTTGACGTTTTCACTGCCGACGGAACCACCCGCGAGGATGTCCTGAGGCTGGCCGGCGCGCTGGAAGACGCCTCCGAGCACCCGATCGCCCAAGCCATCGCCAAAGGCGCAACCCAGCAAATCGGTTTACTCCCAGTGCCGGAGTCGTTTACCAACGTTGAAGGCAAAGGCGTGCAAGGCACCGTGGAGGGCCTTGCCGTGCTCGTTGGGCGCGAAAGCCTGCTAGCGGACTGGTCCCTGCACCTTCCCCGGACGCTCGCCCTCGCAAAGGCCACCGCGGAATCTCAAGGCAAGACCGCAGTCACGGTCGCCTGGGATGGTGAGGCCCGCGCAGTGCTGGTCGTTGCCGACGCGGTCAAAGCCACCAGCGCCGAGGCGATCGCCCAGCTCAAAGCGCTCGGTCTCACTCCGGTGCTCCTGACCGGAGACAACCGGGCGGTCGCCGAGCAGGTCGCGGCGGAGGTAGGAATCACCGAGGTCATTGCCGAAGTGATGCCCCAAGACAAGGTCGACGTCATCACTCGCTTACAGTTCGAAGGGAAGGTCGTGGCGATGGTCGGCGACGGAGTCAACGACGCGGCGGCTCTCGCACAGGCAGACCTGGGCCTGGCGATGGGAACCGGGACGGACGTCGCGATCGAAGCCGCGGACATCACTCTGGTGCGTGGGGATCTACGCTCTGCCGCCGATGCCATCCGCCTGTCCCGCAAAACCCTGGGCACTATCAAGACAAACCTGTTCTGGGCCTTCGCCTACAACTTCGCAGCCATTCCGCTGGCCGCGTTCGGACTGCTGAACCCGATGCTCGCCGGAGCCGCCATGGCGTTCTCCAGCGTATTCGTGGTCAGCAACAGCCTTCGCCTGCGGTCCTTCAAATCCAAGGCGAACACCACGGCGTCCACCTCAGCACCGCACAGTCCCGTGCGGCAACTGCAGGGCGTTTAACCATCCCCGCCCAAAGAGAGATCAATTATGTGCCAAGAGCACGCGCCCGCATCGCAGCCCACGCGTGACTGCTAGGTGGACCGCGCCGCGTGTCCGGTCATGGCAGGGCGCACAGAAGTCAAGCTTAACGCCGAGGCGGTCGGCCCCACCCGAACAGCGCCGCATGGCGCTCCGTCCAGCGGGTCTTTTTAGACCTGTTGATTTTATACCCCCTGGGGTATAATATTAGCGGCATCCACCTCAACCCATTTGAACACTCCCCGTCCCACCGAAAGGAAACCCCTCCATGAGCAACAGCTGTTGCAGCACCAACGCCACCGACAAGGCCACCGCCATGCCTCCGTCTGCCCAGAAGCTCCTCGGCGCCAGTAGCGACGACCTCGCCGAGTGCCCTGTCATGACCGGAAGCCAGGTCGTGAAGGCAGACGCCGAATCCGCAGGACTCTTCCGCGATTACGAGGGCAACCGCTACTGGTTCTGCTGCGCAGGCTGCGGACCCCTGTTCGACGCAACCCCCGCAAAGTACGCCACGGCCGCTTGAGCATCGTGGGGTGGTGCCTGCCGGAGCCGGCACCACCCCAACCATTCTTGTCAGAGACCCATCCCGACCCGCACCTCGACCGGTGAGAGGGTAAAGACCAAGAACGAGCGCCAGGAACACGGCGGCCGCGGAGTGTCCCCGGCCCTGCATATCCGGGCACGCACGCCCATCACCACGACGGTACTGTCGCAAAGAACGACGAACAAAGGACGACGACATGGAAATAATCACTCCCGCTGAGGCCACCACAGAGGCGTGCCACATCACGCACGGCTACATCGGTGACAAAAGCCAGTACCTCGCCCGTCTCAAACGCATCGAAGGCCAGGCCCGCGGCATCCACCGCATGGTCGACGAGGAAACATACTGCATCGACATCCTCACCCAGATATCGGCCCTCACCAAGGCGCTGGAAGGCGTCGCACTCGGACTCCTCGATGACCACCTCAAACACTGCGTCGTCGACGCCGCCAAGCTCGGCGGCGAGCAGGCAGAAATCAAGATCAAGGAAGCCTCCGACGCCATAGCCCGCCTCGTCCGCTCTTGACCACTGCCAGCCGAATTCACGAAGTCACGGGCGGACGCGTGGACGGATGCAGCGGCTTGTACTGAGATACAGCGCCCGAGTGCTGAATCAGCGCTCGAGCACGGGGCAGCCCGCCTGTTGGCAGCACCGCGCTCCCCGCCCAAGCTTCGACGACGCTGGCGAATGACGCTGACGCTGACGCTCGTGGCCAGTGCGATGAGGGCGTTGATTTTATGCGGGACGTTGCCACGGCAGACCTGTACCAAGACTGATCCGCCAGCAGAGCCACAAAAAACGCCCCTGCTCAGCGGTGTCGCTTGTGGGTTTGCGCGAAAAGTGACTTCGAAGCGTGGAGCCGCTGGCATCCCATAAGGGGTTGGCGTATTCAACTGGTCGTTGCAACACTCCAGTTTTGAGGGTTGTTGCCGATGTGGTCGAAGTTTGAGCTGGTGGAGATGCAGGCGCGGTTTTGGGTGTTAATGTCCAAGGGGTCGACGCTGACGGCGGCGTGTGATGCTGTGGGAGTGAATCGACGAACTGGACGGCGTTGGCGTCAAGCAACGGGAGGGTGGATCCCTGTTCCGGAAGCTGAGAGGTCCGGGCGGTACTTGTGCTTGGAAGAGCGGCTGCGGATCGCGGATTTGCACGTGAACGGTGCCGGCGTGAGGGCGATCGCTGCTGAGGTGGGCCGGTCTCCTGCGACGATCAGTCGGGAGTTAGCTCGCGGTGGGTCCAAGGCTGCCCCCCGAGCACGAACAAGGTATTCCCCGTACGCGGCGCACAAGCAGGCTGAGCTGCGCGGGCGCCGCCCCAAGGGCAGCAAATTCGATCACCTGGAGCTAGCATCCTTGGTGCAGACGAAGCTGTGCGTGAAATGGAGTCCGGAACAAATCAGTGACCACTTGGCGACAGTGTTCCCGGACCGGCAGGAGATGCGGGTGAGCCCCGAAGCGATTTACCAAGCACTCTTTGTGCAGGGCCGCGGTCATTTGCGTGCTGATCTGCATCAACACTTGCGTACCGGCCGTGCCATCCGGCGGCCGAGACGGCCTGCCGCGAAGAACTCGGGCAAGATCCCGGACATGATCATGATCAGCGAGCGACCTGCAGAGGTTTCTGACCGGGCCGTACCTGGCCTTTGGGAAGGAGATCTGATCCTGGGGTCGAACTGCCGGTCAGCCATCGCCACGCTGGTGGAGCGTCAGACCCGCTTCACGATGTTGGTCCATCTTCCTGGTGATCACAGTGCCATCACTGTTCGCGTTGGCCTGTTGGCAACTATCAAGACTCTGCCTGCGCGTCTGGCTAAAACCTTGACCTGGGATCAGGGAACAGAGCTGGCTCAGCACCGGCAGATCACAATGGCCACCAAGATGGCCATCTACTTCTGTGATCCGCATTCTCCGTGGCAACGCGGCAGTAACGAAAACACCAACGGGCTGCTGCGCCAGTATTTCCCCAAGGGCACCGACCTCTCCGTTCATTCACCCGAGCGGCTCCTGGAAGTAGCCACCGAACTCAACGATCGACCGCGCAAAACACTCGGCGGCATCACCCCCGCCCAAGCCATGCAACGACTACTGTCAGAACCAGAAAAACCAATCGTTGCGACGACCAGTTGAATACGCCTTCCCCCTACGGGACCATTAGGAGGCCGCGGTCTTCGCCAGACCGCTCCGCCGTCCGCGGCTTAACCAAACCTAATAAGTAGTTGTCAGCAAGATGGCTGAGAGCCACTATTCACTGTGTGTATAGTGGCGGTTGTGGACAACTCTCTCACCCTGCTCGGGCTGCTCAGTGTCGAGCCCAGCTATGGTTACGATCTCAAGCACACCTACGATCGTTTCTTTGGTGTGCGGAAACCTCTCGCGTTCGGTCAGGTCTATGCGAGCCTGGCACGTATGACCCGTGACGGGCAGATTCTTTCGCTAGCTGACGAGGCTGGTGGGGGCCCTGATCGTAAGAAGTACGAGGTCACCGAAGTCGGCCGAACCCGTGTCTCGCAGTGGATGTTCACGCCCGATATCCCCTCGGAAACTTTGCAGAGCAACCTTTTCGCCAAGACCATCATTGCCCTACTCGTCGACGACAATGCAGACCGGCTGCTCGACGTGCAACGCACGGAGCATCTCGCCCGTATGCGGGAACTCACCCGTGAAAAGCAGGGAGCAGACCTGATGCGCGTGCTGCTGTGTGACCACGCGCTCTTCCATATCGAGGCCGATCTGCGCTGGATCGACCTGACCGGCGCCCGACTGGCCCAACTGCGAAACGAGATCAAACTGCCATGACCGCCCTCATACAGGCTCGGGGCCTGCGCAAGTCTTTCGGTACAACGGATGCCCTCCGCGGCATTGATCTGGACATCCAGCGCGGCGAGGTCGTCGCGGTGATGGGGCCTTCGGGCTCCGGCAAGTCAAGCCTGCTGCACTGCCTGGCCGGTGTGCTGCTGCCCGACAGCGGCACGGTATCCGTTGGTGGCACCGTCATCACTGCCCTGAGCGAAGCGCGCCGGTCGGCCCTGCGCCTGAAGGAGTTCGGTTTCGTTTTTCAATTCGGTCAGCTGCTGCCCGACCTGACAGCGGTCGACAACGTCACCATTCCGCTGTTGCTCGGAGGCATGAAACGCAGGCAGGCGTTGACGGCCGCGCGTGGATGGCTCGACCGCCTCGGCCTTGAGGTCGCCGCCGATCAGTTGCCCGGCGAACTTTCCGGCGGCGAAGCCCAGCGCGTCGCTATCGCCCGCGCTCTGGTCACGCAACCGTCGGTGCTCTTTGCGGATGAGCCCACCGGGTCCTTGGATTCCCTCGCTGCCGAGAACGTGTTGACAGCGATGCTCGAGCTTGTCCGCAAATCGGGAACGACGCTCGTGATGATCACCCACGACCCGCGCACGGCGGCCTACGCCGACCGTGAGATTATCGTGCGGGATGGTCAGCTGGCGGCAACTGACCGGGTCGGCATCAAATGAATCCGAGTGTGGTGCGTCTGGCTGTGATCGGCAGTCGTGCATCCTGGGGGCGGCTGCTGGGCATCACCGCCGGAGTCGCCGTGGGCGTGACTCTGGCGCTCCTACTTGGGGGCGCATATCAGGGCTTAGGTGCCCGGGACGAGCGGTCCAGTTGGATGTATGCCTCCGGGGAGTACATGGTCGGCGGCGACACAGGCCCGGGCGCGGTGACCGCTGATATGGCGTCGCTGGGCGACGACCGAGTGGCGCTAGCCCACACGACCGACCGGCACGAGGGGGATCGGATCGTGCGTCTGGATCTCGCCGCCCCGACAACGTCGAGCGTCACGATTCCGGGCATCACCGACCTGCCGCAGCCAGGTGAGTACTACGCGTCGCCCGCGCTCATCGACCGCATTGCGCAGGTTCCGCCCGACGAGCTCGGCGACCGCTTCGGCACACTCACTGGAACCATTTCCGACTCTGCCCTCGCGAGTCCTGATTCGCTCGTTGTCGTTGTCGGCGCCAGGACGAGCGCCCTGATCGAGCGCCCGGCAGCGCAGATCGTGACCAGTTTCACAGACGTGCCACACCGTGCGGGCACGAACTACCAGACCGTGGCGATCGTGGGCGCCATCGCAGTGCTGTTCCCGGTGCTGTTGCTCGTGAGCATCGTGACCGGGCTCGGCGCCGTAGCTCGGCGGGAGCGTTTCGCCACACTACGTCTGATCGGCGCCACCCCGCGCACCGTTGCCGCCATCGCCGCGGTTGAAACAGCGGCGACAAGTCTCATCGGGGCACTGATCGGCGTACTGCTTGCCGCGCTGCTGGGCCCGGTCGCCGCGCTCGTCTCCGTCGACGACGGAGTGTTCTTCCCTTCAGACCTCGCCGTGACGCCGCTTACCGCGGTCACGGTAGTGGCGGTCACCGTCGCGGCATCCGCAATTACGGCAGGCGGGCGCATCCGTCGCGCGGGCATCGGACCGCTTGGACAAACGAAACAGCAGGCAGAGAAGACCCCCTCGCTGCTTCGCTTAGTGCCGTTTGCAGGCGGGCTGGGCATACTCATCGCCACGACCGTGGCGGTGCTCGCCGGACTGCCCGTTCCGCGCGTCGGAACGCTGGTTGTCATCGGTTTCACCATCACCACCGTGGGTCTGCTCGTGGCGGGCCCCTACCTCACCCTGCTCGCGGGCGGCATCATGGCTCGGCGCAGCAAGACAGCGGCTGGAGTCATCGCGGGCAACCGCATCCGTCGCACGCCCGTGGCCACCTTTCGCTCCGTGAGTGGCCTCGTAGTTGCCGTGTTCATGGTCAGCGTCTTCGCGGGTGCCGCGACAACTGCCGACCAGGGCGTAGCCCCCGGCGATGGGCCGGGGCTGCTTCCGGTCAGTACCCTCATTCAGTATCTGGATCTAACGCCCGCCGCGACCGACCCTGCTCGCACCGAAGCGGCTCGCGCGCGCCTTGCCGCGATCTCGGGCGTCACCCAAGTGACCACGATTTTCACGATTGATTCCGGTGAGGGACCCGACGCCAACCGGCTCCTGATTTCGGCGGATGCCGCGAACGACCTCAATCTCGGGATTGTTCCTTCCGCTCCTGTCGTCTCAGTCAACAGCGACGCCCTGAGCGGAGCTCCCGCCGTCTTCACTCCCGCGGAAGCGACCAACGTGGCCGAGCTGACTCCGCGCATCCTGCTGATCGGCACCAACGGATCACCGGCCGCGATCGAACGCGCGAGAACCGCGCTGCAGGTGGGCGCGATCGCCGGTACCGGATGGATGCCCGCGGGCACCCGAACGGATCTCGCCGACGATCGGTTGCAATCCATGGCCGCGAGTTTCGCGAACCTCGCCTACTTGGGTATCGGCGTTGCCACACTCATCGCAGGACTCTCACTCGCCATCGCCACCATATCGGCCATGATCGACCGCCGTCGAATGCTCGCCCTGCTGCGGCTGCTCGGGATGAACCTCGCCGGCCTCCGCCGCATCATCACCCTCGAAGCGGCAGCCCCGCTCCTGTCCGTGATGGCAATATCGATCGGACTCGGCTTTCTGGTGGCCGACCTCATACTCGTGGGGCTCACCAACGGTGGCCGATCGGTCGGTTGGCCCGATGCCCGCTACATCGGAGCGCTACTTGCCAGCGCGTTGCTTGCCCTCGCCGCGGTCGCTGTTGCCGTCAGCCGATTGGGGAAGAACACCGACTTGGCCGCGATCCGCTACGAATAGGCGACTCGCACTGGCATCACGAAGGAGGATTTCGCCGCAACACGACGTCGTCCCGCAAGACGTTCTGCTAACGGGACGGTTCATAGTGATCGGTGCGCCAGGCCACTTCGTCGGTCGAGGCCGTGGCTGGACCGATGATAGAGCCGACTGCCATACTTGGCTCGGCGGGAGGGGACCTGATGCTACGACTGGCGACATCCGTTCTGGGGAGCATCGCTCTGGTGCTCGGTCTGGTGGCCTGCTCGCCCCCGACGACCGAGACTCCGCCCATCGACACGGCGATCCAAACGGATGCGCCGTCCGCGACCGACGATGCGGCCGGCGTCATCATCCCCGACGGTGTCATCGGAACGGCCGAGCTGACGTCGACCTCGGGCGACAACGCCATCTCCGGAACCGTCGTGGTCACGGCGGGAGGCGGCGGGTTCGACGTCGCATTGGAGGACTTCCGCTCGGACGTTCCCGGAGGCGTGCAACTGTTCTTCAGTCCTTGGTCGGAGACCACGACCTGCCTGGCCGACATGTACAGCTTCTCGTTCGGAAACCTTTCCACCGACGCCGATCAGCCCGGACTGAGCTTGGGCGACAGGGACGCCGCCCGGGGCGACCCCAGTTACTACCTGACCGCCGTCATAACCGCGAGGGCCCCGGGCACGACCGATCCGCACGGCTGTGTGCTCACTCCCCGGGCGGTCGGAACGATCACCTGGGACGTGCCAGACACCCGACCCGGACTGCTTGCCGTTGATACCGGCGATCGGTTCGGCGCCGACGGCGCCACCGCCACAGCCGCTGGCATCCCCGTCTCCTATCAAGCGGTCGCCGGCGACACGCTCAACGACATCGCCGACCGTTTCGGCATCACGGTCGACGACCTCGGCTTCCTTAACCCGCTCACCAGTCGCCAGCTTCAGCCCGGCGACGACCTCAACCTCAGCGTCGCTCTGCGCGGTGGTGCCTCGGTCCCGCCGCCCTGGGCCTGAACGTCGCTCTCGGTATGAACCGCCACTGTCGTCCTCGATGGGGAACCGTCAATGCGAGCCTGCCAATTACCCTTGGTTCCCCTAAAGTCGGGGCGTCATGATGTTCACGCGCCGTATTTTTGCTGCACTGCTCGTCACGGTTCCGACCGTAGGCGTCGGAACCGTGAGGATCTGTTCCGAGGGACGCTCTACATCGCGGCGGTACTGACTTCAGGCAGCGCCGGGGCGTGTGTGGCGCTGCTCGCGATGAATCTCGGCTATGCCGCGCCGACTGGCCCGGCTTTCCTCGGTTCGTTGGCGCTTGCGCCGGCGTATGCCCTGTTCCCTTTGGCTGTTGTCGGCATCCACGCACGGCACCGATCGAGCATCGACTACGGCATAGCGGAGGACCTCGCAGAGACCGTCACTCCTCATGCGCCGGTCCAGCGACTTCGTCCGTCAGACGGACGACCAGCGAGCGCGTTGACGCGCAGTTGCGCGCAAGTCGATTCGCTGAGCCGTCGCCCATGAGGGGAACCCTCACCGTCAGAAACTCGCGGGCAACTGCACAGCAAGGTCTGGAGGAAACGTTCATCTGAGTTTCACTCGTCCTCAAGGAAGGGTCTGAGTAAGCTGACCGCATGGCAGCCATGGCAGGACCTGATGTTCGCACGACGCCGGACCATTCCGCTTCCCGCGTCCCGGCTTTCGGCTGGCTGCTGATCGCCGCCGGACTTTTTCTTACCTCGGCACTGTTGCAGGTCATTGCGTCGCTGGAGCGCTGGGTGACCTACGCCGGTGCGCGCCCCGACGGGAGCATCGAAAATCACCTGTTCGACTACGACTACCCCGCAGACCCCTGGGAAAATCTCGGTACAACCGCGCAAGTTTACGGCGTAGGTCTCCTTCTCTTTGCCCTCGGAATTCTGGCGCTGGCTCGTGGCGCCAGTCGTGACGGCGGCCGCGCGACCGGCTTGCTCGTGAGGGTTACGGCCGTGTCCTTCGCCCTCACCGGAGCTCATGCAGTCGTCTCCGGTGTGATCGGCATGCCAACGCCTTTGCAGTACCTGCCCGTTCAGCTGCTGCTGAGCGCGGTCGGTTTCATCGGCCTGATCGTTCTCGGGGTGTGCGTGGCGCGCAACTCCTGGCCGGCGTCCGTTGCGTGCGTGCTGCTGCTCGGGTCGACCCTACCGGGGCTTATTTTCGCCAGCATCATGATCGCGCCCGAGATCGTCGGTTACCAATCCCATGACACGACCCCGTTCACCGAGACGATCATCGCTTTCCCGACGGCTGCTGCTGCATTCGTTCTGCTCGTCGCCGCAGTGATCTCCTACCAGACGCGGCGCCCGCCGCGCATGACCGATGCCACAGATGGAATTTAGGTCCTGACGGCGGCCTGATGGCCCCCGACGGCGCGAACGCCATAGCGAGCACGTCGTCATCAACGGCGTCGATGAAGCAAGCAGTATCCTGCGCGCCCAAGTCTCCGGAAACCTCAGCGGTGGACACCAATTCTGAGCAGGGCAGCAAGCGTCAGGCACGAGATTTGGTAGCCGTTGCGCCTACCACGTGGTCAGGGCCTTGCTCCTGTCTGGACGAAGATCGCCTGATGGGGAGACGTAGCGCTGCAGTGTCTGTTAGGTGATTCCAAGTTCGGCGCAGAGGTCGCCGACTTTGGTCGGCGTGTAGCCCCTTGATGGAAGCGGTAGTCCAAGCACCGCACCTAGTAGCACGGTTTTGGCGAGACGGAAGAAGTTCTGTTTCTCGGACCCGCCGTAGATGGGCTGGTTTTCACGGTCAGCCACTCCTGCAGGAGAGTGTGTGACTACTTCACGCATAATTGCACTCTCGTCCCGGGGCCTTTGGGGAAACGATGTTCAACCAACCGTGGCAGCTCAATCCCGTGCTTCACGATCAATGACCTTGGCCGTTCTATCCCGGCCGGGTTGTTGTAGATTGTGGCCTCAGAAAGGACCCGTGCGAAGTCCGTAATGTCGGGCCAGACTGGGGGACATGGATCTTGATAGTGGGGCAGTGATGAGCAGCAGTGAATTCGAGGCGGCTTTGTCCTCTGCCATAGCAGGGGAGCACCTCAGGGAGACTGGATCCGTTCTTTTCGATGTCGTGCTCCGGGATGTGGCCAACTCGCTGCGCGGTTCGGATGCTCGCGCTGGGGCAATCGAGGTTGCCCGCCGGGTCTTTGCAAAGGTCAACCAAATGGTCGCCGAGAGCATCGGCCGGAGCGGGCCGTTCTGCCCCTCCTGTGGCACCAGGATGAACGTTAAGGTCATGCGTATGAGCACAGGGCTCAAGGGGCGTCAGCGTTGCCCGAAGTGTGCTCTTGCCCGTGTGATACCGGACCTATTCGCGATGTAGCCCCGCGGTGACGCCCTACGTGTCAGGGTTGGGTGAGGCCAGTAGCTAATAGTCAGTCCGCTGTTTGACGTAGGGCGAGAATCAGGAATCATCACCATGTCCAGTCCGTCTT
>NZ_SOHE01000019.1 GCF_004403305.1 Cryobacterium frigoriphilum | reverse complement strand
GCTGCCGGCGCCGCCGCCGGCGCGGTAGCCCAGAGCCCGGGACGCACCGGCGGCGGCCTCGCGCACGCGCGCGCCGAGAACGTCGAGGTGCTCGCCGTCGAAGCGCTCCCGGGGCGTGGACACGCTCATCGCGGCGACCACCCGGCCGGAGTGGTCGAGAATGGCGGCGCCGACGCAGCAGATGCCGCGTTCGCCCTCCTCCAAATCGGTGCTGAAGCCCCGAGCGAGATCCTGCGCGAGGGTGGCCCGCAGGGAATCCCCGTCGAGGGGCTCGTCGCGCTGCAGGTCTGTCTCGCGCAGCACATCGGTGACCACCTCGTCGGACGAGTGCGCCAGAAGGGCCTTGCCGATCGCGGTGCTGAACGCGGGTCCGGTCGCGCCGATCCGTGAGACCATCCGCACCCGCTGGGTGCTGTCAATCTTGTCGATGTACACGATCTGCGACGACGCCAACACCCCGAGGTGGCAGGTCTCCGTGGTGTCGTCACGCAGCTGCACGAGAAAGGGTCGAGCCTCGGCGCGCACGTCGAGGCCCTCGAGAAAAGCCCCCGAGAGCACGAGCGTGGTCGCGCCGAGAGCCTGCAGGCCGCCGGTCGTCTCGCGCACCAGGTTGCGCTTGCGCAGCGTCGCGAGCAGGCGGTGTGCCGTGGTCATCGTGATCCGCGTCTCACGGCTGAGCTCGGCGAGGCCGATGCCCTCCGGATGCTCCGCGAGGGTCAGCATGATCGTCATCGCTCGATCCACCGCACCGAGACCCTCCGGGCCCTTGCGCTCCAGAGGTGCCGTGGCGCTGTCCGCTGTCGTCTCGCTCGCTGTATCACTCATCACTGTCCACTTTAGCGACGAGGATGAGGCCGCACCACGGCATCCTCTGTGCGCCGCGAACGAAAACTCTAGAACTTTGAGTTCTATTGCGGAATGGCCTTTCATTAGATAGGTTGGTGATTCAGATGTTGCACACAGCAGCAGGCGCCGGGGAACACGACAATTGCGTCTCCCCGCACTCACGCTCCACAGGGGAAGTAGACAATGACGTTCACCAAAATTGCCGGAATCAGCCTGACCGCACTCTTGTCGGTCACCGTGCTGGCCGGCTGCAGCCCGAGCACCGGCGACGGCACCGAGACCACCGTGCTCAAGGTCGCCTTCAACCAGGGTGAAGACCACCCGCAGTACGTCGCGATGGAAGCCCTCGGCGAGGCGCTCAGCGAGCGCACCGACGGCGCCTTCGAAATTCAGATGTTCCCGAACGAACTGCTCGGCAGCCAGCAGGAAACCATCGCCAACGTGCAGTCCGGCTCAATCGACATGTCGCTCATCGTGGGCAGCCTGCTCGAGAACGTGAACCCCGACTTCGTGGCCTTCAACCTGCCGTACGTCTTCGACTCGTCCGAACAGCAGATGTCGGTGCTCAACGACCCGGCCATCGTCGGCGACCTGTACGCCTCGATGGAAGACACCGGCATCACCGTGGCCGGCTCCTTCCACAGCGGCGTGCGCAACGTCTACACGAAGACGGGCCCGATCGAGACGCCCGCCGACCTGGCCGGGCAGAAAATCCGCGTGATCCAGAACGACACGATGACGACCATGATGAACCTGATGGGTGGCTCCGGCACCCCGATGGGTCAGGGTGATGTGTACACCGCGATCCAGTCCGGTGTGCTCGACGGCGGCGAGAACAACGAGCTCATCTATAACGGCTTGAAGCACGACGAGGTGGCGCCCTATTACGCCCGCACCAACCACCTCATGGTTCCCGACTACCTCGTGGTCAACACCGCTCTGCTCGCCGGCATGAGCGCCGAGCACCGCGCGATCTTCGAGGAAGAGTTCGCGGCGGCCGTTGAACTCGAGGTCGACCTGTGGAACGACAGCGAAGAGACCGCGATCACCGCGGCCGAAGCGGCCGGCGCCACGTTCAACGATGTGGACACCGACCTCTTCAAGGAGGCCGTTCAGCCGCTCGTCGACGACAAGCTCAGCGCCTCGTCCGTCGCCCAGGCCCTCTACGACTCCGTGCAGAACGCCGAGTAGCAGATGAAGATGCTCAAACGGATCATCGACAAGGTCCTCGAAGTGGTGTGCATCGCGCTCTTCGCCGGTCTCGTGCTGCTCGTGGTCTGGCAGGTGTTCACTCGTTTCGTGCTCAGCGCACCGAGCTCCTTCTCGGAGGAGCTGGCCACCTACGCCTTCGTCTGGCTGGTCATGTTCGGCACCGCCTACGTCTTCGGTGAACGCGGCCACATGGCCATGGACTTCGTGAAGAACAAGCTGCCGCTGCGCGTACGCACCGGCGCGAATGTGCTCATCGAAGTGCTCGTGCTCACCTTCGCGGCCCTCGTGATGGTGCGCGGCGGCTCGAGCTCGGCCTCGCTGGCCTGGGCGCAGGCCACCGGCTCGATCCAGATCCCTTTGGGCTATCTCTACCTCGCCCTGCCCATCAGCGGCGTGCTCATCATCTTCTACTCCGTCTACAACATTCTCGAGATCGTGCGACGGGCCCGCTCCGGCGAGCCCGAGGCCGAGTCCCTGGTGAAGGAGCCCCTTGTTTGACCTCGACTCCGCCACTCAGCTGGCGCTCATCCTCTTCATCGGGGTCGCCGTGCTGCTGGCCCTCGGTGCACCGATCGCGGTCAGCCTCGGCCTCGCCTCGGCGCTGGCGATGATGGCCGGACTCGGCTTCGACAACGGTGTGCAGACATCCGCCCAGCGAATGTTCACCGGCACCAGTTCGTTCACCCTCGTGGCGATCCCCTTCTTCATTTTGGCCGGCGTGATCATGAACAACGGCGGCATCTCGCGCCGGCTCGTCGACGCGGCCAAGGTGCTCACCGGGCGCCTGCCCGGCACCCTCGCCCACACCAATGTGATGGCCAACATGCTGTTCGGCTCGATCAGCGGCTCGGCGGTGGCCTCTGCGGCCGCTGTCGGCGGCACGATGGGCCCGATGCAGGCCAAAGAGGGCTACTCCCGCGAGTTCAGCGCCGCCACCAACATCGCGTCTGCCCCGAGCGGACTGCTGATCCCGCCGAGCAACACCCTGATCGTGTTCTCGTTGGTCAGCGGTGGAACGTCGATCGCGGCGCTGTTCGTGGCCGGTTATGTGCCCGGAATCCTCTGGGGCGTGGCCTGCATGGCCGTCGTCGCCGTGTACGCCCGTCGCAACAAGATCAAGGCCGACCCGCGGGTCTCGTTCCGCTTCGGGCTGAAGGTCGTGCTCGACGCCGTGCCGAGCCTGCTGCTGATCGTCATCGTCATCGGCGGCATCATCGGCGGCGTTTTCACCGCGACCGAGGGCTCGGCCGTGGCCGTGGTCTACTCGCTCATCCTGGCCTTCGTCTACAAGGCCGTGAAGATCAGCCATCTGCCCGGCATCCTGCTCGAATCCACGCGCATCACCGCGGTGGTGCTCGTGCTGATCGGCGTCTCGTCGATCATGAGCTGGGTCATGTCCTACGCCGGCATCCCCGACCTGATCGCGGGCAGCCTGTTGGGGCTCAGCGACAACATGATCATCATCTTCATCGTGATGAACCTGATTCTGCTCGCCGTGGGAACCTTCATGGATCCGACGCCCGCGGTGCTCATCTTCACCCCCATCTTTCTGCCCATCGCGATGGGCTTCGGAATGGACCCGGTGCACTTCGGCATCATGATGGTCTTCAACCTCTGCATCGGAACGATCACCCCGCCGGTGGGCCCGGTGCTTTTCGTCGGTGCCAGAATTGCGAACCTACGGATCGAAAGTGTGATTCGCGGTCTGCTGCCGTTCTTCGCGGTGCTCGTGGCCCTGCTCATGTTCGTCACGTTCGTTCCCGAGCTGTCGCTGTGGCTGCCGCGGCTCGCCGGTCTGATGCCCTAATCGGCACGAAGGAGATACACCGTGAGGGACACCAAATATCGCCGCGTGGCCGCAGGCCTGCGCCGCTCGTTCGCCGGGCAGCCAGACGGCAGTCGGCTGCCGTCGGAGAAAGACCTCGCCCGCGAATACGCCGTGAGCCTGATGACCATCCGTCGAGCGTTCGAGGTACTCGACGACGAAGGCTTCGTGAACCGCATCGTGGGGCGCGGCACCTTCGTGCAGCGCCGCATCGTGGCCAAGGGTGACTCGCTCACCTCGTTCTCCGAAGACATGCGGATGCGCGGCCTCGAGCCCTCGACCCGCGTCATCGGCATCGAGGTGCTGGCGGCGCCGGATGCGGTCAGTCGGGACCTGCGGCTGCACACGGCCGAGAAGGTGGTCACCATTGAACGCCTGCGCCTCGCCGACGGCGAGCCGATGTGCCTCGAGGTCGCGCACCTGCCGGCCCGATTCGCGCCGGTTCTCGACCATGGCGACCTCAACGGGTCGCTGCACGCGCTGCTCGCCGCGAGCGGCACCGTCATCCTCACCGGAACCCGGCGCATCCGTGCCGTGCTCGCCGGCGATCGCGCCTGCGGGCTGCTCGGTCTGGCCGGCACCGCGCCGGCGCTGCAGGTCGTGCAGGTCTTCTTCGACGCGCAGGGGAGGCCGGTGCAGCGCTCCAGTTCGCTGTACCGAGCGGACCGCTACGAGGCCTTCTCTCGGGTGCGCCGGCCCGACCTGCCGCCGACGGATGCCACGGACTGACCGGCCCTTCCGGTTGCGCTGAACACCGGTTGCGCTGACAGCATGCGCGGCCGGTCGTCTCGACGACGACCATTTTCTCTGTGGAAGATGCTTCCACAATCATGTTTATCGATTTATCGTGAAAGGCAGAAACCATGCAGGCTGCGACCTACACCGGAAACGGTGCCATTACCCTCAGCGAGGCGGAGCCGCAGGCCCCCGGCGCCGGCCAGGTGCAGATCGCCGTCGTCTACACCGGCATCTGCGGCACCGACCTGCACGTGTTACACGGCGCGATGGATGCCCGCGTCACCTTCCCGGCCGTGCTCGGCCACGAGATGAGCGGCGTGATCGCCGCCCTCGGCGACGGCGTCACCGACTGGGCCGTGGGTGACCACGTCACCGTCATGCCCCTCGACTGGTGCGGCGACTGCCCCGCCTGCCGGGCCGGCAACCAGCACATCTGCCAGAACCTGAACTTCATCGGCATCGACTCGCCCGGTTCGCTGCAGGCCAGCTGGACCGTGCCCGCGGACACGCTCGTGCGGTTGCCCGCCGACCTGCGCCTCGACTACGCCGCCCTCGTCGAGCCCTCGGCCGTGGCCGTGCACGATGTGCGCCGCTCCGGACTCGTGCCCGGCGAGAAGGTCGTCGTGATCGGCGGCGGCCCGATCGGCGTGCTGATCGCCACAACGGCCCGGCACTTCGGCGGCGAGGTCGTCGTGATCGAACTCGACGCGACCCGCCGCGCGGCGATCGCGGACCTCGGCTTCACCGTGCTCGACCCGATCGCGGTCGACCAGGTGGAGTGGGTGACGGAGTGGACCGCGGGCGCCGGGGCGGATGTCGTCTTCGAGGTCTCGGGGGCGGCATCCGCCGTGCTCGGCGCGACCGCGCTCGCGAAGGTGCGCGGCCGACTCGTGGTCGTGGCCATCCACCCGACACCGCGGCCCATCGACCTGCAGCGCCTGTTCTGGCGGGAGCTCACCATCATCGGCGCCCGCGTCTACGAGCGGGTCGACTTCGAAACGGCCGTCGAACTCGTGGCCGCCGGCGTGATTCCAGCGAGCCTGCTGATCACCCGGATCGAACCCCTCGACCGCACCGCCGCCGCCTTCGCCGCTCTCGGCGCCGGCGACGCCCTCAAGATTCTGATCGACTGCCAGGCGGCACCGACCGCCCCCGACGACCTGTCCGCACTGACCTCGACCCCCGCTGGAGCATCCAAATGAGCACCAATCCGTACCTGAACGCCTTCGATCTGACCGGACAGGTCGCCGTCGTCACCGGCGCGCGCCGCGGCATCGGGCTCGCCATGGCGGAGGGCCTTGCGGCCGCCGGCGCCGACATCATCGGAGTCAGCGCCCACCTCGAAGCCACCGGCAGCGAGGTCGCCCGCCGGGTCGAAGCCCTCGGACGCACCTTCACCCCCTTTCAGGTCGACTTCGCCGACCGCGCCGCCGTCACCGCCCTCGGCACCGAACTCGCCGGGCGCGGGGTCGACATCCTCGTCAACAACGCCGGCACCATCAAGCGTGCCCCCGCCGCCGTGCACTCCGACGAGTTCTGGGACGAAGTGATCGCCGTCAACCTCTCCTCACAGTTCGTGCTGAGCCGCGCCGTCGGCGCGGCCATGGTCGAACGCGGCCGCGGAAAGATCATCTTCACCGCCTCGCTGCTCAGCTTTCAGGGCGGCGTGACCGTTCCCGGCTACGCGGCGGCGAAGTCGGGCATTGCCGGGCTCGTCAAGGCGCTCTCCAACGAGTGGGCCGGCAGCGGCGTCAACGTGAACGCGATCGCCCCCGGCTACATCGCGACCGACAACACCCAGGCCCTGCAAGACGACGAAAACCGTTCCCGCTCGATTCTCGAGCGCATCCCGGCCGGCCGCTGGGGACAGGCCTCCGACCTCGCCGGCGCGACGGTGTTTCTGGCCAGCCCGGCCTCAAACTACGTCAACGGCGTCACCCTGCCCGTCGACGGCGGATGGCTCGGCCGATGATCGCCCCCACGACCGGCGTGCACCCCATGCTCGCCCGGCTCGAACAGATCGGCATCGTGCCGGTCGTCGTCATGGACGACGACGCCCACGCCCTCGACCTCGCCGACGCCCTCGTGGCCGGCGGCCTGCCCGTCGCCGAGATCACCCTCCGCACCGCGGCCAGCATGCGCGCCATCGAGCGGATGTCCGCCCGCGGTGACATTCTGGTCGGCGCCGGCACCGTACTCAGTGCCGAGCAGGTCGATCGGGCGGTGGATGCCGGGGCGAGCTTCGTCGTGAGTCCCGGCTACAGCGCATCCGTCGTCGACCGCTGCCGGCACCACGGAGTCGCCGTGCTGCCCGGCATTGCGACCGCGACCGAGCTGCAGGCCGCGCTCGTGAACGGTCTCGACCGGGTGAAGTTCTTTCCCGCCGGCAAGCTCGGCGGCCGCCCGATGATCGAAACCCTCGCCGAACCGTTTCCGGCGGTGCGGTTCATGCCGAGCGGTGGTGTGCGGCCGGAGAACGTGGCCGACTACCTCGCAAGTCCCGCCGTCTTCGCGGCCGGCGGCAGCTGGATGGCCACCCGGCAGCTCATCGCCGACGGCGGCTTCGACGAGATCGTGCGGCTCTGCCGCGAGTCGGCGCAGATCGTGGCCGGGGTGCGCCCGAGCGGGCTCGGGGCGCGGCCGTGACCCTGCCCGAGATTCGGCCGGCGTCGGCGTGCCGCTTCGATGCGGTCTCGCTCGGCGAGGTCATGCTGCGGCTCGACCCGGGGGAGGGGCGCATCCGCACCGCGCGCAGCTTCACCGTCTGGGAGGGCGGCGGCGAATACAACGTGGCGCGCGGGCTGTCGCGCACGTTCGGTCTGCGGACATCCGTCGTCACCGCCCTGGTCGACAACGAACTCGGGCGCCTCACCGAGAACCTGATTCTGGCCGGCGGCGTCGATACCTCACTGATTCAGTGGCGCGACTTCGACGGCGTGGGCCGCGAGGTGCGCAACGCGCTCAACTTCGTGGAGCGGGGTTTCGGGCTGCGCGGCGCCATGGGCGTCTCCGACCGGGGACACAGCGCCGCGTCGCAACTCACCCCCGCGGGCGTCGACTGGGATCACCTCTTCGGCACGCTCGGGGTGCGCTGGCTGCACACCGGCGGCATCTTCGCCGGGCTGTCCGAGTCGAGCGCCGAGACGGCGATGGCCGCGATGACGGCGGCCCGCAGGCACGGCACCCTCGTGTCGGTCGACCTCAACTTCAGGCCGAGCCTGTGGGCGAACGGAGCGGATGCCGACGGCACCGATTCCCGGCGCGCCCGCCGCGTTTTCACCGAACTCGCCGAGCACGCCGACGTGCTGATCGGCGGCAGCACCGACTTCACCGACCGTCTGGGCATCGCCGACCCGGTGCTCGACGGCGCGGGCACGGGCACCGCGGCCGCCGACCGGCTCGACCTGCTCGCGCAGCGCGTGCTCGAGCGGTTCACCGGGGTGTCGGTGGTCGCGTCGACCGTGCGCCGCGTGGTGTCGGCATCCGTCAATGATTGGAGCGTGGTCGCGCACGACCGCACCGGGGCGCGGATCGCGTCGACGCGTTACGACGGCCTCGAGATTCTGGACCGGGTCGGCGGCGGCGACGGATTCGTCTCCGGTTTGGCATACGCCCTGCTCGCGGGGCTGCCGCTCGATGTGGCCGTGAACTACGGCACCGCCCACGGAGCGCTCGCGATGACGACCCCCGGTGACAACTCGATGGCGACCCTCGCCGAGGTCGCGGCGCTCGTCTCGGGGGCCGGCTCACACGTCACCCGGTAGCCTCACAGAACTGGCCCGTGTGGCCACATGCAGTCAGCATGTGGCCACACGGGCCAGTTCTCGCTGTGCGAATCAGCGCAGGTCGGCGGGCTGCACGTGATCCATGTCGTCGAAGGCCTTGTTCTCGCCGGCCATCGCCCAGACGAAGCTGTAGCTGCCGGTGCCGAAGCCGCTGTGCAGCGACCAGCTCGGGGAGATGACGGCCTGCTGGTTCGCCACGATCAGGTGGCGGCTCTCGGTGGGCTCGCCCATCAGGTGCACCACGCGGTGCTCGGCGGCGACGTCGAAGTAGAGATAGCACTCGGTTCGGCGGTCGTGGGTGTGGGCGGGCATGGTGTTCCACATGCTGCCGGTGCGAAGAACGGTGACGCCCATCACCACCTGGCAGCTCTGCACGCCGTTCGCGTGGATGTACTGGTTGATGGTGCGCTCGTTCGAGGTCGTGCTCGAGCCCAGCTCGCGCACGGTGCCCTCGCCGGCGCGCACCAGCGTGGTCGGATACGCGGTGTGCGCGGTCGCGCTGAACACGTAGAACGCGGCCGGAGCTGTGCCGTCGGTGCTCGCGAACTCGACGTCGACGACGCCTCGACCCACATACAGGCAGGCGCCCTTGTCGAGTGCGTACGCGGTGCCATCGACCGTGATGGTTCCGGCGCCGCCGACGTTGACGATACCGGCCTCGCGGTTTTCGAAGAAGGTCTCGGTGCGCAGGGCATCGAAGCTCGTCAAGCGGATGCTGCCCGTCACCGGCCGTGCCCCGGCGAGTACCACGCGGTCCTCGTGGGTATAGGTGGCCCGCAGCTCGTCGTCGGCGAACAGGTCCTCGACCAGGTAGTTCGCGCGCAGGGCGGCCGTGTCGAAGGTCGTGATCTGGGCCGGGTTCGTGGAGTGTCGCAGCTGCATTGGTGGTCCCTCTCGAAAGTTGCATAGTGGTGGGCGCTAATTCGGAAGCCCATTCCACTTTCTAGTGTAGACGAGGACGGGCCGCGGTGGGGCCGTGGGGACGAGGGAGGCGGGCAGGCGGGCGGGTTAGGGTCGAGGAACCGTTTCCGGCCACGGATGCGCGCAACCGGAAGGCCCCGCATGTCCACTCCCCGCACCGCCACCAGCCCGGCCGCCCCGCTCACCCGCGCCGAGGTGCTCGCCCTGCCCAAGGTCGAACTGCACCTGCACATTGAGGGAACACTCGAGCCCGAGCTGATTCTGCGGCTGGCCGAGCGCAACGGCATCCGCTTGCCCTATGCCGACCTCGACGATCTGCGGGCACGGTACGAGTTCACCGACCTGCAGTCGTTTCTCAACCTGTACTACGCCAATATGGCGGTGCTGCAGACGGCGGAAGACTTCGCCGACCTGACCCGCGCGTACCTCGCGCGGGCGCAGCAGGCGGGGGTGCGGCACGCGGAGGTGTTTCTCGACCCGCAGGCGCACACCGTGCGCGGGGTCGCGCTCGCGACCTGCGTCAGCGGCGTCGCCGACGTGCTCGAGCAGAGCGAGGCCGAGTTCGGCATGACGAGCGCGCTGATCGTCACATTTTTGCGCGACCGGCCGGCCGCGGAGGCGCTCGCCGTGCTCACGGAGCTCATTGAGATGGAGGCGCCGATCGAGGGGATCGGGCTGGACTCGGCGGAGGTGGGGCATCCGCCGGTCGATTTCGAGGAGGTGTTCGCGCTCGCCCGCGCGCACGGCCTCGAGTGCGTCGCTCACGCCGGCGAGGAGGGGCCGCCAGAGTACGTCTGGCAGGCGCTCACCCTGCTGCAGGTCGCCAGGGTCGACCACGGCATCCGCAGCCTCGAGGACGACGCGCTCGTGAGCCACCTGGTCGAGCGCCAGATCGCGCTCACCGTCTGCCCGTTCTCGAACGTGCGCCTGCGCGTCGTCGATACCCTCGCCGACCATCCGCTGCCGGCCATGCTCGCGCGCGGGCTCGCGGTGACGGTGAATTCGGATGATCCCGCCTACTTCGGCGGGTATCTCGACGATAATTTTCAGGCGCTCGTGACGACCTTCGGGCTGGGCGCGACCGAGCTCGCCACGCTGTCGCGCAACGCGGTGCTGGCCGCGTTCCTGACCGAAGAGCAGCGTGAGCCGCTGCTCGTGGCAATCGAGGAGTGGCAGGCAGTGGTGGCCTGAGCGGTGGCGGGCGGCAGCGGCTCGAGCCGCCCGGCCCGTACCATTCGACGGAAATTGCCGCTCAGCGACGTTTCTGCAGCCGACAAACCTGCATTTCGCGGCTGAATACCGTCGAACGGTACGGGGGTGGCGTGCGTCGGCGCCCGGGTGGGGAGACATCCGCTGCCCGAATGTTGCGCAACGCACGACCGCTAGGCTTCGCCTATGAAGATATCTGTGATTGGCTGCGGCTACCTCGGTGCCGTGCACGCGTCGGCGATGGCCGAGCTCGGGCACGACGTGATCGGCATTGACGTCGACGCGAACAAGATCGCCCTGCTCGCCGAGGGGCGCCCACCGTTCTTCGAGCCCGGGCTGCCCGAGGTGCTGACGAGCGCGCGGGATTCCGGTCGCCTGCGCTTCAGCACCAATATTGCGGACGCCGCCGGCGCGCAGGTGCACTTCGTCGCCGTCGGCACCCCGCAGAAGCCGGGCAGCTACAGCGCCGACCTCACCTACGTCGACGCCGCGATCGAGGGCCTGCTGCCCTATCTCAACGATGGCGACCTCGTCGTGGGCAAGAGCACCGTGCCGGTCGGCACCGCCGCCCGGCTGAGCGACCTGATCGTGGCGAGCGGCCGCGGAGCGACCCTCGCCTGGAACCCCGAGTTTCTGCGCGAGGGCTTCGCCGTGCAGGACACAATCAGCCCCGACCGCCTCGTCTACGGTGTTGCGCCTGGCGCTCCCGGCGAGCACGCCGTCGCCCTGCTGAACGAGATCTACGCCACCGCGCTCGCCGCCGACACCCCGCTCGTCATCACCGACTTCGCTACCGCCGAACTCGTCAAGGTCGCCGCGAACGCCTTTCTCGCGACCAAGATCAGCTTCATCAACGCGATGGCCGAAATTGCCGAGGTCACCGGTGCCGACGTGACGCAGCTCGCGGATGCCATCGGCTACGACGCCCGCATCGGCCGCCGGTTTCTGGGCGCCGGCGTCGGCTTCGGCGGCGGCTGCCTACCGAAGGACATCCGCGCCTTCACCGCTCGCGCCGAGGAACTCGGCCGCGGCGAGTCGGTCGCGTTCCTGAAAGAGATGGACGCCATCAACCTGCGCCGACGCCAGCGCGTCGTGGACCTGACCGTGGCGTCGCTGTCGCGCCCCGTGCACCAGGCCAAGGTCGCCGTGCTCGGCCTCAGCTTCAAGCCGCACTCCGACGACGTGCGGGACTCGCCGGCCCTCGACGTAGCGGTTCAGCTGCGCGGTCTCGGCGCCGAGGTCGTGGCGATCGATCCGCAGGCCATCGAGAATGCGCGGGCGCGGCATCCGCAGCTGACCTATTCGGACTCCCTCGAGGAGACGCTGCGCGGCGCCGACGCGATCGTGCACGTCACCGAGTGGCCCGAATACCGCGAACTCGACCCCGTGTGGGCGGCGACGCTCGTGCGCAACCGGCTCGTGATCGACGGGCGTAACTCGTACGACTCCGCGGTGTGGCGCGCGGCCGGCTGGGAGTACAAGGGAATGGGCAAGCCCTAGCGGATGCCGCCCGCGTGGCGAAAACAGGATGAATTGCCTAGCTGTCGGCGAATGCAGGACGATTTGGGCGTTTTTCGGCGTCGCGTCCTGCATTCGCCACGCGTGCGGGGCGCGCTCGCGGTTTCTGCGCGGCGGCATCCGCTGCCGAATAGTGGCGGAGTCAGTGCGCGCGCACCAGGCCGCCATCGACGCGCAGCTGCGTGCCCGTGACGTAGGAGGCGCCCTCGCCGGCGAGGAACGTGACCACGGCGGCGTACTCCTCGGGGCGGCCGTAGCGTCCCAGCGGAATCGTGGCCTCGGAGCGGATACGAGCCGCCTCCGCTGACAGCCCGGCGTGCGCGGCGACCGAGCGGTCGAGGGATGCGACCCGGTCGGTGTCGATGCGGCCCGGGATCACCATGTTGACGGTGACGCCGTCGGCGGCGACCTCTGCGGCGAGCGTCTTCAGGTAGCCGGCGAGGCCGGCGCGGGCCATGTTCGACAGGGCGAGGCCCGGGATCGGCTGCTGCACACCGCTGGATCCGACCGAGAGGATGCGTCCCCAGCCGCGCTCGCGCATGCCCGGCAGCACCAGCCGGGTGAGCCGAATCTGCTGCAGCAGCAGCGTGTGCACTGCGGCCAGCACCTGATCGTCGGTGACATTTTCGGCATTCTCGTGGGGAGGTCCGCCGCCGTTCAGCACGAGGATGTCGATGGGACCGAACCGCGCGGTCGCTGCGGCGACCAGGTCGGCGGGGGCGGCATCCGCTGCCAAATCGAGGGCGATGCCGAGCGCGTTCGGCAGCCGCGCGGCCTCGGCCTCAACCAGGTCGGTGCGCCGGCCGCACAGCACCACGTTGGCGCCTTCGGCCGAGAGCGCTCGGGCGATGGCGAGTCCGAGGCCCGAGCTGCTGCCGGGGATGAGGGCTGTCTTGCCGTGCAACTGCAGGTCCATGAGGCCTCTTTCGGGCTTAGAGCAGGTCGGCGTGGTGAGCGGATGCCACGTTCGGGTGGGCGCGCAGGCGGTAGCGCAGCGCGTTGTCGCCGTAGGTGGTCGGCAAGATGGGGCTGTCGGTCGGGTCGACGGAGAGGCCGCGGGCCTTGCCGGAGAGTTCTTCGGGCAGCTGCAGGCGCGGCATCACGGTGTCGAGTGCGGGGTTGAAGAAGAAGGGGACCGAGATGCGGTCGGAGCCGTCGACGGGCGAAAAGACGCGGTGCAGGGTGGCCTTGAGGTAGCCATCCGTCGCCAGCTCGAGCATTTCGCCGATGTTCACGACGAAGGCGTTCTCGAGGGGCGGAGCGTCGATCCACTCGCCGTCATGCTCGACCTGCAGGCCGTCCTTGCCTGGCTCGACGAGCAGCAGGGTGAGAACACCGCCGTCGCGGTGCTCGCCGACCCCCTGGGCGCGTTCGGGCTGGCCGGGGTAACGCACGATCTTGGTCAGCAGGAACGGATTCGACGCGAAGGCCGCGTCGAAGACGTCTTCGGGGGATCCGAGGGCGAGGGCCCAGGCGCGCAGCAGGCGCAGCGCGATGCGGCTGAGCTCGGTGTTCCAGCGCAGAGCGACGGCCTCGAGTTCGGGCAGCGACTCGGGCCAGAGGTTCGGGCCCTCGAG
This sequence comes from Cryobacterium frigoriphilum, assembly GCF_004403305.1. Lineage (GTDB taxonomy): Bacteria > Actinomycetota > Actinomycetes > Actinomycetales > Microbacteriaceae > Cryobacterium > Cryobacterium frigoriphilum. The sequence goes on along the minus strand of NZ_SOHE01000019.1, from coordinate 2,998 downwards.
GCGCCAGTAATCGGGGGTGCCGGGTGCTCGAGTGACCTCGGGGCGGTCGACGCCGATGTCGATCTGTTCGCGCCAGTCGACGGCGTTCGCGGTGAGTTCCCCGCCGACGCGGGTGTAGCCGCGAAACTGCGGGCTATGGATGTTTTCGAGGGCGAGTTTCTGCTCGTCGGGCAGGTCGAAGAACTCGCGGGAGACGCGCAGCAGCTCGGCCGTGAGATTGGGGTCGACCCCGTGCCCGGTCAGGTAGAAGAACCCGACCTCGTGGGTGACCCGCAGCAGTTCGGAGCGAAACCGCGCGGCCGCCTCGACTCCGGCGTCGAGCTGCGAAAAATCGAGGACGGGAAGAGTTGACATGTCTCAACTGTGCCACTTTTTTTGGGGATGCTCGTGTGAGGGGGCCCCGCGGAAGAAGAAGCGCAGCTGGCGGTTAGGGGCGCGGGGTGAAGTGGCCGGGCCAGTCGGCGGCGCGGATGCGAGCGATCTCGCGGATCGGGCCGAGGGTGCCCCACTCATCGAGACCGAGCCGGGACAGCGGGTCGAGCAGCTCGATGCGCGGGTGCACGCCGTCGAGCACGCCGGCGTCGACGACCGCGTGCGTGACCTCCCCGAAGACGAGCGTGCAATCGCCCATCGGGATGGTGCGGTGCAGTCGGCACTCGAGCGCGGTCGGCGATTCGCGCACGCGCTGGGACCGCACCGTGCGGCTCGCCTCCCGGGTCAGACCGGCCCGGTCGAATTCGCTCACGTCGGCCGCGAAATTGGTGCCGGTCGCATTGATCTGCTCGAACAGGCTCGCGGGGCTGAAATTCACCACAAAGTCGCCCGTCGCCTCAATGTTGCGCAGGGTGTCCTTTTCACCGACCGAGGTGAACATGATGATCGGCGGCGAAACGGATGCGACGGTAAAGAAAGAATGCGGCGCCAGATTATCCACGCCCACGGCAGAGACACTCGAGACCCAGGCGATCGGCCGCGGCACAATCACCGAGGTGAGTAAGCGGTAGAACTCCCGCGGCGGCATCTGGTTCGGTTCGAAGTCTGTTCGCACCGCCTCAGAATAACAACCGCAATTGTGCTCTGGCTGGCCGTGCTAATCGGTCACGGCGGAACGGTACTTCTCCAGCTGCACGGCCGCAATGCGACCCTTGTCGCTGACCGTCTCGCCCTGAGCCCGCAGCCAGTCGCGGGCGGCCGCGAGGTCGGTGCGGCGCTGGGTCGTCGACGTCGAACGCGTCCCGGCGGTGCGTGATGCGGCCGTGCGCGACGCGGCCGCCCGGGCCACCCGGCGGGCGTTCTCCACGAAGGGCCGCATGGTGTCGCGCATTTCCTGCGCATTCGCGGCACTTAAATCAATGTCATAGTTCACGCCCTCAAAGCCGAAACGAATGGTCTCGTTCGCCTCCGAACCGTCCAGATCATCAACAAAGAGTTTGACAAGTTTTTGCGACACTATGAGCTCCCTTATCTCGGCTAACGGGGTGAGTTTAGTGAAGCGGTTCTCCCTTCTCACCCCCTGTTCTTAGCGGGATGTTTATGGTTTGATATCTTTCGCATATTCCGGCGCCGCGCATCCGCTTGTGCCCGCGCGAACAGGGGGGTTTGCGGCGCTCGCGCTTTCACTATTCTGTCGTCGGGGGACGACTTGCGTTGGGCTGCGCCGGGGGATTGGGCAGCGCATGACGCGAACCGACACCCTCCACTTACCCAACCGGAGGACACTTCTCATGCGCACACCCAGCGTTCGCACTCGCCGCATCATGACCATGACCGTCGCGCCCGTCGCCATTCTGGTGGCCGGCCTGATGGTCTGGCAGGGATCCAACGCGGCCTTCACCGCGAGCACCCGCAACTCCGACAACAACTGGAGCACCGGCTCCGTCGCCCTCGTCGACGACGACGGCGGAACCGCGGCCTTTCAGGTCACCAACCTCAAGCCCGGCGCGACCGGCACGAAGTGCATCGTCGTGACGGCATCGTCGAGCCTGGCGGGCGTCGTGCGCCCCCACGTCAGCAACCTGTCGCTGTCGGGCCGCGGACTGGCCGAGCGCGTCACGCTCACGCTCGAGCGCGGCACCGGCGGCTCGTTCAGCGACTGCACGGGCTTCGTCGCCACCGAGACGTCGCTGCCTGCCGCGTCGCTCAAGACGCTGGCCGACAACAACTCGAGCTTCGCCACCGGCGGTTTGCCTTGGTCGACGGCCGGCGTCAGCACGGGAGAGTCCCAGACCTACCGCGGCACCTGGGCCTTCAACACGACCGGCATGACGCAGCTGGAAATCGATGCCCTGCAGGGATCGCAGACCAGCATCGACCTCGTCTGGGAACTGCAGAACAGCTAGCCTGCCGCATCGTTTCATGACCGAGCTCGCACCCGCACAAGTCGGCGTCGCCGCCACACCCCCAGCCGTCACGCTTCGTGACGGCTGGGGGTGGTTCGTGCTGTCGCTTCTCGCCCACGGCTACCTGGTCTTCGTCGCGGCGCTCGCCGCGTGCGCGCTCGTGCCCCTGCTGGCCGGGCTCACCGGCGCGGTCGTGCTGAGCAGCTCGATGGAGCCGCATATTTCCCCCGGTGATGTGGTGCTCTCGCAGCCCTATTCAACGGATGATCCGGCACCGCTGGGCCGCGTCGTCACCTTCGAGGCCCCGACCGGATCGGCCAGGCCTGGCCCGGTACTGCACCGGGTGGTGGGAGTGAACGACGACGACGGCTCCCTGATCACCCGGGGCGATGCGAATGCGGATGCCGACAGCGCGCCGCTCGCTCGGCTGGACATTCTGAGCACGGCGCGATTGCTCGTGCCGTGGGTGGGGTTGCCGTCGTACTGGCTGAAAGCCGGACTGCTCGCGCCGCTGCTGGTCTGGCTCGTGCTGACCGCGGCCGCGATCGCGGTCGAAGCGGCGAGCGTGGGGCGAGGCCGCGCGCAGCGGGGCGACGATGAGCGGCCGCGCGGGCCATGGCTGCCGCGGCGTGCCAGCTCGCGCGACGGGTTGTGGCGGC
>NZ_SOHE01000033.1 GCF_004403305.1 Cryobacterium frigoriphilum | reverse complement strand
GGTCCGCCGCGGTTGGGCAGGCTGGGGCGGGGCAGCGAACGGCCCGCGTGCAGGCGCGCCCGCGGGGCCGACCGGGCGTTCTTGTGGGCGGTGTGCCCGCCGGCCAGCAGCGCGCGCACCGGCCCGAAGGTGTCGTTGTTCACGAGGCCCGCCCAGACCAGGTCCCAGAGCGCGGTGACGACTTCGGCGTCGTCCTGGCTGCCGACCGCGTTCGCGAGCTGGCGAAAGAAGTAGCCGCCGCCGTCGGCGAGGGTCGTGAGAATCTGTTGCTGCAGCGGCGTGGTCTGCACGTCGAGCGGTGACGGCAGGGTCAGCTGCGCGGTTTCGGCCAGGTGCAGGCTGATCCAGCCGTCGTTGCCGGCCAGGGTGCCGGCGCCCGCCCAGAGCACCTCCCCCGCGTTGCTGAGTTCGTCGAGCATGGCTGGCCGGTAGTCAGCCACCCGGGCCGGCAGAATGAGCGATTCCCAGGCCGAGGCCGGAATGCGCGCGCCCTCGAGCTGTTCGATGACGGATGCGACGCCGTCGACTCCGCGCAGCTTGCCACCCACGTGCTGCCAGGTCGGCAGAAACCGGGCCAGGGTGCGCTGGTCGACCGGTTCGACCTCGTGGCGCAGCGCGGCGAGTGAGCGACGGCGCAGACGCCGCAGCACCTCGGCGTCGCACCATTCCGTGCCGGAGCCGGCCGGGCGAAACTCGCCCTCCATCACGCGGCGGGCGTCGGCGAAACGCCGCAGAATGGCGGCGACCACGGCGGTACCGAGCCCGAACCGGTCGGCGACCGCCTGGGTGGTGAAGGGTCCATGGGTGCGGGCGTAGCGACTCACGAGGTCGCCGAGCGGGTCGGCGACCTGCTCGGTGAACGCGGCCGGGGTGCCGATCTGCACCGGAACGCCGAGGGCGTCACGCAGCCGGTTGGCGTCTTCGACGCCGGCCCACCAGTCGCGGCCGGCGAAACTGACCCGTAGGGCCCGACGCGCGGCGACGAGCGCGTTCAGGTCGGCGAGTACGGTGTCGGGGTCAACGGCGGCGTAGCCGGGGGCGGCGAGGTCGGCATCCGCATCGACCTCACCCTCGACCACAGCAACCGGCGCCGGCGGCAGTTTCGCGCCGCGCAGCCGGGCGGTGACCTCCTCGGTGGTCAGCGGGCCGAGGCCGCGCAGCAGGTCGACGATGCCTTCGAGGCCGTGGGCGCGCCGGTCAGGGGTGAGGCGCTGCAATTCCCGGTCGGTGAGGTCGACGACGGCGGGGTCGAGCAGCTCGCGCAGTTCCACCCGCCCGAGCAGTTCGGCCAGCAGGCTGGAGTCGATCGCCAGCGCGGTGGCCCGGCGTTCAGCGAGGGGCGTGTCGCCCTCGTACATGAACGCGGCCACGTAGCCGAACAGCAGGGTGGTCGCGAAGGGGCTCGCGACATCCGTCGTCACGTCGACGAGCCGCACGGAGCGCGCGCCGATCTGCCGGGCCAGCGCGGTCAGGGCTGGCAGGTCGTAGACGTCCTGCAGGCACTCCCGCAGGGTCTCCAGGATGATCGGGAAGGTCGGATAGTCGCGGGCGACGTCAAGCAGTTGCGCGGCCTTCTGGCGTTGCTGCCAGAGCGGTGAGCGAGCGCCGGGGTTGTAGCGCGGCAGCAGCAGGGCGCGGGCGGCGCACTCGCGAAAGCGCGACGCGAACAGGGCCGAGCCGCCGACCTCGTCGGTGACGATCGCTTCGAGGTCGTCGGCGTCGAAGATGAACAGTTCGCTGCCGGGCGGATCGGTTTCGGTGTCGGGGATGCGCACGACGATGCCGTCGTCGCTCGCCACGCAGGCACCGTCGATACCGTACCGTTCGCGCACCCGGGCGCCGACCGCGAGTGCCCAGGGGGCGTGTACCTGCGCGCCGTACGGGGAGTGCAGCACCACGCGCCAGTCGCCGAGTTCGTCGCGAAAGCGTTCGACGACCAGGGTGCGGTCGGTGGGCAGGTGTTGGGTGGCTTCGCGCTGGTCGCTGAGAAAGGCGAGCAGGTTGGTGACCGCACGCTCGTCAAGTCCGCTGGCCGTGCACCGCTGACGGGCCTTCACCGGGCTGAGCGAGGCGACCTCGCGCACAAAGGCGCCGATCGCCGCGCCGAGTTCCGCGGGTCGGCCGAGGCCGTCGCCCTTCCAGAACGGCAGCCGCCCTGGCTGACCGAAGGCGGGTGTGACGAGCACCTGGTCGTGGGTGATCTCCTGGATGCGCCAGCTCGTGGTGCCGAGCGCGAAGACGTCACCGACGCGGGACTCGTAGACCATCTCTTCGTCGAGTTCGCCGACCCGGCGGCCGGGGGCACGCCGGGCGGCCTTGCCGCTGCCGGGCGTGCCGTCGGGCCCGCCAGCAGGGCCGGTCGGTTCACCGCCAACCATGAACACCCCGAACATGCCGCGGTCGGGAATGGTGCCGCCGCTCGTGACGGCGAGGCGTTGCGCGCCGGGGCGTCCGGTGAGGGTGCCGGCATCGCGATCCCAGACGATCCGCGGGCGCAGCTCGGCGAACTTATCGCTCGGGTAGCGCCCGGCCAGCAGGTCGAGGGTCGCTTCGTAGGCCGAGCGCGGCAGGGTGTGGAAGGGTGCGCTGCGGCGCAGGGTCTGGAACCAGGTTTCCACGTCAACGGGTTCGAGGGCGACGGCGGCGACGGTCTGCTGGGCGAGAATATCGAGGGGGTTCGCGGGTACGCGCAGGGCTTCGATCCGGCCGGTGACCATGCGCTCGGCGGCGACGGCCGCGTGGATCAGGTCGGCGCGGTGCTTGGGGTAGATGACGCCGCGGCTGATCTCGCCGACCTGGTGCCCGGCACGGCCGATGCGCTGCAGCCCGTTCGCGACCGAGGGCGGCGATTCGACCTGCACGACGAGGTCGACGGCGCCCATATCGATGCCGAGCTCGAGGCTCGACGTCGCCACGACGCAGCGCAGCCGACCGGACTTCAGGTCGTCTTCGATGAAGGCCCGTTGCTCCTTGCTGACCGAGCCGTGGTGGGCGCGGGCAAGCAGGGGCGCGGCACCGGATGTCTGTCCGCTGGCTCCCATCAGTTCGGCCGGCGGCCGGGTCGGGGACGAGCCTGCCGACACGGAATCCGACACGTTCACGGCCTCATCGGCGAGGCGTTGCGCGTAGATCTCGTTGAAGCGCGCGGTGAGACGTTCAGTGAGCCGGCGGGAGTTCGCGAAGACGATGGAGGAGGTGTGGGCGAGCACTTCGTCGACGATCGCTTCTTCGACGTGCGGCCAGATCGACCCGGTCTGCGGCGCGGCGGCACTCAGCGACGCACTGTTGGTCGACCCCTCGTCGGAGCCGTTCCCTGCGGCGCGCGGCGCGACCGGGCCGAGCTGGTTCATATCGTCGACGGGCACGACGACGCGCAGATCGAACCGCTTCTGCGCGGCCGGAGAGACGATCGCAACCGGGGCGCTGCCGCCGAGAAACCGGGCCACCTCGGTCGTCGGCCGCACGGTCGCCGAGAGCCCGATGCGCTGTGCCGGGGCGTCGAGCAGGGCGTCGAGGCGTTCGAGGGAGACCGCGAGGTGCGCGCCGCGCTTGCTCGCTGCCACGGCGTGCACCTCATCGATGATGACGGTGTGCACGCCCCGCAGGGATTCCCGTGCGGCGCTCGTCAGCAGCAGAAAGAGCGACTCGGGCGTGGTGATGAGAATGTCCGGGGGTGACTTGACGAGCATCCGTCGTTCGGCGGCCGGGGTGTCACCGCTGCGCACGCCGACGCTCACCTGCACGGGCGCGGCGCCGAGCCGTTCGGCGGCGCGAGTGACGCCCACGAGCGGGGCGCGCAGGTTGCGTTCCACGTCGACGCCGAGGGCCTTGAGCGGGGAGATGTAGAGCACGCTGGTGCTCGGTGTTGCGGACACCGTGGCCGGACCAGCCGCGGCGGCAGCGGCGTGCGCGGTGCCGAGCCGGTCGATGGCCCAGAGGAAAGCGGCGAGGGTCTTGCCCGACCCGGTCGGCGCGACGACGAGCGCGTGCGAACCCCGCGAGATGGCATTCCAGGCGCCGAGCTGCGCCGCGGTCGGGGCGTCAAAGGAGTCGGTGAACCAGCCGCGGGTCGCCGGCGAGAACCGGTCGAGCACCGCCCGCACAGCGGCGGGGTCGGTCGGATCGATGTCGACGGAACCGGGAGTCGGTGCCGTCGCCCGCGACTGTCGCCCGGCGGTCTCGGCCGCCCCGCTCGGGGCCCCGGCTTTCGCTGTCATAGCGGCCAACCTACTGCGAGGCGGTCAGCTGCACCCGCAGCGAATCGACGCCGGTGGCGATGATCTCACTGTCGGCCCAGCGGGCGGCGAGCCGGGCGAGCGTGGCGTCGAGTTCGAGTTGGGTGAGCCCGTCAACGAGCTCGAGTCGCACGATCAGTTCCGGACCGCTCAGACGGGCGTCCGGATCCCCGGCCGCGAGGGTGACGCCGAGCACCGCGAGCTCGGTGGCGATCGAGTCGGCAAAGGCATCCGCGATGGCGCGGCTGGCGTAGCTCGGGGTCCACGGCAGCGACTGGGCGATCGCCCAGAGCGCGGGGCGACGAATCACGAACTCGGTCGGGGCGGTCGGGTCGAGCACGACCAGGTCGGTCTCCTCCTGCGCGGCGGCGAGGGCCACCCGAACGGCGTCGGCCGGAACCGGGCGGGCGTCGGCGTTCCAGGCGGTCATGGCGACCGCCGAGGTGAAGACGGGCAGCACGTTACGGCCGTCGGGGCCGGCCACGGTGATGATCGACAGCTCCTGGGTCTTGTCGATCAGGTGACCGTGAGGGCCGACGGCGGCGTCGCCGAGCCGGGTGACGAGCGGAATCAGCAGTCTGCAGGCACGCAGCGCCTCGACAACCTGTTCCTCGCCGACCTCTCGGGCGCGGAAAGACGCGAGAACGGTCATCAGGGCCGCGGGCGCGAGCCCGTCGTCGTCGGCGCTGTCGTTCTGTTCGAAGGCCCGCCCGGCCCACGGCTGACCGGCCGAATCGGCGTCACCGCCGGGATTCGATTCCGGGCCGCCCGGACGACCGGTGGATCCGAGGTTACGCGCCCGAGACATCCAGTGCCTCGGGAAGGGTGAAGGCCCGCGCGTACAGGGCCTTGCCCACGATCGCACCCTCAAGGCCGCGCGGTACCAGCTCGCGCAGGGCGGCGATGTCGTCGAGGCTCGAGATGCCACCAGAGGCGATCACGGGCTTGCGGGTGCGGTCGAGCACCTGCTTGAGCAGCTCGATGTTGGGGCCCTGCAGGGTGCCGTCCTTGGTGACGTCGGTGACCACGTAACGGGCACAGCCGGCCTGTTCGAGGCGTTCGAGCACCTGCCAGAGGTCGCCACCGTCCTTGGTCCAGCCGCGGGCCGCGAGGGTGGTTCCGCGCACGTCGAGGCCGACGGCCACGGCTTCGCCGTATTGCGCGATGACGCTCGCGGCCCACTCCGGGTTTTCGAGGGCCGCGGTGCCGAGGTTGATGCGCTTGACGCCGGTGTTCATGGCCGCTTCGAGCGTGGCGTCGTCACGGATGCCGCCGGACAGCTCGACGTGCACGCCACGCACCTGACGGATGACCTTTTTGATGACCCCGGTGTTGTTGCCGCGGCCGAAGGCGGCGTCGAGGTCGACGAGGTGGATCCATTCCGCGCCCTGACGGGCCCAGTCCGAGGCGGCGTCGACCGGGTCGCCGTAGTTGGTTTCGGTTCCGGCCTCCCCCTTGGTGAGGCGCACGGCCTTGCCGCCGGCGACGTCGACGGCCGGTAACAGGGTCAGGCGGGGGGCTTTGGTGAACTCGCTCATGGTGTCCTCAATCGGGGGTGGCCGCTCGAGTCGGCCGAATTTCAGGTCTGGTGGAAGGGTGTGAAGGTCAGTGCGCCAGCGTACCGAGCCAGTTTTTCAGCAGACGGATGCCCGCCTCCCCCGACTTCTCGGGGTGAAACTGGGTGGCCGTGAGGGGTCCGTTCTCGACGGCGGCCAGGAACGGCCCGCCGTGTTCGGCCCAGGTCAGACGCGGCTTCGGAAACGGGGGCTGCACGTCGAGGGTCCAGTCCTGGGCGGCGTAGGAGTGCACGAAGTAGAAGCGCTCCTGTTCGATGCCGCGAAACAGCACCGAATTCTCATCGGGCGTGACGGTATTCCAGCCGATGTGCGGCAAGATCGCAGCGGGCAGCTCGGTGACCGTGCCCGGCCACTCGCCGAGGCCCTCGGTGTCGGTGCCGCGCTCCACACCGTGCTCAAAGAGCACCTGCATGCCCACGCAGATGCCGAGCACCGGGCGACCGCCGGCGAGGCGCCGGTCGATGATCTCATCGCCGCGGGATGCCTTCAGCGCTGCCATGACCGCGCTGAACGCGCCGACCCCTGGCACGACGAGTCCGTCGGCGGCGAGGGCCAGGGCACGATCACCGGTGAGGGTGACGTTCGCTCCGGCGAGCTCGAGGGCCTTGACGGCGGAGTGCACGTTGCCGGTTCCGTAGTCGAAGACGACGACGGATGGCGAATCCCCGCTGGGCTGCTCCGATGTCACAGGGCGCCCTTGGTCGACGGAATGCCGCGCACGAGCGGGTCGAGGGCCTTGGCCTGGCGAAAGGCGCGGGCGAAGGCCTTGAACTCGGCCTCGGCAATGTGGTGCGGGTCGCGGCCGCCGAGCACGGTCACGTGCACGGTGAGGGCGGCGTGCACGGTGATCGCCTCGAAGACGTGGCGCACCATGGATCCGGTGAAGTGGCCACCGATCAGGTGATATTCGAAACCGACCGGTTCGCCGGAGTGCACGAGGTAGGGGCGGCCGGAGATGTCGACGACGGCCTGAGCGAGGGCTTCGTCAAGCGGCACGAGAGCGTCGCCATAGCGCGAGATGCCGCTCTTGTCGCCGAGGGCCTGGCGAATGGCCTGACCGAGCACGATACCGACGTCTTCGACGGTGTGGTGCACGTCGATCTCGGTGTCCCCGTGGGCGCGCACGACGAGGTCGGTGAGCGAGTGCTTCGCGAAGGCGGTGAGCAGGTGATCGAAGAACGGCACCGTGGTGTGAATGTCGCTCACCCCGGTCCCGTCGAGATCGAGCGAGAGGTCGATGCTCGATTCACTGGTCTCGCGCTGCAGGTGGGCGACCCGGGAACCGGATTCCGTCGAAGAACTCATCAGGCTAGTTTATGGACTCGATGGCGTTCGTCGGTACCGGGCCGACCGGGGGCTCCAGCCGAGCCAGGGCGTCGAGAAATGCGCTCGTTTCGGCTTCGGTTCCGGCGGAGACGCGCAGGTGGCCGGGGATTCCCACATCGCGGATCAAAACCCCGTCGGCGAGCAGGGCGTCGAAGGTGGCGCGGGGGTTCTCGACCCCGCCGAACAGTACGAAGTTACTGCCGCTGCGGTGGGGGGCGTAACCGAGCCTGGTCAGTTCGGTCACCAGCCGGTCGCGCTGATCGCGGATATCGTCGACCATGGCCAGCATCTCGGCCGAGTGCGCGAGGGCGGCGTTCGCGGCTGCCTGGGTGAGGGCGGAGAGGTGATACGGCAGGCGCACCAGGCGCAGGGCATCCGTCACCGCCGGATCGGCCGCGAGGTAGCCGACGCGAGCCCCGGCGAAGGCGAACGCCTTACTCATCGTGCGCGAGACCAGCAGTCGTTCCCGGCCCGGCAGCAGGCTGAGTGCGCTGGGCGTTCCGCGGGCGCCAAATTCGGCGTACGCCTCATCGACGACAACGATGCCGCTGCTCGCGGCATAAACCGCTTCGATCGTCTCGAGCGAGAGCGGGGTACCGGTCGGGTTGTTGGGTGAGCAGAGAAAGACGATGTCGGGCTGGGTCTTCGTGACCCAATCCGCTGCCGTCGCCGGAGTCAGTTCAAAATCGGCGTCTCGGTCGGCGGCGATCCAGCGGGTACCGGTGCCGGCTGCGAGGATCGAGTACATGGAGTAGGTCGGCACGAACCCCAACAGGCTGCGCCCTGGCCCGCCGAAGGCCTGCAAAATGTGCTGCAGCACCTCGTTGGAGCCGTTGGCGGCCCAGATGTTCTCGCGGGTCAGGCCGTGTCCGAGGTACCCGGCCAGTCGGTCGCGCAGCTCACTGAATTCGCGATCGGGGTAGCGGTTGATCGTGAGCAGGGCGCGGGCCAGGTTGCTCACGATGTCGAGCGCAACGGGCTCCGGAATGGTGTGCGTGTTCTCGTTCACGTTGAGCGTGACCGGCACGTGCAGCTGTGGAGCGCCGTAGGGGGTCAGGCCACGCAGGTCGGAACGGAGGGGGAGGTCTTCAAGACTGGTCACCGCTCCATGCTACGGCCGTGCGCTGGTTTACTCCGCCGCGGTGTAGCTGAGCGGCAGCGCGAGACGCTGGCCGGGTTCGACGGCGTCGATGCCGAGTCGGTTCAGGCTGATGATCTCGGCGATGACATCGCGGGGGTCGGCGGTCGGGGCAATGCTCTCGGCGACCTGCCAGAGGGACTCGCCGGCCTGAATCGTGACGTATTCGAATGTGACGCCGCCTGAGCCGTTGGTCGGGCCGGCCGCACTCGCCAATCCGCCGTTGAGTGCGAGCACGAGGGCTACGGCCCCGATCGGTATCGCGGCCAGGCCGGTGAAGACGACGCGCCCGCGCCGGGTGAGGCGCAGTGTGGAACGAACGGATTCTACGGATGTTGCTGCACTCATGGTGTTGCCTCCTGAAAGTCGGTCTCGGAATGCGTACCTATGTTCCGAATCTATATTCGAGTCTTCGAACAATCAACCCCTAACAACGATTTATTTTCAGAAGTTTTGCAAAACACTCGAATAAAGCTTTGTTTTGAAACCGCGGGAAAGATAAACTTTTGTTAGAAATGGTGTTCGTTGCAGACCCAACCAGACACCACCGACATTCCCGCTCGCAGGCCGATCGTGACCACCGTCAGCGGGACAGACGCAAGGAGCGAATTGTGACCCAGGACATCACCGGTTCGCCCGACAAGGGCGCTACCACCACCCGACGACGCAAGACCCTGAGCAAGCGTCAGCTCGCCATCCTCGAGGTAATCCAGAAGTCCGTCAGCCGCCGCGGTTACCCGCCGAGCATGCGCGAAATCGGCGACGCCGTCGGCCTCGCCTCGCTGTCGAGCGTGACCCACCAGTTGCACCAGCTCGAGCTCAGCGGCTACCTGCGCCGCGATGCCAACCGCCCCCGCGCCCTCGAGGTTCTCATCGAGGTTCCGCAGGCTCCCGAAGATCCTGCCGGCCCGCCCGAGCAGTTTCCTGCCGGCATCCAGGTCGGCGACGCCGCGATGGTACCGCTCGTCGGGCGCATCGCCGCCGGAGTGCCGATCACGGCAGACCAGCAGATCGACGAGATCTTTCCTCTGCCCCGTCAGCTGGTCGGCAAGGGCGAGCTCTTCATGCTCAAGGTCGTTGGTGAGTCGATGATCGACGCCGCCATCATGGATGGCGACTGGGTCGTCGTGCGCCAGCAGAAGACCGCCGAGAACGGCCAGATCGTCGCTGCCATGCTCGACGGCGAGGCGACCGTGAAGGTCTTCCGCCAGCGCGACGGACACACCTGGCTGCTGCCGCGCAACAGCAACTTCGAACCCATCGTGGGCGACTTCGCCGAGATCCTCGGCAAGATCGTCGCGGTCCTCCGTTCCGTCTAGTCACCCCGTCCAGTCACTCCGCGGTCGCCACACCGCCCCGGTTACCCGCTGCGAGCGAGTGACCGGCTGAACACTGGTCAGCCGATCACTCGCTCATGGGCACCACCCGGTCTAGGCCGAGACGGAGGCCCCCAACCGGGCCCGCACACTGCGCGTCGCTGCCATCATGTTCTGCAGCGACTCCACCGTCTCGGTGTAGCCGCGAGTCTTCAGCCCGCAGTCGGGATTGACCCAGACCTGACGGGTCGGGATCGATTCGAGGGCCGTGTCGAGCAGGCCGACGAGTTCCTGCACGCTCGGTACCCGCGGCGAGTGGATGTCCCACACTCCCGGCCCGATTCCGTGATCAAAGCCCTGCGAGCGGATGTCTCGCACGACATCCATGCGGGAGCGGGCAGCCTCGATGCTCGTCACGTCGGCGTCGAGATTGCGGATCGCCTCGAGCACCACGCCGAACTCGGAGTAGCACAGATGGGTGTGGATCTGCGTCGCATCCGTCACTCCGGCGGTGGCCAGCCGGAACGATCCGACCGACCAGTCCAGATAGTCGGCCTGGTCCTTCGTCTTCAACGGCAGCAGCTCGCGCAGGGCGGGCTCGTCGACCTGCACGATGCCGATACCGGCGGCTTCGAGGTCACCGATCTCGTCGCGCAGCGCGAGCGCGATCTGGCGGGCGGTGTCACCGAGCGGCTGGTCGTCGCGCACGAATGACCACGCCAGAATCGTGACCGGGCCGGTGAGCATGCCCTTGACGGGTTTCGCGGTGAGGCTCTGGGCGTACGTCGCCCAGTCCACGGTGATCGGAGCCGGGCGCGAGACATCACCCCAGAGGATCGACGGACGGGTGCAGCGGCTGCCGTAGGACTGAACCCAACCGTTCTCGGTCACCGCGAAACCATCAAGGTTTTCGGCGAAATACTGCACCATGTCGTTGCGTTCGGGTTCGCCGTGCACGAGCACGTCCAGCCCGATCTCCTCCTGCAGCGTCACGACGCGGGCGATCTCGGCCCGCATCAGCTGCCGGTACTCCTCGGCCAGGAGGGTGCCGCGCACGGTGCGGGCACGTGCCCGCCGAATCTCGCTGGTCTGCGGAAAGGAACCGATGGTCGTGGTCGGCAGCACCGGCAGGGCCAGGGCTTCGTCCTGCGCCGCGAGGCGGGCCTCGTAGGTGCCGCGGGAGAAGTCGGCCAGGGTCAGCGCCGCCGTACGGGCGCGCACCGGAGCGCTCGTCACACCCGGGGCTGCGGCGCGGGCGGCCAGGGCGTCGCTGGCCGCCGTGAGCTCGACCGCGACGGCGGCACGACCCTCGCGCAGGCCTCGGGCCAGCACGGCGACCTGGGTGATCTTCTCGTCGGCGAAAGCGAGCCAGGACGTGAGCTCAACTCCCAGTGCCGACTCATCGGCGACGGAGTGCGGTACGTGCAGCAGCGACGTTGACGTGCTGATGGTGACCCGCGCAGCCAGCGCCCGCAGGCCTTCGGCCCGCTCGAGCGCTGCCCCGAGGTCACCGCGCCAGATATTGTGCCCGTCGACGACACCCGCGACGAGGGTCTTGTCGGTGAGGTCGGCGACTAGGTTGGGGGTGGCATCCGGTGCCGCGCCGCGCACGAGATCGAGGCCGAGCGCCTCGATCGGGGCGGCCGCCAGAACGGGCAGCGCGTCGTCGAGGCTGCCGTAGGGGGCCGAGACGAAGATCGAGGGGCGGCGGGCGAGCCGGCCGAGCGTTTCGTAGCTGAACCGGGTGGCCCCGAGCGTCTCGGCTCTCGGTGTGTCGATGCTCTGGCTAACGAGGGCGGGCTCGTCGATCTGCACCCACTCCGCGCCGGCGGCGGAGAGCCGATCGAGCAGGGTGGCGTAGACCGGCAGCAGGTCGTCGAGGCGGGAGAGCGGTGAAAATCCGGCGGGGGCGGCGTCACTCGGCTTGCTCAGCAGCAGAAAGGTCACCGGTCCTACGATGACCGGACGGGTCAGAAAGCCGGCGGCCCTGGCCTCGTCGAAGGTGCGCACGATGCGGTCGCTTGCGAGCGAGAACACCGTCTCCGGGCCGATCTCCGGCACGAGGTAGTGATAGTTGGAGTCGAACCACTTGGTCATTTCGAGCGGCAGGCTGCTGCCTTCACCGCGGGCCAACGTGAAGTAGCCCGCGAGGTCGAGGGTGCCGTCGGCCTGGATCAGGGAGGCGAAGCGGGTGGGCACCGCGCCGACGGTGACGGCCGTGTCGAGCACCTGGTCGTAGAAGGAGAAGCTCTCGGGGATCGCGGAGTCGGTGCGGCCCAGGCCGAGGCCGGCGAGGCGCTCACGGGTCGCCGCGCGCAGGCCGGCCGCGGTGGTTTCCAGCTCATCGGCGCTGATGCTGCCCGCCCAGAAGGCCTCGACGGCCTTCTTGAGTTCGCGACGACGCCCGATGCGCGGGTAGCCGAGGATGGTGCCGGACGGGAAGGGTGCTGGCGTGCTCATGCGGATTCCTTGACTGGGTGAGAGGCCACACGAAGAATCGTGGGGGCCGTGGTCGGGTGGGGCTGGGGCGTGGGGGTGCGGCCATTCGGCAGCGCCCCACAACCCTCGAGAACGGAGAGCACGGTGTCGTGCTGATTGAAGGCGTAGAGGTGCAGGCCGGGAGCACCGCCGGCGAGCAGTTCCTGGCCGAGGCGCACGGCGTGGTCGATGCCGATTTCGCGCTGGCCGGCATCCGTCGGCTCGATCTCGAGCTGAATGGAGAGTTCAGAGGGAAGTTCCTCCCCCGACAACTCGAGAATGCGGCGCAGCCGGTTGGGGCTGGTGACGGGCATGATGCCGGGCAGAATCGGAAACTCGACCCCGGCCTCGCGGGCCCGCTGGATGAAGCTCAGGTAGTGGTCGGCGTGAAAGAACAACTGGGTGATGGCGAGGTTCGCACCGGCGGCCTGCTTGGCCAGCAGGGTGTCGATATCCTGCGACGTTGACCGGGACTGTGGGTGTCCGTTGGGGAACGCTGCCACGCCGATGCGCACCTTTTCGCGGTCGGTCCTGAGCCGCCGTGCCCGCGGCAGCCCGGGGATGACGGTTTCGCGGTACGGCACCTTTTCGGCCTGCACGCGGTGAATCAGCTGAACGAGTTCCGCGGCGCTGCCGAGGTCGCCGAGAAAGGAGTCGCCCTCGCGGGTTCCCTGCGGCGGATCGCCGCGCAGCGCCAGGAAGCTGTGCACCCCGGCGTCGAGAAACTCGCGGATCAGAGCGCTCGCCTCGGCATGGGAGGATCCCACACAGGTGAGGTGCGCCATCGGATCCACGTGCGTCTCGTGCAGGATGTACTTCAGCACCTCGAGCGAGGAACCACGCGAGGAGCCGTTGGCGCCGTAGGTGACCGAGATGAACTCGGGGCCGGCCGCTGCGAGGCGATCGATGGTGGCGTGCAGGGCGGTGGCGCCGGCATCCGTTTTGGGCGGATACAGCTCGAAGGAGAACGGAACGCGCGGCGGCGCTGACGCGATACAGGCGGGGTCCGTGGGGGCCATGGTTCCTCATTCGGCAGAAAGCGAAGTGCTCAGGCGGTGGGCCTGCGTGGTGCACTGTGCGGCCGGGCGGCCGCGGTCCGCCAGTCAGACTGGCGGCGCTCGCGGGCGGGTGCCGGGCTCGGCTGTCGCTCCATGTCGCCGGGCAAACACACCCGGTGGCAACGATTGAGTTGAGTGTAGCAACGCCCCCGAGGCCTGTCAGGGGCGTGTGACGCCATGTTTCGGACGCTCGTGCGGGCGCTCCGAGCGCCCCTCGGCCATGAGCGCGCCCCATCTCGGTACGCGCTACGGTAACGGCCGTAGCGGCCACCCGTTTCGGGCGCGGTCAACGCCGTCGGGTCAACGCCGTCGGGTCAGCTGGCCGGGTCAGCGCCGTCGGGTCAGCGCCGTCGGGTCAACGCCGTCGGGTCAACGCCGTCGGGTCAGCGCCGTCGGGTCAGCGCCGTCGGGTCAGCTGGCCGGGAGGACAGCCGTGAAGGGGGTGAACTGACTCTCGATCTCGGGCGTGACGAAGGCGCGCACGAGGGTGCCGCCCTCCACGTACTCGGTCGAGTCGATGCGGCCCTGATCGTGCAGCAGAGCGATGAGGTCCCCGCGGTCATAGGGCACGAGCAGGGTGAGCTCGATCTGCGGGCTCGGCAACAGATCGCTGAGCTGTGACAACACCGCCTCGATGCCCTCGCCGCTGCGGGCGGAGACGAAGATCGCGCGCGGCTCGAGGCCGCGCAGCACGAGCCGGTCGTCTTCGCTCACGAGGTCGCTCTTGTTGAAGATGACGAGTTCGGGAATCTCTCGGGCGCCAACCTCCCCGATCACGTCGCGCACGGTCGCGAGCTGGCTGACCGGGTCGGGGTGCGAGCCGTCGACGACGTGCACGATGACGTCGGCGTCGGCGAGTTCTTCGAGGGTCGAGCGGAAGGCCTCGACGAGTTGGTGGGGCAGGTTGCGCACGAACCCGACGGTGTCGGTGAGCGTGTACAGGCGGCCGTCTTCGGTGGTCGTCTTGCGCACGGTCGCGTCGAGGGTCGCGAAGAGGGAGTTGTCGACGAGTACTCCGGCCCGGGTGATGCGGTTCAGCAGGCTCGACTTGCCGGCGTTGGTGTAGCCGACGATGGCGACGGATGGCACGGCGTTGCGTTTGCGGTTCGCACGCTTCGCGTCTCTGGCCGGCTTCATCTCGACCATCTCCTTGCGGAGCTTCGACATGCGCGTGTGGATGCGTCGACGGTCGAGTTCGATCTTGGTCTCACCGGGGCCGCGGGAGCCCATGCCGGCTCCGGTACCGCCGACCTGGCCACCGGCCTGGCGGGACATGGAGTCACCCCAGCCACGCAGGCGCGGCAGCATGTACGCCATCTGGGCCAGTTCGACCTGCGCCTTGCCTTCCCGGCTCTTGGCGTGCTGGCTGAAGATGTCGAGGATCACGGCCGTGCGGTCGATGACCTTGACCTTGACCACGTCTTCGAGGGCGCGGCGCTGGCTCGGGGCCAGTTCGGTGTCGGCGATGACGGTGTCAGCACCCATCGCCTTGACGAGGTCGGCGACTTCCTGCGCCTTGCCCTTACCGAGGTAGGTGCTCGGGTCGGGGGTCGCGCGGCGCTGCAGCAGCCCGTCGAGCACGGTGGCGCCGGCGGTTTCGGCGAGGGCGGCGAGCTCGCGCATCGAGTTTTCGGCATCGTCGACGGTGCCGTGGGTGTAGACACCGACGAGCACCACGTTTTCGAGGCGAAGCTGGCGGTACTCGACCTCTGTGACGTCTTCGAGTTCGGTAGACAATCCGCCGACCCGGCGGAGCGCGTTGCGGTCTTCACGTTCGGACTGGTCACCGTCGTGACCACCGTCGTCGTGACGGGCGACATCGGATTCGTTCTGCAGGGCCTGCGCTGACCCGCTCCGAAAGAGCGAATACCCGGACGCGCGGGTGTCGGCGCTCGCGAGCACCCGGGCAACTACATCATCGTCATCGTGCACGGTTGGTTCAATCATCCCGTTAACCTTAGTTGATCGATCTCGAAAGGTTCCCTGTATGTCACCCGAGCACGAGCAGTCACCCGAAAACTTAGCCGAACCATCCGCGGAACACTATTTTTCCGCAACGTCACAGAGCGAACTCAAGACCCGGCAGATCACCGTGCACCTCGCCGGAGCGCCGCGGGAGGTCGTGACCGCCAATGCCGTCTTCAGCCCGCAGCATCTGGACGGCGGCACCGAGGTGCTGCTGAAGAACATTCCGGAACCGCCGGAGTCGGGTACCTTTCTCGACCTCGGCTGCGGCTGGGGCCCGATCGCACTGCATCTGGCGCTGTCCTCCCCCGCCGCCACGGTCTGGGCCGTCGACGTGAACGAGCGTGCCCTCGACCTGGTGCGCGCCAACGCCACGCGCCTCGGCCTGAGCAACGTGATCGCGGCGCTGCCGCAGGACGTGCCCGCCGACATCCGCTTCGACACGATCTGGTCGAACCCGCCGATTCGGGTGGGCAAGGAGATGCTGCACGACATCATGCTGACCTGGTTGCCGCGGCTGAAGGCCGACACCACGGGCTGGCTCGTCGTGCAGCGTAATCTCGGTTCCGATTCGCTGCACCGTTGGCTTGAGGCCGAGCTACCGGGCGATTTCGAGGTCACCCGCGACACCATCTCCAAGGGCTTCCGCGTGCTGCGCGTCGACCGGGACTGACACCGACGCCGCCACCGCAGA
This sequence comes from Cryobacterium frigoriphilum, assembly GCF_004403305.1. Lineage (GTDB taxonomy): Bacteria > Actinomycetota > Actinomycetes > Actinomycetales > Microbacteriaceae > Cryobacterium > Cryobacterium frigoriphilum. Next base: position 323 of record NZ_SOHE01000033.1, on the reverse strand, counting down.
CCGCACCGCACCGCACGCATGGGATACGGTGCGGTGCGGTGCGGTGCGGTGCGGTGCGGTCTGGTGCGCTGCGGCGGGCACGGCCGAATCAGCTGAGCGTCACCCAGACTCCGGCGTCACCACAGCCGACGATGTCGGCCTTGCCGTCACCGCTCACGTCGGCGAGCATCCGCGGGTGCCGCTCGACGCGCCAGCTGCCGACGTTGTAGGCGAAGTTGTCGACGACCTTCACCGGACCCTGGAACGTACCGTTGCCATTGTTCAACGACACCCACACCCCGGCATCACCAAACCCGACGATATCCGCCCGGCCATCACCGGTC
>NZ_SOHE01000054.1 GCF_004403305.1 Cryobacterium frigoriphilum | reverse complement strand
TAGACAGCGATGAAGGCCGATCTGACCAGCCGGCATTCGGCGGAATGTTCGTCCTGCATCGCACATCCGACTGAGGCCCAAATGTCTCGTAGGGGGTTCGGCTTACGGGCGGTTGGTGCTCGGCATCGCCTCGACTGTTTCTGGTCCAACTTCACGGTCCTCGGCGGAGGGTGAGCCTGACGCGATAGAGGTGTTTCGCACGGTGATGACGGCGCAGAGAATGACGGCGATGCCGCCAATGATGGTCCGCCAGTTGAGCTCTTCGCGGAGGAGTAGCGCTGTCCAGAGGATGTGCAGGGTAGGTCGGGTGCGTTGCACCTGGCTGACCTGGGCCATAGCCCCGATGGCCACTCGCGGTACGAAAAGCGGCAGCCCGGGTGAAGATGCTCACCACTCCGAGGTAGGCGAACGCCGCCCAATGAGCCAATGCGTTATCGAGGGCTGGTCGATGACGGTAATTATTTAAGTGAGAATAACTCAGCTGAGACGAGTGATCACGACTGAGGACACGCCTGATTCAGGTCCTCCCAAGTATCACGTCCGACTTCTGACGGAGAAACGAAGCTGTACGCATACCAGCCATCCCCGGACGGGTACTCCTCGATGAAAACAGTCTTCGACGGCGCACCCGGGATCTCAACCCCTTCCGCTCGCAAGCAAGCAGCCCGGGCAACCTCGCCCTTGTACAACTGATCCCAATCAGCTTGAGAATACTCTTCAAACGAGCTCGGGCCGGTCACGGGAAACCGCTCTCCACATTCGACGGCCGACGCGTCATACTGATCTGCCTGATCCGTCGACGTCTCGCCACCGTACGAGTCATCTGACGGGTAGTACGTGACGTCCCACCCTTCCGCCTGCATACATCGAGCTATCTTGGCCGATCGAGTCTCGGTCCTATCGGTCCCCTCGTTCGCGGACGCGCCTGTGTCAGATTCTGGAGACACGCGGTCGGCCGTGCACCCGAGTAAACAAGCGGCGACCACCGTACCCAGGAGATCAGGTCGACCGCGCAACAAGAAAATGTTGGCCCCATTGCTGATCGCAACACCGCCCTTGGCGCTTAGGAGTTGGAGTTAGGGTTACGGTTAGGGTTGTCCAACGTGAGCCCCAATCCCGCACCAACCCCACCGCCGGTGTGGCGCGCTGCAGGAATGCCGGCGCTCCTTGTATTCACGGCCGCTGGATTCGCCGGTTTCTCTGCCCTCCTACCCGTCGTACCCCTTTGGGCGGTAACCGGCGGTGCGAATGAGGCCGGTGCCGGTCTCGTCAATGGAGTGTTGCTGCTGGCAACGGTTGTGACGCAGCCGTTCGTTCCCCGACTTCTCAGTCGTCTAGGAACCGGTCGCGTGTTGGCCGCTGGCCTGGTGCTTCTAGGGGTTCCGTCGTTGCTGTTTCTTTTCTCTGACCATCTGAATTGGATTTTGCTCCTCTCAATAGTGCGTGGCATAGGGTTTGGTGTGCTCACCGTGGCCGGATCGACCGTGGTGGCCAATCTCGTACCGCGTGCCCAACACGGTGCAGCCATCGGGGCCTGCGGTGCGGCAATCGCGGTGCCGCAAGTAGTTCTTTTCCCCCTCGGGCCATGGATGTCCGAGTCAGTGGGATTCTGGGCAGTTTTTGCAATCGGCACCCTGCCGATTCTGGGCATCAGTTCTGCGCCACAACTGGCCCGTGTTCTGCGGGAACAGACAGCCGAACGCGCTCTTCAGCCGCCGACCGAACCCACGACAACGGTGAACAACACGGGGACTGGGGGGCGGCTTCTGCTGGGCAGCCTCCTTGGCCCCATGCTTCTCCTTGGTGGCGTCACACTGGCCGGCGGTGCGCTCATCACCTTCGCGCCACAGATGAGTTCAGCGCCAGCCGCGACGGCCGGCGGACTCGCGCTGCTCACCTTCAGCGCGGCAGTGACTCGGTGGGGCGTTGGCGGACTAGCTGATCATTATGGCGCCCAGCGCTTTTTGTGGCCGCTGGTGCTGATATCAGTCATCGGTCTTATTCTCACCGCCACCGCGGTCGAGAATCCTGACGCGACGAGCATCCTGCTCTTCCTTGCAGGGCTGATCTTAGTCGGCATCGCTTTTGGTGGACTCCAGAACCTGACCCTGCTGCTGTCCCTCGCCGCGGTGAAACGGGGGCAGTACGGCACCGCCAGCGCTGTGTGGAACATAGGATTCGATTTGGGCACGGCAGTGGGCTCAGTGCTGATCGGTACACTCGCTGCCGGGCTGTCATTTTCCACGGCACTGCTCGTCGCGGCCGGCATCTGCCTCGCTACGCTTCCGCTCGCGCTCCGTGGCAAACCGCGCTACCCGCGTGCAGACATATAGCGGGTTGCGGATATCTCTCTCGACACGAGGCTCTAGCCAGGTCTCGACCCATAACAGGAAGAAGAATGCCCCGGACTTCGGCGGAAGTTCTGGGCAATTTTAGTGAATGCTGTCTAGCGGAAAGGGGACTTGAACCCGCGACACCATGATGATCTTGAACTGCATCTTCCCCACTTATCGAGCCTTCATTCACCCGTCGATCCCAGGAAATAAACTTGATCAGCGATCACCATGTTCACCCAGGGCCGACTGTCCGAGATATCCGCGGCAGGCCATTGCAACCTGTTATATCGGTTGGTGTCACGGAAGGTTTTGTCGGTCTTACAGGGTGAACGAAAATGATACTTTCAACCGTCTACAGGGTGCGTCCATACACTGAATGTTACGACAATTCATTATGAAACATGATCCTCCTACCGACTGTCTCAAGTCACGGTACGGGCGCACCACTCATCACATCAGCATTCACCAGTAACACGCAGAAATCGAACATCCACGCCGGCAGGCTGACCAGTCATAATTCTAGGCGCGCTAACGGTCTGCTAGGCTGCGCGAAGCATTGGTAGTCATTAGCAGTCATTAGCAGTCATTGACAATGAATTACGGACAATAAATGCTTTTTGAAAAAGAGAATGCCCAGTTGGTTATGTTCAGTGGCGGACGAGACAGCACTCTGGTTGCTGCCCGCCTCATGCTCCAGGGGATCCCCGTCCACCTCTTCAGTGGAAATAGCGGATGCTCGCTCCACCGCGGACTGCTCACCCTTCGAGTTAAGGAGCTGCAGGCCCGCTTCGGTGACCTCGTCGTGACTCACGTAGTCAGTGACGTGAGCGGCGCCTTCCGGTCCATCGCAATAGCGAATATCGAGCACGATATCTTGACCCACCGCAAGAATCTCATCCTTCTCGGCGAGAAAATCGCCATCCACGCACACGCCGTCGACTACTGTCGTCGCAACGGCCTCGCCATTATGAACGATGGCATCGCTCGCTATCAGCAGGACTTCCCCGAGCAGCGCATGGTCGCCCGAGAGTACTTCGAGGGGTTCCTCGCTGAATATGGAATCGACTACCGCAGTCCTATCTACGAGTTCGCCACATCGGGCGACGACGTCAAATATCGCCTCCTTCAGCTCGGCCTCTCCACAAAGTCTTTGGAGGGTGTCTCTATCTTCGGCGACAGCTTCTCCACACCAACGGATGAGACCATCCTGGCCTACCTCCAGGAGAAGGAGGCCCTGAGTCACGACATCATCAACTTTCTCAGCGGGCGTTCGTTGGCCATTGGTCACGAGACGCGCGATCGGGCTGAGATTACTGGATGAGGAGAATCGACAAGGCGGCCGCTGTGATCCTCCGTGGCGGCTTACTCCTTGTGGTTCGAAAGCGTGGCTCGACGACTTTTATTTCCCCGGGAGGAAAACCGGAACCTGGGGAAAGAATGGACCAGGCCTTGGCACGTGAGCTCACAGAAGAGACCGGGCTGCATCTACGGTCTTGGCAACGGTTTGGGACCTACTCTGACCGCGCTGCCTTTGAGCCGTCTTCGACGGTGCGGATCGAGGTGTTTCTCGCTGAGGCGGACGGGACCGCAACCCCGGGTCAGGAAATCGAGGAGGTCGCCTGGATCGACGGCGGATTCCGAGAGGCAGGTATCGAGCTGGGCTCGATTTTCGATCATTTCGTGGTGCCCGCGCTCCTCGCCCAGGGGCTGCTGCGTCCGGGGTCGATGCCGAGTCTCGGTCGGCCTGCCGAGCGCACCATCATCGTCGACCTGGACGGCACCATCGCCTTCGACGGAGGCCACCCGGGACCCAAGGTGAGCGCGGCCCTGGACCATCTGGGCGAGCGAAGCGATATCCATCTGGTGGTGGCTACGTCACGCGCTCCTCGCGGAGCCCGCAAAATCATGGGTGCGTTGGCCGATCGAGTGGATGAGTGGTGGTGCTGCAACGGTGCCTTCCGGACTGGCCACGGAAGGGAGACCGAGACCACAGCGCTGCCGTGTGAACCCTTGAGGGCGATGATCGCGTGCCTTCGCGCAGAGGCCGTTCCCTTCTACCTTGAGTATGGCGACCGGTTTGTCGTCAGCGGCGGCGGCTTCTCGTGGATGGCCTATCCCGATCGGGCCGAGTACAGCCCCGACGCTGACCCTGACCTGGCGACTGTCATCAAGCTGGTTGTGGACTCGCAGGATTCTGCCTTGTGGATATGCCGACTCCGGGACTCGGCCGGCGACGACGTGGAGATATGTCTGCACGCCGGCGGGGTTATCGATATCACAGCCGCCGGCGTCACAAAAGCGAAGCCACTTGACCTCCGGATGAACGCTAACGGGTCAGTGGTTGTGGCGTTCGGCAACGACCTGAATGACCAAGAGTTGCTAGCCCGGGCCGACGTTGCGTTCGTGGTCGGCATCGGGTTACCCGGCCTGGAACGAGCCAGACATGTGCGCCGGGTATCAGCTGATGATGCCGCAGTGGCCACGGCTTTGTGGCACGTGGTGAGTATTCCAGCCTCCGATGAGCTCGAGGCCTGATGTGCGCACTGGACGCTGCGGCGTTACATCCAGATCTGCAGGTGTCTACCGGGCACGGACACTACTACGCTCAGGCAGCGGAGCTGCGGTCCACCATCACCTGCGCACTAGTCCGTGACCTGGGCGCGGGAGACTTCCGGCCCTATCTGCTTCATAATTCCACCTCCGCCTTGATGGCGGTGTTGTTCGCCGCGACCAACGCAGGCCGCAGCATCAATACCGAGGGCCCCATCGAACAGCACTACTCGCCTTATAATTTTCTGCTGCCGCGAGCCGGGCCATTAGCCGACTGGGAGCTGCGAACCCACGTCTCGCCGGTCACCGCAGTGGTCGATGAACTTGGTGGACGAAGCATCCGTATCGTCGACGCTGCACAGTCACTCGGTACTGTGCTCACCCCCGCGCTCCTGACAGGCAGCGACGTCGCGATCGCGCCTTTGCACAAGCACCTTGGCCTGGTGGTCGGCCTGGGACTGGTGCTGGTCCGCCGCGATGTCCCCGACCTGGAACCGGTTCATCGCGTCCTAAGGGTGGCCGAGTCAGGTGCCCAGTCTATCGAACTTCTTCGCCGCGCCGCTTCGGCGATCAAGAACCTTGACGGGAGGATAGCCAACCTGGCCCAAGTGAACGTCAGTCCGGAGCTGAGCGCGTGGTGTCTCGATCGCGGGCTTCGACCACTGGCGTCAGGGCCGGGTGCGCCGTATGTGTGCCTGACCACCACCGACGGCATTCCTGTCGCGGATCGACTGGCGCCGACGGGTTGGCGTCATTTCCGGGAGTTCAACACAGCCCGCTTCTCCTTCGTACGAAGAGGCAGGCCGGGCGAAGCGGCAGTCGATCACGTCCTCGAGTTCCGGATGGCCGTCAATCGGGCTCTGGGGCGCTGACAACGCATTTGCGTGATACGTGCAACGCCAACTACGACATGATTCCCGCCTGGATCAATCCGACCCGCGTATCTTTTGCGGTCCTCACGGTCCTACTCCTCGGTGCATTTATCACTTCAACAGTCACGCACCACAGACGTAAATTTCGAAGAACCTGAGGAATGGGAAACCTCTGAAATTTCCCGCTGCAGTTTTCTCCGAGAATCGATCGCACCCTGACGGTCCAACACGTCTCATCGCCGCAGGACCGTGTAAAGCATCCGGCGCAGACGACTTCCCAGATGCCCGAAGTGGTGTTCACCAGCTCCCTTCCGACATCTCACTAAAGGTTCCGCTTGCGAGCTCCTCTGGACAAGAATTCTCATTTGGACAAACTCTGCACGCTCCTGCATTTCGATCGTTTGACAGCCGTTCTTCGTGCGCTCCTCGGCGGCACGGGCGCTCTCGTCAACGACGCGGTGCGGCGCAACACGGACGGAACGACCAGCATCCCGACTGAGCACCCTCGCGACCGGCTAACGCTCGACTCCCAGAGCGTCGCAACCCGTCAACGACCGGCGAAATCGGCGAACAAGACGCGCGGTGAGGCGGTGAACCCGGTGCGTTCGTAGAGGTGGATTGCCTCGGGGCTGGAGTGCACCGTGACGTGTTCGAGGCCCAGCTGTCGAGCTTTGTCCAGAACGGCCGTCATCATCGTGTCGCCGATGCCGACGTTTCGTTCCTCGGGGACGACGTACACGCACTGCACGTCTCCGGAAGCACGATCGGTGGCGCGCGGGCTGGGCACGCGGGGTAGCACCGCCAGCCAGGCCATGCCGACGACCACTCCGCTGCGCATCGCCACGACCCGGTGATGTGTCTGCTCATGCGCGGACGCGAAAGCCACTACGGACGCCACGAAGTCCTCCCGGCTCACGACCGGAACTCCGCCCCGCTCCACCACCCACCGCCAGCGCAATCCCGCGATTGCCTCCGTCTCGAGTGCTTTGGCTTCACGCACCACGATCTTCGTCATCTCGCCAGTCTGCCCGATCGCACAACAGATGGTTCACGATGTGGTTCGCAGGGATCGCTTCCGCGCGGCAATTTAGATAGCGACGAAGGCATCCCTTCTTCTGCGTCCCGCAGGGGGTTCCTCTCAAGGTGCAGTCCACGCAAGGCATCGTCGACATTTCCAAGAATCGATAGTCAGCACCACAAGGCCGGCGCTACTCGGGCTGAGGTCGTCTGCCGACAAGGAACCAGATCACAGGACCTGCGATGGGAGCGAAAAGCACAATGAGCACCCAAATGGCCCGAGCGGTCGAACTCAACGAAGGTGCGCGCCGAATTTGCACCAGGGCCACCACGAGAGCCACGAGCATCACCACTACAACGCCGCTCCACGCGATGTCGTAGAAAGCTGGAATAAGCGGATTGTTCATCGTCGTCCCCCGGTTCGACAGGCATCCTGTCTGCCAAGCTGATCAGCAGGGAGGAGCACTGTCAAATTTCCACTCCGCGAGGCCGTGGAACCCCGACTTCTCAAGTTCGTCCGCACGAGGTTCGACTCCCGGGACGCGTTGCACCGGATGATTCGGCGGGCACGGGCCGTCGCGGAGCCGACAATACGCATTGGATCGCAGCAGCACTTGGGACGAGGGGCTAGCGCCCGACCAACATCTTGTATTCGGCGTCGTCTGGTTCGTAGCCGATACTATGAAGGCATGGCGAAAATCGATGATGATGGACACTCAGCCAAGGAACCTATCCGCTCAGCACCGCAAGATCCACCGTTTCAGGCCCTTCTTCCCAACCTAGAACGAATGTCACCATCGACATTCCGAAAGGGAACGGTTAGCCGCCGTCGTGTTAATCGGGCGCTGCTCGTGCTCCTTGCCGTCACCGGCCTCGCCGGAGCGATGATCGTCTCCTCCTTCATCCTCTGACTTCAGCCCAGAAAGCAGACGAGAGCGGACGGCACCACTATTCGTTCCGTTGATACCCGACAGCCGCAGTGTCCCGTGAGACGTTCCCCTTACGGAAGGTTGGTGCTGGGCATCGCCCCGACTGGTGATGATTCAACTGCACGGTCCTCGGCGGAGCGTGTAAGCCTGACGCGATTGAGGCGCGTTCGCACGGCGATGCCGGCGCAGAGGATGACCGCGGTGCCCCCGATGATCGTCTGCCAGGTGAGGTGTTCGTGGAGGATGAGGGCGGCCCAGACGATGCTGAGGACGGGTTGGGCGAGTTGAACCTGGCTGACCTGGGCCATGGGCCCGATGGCGAGTCCGCGATACCAAGCGAAGAATCCCAAGAACATGCTCACGACGCCAAGGTAGGCAAAGGCCGCCCATTGGGTGAGCGAGCCGGTAGGTGGCTGGTCGACGATGGCAATTATCGTCAGGGTGACCATGAAGGGCGCAGCCAGAACGAGGGCCCACGAAACGGTTTGCCACGCCCCGATTTCGCGCGCGAGCAGCCCTCCTTCGGCGTAGCCGATGGCCGCGGCCACGACGGCACCGAACAGGAGCAGGTCTGACCAGTGCAAGCGGATGCCTCCGCCGCCCTGCAGGGACGCGAAGCCCACGGCCACCAGCGCTCCGACGGCGGCCATGATCCAGAACGGGAGCGGTGGTCGCTCTTTTCCCCGGATGACAGCCATGACGGCCGTCGCGGGCGGCAGGAGCGCAATGACCACGGCGCTGTGACTGGCCGACGCCGTCGTGAGGGCAAAGGATGTCAGGAGGGGGAAGCCGACGACGACGCCGCCCGCGACGACGGCCAAACGAAACCACTGGTTGCCGCGCGGAAGGTGTTGCCCGGTGATGATCAGGGCGGCCGCGGCGAGTACGGCAGCGATGACCGCGCGCCCGGATCCGATGAACGACGGGGACATGCTCTCGACGGCCACGCGTGTGAACGGCACGGTGAAGGAAAACGCGGCGACACCGAGCAGCCCCCAAGCAAGGCCGGCCCGGGAGGGGGATAGCGGTGCGGGCATTGTCTTGATAGCGCTATTATGATCTGACATGAACAACGATAGCAGTTATCGGATTGTGGCCGCACTGCGTGAGTGGATTGCTGGCCGGGCGCCGGGCGCCCGGCTGCCCACCAGCCGAATGCTCGTCGCCGAGTACGGGGCCAGCCCGGTGACGGTGCAGAAAGCACTACGCACGCTCGTGGCGCAAGGCCTGATCGAAACCCGGCCCGGCGCCGGCACCTTCGTTCGCGCGGTACGTACCGCTCGGCCGCTCGACTTTGGCTGGCAGACCGCCGCCATGCGTTCCCCGAGCAGCCACCTCGGCGCATTGAACCCTGCGCTGCGCGCCGCTCCACAGGGGAGCATCGCCCTGCATTCCGGGTACCCCGACCGGGACCTTTTGCCCGAGCGCCTGGTGCGGTCGGCGCTGGCTCGCGCGGCTCGAAGCGAGGCGGCACTGACACGTTCGCCGGTCGCCGGGCTTCCGGAACTGCAGTCCTGGTTTGCTAGGGAGCTCGGCGCCGCGACACCGGTCGGCGTCACTCCGCCGCTATCCAGCGATGTCATCGTGCTTCCCGGAAGTCAGAGTGGTCTGGCCACGATATTCCGTGCTCTGGTCACTACCGGAGCGCCGTTGCTGATGGAATCGCCCACCTACTGGGGCGCGATCCAGGCTGCGGCTCAAGCCGGGGTCGACGTGGTCCCGGTTCCGTCGGGACCCGAGGGGCCCGATCCCGACGAGCTCGCTCGGGCGTTCCAGGAAACTGGTGCACGGGTCTTCTACGCGCAGCCGACTTATGCGAACCCGACCGGCGCACAGTGGTCAGAGTCCACCACGACGCAGATCCTCGACGTCGTTCGGGCGCACGGCGCCTTTCTGGTCGAGGATGACTGGGCCCATGATTTTGGCATCGATACCTATCCGCATCCTGTCGCCGCGCGCGATGACGCCGGCCACGTCGTCTATGTGCGATCCCTCACGAAGAGCGTCTCGCCGTCCCTTCGCGTGGCGGCAATTATTGCCCGCGGTCCCGCCAAGGAACGCATTCTCGCTGACCGCGGGGCCGAATCGATGTACGTCAGCGGGATCCTTCAAGCCGCAGTGCTCGACGTCGTCACCCAGCCGGGGTGGCAGACGCACCTCCGCAACCTTCGCCCGCAGCTGCGGGCCCGGCGAGATCTGCTACTGACGAGTCTGCGCGAGCATGCACCCGACGCCCACATAACCACGGTTCCGACTGGTGGTCTCAATTTGTGGGCCCGCTTGCCCGATGGGACAAACCTCGAGCGGCTCGTCGCAGACTGCGAAGCCGCCGGAGTCCTAATCGCTGCCGGCTCGAGTTGGTTCCCGGCCGAGGCCACCGGCCCCTTCATCAGGCTCAACTACTCCGGGCCGAACCCGGGGGCATTTCCCGACGGAGCCCGCATCATCGGCCAAGCACTTTTTTCCAATCACTGACGGTGACCGCGGCCCGCGGGCGTTGTCACCTCGAGCGCACCGCGCATAGTTGGTGCCACCGCGGGACTGCTGTCTCACCCGTCCCGTAGGGGGTTCCCAATTCGGGACATACCTCCGGAACAGGCGGCGTCTGTCACCCAGCATGCCAATCGTTGGGGTCGTGAGACTTTACGCGTGAAACCGGCCCGGTCTTCGAACCTTACAAGGGCAGAATTGCGCAATCGAGTCTGCCCTTGTACTCCGTTCTAGTCGATCGGAGAGACACGAATGAGGTTGCCATCAGGGTCGGCGACCACGAATGTGCGCCCGAAGACGTCTTCGTGCGGCTCTTCGATAACAATGACCCCCTTGGCCGTCCACGCCGCGAAGCAGTCATCGACTCCGGATGCTGACCCGGGCAGCATGAGTCCCAACTCGCTGGTTCGCGGCGTCGCCGTTGTGACAGTGTCGCCGCGGCCAGACCATAGAGCGAAGAGCACGCCCGGGGCTAGCTCGAATGGGACATAACGCGGGGTAATGGTGACAGGTTCCATCTCGAAGAGATCGCTGTAGAAACGGGTGGAGCGCTCGACGTCGGTGACATAGATGAGGAACAGGTTTGGTGTTGCCATGGGGATCTCCTTAGTTGACGTTCTCGGCAACGCCAAGCCTTTCATCAATACATGACAGCTTTTGTCTGGTATCCGTCGATACTGGTGAGATGAACTCCCACCGCCTACTTTCGATGATGTTGCTGCTCCAGACGCGCCACCAGATGACGGCGCTTGAGCTGGCAGAAGAGTTGGGAGTGTCGGTCCGGACGGTACTGCGCGACGTCGTGGCCCTGGCGGACGCAGATGTACCGGTGTTCGCCGAGCGAGGCCGATATGGAGGCGTAGTCCTGCTTCCAGGGTCACAGCTGGATGTGTCCAAACTCAGTCCCACCGAGGTCGATGCGCTGAAGCTACTGGGTTTGGACACCGGGCAAGCGCGCCAACTTGGCATCGATTCACTCACGCGCAGCGCCCAATTGAAGCTCGCTTCCCGCCGCCCTCAGGGCCGCCAGTTGGAACTGCCATTGTCCGAATTGATTGTGGTCGACAACACTCCATGGTTTAGCCCGATGCCAAGTGCCGCCGGCGTCGCCGAACTCGCCCGAAACCTGCAGTCGGGCAGGCGTTTGCGGATTCATTATCGGAGAAGTACCGAACGAGGTGCTTCATGGCACGCCGTTGACCCGTACGGCCTTCTAGCGAAGTCCGGCCGTTGGTACCTGGTCGCCGATATCGACCGCGTGCCTAAGCTGTACTCGCTCCAAAGATTAGAGGGCTGGGATGTCCTGCCAGAGGTTCGACGCCTTCGACCGAACGCAACGCTCGCCAGTGTCAGCCGTGATTTGAGTACGGCGGTAGAAAACCGGGGAGACATCACAATTATCGCAACGCTGTCGAAGGACAGGCTTGACCTCGCTCGACGGATTCTAGGCGCTCGACTCGCCAGCAGTAAGCCCGTTGATGCCGAACAAGTCGAGATCACCGTGATCTACGACCAGGTGGAGTCCGTGCGTCAGCTGTTGCAATTCGGTGACCACCTCCGCGTCACGAGTCCGCCAGAGGCGCGGACTGTGATGCGGGACGTTGCCACTGCCATGGCGGCCCTGTACCGAGGCTGACCCGGTAGCAGAGCTCAAAACTCCGCTCCTCTCCAGCATCGCTTCTGGGTTTGCGCCAAAAGTGAGTCCGAAACGTAGAGCCGTACGCGTCCCGCGCGGGGTTCCCCTTCAGACACGAGGTGCTCGAGACCGCGCCGCGCTCGCACAGGCCGATCGGCCCTCGGACGTTCCGCTCCGTACACTCGATACATGGCAGCCAGCGTCCACCTCGCCCGATCGCGAGACCTCGATGCGATCGAGAAGATTGAAAACGACGCTGATCGACTCTTGATCAACGAACTCCAGCCTGATGACTGGGCTGCCGCACCCACGGGCGTTGCTCGTGCGTCGGAGCCCGGATTCATTCTCGTCGTCGAGCTCGACGAAGGTCGCGTAGCGGGTTTTGTCCATGTTCTAGAGGTCGACGGCATCTGCCACTTGGAGCAGCTCTCCGTAGCACCGGGGGACGCGCGAAAGGGCTGGGGTCGAGCGCTCGTGGAGGCCGCCAAAGTTCAAGCGCAGAAGCGCGGCTATCACCGCATTTCGCTTCGCACCTTCGCCGACATCCCGTGGAACGCCCCGTTCTACGCGAGCGCCGGTTTTGCGGAGGAAAAACCAGCAACGCAATTTCATCGTTCCCTTGTCGGCATCGAGGCCGAACTTGGGCTTGACCGATATGGGCGCAGGGTGCAAATGGGTGCCCACCTTAAGGCGCCAGGTCCGTAAGAGGTTCGGCTTATGACGAAGGCTGTTTAGATTGCAATTTTTAAAGTTCCTTCGACGAATCAGCGTCGGAGCTTGTGGCTAACACGGAGCTTCTGAGGGCGCTGAACCATCGATTCGATGGGCGATGATCGCAGCGTGGGACCGCTTGCTTGGATCGGTTCGGGTGTTCACCGTCTGAACGTGAAACCCTGCGGCTTCGAGCTGCGTGCTCATCTCACCGATAGGCCAGAAGTAGGCGGTCGTTACGGCGTGCGGAAACGGCTCGACGGTGTCGCCCTCGAAGAAACCGAGGAGGAGGCTACCTCCAGGAGCAATGCAGCGGGCGAACTCGCGCAAAACCGCTGGCAAGTCATTCGGGGCAAGGTGGATAACGGAGTACCACGCAAGAATCGCCGCTGCGTATCCGTCTCGGACCCCGAGATCGCCCAGTGACGCGACGCGGAACGGGACCGTCGGGAATCTTTTTCTTGCTCGCCCGATGAACGCTTGAACGTGATCGATACCCTCCACATCGACACCACGCTTTTTCAGAAAATCGGTCCAGTGCCCAGGACCGCACCCCGCGTCGATGACCGCGCCCCGCAGGTCGCGCGCCCAGAGGGCGACAAACCGCTGATCCAATTCGTGGGTGTTAGCCATCGATCCAAGCAGCGCCGTGTACTCCTCCGCGCGACCGGCGTATGCATTCAGAACCACATTGCCAGCCATGGGAACGAGTCTAGGAGAAGCCCGGTAGACGTTCCCCCTACGGACGTCCCGTCTGTCGCGAACATAGCGTTCCCCTGCAGACCGGGTGGGGTAGCCGTGGGCAAAATGGGGATGTTGCTGTTGCTCAGCCCACGGTTAGCGAGGAGGAAATTTCCCGTTCGCGTGACGACAGGGCGGCGATCGAGTCCATCCAACGGAATCTGGTTGAGATGGAGTTGATGGTTCGTATTCGAAGTCGCGATCCGACATGCCAGGCGCCCAAGTTCAAAAGACTGCCGCATCGGCCGCAAAGGCTCCCGTCTCCGCTGATTTGAGCTCGGGCATCTGAGAGAGTAAAGCATGAGTCAATCTGAAGACGGAAGAAGATTACGCGCTGACCCGGCAAGACGTTCGGTGAAATATTTGACCGTCCTCTCGGTTGTGTGCTTCCTTCCCGGCGTTCCGATTCTGATCTTCGAAGCAGGAACAACGCACATTGGTGCCGTACTCACCATTTCCGGTGTGATCTTCCTATCAACGTACGAACTAATCCGCGCCACCGCTGGCCGGTTGTGAGTTCTTGACCCGGTCAGTGCACTGACCGAAGAGTCTGATTCAGGAGGACGTGAAATCAAGCGCCTCCCGACTAGATGGTCGCAACAACTCACTGATTATCCAGTTCAATAGCGGCGGCAAAGTCAGCGGCGGGCTTGAAGATTGACAGTCCCGTAGGGGGTTCCCCATACGGGATTTACGGCGCTGGGTTGGTTCGCGCTGCGCGGATGTCGAGTTTGTTGTCAGGGACAGACAGGCGTGAACGTTCGTGAGTCGTTCGGCGTTGAGCACTTGAGAGCAGTCGTGTCAGCCGAATTGATGCCGCGCGCGAACAGGATCAACACGACTGCCAAGACCACCACGACGACGACAATCGCCCCTTTTACGATCCGTGGGCTCAGAAACCTAGTTCCTTCTGGGAAGGTTGCCTCCGACGTCTCCCGTCGAAGCGCAACGATTCCAAGATAGGCGAGCACTACTGTCCCGCAGGTCCCGAGAAGACCAACTAAGAATTCCGCCGTCACGCCAAAACCACCACTGAAGCTGATGACTCCGTACCCAATGACCGCCAGCAACACGAGGACGACATAAGACAGTCGGACGACCCACCCCGCTCGTGACCGGACGGAGGACGAGAGGATCACCGCTACCAGCGGTGCGAGCATTGACCCGCCGAAAAGTAAAGCGGGTACAACCCTCACGTCACGCCCCGGGCACGGGGCAACGAGAGCGCACATCGTGGGGAATCCTTGCGCCATCCAGAAAACCAACCAGGTGACGCCCACAATGGCCACCGCTGGAAACACCACGCCCAGGCGCGATCTCGTCTGAATATTGGAAGTCATGTCAAGAGTGTCCCATTGCCGCGCGTGACTGAAGCACTACAGAATCGTCCGATGACAACTCGTTACCTGTCAGAGTTGGCGGACAGCTCCAGAGTCCAAGGCGCTGTTTTCCATATGGGGTTGGTGAAACGGACAGTTTCGGCGCCAGTGCACCCGTACACGACGATGGGGCCAGCGGCATCGACACATCCTCTCGCGGCGGTCTAAACATCCGGCTGGGCCACCCGATATCGTGGACCTGTCGATGGAATGAGACGGAGCGACACAGTGACAAGTCTGTTTGAGCGCTGGAAGAAAACCGATCCGCGAGCGTGGACAACGAGGAGGCCGTTGAAGGTTGGCTGGTAAAGGAATTTCGGGCCTATGAGATCCCGTTGGCAGCGATTTCCAGTGCGGACTACCGCAATGATGAAGAGGTCCGTGAAGACCTGATCTACAAGCTGTACACAATCACTCATCCTGATGTACTTCAACGCCTGTACAGCGCAGAAGAGTAAGCGATGAAAGACTGCGGCCCTGAGGCCTACGAGGACTATTGGAGGAGCCTGTTCCTGAGGCAGAATCATCGCCCGGGAGCCGAAACGTCGCATACGGCATTGACGGATGCGACGTGGTGTTGAACGTCTCCCGGGGTGACGATGTGGGCGTCTTTCCCGGTGACGATGGGTTTTAGCGCGTCTGGATTTGGTGCCTGTTCGTCGGCGGCGTCAGGCTGACGATGTCCGGATAGACGAATGGCCCGGCGTGCAATCTTTGAGGATCACGCCGGGCCGTTCTGACGCGTAAAGGCGCGCTGATGCTCACGGTAAGTGATGATCCTGTTGTTGTTGAGTATTTGATGCTTTGAGAGCCACCCGATCGTGCGGTTCAGAGCCACCGTTCGTGCGGAAGAGAGCCAGTGGTGGTCCGGCGGGGAGCCACTGGCTC
>NZ_SOHE01000082.1 GCF_004403305.1 Cryobacterium frigoriphilum | reverse complement strand
GATCAGATCAACGAACTCAGTACGGGTGTTAGCGGGAAACAACTTAGGCATGAAACGCTCCATCTCCTGAAGCGTTGCTACGACCATATGACTTTGCCCACTGCCCTGGCCCAGAACAGCCCCAAACCGAGCCGAACTCCGTCGAATGGTACGCACAGAACTTGCTAGAGGCTGAAGTGGGCCTTCAGGTCGCGGCAGGCCTCGGTGCCGAGAGAGCACAGGCGCGGCAGGTGCGCGCGGGCGACCGACACGTCACCCCGCAGCACCGCGCGGTGCATCAGCGCGGCCTCGGCCTCGAGCCGTACGGCCCCCAACATGCGGCTCGTTGAGCGGATGCTCAGCAACACCACGTCGGCATCGTGCAGGTGGGCATGATCCAGCGCGCGTTCGAGCCGCTCGGTGCGCACGCCCCAGAGCGCCACGAAGTCCCCCACGAAGCGCTGCTGCGGAACGCTGTCGCCGCCGAGCTGCTCGTCGAGATCCCGCAGCGCGGCCTGCTCGAGGTGGGCACCCTCTTCACGTGTCACCCCTCAACTCTGACAGCCCGCGGCCGGGTTCGCCGCTTCGGCGCATCAGCTTTACCTCAAGATACGGTCAAGACACGATCGTCGAGATCGCCGCCGTCGCGATCAGGTTGCCGCCGCCGAACTTCACGGTCGCGATGCCGTCGCAGACCGCCGCGTTCAGCGCCGCCAGGTCGTAGCCGTGGTCGTAGGTGTCGGCGAGGGCGAAACTCGCCGTCAGGCGAATCTGGCTCGGCTCGGTCAGCGGATCGTCGACGAGGGCACTCTGCAGGTGTTCGACAATGCTGAGCGCCTCGGCTCCCGACCCGACCCCGGCCAGCAGCAGAAACCGTCCGGAAGAATAATGCCCGATCACGGCCATGACGGGGGCATTGCGCCGCAGCGTCTGCGCGAACCGCTCGATGGCCTCGTCTCCGGCCCCGCGGCCAAACGCCGTGTTGATCTCCGGCAGGTTGTCGATATCCGCTCCGACCAGCACCAGTCCGGCCCGCACGTGCGCGGCCCTGTCGATGTGATCGGTCGCTTCCTGCGCGAACACCGACGCCGCGAGCACCCCGGCCCGGGAACGGATGCCCTCCGTCACGTCGCCGACGGCGTTGACGCCCGAGCGCTCGGCCCGCAACACGGCGACCGCGGTCGACATCACGACGACGAGCGAGAGGTTGACCATTGTCGCGACACTCGCGCTGAAATACTGCTGAAAGACCGCGCCGTTGGGGCCATCGACGAGAAACACGATCGCCCGACTACCGTTGAAGACGGCGGTGATCGCCATCACCGCCGCCATGATGCGGCCGTTCAGGTTGCGTCCGAGGCGCCCGCGCATCGCCTCGTGGGTGGCGAGCGCCGCGAGCAGCGCGAGCACGAACCACAGCTCCACGACCCCGGCCCATTCGCCGCCCCGCGGCCCATAGACCAGACCGGATGCCGCGATGAACAGCGCGAGCCCGACCGATACGAGCGCGCCGGACGCCCGCCCGTTGTAGAGCCGCACCCCCGACCAGATCGACCCCACGCACACCGCGAGCGAGGTATTGCCCAGCGCAATGCCCCACCACGCCTCGGGCGAGACCATCTGCAGGCCGTACGCGACGCCCACGAGCATCGCGGCGATGAACGCGAGGCTCCAGAGCCGTCCGGCCGCATCGTGCCGGTTGAACGCGGCATTCACGATGAAGGTCACGCCGCACAGCGTCACCACCACCGCACTCACGATGAACATCGTGTTCGTGTCGAGGGTCATCGGGTCTCTCTTCTCACAGGCAATTCGAACAATAACAGGGTGACGGATGCCGCCCTCATCGGCGCAGCGGAAGGCTCACGATGGCCGTCGCCCCGCGACCCGCCCGCGATTCGAGCCGCAGATCACCGCCGTGCTGGCGCACGATGTCGCGGCTGATGCTCAGTCCGAGGCCGTAACCGTGCACGCTCGAGCCGCGCACCGAGTCCGCCCGGTAGAAGCGGTCGAACAGGTGCAGCTGTTCCTCGTCGGTCATTCCGCGACCGGTGTCGGTCACGCGCAGCTCGACCGCGGCATCCGTCGCCTCGATCAGCACCGTGATGCGCCCGGCGAGCACGTTGTACTTGATCGCGTTCGAGAAGACGTTGTCGACGACCTGGCGCAGGCGGAACGCATCCGCCTCGAGCGCGACGACCGGAAGCACTCCGGTTTCGAAGACGATCTGACGCTCGGCCGCAAGCGGGGTGAGCGATTCGATCGCGTCGGTGACGATGCTCGACAGCTCGCAGGGCGCGACGCGCAGCGCGAGGGTGTGCCGGGTGTCGCTTGCCGCGGTGAGCAGCTCGGCGACGAGCACCAGCAGCCGGTCGGCGTTTTTCGACGCGAGGCCGAGCATGCGCCGGCTGTCGGCATCGAGCTGGTCGGCGCCGCGCCGGTCATCGTCGAGCACCAGTTCGAGGTAGCCGAGGATCGAGGTCAGCGGGGTGCGGAGTTCGTGCGAAACGGATGCGACGAGGTCGTCCCTGGCCTTGACCAGCCGCAGCTCCTGGGTCACGTCGCGCACCACCATCACGCCGCCGTCGAAGTCGCCGTGGTCGTCGAGCACCGGGCGGGCCGAGATCAGCAGCGCCGCCTGCTGCTGGCCGGCGTCACCGATCCAGACCGTGAGCCGGTCGACCGTGTCACCGCGCAGGGCACGGTCGTAGGGACGTTCGGTCGAGGCGAAGGCGGTGCGCTGGTCGTCCATGTAGACGATTTCGGTCGTCGGTTGCCCGTCGAGCACCCCGAACCGGCTGAGCAGCTCACGCTGGGCCCGGTTGATGAAGGTGGGGCGCCGCGCCCGGTCGAACCCGACGACACCGAAGTCGACCGCGTCGAAGATCTCGTCGAGGGTCTTGCGTTGGCGCTTCGAGCGCCGCAGCGCGGTCTCGAACAGGTCGGCCTGCTGGGTCAGCAGCACCCGTTGCGCTGCCGCCCGATGTGTGGTCGCGTAGGTCATCGCCGCCACGAACGAGAGCATGATCGGCACGACGGCGAGGCGGGACACCTCGCTCGCGAGCAGTCGGTCGAAGCCCAGAGCCACGGGCAGCCAGATCAGCACCGCGGACAACGCCACGCCGCCGACCGCTCCGGCCTTACCGAAGTGGGTAGACATCCAGATCACCGGAAACACCAGCAGCAGGGTCACGCCGCTCAGCGGCTGACCGTCGCGGGCGAGCGCCAGCCCGACGATGTCGATCACCGGCAGCAAGGCCGTGAAGCGTTTGTCGATGCGTCGCCACGGCACCGCAGCCGCGACCCCGGTCATGACGAAGATGATCGTCAGCCCAGCGAAAAACTGGGGGTCGGCGAGCACGAGCGGATCCACGAGCGTCGCCACCGCGACGAGCAGCAGCATGGCACCGGCGAGCAGCAGCTGCGAGAGAAACACCGAGCGTTCCACCCGCGGGGTGACCACGGAGTGTCGCCGGCGCGGCGGGGCGACCTGAATCGGGAGCGTCACGGCAGCGGCACCGGCCGCCCGATCGGGGCAGCGGATGCCGGGGCGGCAGCTGGTGCGGCGGCTCGCGGAGCGGCAGCCGGGGCGGCAGCCGGGGCATCCCTCCGTGCGACCTCGTCGACTACCGCGGCGGGCAACTCGGTGGGTACGATCGCGGCGGCGCCGAACCGTTCGAGTCGGTGCCGGGTCACCTCGTACGATTGCGGCATGCCGTAGTGAAAGCCCTGAGCAGCGCGAATTCCGAGCATGTTCAGCTGCTCGGCCATGAACGCGTTCTCGACGCCCTCGACGATCATCGAGTACTCGAGCTTGTCCCCGAAGCCCTGCAGCGCGGTCAGTACCTCGCGCTGACGGATGTCGGCCAGATCGTCCACGAGGCTGCGGTCGATCTTGAGAATATCCATCGGCAGCCGAACCAGGGCGTCAACCGAGGAGTCCTCCGAGCCGTAATCGTCGAGCGCGATCATGATGCCGGCATCGCGCAGGTGCTCGACCTGGGCGCGGATCTCGGCCGAAACCTTCGCGACCGAGCGTTCGTTGAGCTCGAGGCAGAGCGAAATCTCGGGATACCGGTCGGCCAGAATCTCGACGAAATCGCCGAGCCGGGCCGGCACGATCTGCGCGGCCTCGACGTTGAAGGTCATGCAGACGATGCGGGAGTCTTCGAGCCGAAAGTCGGCGGCGGCGCGCATGGCCTTGATCGCGACCTGACGGGTGAGGGCGTCGAGCCGGCCGAGGCTCTTCGCTTTTTCGACCAGGGCGGGCGGGGAGACCGGGCCGAGTTCGGCATCCGTGTACCGCACCAGGGCCTCGAAGGCCCAAATCTGATTTGTCACGAGGCTGACGATGGGCTGAAAGGCGAGTTCGAGCAGGTCGTCGTCGATTGCGTGGGCGATGAGGTCGTCCATGGCGGTGGAACGGTGTTCGCTGATGCTGAGGCTGCTCTCGTTCGATGGCCCGCCGGCGCGGCGGCTGCGCTTGACGGCAAGCATGCTCTGATCGGCGTCGTGGATGAGCAGGGACACGTCGCTCTCCTGCTGCGCGGAGTAGGCCAGGCCCATGCTCAGCACGAGGGTGAAGTGGTTGAGGCCGACGGTGAGCGGCTGGCCGACGTCCGCGAGAATCTGCTCGGCCATCGCCTTGGCCTCTGACAGGCTCGTCAGCCGGGTGAGGATGACGATGAATTCGTCGCCGCCGACCCGGGCGACCACATCGTGCGGGCCGACCGCCCGCCGCAGCCGCCGCCCCAGTTCGTGCAGCACGCTGTCGCCGGCCTGGTGTCCGTAGCGGTCGTTGAGGCGTTTGAAGTCGTCGAGGTCGAGAAACAAGACCGCGAGGGCCTCCTCGTAGTTGCGGTGCTCATTGATGTTGGCGAGGGACACCTGGAAGGCGCCGTAGTTGGGCAGCCCGGTCAGCGGGTCAGTGTTGGCGCGCACGATCAGTCCGCCGATGTCCGAGCGGGCCGTGACGACGGCATCCGCTGTCTGAGCGAGGGCGCGCAGGGCGAGCTCGTCGTCGCGGGTGAAGCCGCGGTCCATCGGGTCGCGGTGGGCCACCACGAACTGTTCGGTGCCGGCGGTCAAGGCGACGACGACACCGATCTCGCCGGCGGCCGGCGGGGCATCGCGCACGGTCACCGACTCGACACCGACCGTGGTGGAGACCGCCCGGCAGAGCATTTCGGTGATGTCGGTGGCGGCATCCGTGCCCGAACCCCCATCGCTGGAGACGTCGCGGCGCGGGGTTTCGAGAAAGGTGCTCGCGTTGAGGGCGGTGACGCCGGCGATCATGCCGACCAGTCGACGGCGCATGATCAGGCTGCGGATCACGAGTTTCTCGGTGGCCGCGAGCAGGGTCAGGGCGAGCAGCACAACGACGACACCGATCGACTGGCTGCTGCCGTCGGCGAAGGCGTGGTTCCACTGGGCCGCCGCGGCGGCGACGGCGGCGTAGCCTCCCCCGACCAGCAGCACCCGGCGGGTCGAGAGCATGGGCCGGCCGCCGAGGTCGAAGGCGTCTTTCGTGTAGCGCATGCGGAAGGTTCCGACCGCGATCACGAAGGCGACGTAGCTGATCGAGGCCACGGCCGCGGTGATCAGCACCGGCACGGACAGCGGCGGTGCGTTCAGGCCCAGGTAGACGAGCGAGCAGACCACCCCGCCGACCCCGGTCAGGCCCGCGCGATAGAGCGCGACCGCCCAGCGCTGAGTGCGCAGCACCTCGATGACCAGCACACCGGTCACGATCACGCCGACCGAGATGCGCAGCGGCAGCACCGTCTCGAGGGCGAGCAGCGCGATCACCGGCAGGGTGATCACGGGGGTGCGGTGACGCACGCTGCCGACCTGCAGCTTGGGAATCTCGAGGGCCGCCGCGCACAATACGCCGAGCACGATCAGGGGCCACTGATGGCCGGGAGCGGCGATGGCGGCCTGGGCCGAAATGACCATGAGGGTCAGCGCCAGAACGGCGAACACGACGAATACCGGGCGCGTCACGCCCGCCAAAGTCCATTTTTCGCCCACACCTTCAGACAGTAGTCGAACGTACTCCTCTTTCCGCCAAATCTGGTACCTTTTTTCGCCCCCGTTCTGGCACGGTCCGTGGCCACGCGTACCATTCGACGGAGAACGGCGACCAGCAGACGGCTCAGGCGCCAGATTGTCCCGTTTCGGTGCCGAATGCCGTCGAATGGTACGCGGGGCGGGGCCAGCCCGGCGCGGGACTGCCGACGAAGTCGAGCCCCGTACCATTCGACGGAGAACGGCGACCAGCAGACGGTTCAGGCGCCAGATTGTCGCGTTTCGGCACCGAGTACCGTCGAATGGTACGCGGGGCGGGGGCGAGCGGATGGCCCGGGGGGCTAAGAGGCGCGGCGAGCGGCGATCAGTTCGGCGATCTGCACCGCGTTGAGGGCGGCGCCCTTGCGCAGGTTGTCGTTGCTGATGAAGAGCGCGAGGCCGCGGCCGCCCGGTACTCCCTCGTCCTGGCGGATGCGTCCGACAAAACTGTCGTCCTGACCGGCCGCCTGCAGGGGCGTCGGCACGTCCGTGAGAGTGACGCCCGGGGCATCCGTCAACAGTTCCGTCGCACGCGCGACCGACAGCGGACGGTCGAATTCGACGTTGATCGAGAGCGAGTGGCCGGTGAAGACGGGCACGCGCACGCAGGTTCCGGAGACGAGCAGGTTCGGCAGGCCGAGGATCTTGCGGCTCTCGTTGCGCAGCTTCTTCTCTTCGTCGGTCTCGAAGAGTCCGTCATCGACGAGAGCACCGGCCAGCGGAATCACATCGAACGCGATCGGGCGCACGTAGATGGTCGGCTCGGGCAGGGTCACGGCGCTGCCGTCGTGCACGAGGCCGAGCAGGTTTTCGTCGGTCACGGCAACGCGCACCTGGCTGGCGAGTTCGTAGGCGCCGGCGAGTCCGGATCCGGAGACCGCCTGGTAGGTGCTGACGATGAGGCGGGCCAGTCCGGCCTCGTCGTGCAGCGCCTTCAGCACAGGCATCGCGGCCATCGTGGTGCAGTTCGGGTTGGCGATGATGCCCTTGACCGCGAGGTCGATGGCCTCAGGGTTGACCTCGCTCACCACGAGCGGCACGTCGGGGTCCATCCGCCAGCCACTCGAGTTGTCGACGACCGTCACGCCGGCCGCCGCGAAGCGCGGGGCCTGCGCCTTCGACAGGGTCGCGCCCGCCGAGAAGATCGCGACGTCGAGCCCGGTCGGATCGGCGATCGCTGCGTCTTCGACGATCACGTCGACGCCCTTGAACGGCAGGTACGTGCCGGCGGAGCGGGCCGACGCGAAAAAGCGGATGCTGGCGACCGGAAAATCGCGCTCGGCCAGCAGCCGACGCACGACGGCCCCGACCTGTCCGGTGGCGCCGACAACGCCGATGTTGAGGCCGGTGGTGGGGGCTGCGGTGCTCACGGTTGATTCCTAACGTCGTGCGGGGTGTCCCCTGTGGCTAATTCAGGAAATCCGGGCTGATTTGCCCACATTCTGTTCGCAGAGCGGATGCTGCGGGCCGATTTCCTGAATTCGCCACAGGGAGGGACAGGGTGACGGGGTGATGCGCGGGGGCCGACCCACGGGGCCGACCCGGCCGGCCGGTTAGCGGCCGGTACCGCCGTGTACGACGGCTTCGGAGTCGCCGTCAAGCCCGAAGGCGTGGTGCACGACCCGCATCGCCTCGTTGATCGTGCTCGCGCGGGTGACGACCGAGATGCGGATCTCGCTCGTGCTGATCATCTCGATGTTGATGCCGGCCTCGTAGAGCGCCTCGAACAGTTTCGCCGAGACGCCGGTGTTGGTGCGCATGCCGCCGCCGACCAGGGCGAGCTTGCCGATCTGGTCGTCGTACTGCAGACCGGCGAACCCGATGCGGGTCTGCTCGTTGGTCAGGGCGGTGAGCACCTGCTCGCCCTCCGACTTCGGCAGCGTGAACGAGATGTCGGTGAGGCCGGTCGAGGCCGCCGAGACGTTCTGCACGATCATGTCGACGTTCGCGTTGGTGTTCGCGACGATCTTGAAGATGAGCGCGGCCTTGCCCGGAATGTCGGGAACGCCGACGACGGTGACCTTCGCTTCGCTCAGGTCCGCGGCGATTCCCGCGATGATTGGCTCTTCCACTGTCTCTCCATTCGCGCGGGCGGCGGCCGCGTTGTAGACGATTGTGCCGGTGTTCTTATTGAACGAGGAGCGTACATGCAGGGTCACGCCGTGCCGACGGGCATATTCCACTGCACGTATATATAGGACTTTGGCGCCCGCAGCGGCGAGTTCGAGCATCTCTTCGCTCGTCACACGCTCGAGTTTGCGGGCGTTGGGAACGACGCGCGGATCCGCGGTGAAGATGCCATCGACATCCGTGTAAATCTCGCAGATGTCGGCACCGAGCGCGGCCGCGAGGGCGACGGCGGTGGTGTCGCTGCCGCCGCGGCCGAGGGTCGTGATGTCTTTGGTGTCGCGGTTGAAGCCCTGAAAGCCGGCGACGATCGCGACGGCGCCCTCGTCGAGAGCGTCGCGCAGCCGGCCAGGGGTCACGTCGACGATGCGCGCGGAGCCGTGGCGGGCATCCGTGATCATGCCGGCCTGGCTGCCGGTGAAGGAGCGGGCGTCGTAGCCCATGCTCTTGATCGCCATCGCGAGCAGCGCCATCGAAATGCGCTCGCCCGCGGTGAGCAGCATGTCGAGTTCGCGCGGCGCCGGAATCGGGGTGACCTGGTGGGCGAGGTCGAGCAGTTCGTCGGTCGAGTCGCCCATCGCCGAGACGGCGACGACGACCTCGTTGCCGGCTTTGCGGGTGTCGACGATGCGCCGGGCGACCCGTTTGATGCTTTCGGCGTCGGCGACGGATGATCCGCCGAACTTCTGCACGATCAGGGCCACGGGCACTCCAGAGGGTTCTTGGGGACTGTTGTTGTCACCAAGTGCCCAGTCTAAATGCTGCGGCCTGCCCGGTCGGGCCATGTGACGCCGCGCGGCCCGCCCGTACCATTCGACGGAGTCTGGGCGGGTTTGGGCCGGTTTGGGCGTGAAAACGTGGTTTCGGGGCTGAACTCCGTCGAATGGTACGCGGCGGCGGGCGGCTCTCGGCGGCTCTCGGCGGCTCTCGGCCGGGCGACGGATGCCGCAACCAGGTCGCCGGGCCGGCCCGCGGCATCCGCTACCCGCCGCCCCCGTACCATTCGACGGAGTTGAACACGTTTCTGGCCCGGTTTGGCGCGAAAACCGCCTTTTCGGGGCCGAACTCCGTCGAATGGTACGCGGCGGCGGGCGGCAGCGGCGGCCGGGGCAGCGTTAGGGTGAAGTGACACTCATCAACACCATCAACCACGGGAGCTCGCACCAGCGAGCTGAGAGGGCGGCCAGGGCCGTCGACCGTTGAACCTGTCCGGGTAATGCCGGCGTAGGGAGCTCTGCACAATGCGCACGATTGACGCCACAAGCATGCCGAAAACCGGCACCACAGTCACGACCGGCCCCATCTGGGGCAGCACGAAACGCTACGAACCCGTGCCGGGGCACCCTGGCATCCGCTTTCCGGTGCGTCGGGTGAATCTCAGCAACGGGGAACACTTCGATCTGTATGACACCTCCGGCGTGTATACCGACGAGACGGCCGTGATCGACGTCGACGCCGGCCTGGCGAAGACTCGCGACGCCTGGCCGCGCCCGGAGCCGATCGACGGTGCCGCGACCCAGCTGGTCTGGGCCCGGGCCGGCATCGTGACGCCCGAGATGGCGTACATCGCCGCCCGCGAGGGGCTCGCCCCCGAGCTCGTGCGCGACGAGGTCGCGCGGGGGCGGGCCGTGATACCGGCCAACCACCGGCATCCGGAGAGCGAGCCGATGATCATCGGCAAGGCCTTCGCGGTGAAGATCAACGCGAACATCGGAAACTCGGCGGTAACGTCTTCCGTCGCCGAAGAGGTCGAGAAGATGGTCTGGGCCGCGCGCTGGGGCGCCGACACTCTGATGGATCTGTCGACGGGTAAGGACATCCATCTCACGCGCGAGTGGATTCTGCGCAACGCGCCGATGCCGGTCGGAACGGTGCCGATCTACCAGGCGCTCGAGAAGGTCAAGGGCGATCCGACCTTGCTGACCTGGGAAATTTATCGCGACACGGTCATCGAGCAGTGCGAACAGGGCGTCGATTACATGACCGTGCACGCCGGGGTGCTGCTGCGCTACGTGCCGCTGACGGCGAAACGGGTGACCGGCATCGTGTCCCGCGGCGGCTCGATCATGGCCGCCTGGTGCCTCGCGCACCACGAGGAGAGCTTTCTGTATACCCACTTCGTCGAGCTGTGCGAGATTCTGCGGCGCTACGACGTCACGTTCTCGCTCGGTGATGGCCTGCGCCCGGGGTCGATCGCCGATGCCAACGACGAGGCCCAGTTCGCCGAGCTGCGCACCCTCGGCGAGCTGACGAAGATCGCGAAATCGTACGGCGTGCAGGTCATGATCGAGGGCCCCGGACACGTGCCGATGCACAAAATCGTCGAAAACGTGGCGCTCGAGGAGGAACTCTGCGAGGAGGCCCCGTTCTACACGCTCGGCCCGCTCGCGACCGACATCGCGCCGGCCTACGACCACATCACGAGCGCGATCGGCGCGGCGATGATCGCCCAGGCCGGCACCGCCATGCTCTGTTACGTCACGCCCAAGGAACACCTCGGCCTGCCCAATCGCGACGACGTAAAGGTCGGCGTGATCACCTACAAAATCGCCGCCCACGCCGCGGATCTGGCGAAGGCGCATCCGCGGGCGCAGGAACGCGACGACGCGCTCAGCCGGGCGCGCTTCGATTTTCGCTGGAACGACCAGTTCGCGCTCTCGCTCGACCCCGACACCGCGCGCAGCTTCCACGACGAAACGCTGCCCGCGGAGCCCGCCAAGACCGCGCACTTCTGCTCGATGTGCGGTCCAAAATTCTGCTCGATGCGTATTAGCGCGGATGTGCGCGCCTACGCTCTCGAGAACGGGCTCACCACCCCCGAGGCGATCGAGGCCGGAATGTCGGCGAAGTCGGCCCAGTTCGTGGCGCTCGGCAGCTCGGTGTACCTGCCGGTGCGGCCGCTGTGACGAGCCGCGGCGCGAACGTCCCCGGGCTCTGTACCATTCGACGGTGTTCGGCACGGTCTCGACCGGTTCTGGCCCAAAGACGTGGACTTTCGGGCCAATCTCCGTCGAATGGTACGGGGCAGGGGCGGGGGCGACCGTGACGGATGTCGTGGCCCCGTCGCATCCGTCGGCATCTGATACCGCCCGGCCGGCACCGGGGCCACCGTCGGCGTCGGCCCGCCGGGCGGTGCGGGGCGGAATCATGGGAAACTACGTCGATCAGTTCGACATTTTTCTGCCGATCATCGCGCTCGCGCCGGCCGCCGCACACCTCTACGGCACCGAGAACATGGTCACCAATGCGGGGCTGATCTTCATTGCCACGCTCGTCGGGCGTCCGCTCGGCGCGGCCGTTTTCGGCTCCCTCGCCGACCGCATCGGACGCAGCCGCACCACCCAGATCACGATCGCCGGAGTCGCCCTCACGACGCTGCTGATCGCGGCGGTTCCCGCGCACGGCCTGCTCGGTGCTGGCACGCTGCTGCTGATCGTGGCGCTACGCTTTCTCGGCGGCATCTTCATCGGCGGCGGCTATACCGCCGCAGTGCCGCTCGCGATGGAATGGGCGCCGCCGCGCCGCCGCGGCCTGGTCAGCGGACTGATCATGTGGATGTCGCCGTGGGCCAACGCCTCGATCGCCGCGCTGGTCTTCGTGCTGCTGGGCGCGCTCGGTGCCGACCGCTACGCCGACTGGGGCTGGCGGGTGCCGTTCCTGCTCGGCGGTCTGATGGCCCTGGGCCTGCTCGTCTATTACCGCCGTTACGTCGTCGACACGTCGCCGACGGATGCGCCGGTGCCGGCCCGGCCGCGGCATCCGTTGCGGGAAATTCTGTTCGGCGCCTACCGGAAGCAGTTGTGGCAGGTATTCGTGCTGATGAGCGGCATGTGGTTGTTCACCAACATGGCCGTCGCTGTGCTCAGCGGGCAGCTGAAGACGAGCGACTCGTTGGACGACCAGCGCGTGGCGTTCACGATGTTCGTGGCCACGGCGGCATCGGCGGTGACGATGGCGGCGTGCGGGCAGCTGTCGACGCTGGTCGGCCGGCGCCGGTTCTTCGTGGCGTTCGGCCTTGCGGCGGCGGTGCTCGCACCCGTTCTCTACCTCGCGGTGTTTCGACAGGGCGCCGGGCCCGGTCTGGTGTTGCTCGTCGCAGGACTGCATGTCGTGACGGTTTCGGTCTACGGCCCGGTCGGCGCGTATCTCACGGAGCGGTTTCCGGCGGCCGTGCGGTCAAGCGGATACGGGGTCGCATACAGTCTGTCGATCGTGCTGCCGGCCCTGTATCCGTACTATCTGCCGCCGCTTCAGGGCCTGCTCGGGCAGTACGGAGCGGTCGCAGCGCTGCTCGCACTCGCGGGGGCGCTTGTCGCGGTCGGGGCGGCCGCGGGCCCTCGGGTGTCGACGCGGCACCCGCTGCGCTGAGCCCGGCCCGCGCCGCACCCGGTCTGTGCGGTTGACCTGCCCGGGCGTCTGTACCATTCGACGGAGTTCAGCCCGCTTCAGGCCGATTGCGGCCAGGAAAGGTGACTTTCGGCCCCCAACTCCGTCGAATGGTACGCGCCGGCGACGGATGCCGCGGCCCGCGCCGCGAGGCCGGCCCACCGCATCCGTTACCCGGCCGGCGATGTACCATTCGACGGAGTTCAGCCCGCTAGAAGCCAATTTCAGCCCACAAACGCCACTTTCGGCCGCACACTCCGTCGAATGGTACGCGCCGGGCGGGGCTAGTGCGTGACCTCGCGGCGACCCTCGAAGGCGCGGCCGAGGGTGACCTCGTCGGCGTACTCGAGGTCGCCGCCGACCGGCAGACCCGAGGCGAGCCGGGTCACCCGAATTTCGAGCGTCGTCAGCAGCCGTGACAGGTACGTCGCCGTCGCCTCGCCCTCCAGGTTCGGGTCGGTCGCGATGATGACCTCCTGCACGGTGTTGTCCGCGAGGCGCAGCATCAGCTGGCGGATGCTGAGGTCGTCGGGCCCGACGCCGTCGATGGGACTGATCGCCCCGCCGAGCACGTGGTAGAGCCCCTTGAACTCGCGGGTACGTTCGATCGCCACGACGTCTTTGGCCTCTTCGACCACGCAGATCAGCGCCGAGTTGCGGCGCGGATCCCGACAAATCAGACACGTCGGCTGCTCGCTCACATTGCCGCAAATGTCGCAGAACCGCACCTTGTCGCGCACTTCGAGCAACACATTGGCCAGCCGGGTCACGTCAAACTTCTCAGTCTGCAAGATGTGGAAGGCAATTCGCTGAGCCGATTTCGGCCCGATGCCGGGCAGCTGCCCGAGCTCATCGATCAGTTCCTGAACGATTCCTTCATACATGAGCTAGGCCCCTCTCGGGCGCTGGGACGAATCGTGGGCGATCTCCTCGAGGAACGTGGCCCCGAGAATCTCGCGAATGACAGCCTCGCCGTACCGCTGCTTCTCGGCAAACGCCGGCCGCGTGCCGGCCCGGTTCTGCGCGGGCTGCGGGCGGTTGGGGTTGTTGCTGCCTGGGTCGCTTCCGGCGACGGATGCCCGGGCCGGCACTCCCCCGGCCGTTGCGCCCGCGGGCGCCGCCGCCCGGTTCTGCTGCGGCGGGTTGTGACCGGCCGCAGCGGGCGCGCGCGGCACATACGGCGTCGCCGCATAGGGGTCGTCGGGCGGGGAATCAAAGTCCGGCGGGGCGTCGTCGTCGCTGAACGGCGGCGGCTCCTCGGCCTGCGCGGGCCGGGCCGGCGCGGACGGAACGGCAGCGGGCACGGCAGGCACGGCCTGCGCGGGGGCCGGGATCTCAGCCACGGGAGCCAAGGCGGCACCGCCGATCGATCCGGGGATGGCGACGGTCGCCCATCCGGTCGAAGTGGCGGCGGGCGCGACCGGAGTCACCGGTGCGGTGGGAGCAAAGTCCGGGGCTGCCGTCACCTCGGGAGGCGCTGCTGCCTCCCGAGCCGGCGCCTCGTCCGGGGCCGGCGACTCGTCAGGGGGCGTCGTTTCGTCGGGGGTCGGCGTCATGTCCGAGGCCGACGTCACGTCCGGGGTCGGCGACTCGTCAGGGGCCGGCGTCAGGTTCGAGGCCGGCGTCACGTCCGAGTCCGACGTCACGTCCGAGTCCGACGTCACGTCCGAGGCCGACGTCACGTCCGAGGCCGACGTCACGTCCGGGGTCGGCGACTCGTCGGGGACCGGCGTCAGGTTCGAGGCCGGCGTCATTACTTCGCCAGAGGCAGCGACAGCAGTGTCAGGAATAACAACCGCATTGGGGGCAACTGCGGTGTCAGCAAAGACGTCGGTATCGGCTCGGGCAGCCGAGCCGGCAGCAAGGCCAGCCGGGTCAGCCGGGTCAGCAGCGGATGCGACCAGCGGCACAGCACCAGCACCAGCACCAGCACCAGCACCAGCACCAGCACCAGCACCAGCACCAGCACCAGCACCAGCATCAGCATCAGCATCAGGCTCCGACTCGGCAGCCGCTGGGAGCACGGTTGCCTTGAGTACGGTTGTTTCCGGCACAGGGGTCGCCGGCACGGTTGCCGCCAGCACAGGGGCCGGTGCGGCCGCGCTCGCCGAGCCCCACGGCACCGGACCCGACCCTGGCGCGGCCGCTGCGGCATCCGTCGCCGGGGCATCGGCCATGGGAACCGTGCCGGTCGCCCCGGTTTCGGTCGTCCCGGAGCGGGTCACCGCGGATCCGCTGGGGGCGTCGGGGCCACCGCTCGAACCGCTCGAGCCGCCTGATCCGCCGCCCGGCCCGCCATCGGTGCGCGCCACGAACTTCGCCTTCAGCCCGAGCACCTCGAGCAGGGCCGCGCGCAGAAAGTCACTGATGCCCTGCCCGGGCGCGGGGCGCTGTTTGAAGCTCGCGAGATCCGCCTCATTCGGGAACGACAGCACGAGCACCTCGCCGCCCCGCAGCTCGAGCACTCGCGCGTTGTAGACAACGAGCCAGGCGCTGACCTTCGCCGCGCGCACGACTTCGAGCACCTCGGGCCAGGCGTCACGCAGCTGTTGCACCGACACCGGCCCGACGGGGTGCACGCGGGGCGCGGTGACGGATGCGACGGGCTCGGCCGGCCGGGCGGCCGCGGCCGGTTCGATGCGCGCGCTCGCCGACGTTTCGACCGGCTTCGGCGCCGCG
>NZ_SOHE01000005.1 GCF_004403305.1 Cryobacterium frigoriphilum | reverse complement strand
GGGCGCCGCCGGCGCACGCGGGGGCACGCGGGGGCACGCGGGGGGCGGATGCCCACGCAACGGACCAAGTTGCGGCATCCGAGGCTGTCGGACGCAAAAAACGCGAGTGGCAGTTTTCGCGCTTCCCATGCGCGGGAAGTGCGAAAACTGCTCACTCGCGGTAAAGGAGGAACAGCGGGGCTAGCGCACGTCGTCGTCGACCCAGTCGAGGGTCTTCGTGACGGCCTTCTTCCAGTTGCGCAGCAGTCGGGCGGCCTCCTCCGGGTCCATGGTCGGCTCCCAGCGGGCGTCTTCCTGCCAGTTGGCACGCAGGTCGTCGAGGCCGCTCCAGAAGCCGACCGCGAGTCCGGCCGCGTAGGCGGCGCCGAGCGCGGTCGTCTCGGCGACGACCGGGCGCACCACGGGCACGCCGATGATGTCGGCCTGGAACTGCATGAGCAGGTCGTTGGCGGTGGCGCCGCCGTCGACCTTGAGCTCGGTCAGCGGCACGCCGGAGTCGGCGTTGACCGCGTCGAGCACCTCGCGGGTCTGGTAGGCGATGGCCTCGAGCGCGGCGCGGGCGATGTGGCCCTTGTTCACGTAACGGGTCAGGCCGACGAGCGCACCGCGGGCGTCGGAGCGCCAGTACGGCGCGTACAGGCCCGAGAACGCCGGCACGAAGTAGGCGCCGCCGTTGTCGTCGACCGTCTTCGCGAGGGTTTCGATCTCGGAGGCGTTCGTGATCAGGCCGAGCTGGTCCCGCATCCACTGCACGAGCGAGCCGGTGACGGCGATCGAGCCTTCGAGGGCGTAGTGGGTGGGCTCGTCGCCGAGCTTGTAGCCGACGGTGGTCAGCAGGCCGTTCTTGGACTCGACGATGTCGGTGCCGGTGTTGAAGATCAAGAAGTTACCGGTGCCGTAGGTGTTCTTCGCCTCGCCCTGGTCGAACGCGGCCTGGCCGAAGGTCGCGGCCTGCTGGTCGCCGAGGATTCCGGCGACGGGGGTTTCGCGCAGCAGGCTGTGCGTGCTGATGATGCCGTAGACCTCGGAGGAGGACTTGATCTCGGGCAGCATCGAGCGGGGCACGTCGAATGCGGCGAGGATCTCGTCGTCCCACTGCAGGGTCTTGAGGTCCATGAACATGGTCCGGCTCGCGTTGGTGACGTCGGTCGCGTGCACGCCGCCGTCGATGCCGCCGGTGAGGTTCCAGAGCACCCAGCTGTCGGTCGTGCCGAACAGCAGGTCGCCGGCATCCGCTTTCTCACGGGCGCCGGGCACGTTTTCGAGGATCCAGACGATCTTGGTGCCAGAGAAATAGGTCGCGAGCGGCAGGCCGACCGTCTTCTTGAAGCGCTCGATGCCGCCGTCGGCGGCGAGGCGGTCGACGATGGCCTGGGTGCGGGTGTCCTGCCAGACGATGGCGTTGTAGACCGGGATGCCGGTGTTCTTGTCCCAGACGACCGCGGTTTCGCGCTGGTTGGTGATGCCGACGGCCTCGATCTCGTGCCGGGTGACATCCGCTTTCGCGAGCGCCTGGCCGATGGCCTCACGGGTGTTGTTCCAGATTTCACGCGGGTCGTGCTCGACCCAGCCGGCGCGCGGCAGAATCTGCTCGTGCTCGAGCTGGCCGGTCGAGATGATCGATCCGGCCTTGTCGAAAATGATCGCCCGGGTGCTGGTCGTGCCCTGGTCGATCGCGAGAACGTACTTAGCCATTGAGAACTCCTTTGTTGCGATGGGGTGCTGCGGTGGAGATGTGCGAGACGTGCAGAACGTGCTGAAGAGCGGATGCCGCCAGGCCGACAGGATACGTCGGCAGGCTTAGCCCAGGATGGGCATGAGCACGGGAGCGGCGAATCCGGCGATGGCGCCACCGATCAGCGGGCCGAGAACGGGCACCCAGGAGTAGGCCCAGTCGGAACTGCCTTTGCCCTTGATCGGCAGGAAGAAGTGCGCGATGCGCGGGCCGAGGTCACGGGCCGGGTTGATGGCGTAACCGGTCGGGCCACCGAGCGAGGTGCCGATCACGATGACGAGCAGGGCCACCGGCAGGGCGCCGAGGGCCGCGAGGCCGCCGGCCTCGCCGGCGCGGCCGAAGCCGATAATGACGAAGACAAGCACGAAGGTGCCGATGACCTCGGTGACGAGGTTCCAGCCGTAGCTGCGAATGGCAGGTCCCGTCGAGAAGACGCCGAGCTTGTTGGCGGCTTCGGGTTCCTGATCGAAGTGCTGCTTGTAGGCCAGCCAGACAGCGGATGCCCCGATGATCGCTCCGAGCATCTGCGCGGCGATGTAGGCGAGGGTCGTGACGACGGTGACCGGAACGCCGGACCCGAATTCGGTCGCGCCGCTCGTGATGAGCCCGATCGTGACGGCCGGGTTGAGGTGGGCGCCCGAGTTGGAAGAAACGATGACACCGGCGTACACGGCGAGACCCCAGCCAAAGGTGACCATGAGGAACCCTCCCCCGGAGCCCTTCGTCTTGGTGAGGGCGACGTTGGCGACGACGCCACAGCCGAGCAGGACGAGTACGGCCGTTCCCACGACCTCCGCCAGAAATACTGCACCGAGATTGTCCACATTGACCTTTCAGAGGGGAGTGCAAAAAAGCACGGCTTCACGAAACTGTGAAACCGCTTGGTGTTAAAACCGTAGCTGGGAGAAAAGCCTGATTGAGGCGAAACGGCTGCACGTTCGTGCAGATCGTTTTGCGACAGCAGCCCGCCGCGCGGCTCTGCAGGCCGGCTCACCGGGTTTCGATACGCTCGTTCCTCGCTACTCAACCAGCGGACGGGAATACCGCTGGTTGAGATTTCGGCAGGCTCAATCCGGCGGCCTATGCGCGCAGCCCCGCAGATCGGCTCGCCCGGTTTCGACTGGCCCGCATAAAGCGCGCGGGCCGCTCAACCAGCGGAGGGCGCTGGTTGAGCCTGCGCGCGCAGCGCGCCGGTCGAAACCCAGCGGAGGGAATACCGCTGGTTGAGATTTCGACAGGCTCAATCCGGCGGCCTGCGCGCGCAGCCCCGCAGATCGGCTCGCCCGGTTTCGACTGGCCCGCATACAGCGCGCGGGCCGCTCAACCAGCGGATCCGCTGGTTGAGCCGGGAGCCTGCGACCGGTCGAAACCAGGCGAGCCGACCCCGAGGGCCGACTACGCGTCGACCGAGACCGGAGCGGGGCTGAGCGCGATGCCGTGCACGTCCGCGAGGATTCCGCGGGCATTGTCGACCTCTGAGGCGCGGCGAGCCGCATCCCAGCCGAGTACCGGGGCGACGACGTCGGCGAGTTCTTCGATGAGTTCGGTGCTCGCGCCGCCCACGAACGCGATCGAGGTGCGGCGCAGCAGCACGTCGATCAGGCGAACGACCGACTCCGTCGCGGCCAGGTACTCGATCTCGCGGCGGCTGTAGCTCGGCGCGTGCACGAGCGGGGCATCCGCCGCACCAACGGCCGTCTGGTCGGTCATGAAGTCGATCACGAGCTCGGCGCGGGTGCCGTAGCGGGCGAGCAGCGCGCTCGCGCGATCGCGACCGACCTCGTCGCCGTGGGCCGTGACCCAGACGAGGTGGGCGGCATCCGTCGCGGGGAAGCCCTTGCCGCCGCCGATGGCGAGACCCTCGGTGGAGACGGTGCGCTCGGCGCCGACCAGGTCGAGAATCTGGCTGCTGAGGTTCTCGGCCAGCGCACGGAACGTGGTCCACTTGCCGCCGACGAGGCTCAGCAGGGTGCCGGCACGCTTCTCGAGCGGCGCCTGCTCGATGCGGTAGTCGCGGCTGACGAAGCCCGGGGCCTCGTCGTCGTGGCGCGGCAGCGGGCGCACACCCGAGAAGCGGTAGACGATCTGCGAGCGGTCGACCGCGATGGTCGGGAAGACCGTCTTGACCAGATCGAAGAAGTAGTCGATCTCGGGCTCGGTCACCCGAATCGGGTCGTTCATGTCGTGCTCGAGGTCGGTGGTGCCGACCAGGACCCGACCCTTGAGCGGGTAGATCAGCACGATGCGGCCGTCTTCGTGCTCGAAGAAGATCTCGCGGCCGCCGGTCGCGGCGAGCAGTTCCGGATTGTCGAGCACCACGTGCGAGCCCTTGGTGCCGCCCATGAAGGTGCTGCCCTGGCCGAGGGCCTGGTTGGTGAGGTCGGTCCAGGGCCCGGAGGTGTTGACGACGACGTCGGCGGCGAAGCTGAATTCGGCGCCGGTGACGGTATCGCGCAGGCGCACACCGTTCTCGTCCATGCCGACGGCTTCGACGTAGTTGGCGGCGCGGGCATGGCTGCCGGCGTCGAGGCCGTCGCGCAGCACGTCGAGGGCGAGGCGCTCCGGGTCGTGCATCGCGGCGTCGTAGTAGGTGGCCGTGTACTTGAGCGTCGGGTTCAGCTGCGGCAGGGCGGCGAGCGCCTGCTTGCGGCCCTTGAACTCGTGGCGGGGCACGGTGCCGCCGTCGCGCGAGAAGGAGTCGTAGATCATCATGCCGAGCTTGATCAGCATCGCGCCGCGCTCGACGTGCTTCGTGCCCTGCTTGTGCGTGAGGAACCGCAGCGGCGCGGCCATCACCCCGGAGAAGGTGGAGAAGATCGGAATGGTCGTCTGCAGCGGCTTGACGTAGTGCGGCGCGATCTTCAGCAGCCCGTTGCGCTCGGTGACCGACTCCTTGACGAGGCGAAACTCGCCGTTCTCGAGGTAGCGCACCCCGCCGTGGATCATGTGGCTCGAGGCAGCGGATGCCCCGGAGACGAAGTCTCCGCGGTCCACGATCGCAACGTCCACGCCCTGCAGGGCCAGATCACGGAAGGTGGCGATGCCGTTGATGCCGGCTCCGATGATGAGCACGGTCGCGTTCGGGCGGTTGGTGATCGCGTCGCGGTTCTGGCTGGCTGCTGAGGACGGGTTGTTGAGCTGCACTGGTCACGCACCTTGTCTGTGTCACGAAAAACGGGAAGGCCGCTCGGCTTGCACCGCGGCATCCGTTGTGAATAGATTCATCCTTACAGGCCCACACAAAATTTCACTGTCAATGAACATACGTGCAGGAGCACCATGAGCCACGACGACGACGCCTCACCGAGCGACCGTACCCGCGACGCCCTGACCGCCGCGCACCTCTATTACATGCAGGACCTGACGATGGATGCCATCGCCCACGAGTTGCATACCTCCCGCTCCTCGGTGTCTCGCCTGCTCAGCCACGCCAGGGCGAGCGGCCTCGTCGACATTCAGATTCGCTCCCCGCTCGACGCTCCGAGCCGACTCGAGAAGGAGATCCTGGACCGGTTTCACGTCACCGCGCACGTCGTTCCGGTGCCCGACAACGCGAGCGACGTCGACCGATTGGAGCGCGTCGCGCTCTCGGTTGCACGAATTCTCGGCCAGTATTTCGACTCGAACATGACCCTCGGGGTGGCGTGGGGCTCCACGATGAACGCGATCAGCCGGCACGTGACACTCAAGGCGACCCACAACTCGCAGATCGTGCAGCTCAACGGTGCCGGCAACATGCGCACCACCGGCCTGGCCTACGCGAGCGAGATTCTCGGCCGCTTCGGTACCGCGTTCGGCGCGCACGTGCAGCAGTTTCCGGTGCCGGCATTCTTCGACGACCCCGCCACCAAACAGGCCCTGTGGCGCGAGCGCAGCGTCAGCCGGCTGCTCGAGATTCAGGGGCGGATGAGCGTTGCCCTGTTCGGCCTCGGATCCCCCTTCAGCGAGGTCACCAGTCACGTGTATGCCGGCGGCTACCTCGACGAGGCCGACTACGCCTCGCTCAGCGACGCCGGCGTGGTCGGCGATGTGGCGACCGTATTTTTTCGTGCGGACGGCTCGACCGACGGCATCGCCCTGAACGAACGCAGCTCCGGGCCCGAATTCGCGGTGCTGCGCAGCACCCCGCGACGCATTTGCGTGGTCTCGGGCACGGCGAAGCTCGCGAGCCTGCGGGGCGCGCTGCACGCGGACCTCATCACCGACCTGTTCCTCGACGAGGGCACGGCCCGAGCGCTTCTCAACTCACCGACCGCCTGACCGGTCGCTCGACCGGGTGGGCCTCGACCGATATCGCTGAACGGATGTGCACGGGAATTACTCCAGACACAGGTTGTTGCGTTATAACAGAGTAAGAGAACGTGCTCCGGGGTCGGTGAGAATCCGAACCGGCGGTGAAAGTCCGCGACCCGCGCTGCGTGAGAATCCCGAATCTGGGGCGCTCACCGGCCGGTTGAGCTGGTGAAATTCCAGCACCGACGGTTAAAGTCCGGATGAGAGGCGCACGAGTCGATTGGCCGAAGTGGGTCAACCGACGGGTTCGGCAGTTCTGAACCCGAAAATCCCCCGGAGTTCGTCAACCGACGAACCGAGACGGGATGAGAGCAGATGGCCCCAGTTGCCGCACCAGCGCCAGAGGCCGCGCCCGACGCCGTTCTCGAAACCGCCATGCGCCGTGCGCTCATGCTCGCCGCGAACGGCCCGGCCACCGGGGTGAACCCCCGCGTCGGCTGCGTCATTCTGAGTGGACCCAACACCACGAGCGGACCCAACACCGCGAGCGGACCCAACAGCGCGAATGCTGAGCCGATCGTTCTCGCCGAGGGCTGGCACCGCGGCTCCGGCACCCCGCACGCCGAGGTCGACGCGCTCAGCAACCTCGTCGCGCGGCTCGGGCCGGGCGCCGCCCGCGGCGCAACCGCCGTCGTCACCCTCGAGCCCTGCAACCACACCGGTCGCACCGGGCCGTGCGCCGAGGCCCTGATCGCGGCCGGCATCGCCCGCGTCGTCTATGCCGTCGCCGACCCCGGCAGCCATTCCTCGGGCGGTGCCGAGACCCTGCGCGCCGCCGGCATCACCGTGCAGGGCGGACTGTTGGCCCGAGAGAGCACCGATTTTCTCGGCGACTGGCTCGTCGCCGCGCGTCTCGGCCGCCCCTTCGTGACGGTGAAATGGGCCGCGAGCCTCGACGGCCGCGCGGCCGCACGCGACGGCAGCAGCCAGTGGATCACCGGTGGCCCCGCCCGCCTCGACGTGCACCGCCGCCGCGGCGCCGCCGACGCCATCGTGGTCGGCACCGGCACCGTCCTCGCCGACGACCCGTCGCTCACTGCGCGTGACGCGGCCGGTGACCTGCTGCCCGCGCAGCCGATCCCCGTCGTCGTGGGGCGTCGGGCGACCCCCGACGCGGCCGCGGTACGCCGGCATCCGCAGCCCGCACTCTTTTACGCGACCGACGACCTGGCCGCGGTCCTCGCGGATCTGGCAACCCGGGGCATCCGGAGCGCCTTCGTTGAGGGCGGCCCCACGCTCGCGAGCGCCTTCGTCGCCGCCGGACTCGTCGACGAGTACCTCGTCTACCTCGCGCCGACGCTGCTCGGCGGGCCGCGCCTCGCGCTCGGCGACATCGGCGTCGACACCATCAGCGGGCAGCGCCGCCTCACCATCGACCATCTCGAACGGCTCGGCGACGATGTACTCATCGTCGCCAGACCCCGCATCGTTGCCACCACCAGCACCACGAAAGGCGCCTGAATGTTCACCGGAATCATTGAAGAGCTCGGCCGCATCGAACGCGTCGACTCAACTCCCGATGCCGCCCGGCTGACCGTACGCGGCCCGCTCGTCGTCGACGGCGTCGGCCACGGCGACTCGATCGCCGTCAACGGCGTCTGCCTGACCGTCGTCGAACGCACCGACACGACCTTCACGGCCGATGTCATGGCCCAGACGCTGTCGATGTCGACGCTCTCGGGCGCCGTCGCCGGCTCCCCCGTCAATCTGGAACGCGCCGCACTCGTCGGCGACCGCCTCGGCGGGCACATCGTGCAGGGCCACATCGACGGCACCAGTGAGGTGCTGAGCGTGACGCCGGGCGAGGCGTGGCGGGTGCTGCGCTTCAGCCTCAGCGCCGCGCTCGCCCCGCTCGTGGTCGGCAAGGGGTCCATCGCGATCGACGGCGTCTCGCTCACCGTGAGCAACATCAGCGCCGCGGATGCCCCCGCCCAGTGGTTCGAGGTGTCGCTGATCCCCGAGACCCTCACGGCGACGACCCTCGGAGCCCGAACGGTCGGCGACCACGTCAACATCGAGACCGATATTCTCGCCCGCCACGTGGAGCGGATGCTCGCCCTCGCCGCTGTCCCCGCTGTCCCTACCGCCCCCACCATCCCCGCAACACCTAGGAGTGCATCATGAGCCTCACCGACATCCCCACCGCGCTCGAGTCGCTGCGGCTGGGCCGACCGGTCATCGTCGCCGACGACGAGGGCCGCGAAAAC
This sequence comes from Cryobacterium frigoriphilum, assembly GCF_004403305.1. Classification (GTDB taxonomy): domain Bacteria; phylum Actinomycetota; class Actinomycetes; order Actinomycetales; family Microbacteriaceae; genus Cryobacterium; species Cryobacterium frigoriphilum. The sequence continues at coordinate 6,331 of NZ_SOHE01000005.1, read as the reverse complement.
GAGGGCGATGTGATCCTCAGCGCCCAGCTCGCCACTCAGGAATGGCTCGCCTGGACGATCCGGGTCTCCTCCGGCTTCGTCTGCGCCCCGATGACCAATGACATCGCCGACCAGCTCGACCTGCCGGTGATGGTGCTCGATAACGAAGACCCGCTCGGCACCAACTACACGGTGAGCGTCGACGCCGCCGATCGGCTCTCGACCGGCATCAGCGCCGCCGACCGCGCCCACACGCTGCGAGTGCTCGCGAACCCGTCGTCCGTTCCGTCGAGCCTGCACCGGCCCGGCCACATCCTGCCGCTGCGCGCCCGCGACGGCGGCGTGCGCGAGCGCAGCGGCCACACCGAAGCGGCCGTCGATCTGATGAAGCTCGCCGGCCTCGTGCCCGTCGCCGCGATCTGCGAGATCGTCGCCGACGACGGCGAAATGATGCGCCTGCCCGGCCTGCTCGAACTCGGCGAGCGCGAAGGCCTTGACGTGATCACCATCGCCGACCTCATCGTGTACCTGAACGAGTTTCATGGCGACGCCCCGCTGCCCTCGATCAGCCCGATTCGAGAGAGCCCGCGGGTCGACTTCGAGGTCGAAACCACCGTGCCGACCCGGCACGGCAGCTTTCAGGTGCGCGCCTACCGGGACCGCATGACCGGCGCCGACCACGTCGCGCTGGTCTCCGGCGACCCGGTGAACGGCGCCCTCGTGCGCGTGCACTCCGAGTGCCTCACCGGCGAGGTCTTCGGTTCGCTCAAGTGCGAGTGCGGCCCGCAGCTCGACGCCTCGCTCGAGGCGATCCAGGCCGAGGGCGGCGTGGTCGTCTACCTGCGCGGCCAGGAAGGCCGCGGCATCGGGCTCATCAACAAGCTGCGGGCATATTCGCTGCAGGAAGACGGCCTCGACACCCTCGACGCGAACCTCGCGCTCGGCCTGCCGGGCGACAACCGCGATTACAGTGCGGCCACGAGCATTCTCGAAGACCTCGGCCTGTCCGAGGTGCGACTGCTCACCAACAACCCCGAAAAGGTTCGCCAGCTCGAGGCCCGCGGCGTGAGCGTCGTCGAACGGGTGCCGCTGATTGTCGGAGTCGGCAGCCATAATGAGGGCTACCTGGCAGCCAAGCGTGACCGCATGGGTCACCACCTCGCCGCCGCAGACATCGTGAAGGGACAGACCGTATGAGCGTCGAAGGCGTACCCGAAATTGAGGTGGACGGAACCGGACTCTCCGTCGTCATTGTCGCCGGTCAGTGGCACGACGTGATCACCGACGGACTGATTGCTGGGGCCACCCGGGTGCTCGAGGCCTCCGGTGCCACCTATTCACTCGTGCGGGTGCCGGGCAGCTTCGAACTGCCGGTGGCCTGCAAGGTCGCCCTCGAGAACGGTGCCGATGCCGTCGTCGCGCTCGGTGTCATCATTCGCGGCGGCACCCCCCACTTCGAGTACGTCTCGAGCGCGGCGACGGATGGCCTCACCCGCGTTGCCCTCGACGCCGGCAAGCCGGTCGGTTTCGGAGTGCTGACCCTCGACACCGAACAGCAGGGCCTCGACCGGGCCGGCCTGCCCGGCTCGAAAGAAGACAAGGGCGCCGAAGCGGCAAGCGCGGCGCTCGCGACCGCCCGCGTGCTGCTCGCCCTCGCGGAGCACTAACGGCCACTGAGCAACACCACCAGAGCCGACCAGCGCCGAAACCGGTGCCGAGGCGTTACCCGCGGCCAATATGCTGGTCGCATGGAACTTCTACGTCACATTCTTCTGATTCTGCACTTCATCGGCCTCGCTTCGCTGCTGGGCGGGTTTCTCGTGCAGACGAAGGCGATCGCCGCGGGCAAGGGCACGATCGTCACCTCGATGTTCCACGGCGCACTCACCCAGCTCGTGACCGGCATCGCGCTGGTCGGCGTGATTCAGATGGCGGCGCTCGGCGACATCGACAACACGAAGATCGGCGTCAAGCTGCTCGTGCTGATCGTCATCACGGCGCTCGTCATCTACTTCCGCAAGAAGACGTCGGTGCCGTCCTGGGCGCTCTGGTCGATCGGTGCCCTCACCGTGGCCAACATCGTGATCGCGGTGCTCTGGCGCTAACCCCGCCCCGCCGCATCCGTCGCCCCGCCGCAACTGCTGACTCGCGGATTGTCACCCGCGGGGGTGGCGGGGTGCGCCGCGAAAGGTGGGGCCGGGCGGCGCCGGGATGCGGCGCCGCTGCTGCTCGGTGACGGCCCGCCGCAGTCGAAGTTCGAGCCGCAGGCTCTGTTCGCCGAGGCGCATGGCCCAGCGATGGTTGGCCTCAAAGGCCGGCCGCAGCAGCCAGCTCAGGCGGCGCAGCAGCGGTTTGGCGGCACTGACCTGCCAATGATAATCGACGATGGTTTCGGGGCCATCCGCTGTGAACACCCAGCGGCCTTCACCGTTGAGGTCGCCCTGTGCGCGCAGCGCGAAACCGTCCACGGTGACCGGCTCGGTCACCGTCAGGGTCCAGCGCAGCGTGTAGGGCAGCCATCCCTTGGTGTGCAGGTCGACGATCTGGCCGAGTCCGGTCTCACCGCCCACGGCGCGCACCCGCACGGCGAGGTACACCGCCGGCCACCAGCGCGGCAGGGCGGCCGCGTCGCCGAGAATCGTCGCGACCTCCTCCGGTGCGGCCGCCACCCGCCACTGGGTGCGAAAGTCGTAGTCGTGCGTCACCTGAACCTCCTCCGCTCGAAACCAGTGTGTGGAACCAGTGTGTGAAACCAGTGTGCCCCCGCCCGCCCCGAACAGGCCAGCGGATGCGGCGCACGGCGGTCCGCACTCGTCGGCGGACGGGAGGGCGTAAGGTGCTGGAAGGCCTCCACAAGGGGCCGTCCATTTTCTGCGTTCCACACCCCCAGCCTCCACCGTCTGATCGACGTTCGCATTCCGTGGCCCGCACCAGCGCACTCACGGAGTTGTTAGACCATGTCATCCCCCACCACCTCGGCGACGACGCCGGGCACCCCGACCGGAGCCCACGGCGCCGCCGGAGCCCCCGCCGCCCCCGTCAACCCGAAGAGCCGCGTCATCATGGCGAGTCTCATCGGCACCACCATCGAGTTCTACGACTTCTACGTCTACGCGACCGCGGCCGTACTCGTCTTTCCGCACCTGTTCTTTCCGACCGGTAACGAGACGACCGCGCTGCTGGCCTCCTTCGCCGTGTTCGGTGCGGCGATGGTCGCCCGCCCGATCGGCGCTCTGTTCTTCGGCCACTTCGGTGACCGCAACGGCCGCAAGGCGACCCTCGTCGGCGCGCTACTCACGATGGGTATCGCGACGTTTTTGATCGGCCTGCTGCCGACGTACCAGATGATCGGCTGGTGGGCACCGTTCATGCTCGTCATCCTGCGTCTCGCCCAGGGCTTCGCCCTCGGCGGCGAGTGGAGCGGCGCGGCCCTCGTCGCGACCGAGAACGCACCCGCAGGCAAGCGCGCCTGGTACGGCACCTTTCCGCAGGTCGGCGCGCCGCTCGGTTTCATCATCGCCAACGGACTGTTCCTCGGCCTCGCCCTGGCACTGCCGTCGACCGACCCGACTCGCCCCTCGGAGGCCTTCCTCGAGTGGGCCTGGCGCATCCCGTTCCTGTTCTCCGCCGTCATGGTCATGGTCGGCCTCTGGGTGCGTCTGCGCCTCGTCGAGAGCGAGGCCTTCACGAAGGTCGTCAAGACCAAGCGCGTCGAAAAGCTGCCGCTCGCCGCCGTGTTCAAGTCCAACTGGCGCGAACTCATCCTCGGTACGTTCATCATGCTCGCGACCTACGTGCTGTTCTATCTGATGACGACCTTCACCCTCGGCTACGGCCGTGCGGCGACGGATGCCCCGGTGCCCGGCCTTGGATTCAGCTACAACAACTTCATCCTCATGATGATCCTCGGCGTGGTGTTCTTCGGAATCTTCACCCTCGCCTCCGGCCCCTGGGCGGACAAGCACGGCCGCCGCAAGACGCTCATCATCGTGACTGTCGCTATCGTCGTCTTCGGTCTGCTCTTCGTGCCGCTGCTCGGTGCCGGCTTCTTCGGCGTGATGTTCTTCCTGATTCTCGGGTTCTCGCTCATGGGCATGACCTTCGGCCCGATGGGTGCCCTGCTGCCCGAGCTGTTCCCGACGAGCGTGCGCTACACCGGCTCCGCGTTCGCCTACAACATGAGCTCGATCCTCGGCGCGGCCGTCGCGCCGTTCATCGCGATCTGGCTCTGGACCCTCGGCGAGGGCAGCCCGTTCTGGGTCGGCGTGTACCTCTCGATCATGGCCGTCATCACCCTGATCGCGCTGATTCTCAGCCGCGAGACCAAGGACCTCGACCTGCACCGCTAGCCTCGGCGCATCCACTGCCCGAACCCCTCTCGCGAAAGCGGGTGAATCGTCGTTCTGAGCAACTCAGAACGACGATTCACCCGCTTTCGCGTGAGGTGGGGGCGAGCGGATGCTTCCCTCCGGCCGCCACGGATCGGCCGCGGGTATCGCGGCACTCGTTGCGCGAGCCGGCACTCGTTCCACTGAGTGCCGCGTGGCCGAATGAGTGCCACGACGAGTAAACGGCCGTGCGGGTGCGGACCGCGCTAGTCGAGGAACAGGGCGCGCAGCCGGCGGGTCGTGAAGACGAGCCCGACGACGATCATCACGGCGTAGTAGAGCACGTGCCAGAGCATGCCGACGTCGACCATGCCGGTCGTCAGCCCCCGCACAAGTTCGACCCCGTGCCAGAGCGGCAGCGCCTGAATCAGCCACGCAATGCCCTGCGGGTAGACGCTCAGCGGATAAAACGTGGCCGAGAACAGAAACATCGGCAGCAGCACGAAGTTGATCCAGTCCATCTGCTGAAACGTCTTCATGTAGCTCGTGACCGCCATGCCCACACTCGCGAAACCGAACGCGATGAGCAGCACCGCCGGCAGTGCCAGCAGCGCCCACCACGACAGGTTGAGCCCGAGCGCCTGCATCACGAGCAGAAACCCGGTCGCATACAGCAACCCGCGCAGCAGGGCGAGTGAGATTTCACCGAGCGCGACGTCGAGCGGACCGAGCGAGGTCGACAGCATGCCCTCGTAGAGCTTGGCGAACTGCATCTTGAAGAACACGTTCCAGGTGGAATCGTAGATCGCTCCGTTCATCGCCGCCACGGCGAGCAGCGCCGGCGCGATGAACGCCGCGTAGGGCACGCTCTGGCCGTCCTCGGTCTGTACCTGCCCGATCAGCGCTCCGAGCCCGAGGCCCATCGAGAGCAGGTAGAAGATCGGCTCGAAGAAGCCGCTCACGACGACGAGCCAGTTGGTGCTGCGGGTCGCCCGCCAGCCGCGCGCCATCACGCTGCGCGCATTGCCCGCATAGAGCGCACCAGACGCACCGCGTGCACCGCGCGCACCGAAAGCGCCGCGCCCGCCAAACGCGCGCGGCGGGCCGTCGGATGCCGCCCATCCCGTCGGCGCGAGGTTCGGCCGGGTCATCCGCCGACCCCGGGGCTGTGGCGCGCTCACTTGTTCAGCCTGCGCAGCGTCAGGCGGCGGGCCCAGATCCAGCCGAACGCGAGCAGCACGGCGAGATAGACCACGTGAACCACGCTCAGCCAGATCGGCTCGGTCATGCCGTACGCGAAGACCCGCGACAGTTCGGTGCCGTGCCACAGCGGGGAGATCCAGCCGATCCACTGCAGGTAACCCGGCAGCACGTCGAGCGGAAAGAAGGTGCCGGAGAACAGCGTCATCGGCAGGATAACGAAGCGCTGCACCATGGCGAGCTGGCCGGTGTCGTCGGTCAGGGTCGCCGTGTACCCCATCAGCACGGCACCGAAGGCCAGACCGGTGAGCAGCGCGACGAACACGGCGAGAAAACCGAGCGGGCCCGGTACCGCCCCGAACACCAGCATGAAGACGTAGTAGATGGCGCAGGTCACGAGCATGCGGGCGGCGACGGAGATGACGATGCCGTTGATGATCTGCCCGGGCTGGATCGAGCTGGCGTTCATGCCGAAGAAGACCGGATTCCACTTGAATCCGAGCATGATCGGATACGTGAATTCCTCGGAGGCGACCGAGATCGCGCTGCTCGCGAGCAGTGCCGGGGCGAGAAAGGCGAGGTAGCTGACCCCGTTGACGGCGTCTTCGCCGAGGTTGCCGTCGACGAGGCTCGCGAGTCCCACACCCATCGCGTACAGGTAGACGATCGGGCTGCCGATCGCGGTGAACAGCACGGTCTGTGCGTACGAGCGCATCACCCGAAACCGATGCTCGGCGACATACCAGGACCCGTAGCGGCGGGCGCGCGCGGCCCGCGCGACCGCCGCCGTCACGGCCGGCGACGGCGCAGGCGACGGCGCAGGC
>NZ_SOHE01000092.1 GCF_004403305.1 Cryobacterium frigoriphilum | reverse complement strand
CGGCGGGCGGCAGAGCGGCGGGCGCGGCGGCGGGCGCGGCGGCGGGCGCGGGGGTGGGCCGGGACATCAGGCTCCCTTTCCGGATTTGTTGGAGGTGGCGAGCAGCCACAGCAGGTAGGGCGCACCGATCGCTCCGGTGATGATTCCGGCGGGCAGCTGCAGGTCGCCCGGCAGCAGGTGCTGGGCGGCGAAGTCGGCGACAATCGTGATCAGCACGCCGACCAGCGCGGCCGGAATCAGGGCCAGCCCGCCGGTGCCCACGAGACGGCGAGCGATGGGGGCAGCGACGAAGGCCACGAAGGCGAGCGGCCCGACGGCCGCGGTCGCGACGGCCGCGAGCCCAACGGCTACGGCCAGCACGGCGAGGCGGGAACGCTCGGCGTTCACTCCCAGGCTCGTGGCGGTCTCATCACCGAGCTGCAGGGCGCGCAGACGCCCCGAGAGCAGTGCGACGACCGGCAACAGCACCACGAGCAGCAGAGCGACGACCGCGATGTCGTCCCAGCGGGCACCGCTGACGCTGCCGACGAGCCAGAGCAGCGCCTCCTGGGCGTTACGCAGCTCGGCACGGCTCAGCAGGTAGCTCAGCAGCCCCTGCACCATGAACGCGACGCCGACACCGATCAGCACAAAGCGGTACCCGACGACCCCGCCGCGCCAGGCGAGCAGGTAGATGGCCGCCGCCACGATCAGGGCGCCGGCGAACGCAGCGAGGGAGGTTCCGAGGCTGCCGAAGCCGAGTACGAGCATGCCGAACACGGCGGCGGCGCTCGCTCCCCCGGTGACGCCGATGATGTCGGGGCTCGCGAGCGGGTTGCGCAGCACGGTCTGAAACAGCGCGCCCGAGAGGGCGAAGGCCACGCCCACGAGCACGGCGAGGGTCAGGCGCGGCAGTCGCAGGGTCAGCACGATGAAGTTCTCGCTCGGGGATCCGCCGCCGAAAAGCGTGCGCAGCAGGTCGGGAACACCGAGCGAGTAGGCGCCGACCGCCAGGGAGAGGGCCGAGACGAGCACGACGCCGATGCTGAGCCAGAGGATGCTGAGGCGCTCGCGCCTGCGGTTGCGGGCCCGCGCGGTGGTGAGCACGGTAGCCAGCGGGGCGGCATCCGCTCGCAAACTTGTGGGCATCACAGGCCGACCAGCTTCACGCGGCGCACGAGCGCGATGAGTACCGGGGCGCCCAGGAAGGCGACGACGAGGCCGGCCTCGATTTCGCCCGGGCGGGCGAGGATACGGCCCAGCACGTCGGCGAAGATCAGCAGCGCCGGGCCCAGCAGGGCGGAGTAGGCGAGGATCCAGCGGTAGTCGGGGCCGGTGAACCAGCGTGCCAGGTGCGGCACGGCGAGGCCGACGAAGACGATCGGGCCGGCCATCGCGGTCGCCGAGCCGCACAGCAGCACGACCGCGACGGCGCAGACGATGCGGGCGGTGACGAGGTTCTGGCCGAGGCCACGGGCCAGGTCGTCGCCGAGGGCCAGGGCGTTGAGCATGCGGGCGGCGGCCACGGCCAGCAGGGTGCCGGCCACGATGAAGGGCACGAGCGGCAGGGTCGAATCGAGTCCGCGGGCCACGAGCGACCCGGCCGCCCAGAACCGGTACCGGTCGAAGGCCTCGCCGTCGGTGAGCAGCACGATCGTGATCAGCGAGGTGAGGGCGGCCGTCAGGGCGGTTCCGGCGAGGGCGAGCTTGACGGGGGTGGCGCCCTCGCGGCCGAGGGACCCGATCAGGTAGACGACCGTGGTGGCGACGGCGGCGCCGATGAACGCGAACCAGACGTAGCCCAGGGCGCTCGTGACACCGAACCAGGCGATGCCGGCGACGACGAAGAGTGAGGCGCCGGCGTTCACGCCCAGCAGGCCGGGGTCGGCGAGCGGGTTGCGGGTGACGCCCTGCATGAGGGCGCCCGCGAGCCCGAGAGCGAGGCCGGCGAGCAGACCGACGACGGTGCGCGGCACGCGCAGATCGAGCACCACGGTGTGGTCGGTCACGCTGCGGTCGGGGGCGAAGACGGCATCGAGCACGGTACCGAGGGCGATGTCGCGGGTTCCCACGATGAAGGACGCGGCGACCGCGAGCAGCAGCAGCACGGCCGCGACGAGGAGTCCGAGAATGAGCCGGCGGCGTGGGCGTCGGGTCGCGGACGACGGATGCGACGGATCGCCGCCGGGGGCCGCCACCGTGGGCCTCGGTGCGAGCGGGGTCACTTCCGGTGCGCCCGAAGACGCGCCCTTGGGGAGTGAGGTTAGCATTACCTAAGTATTGCACTCCGATCCTGAGTTGACCGGACGCGCACGGAGCCGGGCACACACTTAGACTTAGCCCTTGTGAGTAGCTACGCCGCCCTGTTGAAGACCCCGGGCGTTGCGCGACTCATCGCCGCCCAGCTCACCGCGCGATTCCCGTTCGGTATGCTCTCGCTCGCGTTCCTGATTCACATCGAGCGCCTCTTCGATTCCTACGGCGCCGCCGGCCTCGTTCTCGCCGCGATGAGCATCGGCCAGGCGATCGCCGGACCGCTCACCAGCCGGCTGATGGGCCGCCTCGGCATGCGCCCGGTGATCCTCGTCACCATGATCGTCTGCGCGGCCTCGATCATTGTCATGGCCGTCGTCCCGATGCCGGTCGTCGGCCTGATGCTCGTCGGTTTTCTCGCCGGGCTGTCGATGCCGCCGATCCAGCCGGCCGTGCGCACCATTTACCCCAAGGTCGTCAACTCCCGCCAGCTGTCGCCGCTGTTCGCCCTCGACGCCTCGGCGCAGGAGATCATCTGGGTGCTCGGCCCGGTCATCGCCACCTTCGTCGCCATCCAGGTCAGCACGGTGGCCGGCATCCTGCTCGCCGCTGCCTTTCTGGTCGGTGGCAGCGTCTGGTTTCTGCTGCTGCCCGAGGTCGGGCGGGTGCGCATCCCCCGCAGCCGCCGCAAGCTCGGCGTCGTGCTGAAGAAACCCGCCGTGCTGCTCTCGACCGTGGTCGGCTTCATGCTCGTCGCCGCCTGCGCCGCCGTCGAAGCGGGGGTCGTTGCCGTCTTCGGGCACGGCAGCGCCGACTCCGGCTGGGTGCTCGGCATCTTCGCGATCGGCTCCCTGATCGGCGGGCTCGCTCTCGGCCACGCACCGATCGGGCCGTGGGCGCTCGCGGCCCGCATGCTCATCGTCGCCGCCGGCCTGGTTCTGGCGACCTTCTGGCTCACCTTCTGGTGGCTTGCCTTCGCGCTGTTGCTCGCCGGAATCGGCATCGCCCCGGCCTTCGCCGTGCTCTTCGGCATCGTCTCGGCAAGTGTGAAGTTCTCTGACACGGCCGAAGCCTACGGCTGGGTCGGCACCGGCCAGCTGATGGGCGCGGCCATGGGGTCTGCCGTCGCCGGATTCTCGATCGACCACTCGGGGGCCGTCTCGGCGATCTTCGTCGCCGCCGGCTTCGCCGCCCTCGGCTGCATCATCGCCGCGCTCGCTCGCCGCCACGCGCCGGACCTGCGCGGCCGCGACGTGAGCCCGATCCCCGACACGGAACCCATCGGCGTCGTCTCGTAGCATGGGGGCATGGAACTCTCGCCGCGCCTGCCCCTGAATGACGGACACTCCATCCCCCAGTTGGGCCTCGGGGTGTACAAGATAGCGGATGCCCTCGCGGCCGACAGCGTACAGGTCGCCCTGGAAGCCGGCTACCGCCACGTTGACACCGCCGCGCTCTACGAGAACGAGCGCGGTGTGGGCGAGGGCGTGGCTCGCTCGAGCGTGCCCCGCGCCGACATCTTCGTGACCACCAAGGTCTGGAACGACCGGCACGGCTACGACGAGACCCTGCGGGCCTTCGACGAGAGCCTCGCCAAGCTCGGCCTCGACTACGTCGACCTCTACCTGATCCACTGGCCGGCGCCCCGGCAGAACCGGTTCACCGACACCTACCGTGCCCTCGAAACGCTGAAAGCGGATGGCCGCGCCCGCTCGATCGGCGTCAGCAACTTTCACCCGCACCACCTCGAGCGCTTGCTCGCCGAAACGAGCGTCGTGCCCGCGGTCAACCAGATCGAGCTGCACCCGTGGCTGCCGCAGGTCGAGACCCGCGCGTACAACGCTGCCCACGGCATCCGCACCCAAGCGTGGTCACCGCTGGCCAGGGGGCGTGCAATCGGCAATCCGACGCTCGACGCCATCGGCGCGAAGTACGGCAAGTCGGCCGCGCAGGTGGTGCTGCGCTGGCACGTGGAGCTCGGCAATATCGTGATTCCGAAGTCGGTGACGCCGGCCCGCATCCGCGCCAACCTCACCGTGTTCGACTTCGCTCTCGACCCGGCCGACCACGCCGCGATCGCGGGCCTCAACTCCGGCGAGCGCACCGGCAAAGACCCCGACGACCTCGATTAACCACCTCGCCCCGTGCCGGGGCGCGGGGCTGGGCTACCAGCGGGGGTGGATGTCGGCCCGCAGCAGACGATCGTAGATGTCCTGCACGCCCTCGTTGAAGGCGACGCTGAGCGGCTCGGCGATTCCGGCCGTGGCATTGCCCTGGGCCTGCGCAATTGACCGCGCCCCGGGAATGACGGCGCTGACACCGTCGATCTGGGCGACCCAGGCCAGCGCCGCCTGGGCGGAGGTCATTCCGGCAGGCACGAGCGCGGCGAATTGCTCCGCGGCCGCGAGGCCCGCGCCGAATTTCACGCCCGAGAACGTTTCACCGACGTCGAAGTGGCTGCCGTCGATGTTGAAGTTGCGGTGATCGGTCGCCGCGAACGTGGTCGCAGAGGTGTATTTGCCGGTCAACAGCCCACTCGCGAGCGGCACCCTGGCGATGATGCCCACGCCGGCGGCACGCGCCGCCGGCACGACCTCGTCGAGCGGCTTCAGCCGGAACGCATTCAGAATGATCTGCACCGTCGCCACTCCGGGCCGCCGGATGGCGGCGAGCGCCTGCTCGCAGGTCTCAACGCTCACACCGTAGTTGGCGATCGCACCCTCGTCGACGAGGGTCTCGAGGGCGTCGAACACCTCGCCGGACTCGACGACCGTGGACGGCGGACAGTGCAGCTGCACCAGGTCGAGCGTGTCGGTCTGAAGATTGCGGCGGGAGCGATCGGTCCAGTCCCGAAAGTTGTCCAGAACGTAGTTTTCGGGCAGCTGTTCCACCCGCCGACCCATTTTCGTGGCCACGGTGATCGTCTCGCCCGGAGCATCGTGCGCGAGGAACGCGCCGATGATCTGTTCGCTGCGACCGTCACCGTAGACATCCGCTGTGTCGAAAAAGGTGACGCCGGCGTCGACGGATGCCGCGAGCACCGCGGTTGCATCCCGCTCGGTGACCTCGCCCCAGTCGGCGCCGAGCTGCCAGGTGCCGAGGCCGATCACGGAAACGGTGCGGCCGGTGCGTCCCAATGTGCGTGTAAGCATGGCTCCAGTGTAAGCACGGACTCGCCAGCGGCGGCTATAGCCGAACGAGGGCGAGCGGGCCGAGCGGGTCGGGCACGTCCTCGGCGTTGGGGAGGGTGCTGATGAACCGGTAGAAGACCAGGGCGATCACGGTGGCGAGGGCGCCTCCGACAATGAAGGGCAGCGCCAGGTCGATGCGGCCGACGAGACCGCCCAGCAGGCTGCCAACCGGCATCGCGCCCCACAGCAGCGTGCGCCACGTGCCGTGCACCCGGCCGAGCAGATGCCCGGGAATGATGCTCTGCCGCAGCGACATGACCAGGATGTTCCAGACCGTGATGGCGCCGCTCGACAGGGCGAAAAAGACCGCGGTGACCCAGACGTTGGGCCAGATGCCCACCACCATGAGCGTTGCGCCGCTCAGCAGGAACATGAGGGCCATGGCCGGGCCGGCATTGAGGCGGTTCTTCAGTGGCGCGGTATAGACGGATGCGACAATGCCCCCGACCGCCCCGCTGAGCATGAACACGCCGAACCAGGCCTCGGGCACTCGGAGCGGTCCGAGCACGAAGAGCACGAAGCTCGCCGAGGCGAAGGAAAACGCGAGCCCACCGGCCGTGCTCACGCACCACAGGGTGACGAGCATGCGGCTCTTGACGATGAAACGGTACCCGTCGACGAACTGGCGGTACCAGGGCACGACCTCCTCGTCGGCTTCCACCGCGTGTTGGCGACCGGACGCGATCCGCGGCAACAGCAGCGCCAGCCCGGCCGCGATCACAAAGACCAGCGCGTTCACGCCGAGCGGGATCAGCACCGACACGGCGAACAGGATGGACGTGAGCGGCCCGGCCACGAAGTTCTGCACCACGAGCTCGCCGGCCTCGATGCGGGAGTTGGCCCTCGGCAGGTCGATCCGACCGACGATGCTGGGCACCACGGCGCGGGTGGCGCCGTCATAGACCGTCTCGAAGGCACCGTAGACAAAGATCACCAGGTAGAGCCAGCCGATCGTGAGTCCGCCGGTGGCGGTCAGCACGCACAGGGCGACCGCCAGCAGCATCCGCACCGTGTTGGCCAGCGCGAGGGCAATGCGCCGGTCGATCCTGTCGATGAGGATGCCGGCCGGAATGGCGCACAGCAGCCACGGCAGCATGGCCATGGCAGCGATGCCGCTGATCAGCAGCGGGTCGTCGGTGAGCCGGGCCGCCAGCAGCGGCACGGCGGTGCGGGCGATGCCGTCGCCGAGGTTGCTGGCCAGGCTCGCCGTGAACAGGTTGGTGAATGCGGGGCCGAGGCCTCGCCGTCCGGACGGTCCGAGGGTGCGCAGGTGCATGGGCCCAGCTTAGGGTCGGCCACGTGCGGGGTCAGGCGAGCAGCGGCGCAAGCTCGCCCGTGACGATGACCTCGCCCGTCACGGCACTCCTTCGGCAACCCGGCACTTTCGTGCACCACGTGCCGGCTCGCGCAACGAGTGCCGCGACCTGCGCAGCTCAGAGGGAGGGGGCGGCCGGGCGCGGGGTCGGGGTGTCGATTACCCGGGCGAGCACCCGCGCCAGGCGCTTACGGATAAGGTGATCGTTCGCCTCGACGCGGTGCATGGTGACGTGGCGCATCCGCTCGATGACGGTCATGCTGCCGACCGCGATGAACGCGTCGAGGGCACCGTAGATCACGTCGACCGGCACCTCGAGGCTCGCGATGTCGCTCACCACGGTCTGGGATTCGATGCAGTGCTCCATCGACTTGATGAAGGGGGTCCAGGTCTTCTCGGTGATCTCAAAGATGCCCTTGGGCAGCAGCCGACTCATGAACGCCGCGTTGGCCAGGGTGAAGTCCTTGTTGGAGCGCAGAAAGTCGTAGGCCCGCAGGTAGGCGGCGACCCTGGCGCGCACCCGCACGTCGCCGATTTCGCTCGGCGCGAGATAGACGGGCGGCCCCACAAGCACCACGCGCGATACCGGCGACGGCCGAAACGGTCGTTCCCGGTGGATGGCCGCATAACGGGTGCTGATCAGGCTGCCGAGCGAATGCCCGACGAGAATGAACGGCTCGCGCAGTCGCAGCGAACGGATGGTCGCGGCCAGGGCCTCGACGTGGTCCTCCAGCCGGTACTCACACCCCTCGGGAGCTGGTGATTCGCCGAATCCCAGGATGTACACGGCAATCACGCGGTGGTTCTTCTGCAGCAACGGCACCAGTTCGACGAACGTGATCGACGACGAGGCGATGCCGTGCACCAGGATGACGACCGGGCCGCTGCCGACATCCGTGGCGATGTGCAACAGCGGTGGGCGAAGCCGACCGCGTCGTGCTGTCTGCTCCGCCCACCACGTCATGTATCAAGTATCGTCGCGCAGCTTCTGCTTGAAGTCATTCTTAGCGTGAGTAGCGTCGCGCTCGGCCTCGGCGTGCTTCACGTCGGCCTCGGCCTTCTTGACGTTGGCGTCGGCCTTGACGTCGTCGACCTTGTCTTCGATGCGGTCTGTGGCATCGTCAACGGCGCGGCCGATCTTCTTGCCGGTGGCATCGAGCGCGTCTTTGGCATCGTCTGCGAATCCCATAGGTTTCTCCTTGATCAATAAGCGGTTTTCTGAACTGAATGATCTGACAGAAAAGACCCTACGTGGGGGGTCTGTCACGAGACTCAATTGTGATCCGACTCCCAGAAAGTCTCCAGACCCGCTCGGCGGTGGAACCCTACAGTGACTATAGGAAGTGACTATAGGAACTGCGCGATCAGCAATTGACCAGGGGCGGGCGACTCACCATGAAGCAGAAGTCAGCAATTCGACGCCGCTCCCGGCGCCTGCTCGCAGTCGGCACCGCCGTTGTACTCGGAGCCCTGCTGCTGGCCGGCTGCACCTCAGGGGCCTCCTCTGACAGTTCCGGCACGAGCGGTTCGACCGGCCAAAGCGGTCTGGTCGCGCCCGAACGAGACATGGGCGGGGCCGAACAGGGCGCGGCCGACTCCGCGGCCGGCGGAGCGATCGAGGGCGTCACGACCGACGTGCAGGCCAGCGACCGTGACGTGATCACGACCGGATCCGTCTCCATCACGGTGACCGACCCCATTGAAGCGGCCCAGACCGCCGCGACCCTCACCGAACAGGCCGGCGGCCGCATCGACAGCCGCAACGAGACTCCCACGACCGACAACCAGCCGGCGAGCGCCTCACTGACCCTGCGCATTCCGGCCGATGCCCTCGACCGCACCCTCGCCGACCTGAAAGAGCTCGGCACGGTCAACTTCGTCTCGCTCAGCGCCGCCGATGTCACCCAGCAGAGCCAGGACCTCGACGCCCGCATCACGTCGCTGCAGACGTCCGTCGACCGGCTGCTGGCCCTGATGACCGAGGCCAGCAGCACCACCGACCTCATCGCGATCGAGAGTGCCCTGTCGACCCGTCAGGTCGAGCTGGAGAGCCTGCAGTCCCAGCGCAACTACCTCTCGGACCAGATCGATTTCTCGACCCTCAGCCTCGAACTGTACTCCGAGGGCACCGTCGCCCCGAGCAGCCCCGACAACTTTTTCACCGGCCTGATCACCGGCTGGAACGCCCTCGTCGCGACCCTCGGTGGCCTGCTGGTTGGCCTCGGCGTTGCCCTGCCGTGGGTCGTCTCGATCGGCCTCGTCGCGGGGATCGTCTTTCTCATCGTGTGGGTGTCCACGAGAAAGCGCAAGGCTGCTTAGGCTTAGAGGTGTGACCGAATTTGCGCCCCCCGCCCACAGCGATTTCGCCCTCGATGCCGAGCTGCTCGAGCGGATTCGCTTGCGCGCCGCAGGCTACGACCAGGCCAACGCGTTCTTCACCGACGACCTCACCGAGCTCGTCGCGGCCGGCTACCTGCGCGCCCTCGTACCCGCCGAATTCGGCGGCCTCGGACTCACCCTCGCCCAGACTGCCCGGTTGCAGACCCGCCTCGCCGCCCACGCCCCAGCGACGGCCCTCGCCATCAACATGCACCTGGTCTGGACCGGCGTCGCCAAGGTGCTGCACGACCGTGGTGACGACTCCCTCGACTTCGTGCTGCGCGAGGCCGGTCAGGGCGAGATCTTCGCCTTCGGCGTCAGTGAGCCCGGCAACGACCTCGTGCTCTTCGATTCCACGACGGATGCCCGCCCCGAGTCCACCGGCGGCTACCGGTTCACGGGTACCAAGGTCTTCACCTCACTCTCACCGGCCTGGACCCGACTCGGCACGTTCGGCCGCGACAACACCGCACCCGACGACCCGCGCCTGATCTGGGCTTTTCTCGATCGCACTGCCCCGGGCATCCGTCAGAAGGATGACTGGGACACACTCGGAATGCGCGCCAGCCAGAGCCAGAGCACGGTGCTCGAGGGCGCCCATGCCGCCGCCGACCGTGTCGTACGTCGGTTTGCCGTCGGACCGCAGAACGACCCGTTGATCTTCGCGATCTTCGCCAACTTCGAGATTCTGCTGGCGTCGGTCTACGCCGGCATCGGGCAGCGCGCGGTCGAGCTCGCCGTCGACGCCGCCACTCGGCGCACCTCCCGCAAGAACGACGCCCGCAGCCATGCTCAGGATCCCATCGTGCGCTGGCGCGTCGCCGACGCCGCGATCGCCATGGACGGCCTCTACCCGCAAATCGACGCTCTCGCGAACGACATTGACGAACGAGTCGATGTGCGTTCAGATCGTGACATACAGTGGTATGCGCTGCTGTCTGGCCTCAAATTTCGGGCGACCGAGACGGCCAAGACCGTTGTCGACCAAGCTGTTCGGGTCACCGGCGGCTCCGCCTACGCGGCCGGCAGCGAGATCGGGCGGCTGTACCGTGACGTGCTCGCGGGACTGTTCCACCCCTCCGACGCCGATTCCGCCCATTCCACCGTGGCCACGGCGTGGCTCGGCCCCAGCACGACGCCCCCTGCACCACCCGCCATCCCGCCCACCACCTAACGATGAGTCAGCACCATGAGTAACGGCTACCGCACCGAAGCAATCTCCCTCGACTACGCCGCGTACACCCGCGCGGTGATGGACCTCACCATGCGACTGGCCGAGGTGATCTTCACCGCCGGTGCGGGCGCCGAAGATGCCACCGCCGCGATGATGGCCATCACCCGCGCCTACGGCCTCAAGGGCACCGACGCGAACATCACGCACACGATCATTCAGCTGACCCACGAAGACCCGGTCTCGCACGAGTCCATCTCGCGCAGCCGCAACGTGAAGTACCGCTCACTGGACTACTCAAAGCTCACTGCAACCTCCGAGCTCATCGCCGACCTCATCGAGGAGCCGATGGATATCGTCGAGGCGCGCAAACGCCTCGCGGTGATCGTCAGCTCCAAACCGCAGGTGCCGGTCTGGCTGCGCCGCATCGGCTGGAGCCTGGTCGGCGCCGGCGCTGCGGTACTCATCGGCGGCGGACCGGTCGTCGCGCTCGCGGCCTTCGTCGCGACCTACCTGATCGACCTGATCACGTCGGCCCTCGACCACCGTCAGGTGCCGCTGTTCTACCAAACCGTGGTCGGCGGGGCGATCGGCCCCCTCGTCGCGGCTGTCGTGCAGATCGTCGAACCGGCCGCGAATTCCTCGCTTGTCGTGGTCGCGACCATCATCATGCTGCTCGCCGGGGTGACCACCTTCGGCGCGGTGCATGACACGCTCTCCGGCTTCTACCTCACCGGCACCGCGCGCATGGTGGAGGCCCTGCTGATCACCGGCGGTCTCGTCACCGGTGTCTCCGGGTCGGCGCTGCTGCTCGGCAAGGTCGGCCTGCAGCTGCAGATCGACGCCAACCCCTTCGTGACGCTCGCCGAGCTGCCGATTCTGCTCGCGGCATCCGTCGTCATCGTCATCGGTTTCGCTCTTGCCGTCCAGGTGCCGTGGCGAGCACTGTGGGTGGTCTGCCTGCTGGGCGCCCTCGCCGAATTTCTCTACATCGCGGGCACCAACGCCGGCTTCGGTCTGGTCTGGTCCTCGGCCTCGAGCGCCATGGGGGTCGGCCTCGCCGCCGCCGTGGCCGCGCGCATCGTGCGCACACCGCCCCTGGTGATCATGGTGACGGCTCTCGTGCCACTCGTGCCGGGCCTCACCCTGTTTCGCGGCCTGATGCAATTCTCCGAGGGTGATATCAACGGGCTGCTCAGTATGCTCACGGCCGCCGCCGTGGCGATGTCCCTCGCCGCCGGGGCGCTGCTCTCGCAGTATGTCGTGCAGTACATCTGGGGCCCGGCGCGGCGCCTGCAGCGACGCTTCGTCGGACCCCTGATGGCACTGCCGGTGCGCATGGGCCGTGGCACCAGCAAACGCATCGACCGGATCTAGTTCGGCACTTCGCCCTCCGCGGTCTCAGACTCCGATTCCTCGTCTACGAAACGGTACGGCACGGGCTCTTCGGTATGGTGCCCCCGCTTGTAGGTGCGGATCGTGGTCTCGCCGTCGGCAACCGACTCGAGCACGATGATCTGCTGCATCTCGCCGTCGACGTATTCCAGCTCGACTTCCACTCCCGACGCGATCGGGTTGGGGCCGAAAAGAACAGCCTTGTAGGTAGCGGCACGGTTCATGGTTCCCGACCTTTCGCTCAGCCCCATCCCGGTGATGGGCGACATCTGCAGGCACAGCATACGTCGGCTCGGTTGATGTGCACAGGGCCGCACTCGCGCAACCACACCGGATGACACGGCGGGCAAAATCCGCGTAGGGTCAAGAGCACGAAGCCGACCCGGCTCAGGCGCGAAGGAGTACATTATGGCTGGTAAGTCACCGAAAAAAGAGACGTCCAAGAAGGTTGCGGACAAGTCCTTGAAGGAGAAAAGGGCCGACAAGAAGGCCAAGTCCGAAGAGACCGCCTCCAAGGCACGCAAGGCGTAACTCCCACCCAACGAAAAACCCCCGTATCGCCACACAAATTCGTGAGGCGATACGGGGGTTTTCGTGTGCCACCCGCGCAAGCGGGCGCGGATCACGCAGAACCGAGCGTCAGTACTTGATGACGACGCGGCCGTCGATCTTGCCGTGACGCATTTCGTCGAGCACGGTGTTGACCTCGTCGAGGCGGCGGCTGGACACCGTCGGGTGGATCTCCCCGCGGTTGTAGAAGCTCAGTGCTTCTTCCATGTCCTGGCGGGTTCCCACGATCGAGCCCCGAATGGTGAGGCCCTTGAGCACGATGTCGAAGATCGGAGCGGGAAAGTCGCCGGCCGGCAGGCCGTTGAAGACGATGGTGCCGCCGCGGCGAGTCATGCCGATGGCCTGGCCGAAAGCGGCCGGGTGCACCGCGGTCACCAGCACGCCGTGGGCGCCGCCGGTCTGACGCTGGATGGACTCCACCGGGTTCTCGTTGAGGGCGTTGATGACGATCTCGGCGCCGTGCTTGGTCGCGAGGGCGAGCTTGTCGTCGGCGACGTCGACCGCGACGACGCGGAAGCCCATGGCCTTGGCGTACTGCACGGCGATGTGGCCGAGTCCGCCGATACCGCTGATGACGACCCACTGGCCGGCGATGGCCTCGGTCATCTTCAGGCCCTTGTAGACGGTGACGCCGGCGCACAGAATGGGTGCGATGTCGACCGGGTCGGCGTCGGCGGGGATCGCGACGGCGAACTTCGCGTCGACGATCATGTACTCGCCGAATGAACCGTCAACGCTGTAGCCGCCGTTGATCTGCGACTCACACAGGGTCTCCCAGCCGGTGCGGCAGTACTGGCAGGTACCGCAGGCACTCCACAGCCAGGCGTTGCCCACGCGGTCGCCAACGGCGATCTCGGTGACGCCCTCGCCGACAGCGACGACGTCGCCGACGCCTTCGTGGCCCGGGATGAACGGCGGGGTCGGCTTGACCGGCCAGTCGCCCTCGATGGCGTGCAGATCGGTGTGGCAGACACCGCTCGTGATGAGCTTGACCAGTGCCTGGCCGGGGCCGGGCTGGGGAATTGCAACGGATTCAAGAGAGAGGTCGGCGCCAAATTCGCGCACAACTGCTGCTTGCATGCTTGTCATACTTTATTGTCCATTCTGAGATGAATGTGGTTCGCACGGCGTTCGGCTTCGTGGGCCGAGCGTCGTGACCGCATTAAAGCCTACGCCGACGCAATCTCGAGGCACACCACCGCAACCCCCCAAACGGGGAGCGCGCAACGATTATGCTGGTCAAGTACCAAGTCAGTTAGTTTTTTTCGAAAGGCCCCCATGTCTGTTGTTTGCCACGCCGTTTGGACCGCCAAGGCCGGAAGCGAAAACCTCGTCCGCGATGCGGTGCGCCAGCTCGCCATCGCGAGCCGCGCCGAACCCGGCAATCTCGTCTACCAGCCCTACATCGACCCGGACGAACCCAGCGTCGTGCGCATTTTCGAGGTCTACACGGATGCCGCCGCCTTCGCCGAACACGGACGGTCCGACCACTTCGTGCAGCACGCGCTGCGCACGGCGGCCCCCGAGCTCGAGTATCGGGAACGCGACTTCTACGAGACGCTCGACGTGCCCCAGCACCAGGACGAGGCATCCACCGCCTGGTAGCCCTCCCCCTGCACTGCGAGCACAACAGAAAAGCCCCGGCCAAGGCCGGGGCTTTCTGTTGTTCACTCTGTTATTCATTCATGCAGTGTGGTGGAGCTAAGGAGATTCGAACTCCTGACCTTCTCATTGCGAACGAGACGCGCTACCAACTGCGCCATAGCCCCCGACTGCTTATGCAGATTATCACGTTCCGGCGCTCACCCGTGACGCAGCGACGCCGACTGGTCGGGTCAACCGACGGCGCGGCGGCGGCGCAGCACGGCGTCGAGGTCGGTCATGCCGGGTTCGGTCTCACCGACGATACCCATCGAGGCGAACCGACTCGCCGGCGCGGCGGGTGCTGCGGCCACGGCCGTCGAGGCCGCGGGGCGGGCCGCCGGGCGCGAGATCGGAGTGACGGCAGCCGCCGGCGCTCGCGTCG
>NZ_SOHE01000079.1 GCF_004403305.1 Cryobacterium frigoriphilum | reverse complement strand
GCCGCCACGCCGTTCGAGCGCTGGGCGCTGAGCGCGGCGCTGCTGCTCGCGGCCGTGACGGTCGTGCTCTCGGCCGCGCGGGCGGGGCTGCTCGCCGCCGGCGTCACGCTCGGCGTGCTGCTGCTTCTCGAGATCGTGCGCGGCGACCGGGCCGCGGCCGTGCGCACCGCGGTGATCGGGGCATCCGCTGCCCTGCTGCTGGTGCTCGGCACCCTGCTGGTGCCCTTCACGCGCGACCGGGTTCTCGGCGCGAGCCCGCTTGCCGCCCAATCGCTCGAGGGCCGGTTCGCGTTCTGGAGCGACAGCCTCGCCATTCTCCTCGCACATCCCGGGGGAGTCGGCCCCAGCGGATTTCTCAACGCCTACTCCAGCGCCGGCACGGCGACCGATTCGGCAACGCTCGATTCACCCCACAACTGGCTGTTTCAGGTGGCATTGGCCGGCGGGCTGCCGCTGCTCGGGCTCGTGCTCGCCATCCTGGGCGTGGGCGCGTGGGGTGGCGTGCGCGGCTGGCGGCGCGCCTGTTTCACCGAGACGGATGCCTCCCGCCGCGATCTGCAGGCCGCCGCCCTCGCCGGGCTGGCCGGCTTCGGTGTTGCCCTGCTCACGCACTTCACCGCACCGTCGACGACGATCGTCGCGGCGGTGCTCGCGGGCCTGCTGCTCGCGGCCGATCCGACCGGCGGCGCTCGCGCCCGTCTCGCCGGTGCGGGCAACGCGGCGCTCGCGCGGGGTGTGCGCACGGCCGCACTCGTCTTCTGGACGGCCGCGCTGTTGATGGTGATGAGCGCCGAGGTGCCGCTCAGCGCGGGTGTTACCGCGGCCGCACGCGGCCAGCTCGCCGACGCCGACTCGGCCTTCGACCACGCCCGGTCGCTGCGGCCGTGGGACGCGGACCTCGCGAGTATCGCCGCTCAGTCGTTCGCGGCGGCATCGGATGCGGCGTCGGCGGCGGCTTCGCAAGCGTCGGCCGAGCCCGCAGACCGGGCGGCGGCCGCATCCGTCGCCGTGGATGCCGGCCAGCTCGCCATCGAATGGGCGCAGCGCTCGCGGGCTGAGCTGGCCGGCACCGTGGCGACGGAGCGCGCGCTCGCGGTCGGGCAGCTCGCCGTGGGCGACGTGACGGGCGCGGGGCGCACCCTCGCGGTGCTCGTGCGACTGGCTCCGAACGATCCGGCGATCGCGGTGCAGAACGCGATCGTGCTGTACGCCGGCGGCGACATCGCGGGCGCGGCCGTCGAGGTTGAGCGAGCGCTGGAGCTGGACCCGCAGAACGAGACGGCAGGCAAGCTGCGGCGGATTCTGTTCGCCGAGTAGGTCGACCTTCAGCGTGAGCGGGGTGTCAGTGGGGTGTCAGCGGGGTGTCAGCGTCGGCAGTCAGCGGGCCCGGGCGGGACGGGCGTTGGCGGACGCCGTCGCGCGCCGCACCCGCCGCCTCGACCGCAGCGCCAGTACGCCGAAGACCAGCAGCGCCAGAATGCTGCCGATGACTGCGCCCGAGGTGTTCGCCACGATGTCTCGGGGGCTGGCCGTACGGGCCGGCAACAGCACGAGCTGTCCCAGCTCGATGGCCGCGCTGCCGAGCAGTCCGCCGAGGGGGCCGAGCCACCAGAACCGGGCGCCCGCGAGCACGACGACGAGCAGTCCGGCCGGGATGAACAAGACGATATTCGACGCGAACTCGACCATGCCGTAGGTGAGCCAGCCGGGCGCTCCGTGTTCCTGCAGCCAGGCGAGCCCGCGCTGCAGGGCGTCGTGGCCGGCGCGATCGACCGGGGTCGGCCAGAACGCGATCAGGGCCAGGGCCACGACGTACAGCACGCTCAGCAGCAGCGCGGCACGGCGCACCGCGAGTCGGTCCAGAATCGCGTGTCGCGGTGCGGCGTGCAGCAGGGGCGCGGGCATGGTCTCGTTTCGGGTTGCGGGCACAGCAAGAGCGAATGGGCAGGGTAAGCGCGTCTGCACGGCAGTGTACGGCGTATCTCGAATCGGCGGCGACGGTCGATTGTGTGGATTGAATCCATCTTAGAGAAGACCCCTTGATAGCGCTGCGCACGCCCGTCGTCAAGGGGTCGCACGACGCTCTCCACCGTGCCTGAAACACCCGTCTACGGGGACAGAACGGTCTAGCGCGTGACGGGGGCTGGCCCGGATTTGCGGCCCCGGCAACACTGACACCGTCCATCCGTCCCTTCCCGAAAGGGGACCGCGTGTCCGGTTCTTTAGTACGTTCAATCCAGCTCCGATCAGCTCATTTGCGCCGCAGCGGCGTGTTCACGCTCGCGCTGTTGGCCGTTCCGCTGGCCTTCTGCACGAGCACGGCCGCGTTTGGCGTGGCGTCGGTGCCGACGTCGCCCAAGTCCGCGGTCACGGCGTCTGTCCCCCCGGGGATCTCACACAGCGCCTCGCTTTTCGAGGCCGCTCTCATCGACTACACCACCGAACGAGCGAGCGCCGAGTCGGCGATCGAGGCGGAGACATCCGTCGTCGCGAACGCCCAGACGGCGCTCGACGCGAGCGCCGGCAAGACGCTCACCGAAGACAGCCGCGCCGTGCTGGCCCCGGCGCTCGACCTCGCCCGCCTGCACCTCGGCTTCGCGACCGCCGAGATGACCGCCGCGACGGCCGATGCCGACTTCACCGTGCCGGTCGACGGGCTGTTCACCGACCGGCCCAACGTGGGGGAGTCCACCGCTACCCTCGACCGGTTGACGTTTTCGTGGGCCGACAAGCTCGCGAGCCTGGATTCCGGTCTGCCGGCCGCCGTGCAGGGGGTGACGGATGCCGTCGCCGCCTGGAACGCGGAGCAGGCCCGCCTCGCCGCAATAGAGGCCGCACGCCTGGCCGCCATCGAAGCCGCCCGCGTGGCCGCCGAGCAGGCGGCAGCCGCAGCCGCAGCACGCTCAGTGAAGGCCCAGAGCGGATGGAGCGGATCGAGCGGTTCCGGCGCGTCGAGTTCCGCACGTACGGTGACGCCGCGGGCCGCCGCGGCGGCACCGGTGGCGGCGAGTCCGGCGCCCGTGCGGGCAGTGGCGATGTTCAACAAGAACGTCTGGGCGTCAGGCTTCCAGGCCGAAATCGACGCCTGCCGGGGTGCGGTCAACGTGACCGCACGCTATGGGGTCGCCGTCATCGCCGAACACTGGTCGTGTGGCGGCTCGCGCTTTCCCGGTGCCGGAACGACCATCACCCTGTCCGGGGTGAACTCGGGCACCTACCGGGTCGGCGGCACCGTGGCCGTGCTCAACGTCGCGACCGACGGTACGTCGAGCATCCCGCGCGGCTACGACCTGCTCTACCAGACCTGCATCAACGGGTCGAGCGCCACGATGGCGTTCGTCGCCCTGACTCGCGTCGGCTGAGCGCGGTGCGGCGGCGCGGCGGCGCGTTTGTGCGGCGGTGCGGCGGTGCGGCGGCGCGGCGGTGCGGTTGTGAGTGCGCCCGATACGGGTGAGCGCTACGGTAATCGCCGTAGCGGCTACCCGTATTGGGCGCGGTCATCGTTGCAGACGGCTGCGCGGGCCGCGGGCCGCGGGCCGCGCGGGTCGGGGCTAGTGACCGGGGCCGGCGGAGGCCAGGCGCTTGGGCAGCGCGAAGACGAGCACGAGGGCGAGCACGCTGAAGCCGGCGCTCACGGCCATGGCCATCGTCGCGCTGTGGGTGAAGGCGGTGGCCAGGTTGGCGGCGCTCGGGCCGGTGACGTTGAGGGTTCCGAAGAAGACACTGCCGATCACGGCGATGCCGACCGCGCTGCCGACGCGCTGCATCACTCCGACGACACCGGATGCGGCGCCCGCCTCGGTGCGGTCAACGGTCGCCACGATGAACTGCACGTTGGGGGCGATGAAACATCCGCTGCCGAGGCCGGCGATCAGCAGCGGCGGCAGCAGGTGCCAGTTGGTCAGGGTGACCGGTTCGACGAGCAGCAGCACGAGCCAGATCCAGATCAGGCCGATCGTGACGAGGGTGACGCCGATCACGAGCACGTTGCGGCCGAGCAACCGGGTGAGTCGGTCACTCTGCGAGGCGGCGACGATCGTACCGATGGCGAACGGAATCGACACCAGCCCCGATTCGAGCGCCGTATGCCCGAGACCGGCCTGCCAGAGAATCGAAATGGTGAAGAAGATGCTCGTGAACGCGGCGAAGTAGACCAGCGCCAGCACCACTCCACCGGTGAAGGCGGGGTGCGAGAACAGGTGCGGCGGCACGAGGGGGCTGAGCCCGCGCCGGGCATAGCTGACCTCCCAGGCGAAGAAGGCCACGATCAACAGCACACCGCCGCCGAGGGTGAGAAAGGTCCAGAGCGGCCAGCCGCGATCTTCACCCTCGATGAGCGGCACGAGCAGCGCCACCAGCCCGCCCGAGAGCAACAGCAGGCCCACCACATCGACCCCGGCCCGGCCGACGGCTGCCCCAGCCGGGCTGCCCGTGGCTCTCGTGGCAGCCGTGACCGCGGTCACGCCCGCATGCGCGCGTGCCTCGGCGCCCGAGGGCAGCAGAAACACGGTCGCGACGAGCGCGAGCACGCCGATCGGCAGGTTGACGCCGAAGACCAGACGCCAGCCGATGTCGGTGCCGAACGCCTCGATGATGAGGCCGCCGACGATCGGGCCGAGGGCCGTAGACACGCCGATGACCGAGCCCATGATCGCGAAGGCCTTGCCGCGGGCCTGCGGCGGAAACATCAGCTGGATCACGGCGGTCACGGCCGGCACGAAGATGCCGCCGGCGAGGCCCTGCACGACCCGGGCAACGATGAGCTGCACGTCGCTCTGGGCGAGGCCGCAGGCGAGGCTCGCGAGGGTGAAGAGTGCGAGCCCGGTGAAGAACACCCACTTGTGGCCGATGCGGTCGCCGATGCGGCCGGCGGGAATCAACGCGAGGCCGAAGGCGAGGGCGTAGCCGGAGATGATCCACGACAGGGTCGCCTCCGAGGCGTCGATGCTGGTGCGGATGCTCGGCAGCGCAACGTTGACGATGGTCGTGTCGAGCAGGGCCATGAACATGCCCGCGAGCAAGACGATGAGTGCCTGCCAGGCCCGACGCGACACGGCTGGCGCACCGAACACTGGCGCACCGAACGCTGGTGCACCGGATGCCGGCGCAACCGGCTCCGCGGGGCGGGTGCGGTCGGGAATCGAATCAGGCATGGGCATCCGTTCTGAAAGGACTGTGCCGGCGTGCGGGGCCGGGCGATGCATCAGATTACCGCAGCCCACCGACACGACCCACCGACAACAAAACCCCCACTCGACTGAGTGGGGGTTGCTGTCTGTGTTGAGATGTACTGCTGTCGGGGTAACAGGATTTGAACCTGCGACCTCGTCGTCCCGAACGACGCGCGCTACCAAGCTGCGCCATACCCCGATGGCCCGTGGGCCTTGTCTAGTATAGGACTCTTTTGCACCCGTTTCGAACCACCGGCTCACAACCGGACGCGCGCTACTCCGCCGTGAGTGTCAGCAGCGTCGCTTCGGGTGGGCAGGAGAATCGCACGGGGGCGTAGATCGAGGTGCCGAGGCCTGCCGAGACGTTGAGAAACGCGGTGCGCAGCCCCAGATTCCAGAGGCTCAGTCCCTTGACCTGGCGGCGGGGAATATCGCAGTTGGTCACGAGCGCCCCGAAGCCGGGCACGCAGACCTGGCCGCCGTGGGTGTGACCGGCCAGGATCAGCTGCGCGCCGTGGTTCACGAACGAGTTCAAAATGCGCTGGTACGGCGCGTGTGCGACGCCGATCGTGACGGTCGGGCGCGGGGCGGCGGCCTCTTCCGGGTCGGGCCAGGCCTCGTCGGCGAGCGGATCGTTGGCGCGCAGGTCGTCGATCGCGCGGGTGATGAGGTCGAGACGATCGTGGCCGATGTGCGGATCGTCGACGCCGAAGAACTCCACGTGGGTGCCGTTCAGGTCGATCGACTCGGCAGCGTTGTTGATGTCGAGCCAGCCGAGGTCGGTGAAAACGGTGTGCAGGCCGGCCAGGTCGAGGTTGTCACGCACCGTGCCGCTGCGCTTGGACGGACCCATGAAATACCGCAGCGGGTTCTTCATCTCGGGCCCGACCATGTCGTTGGAGCCGTTGACGAACACCCCGGGTGTGCCGCGAAACGGTTGCAGCGCGTAGGCGATCGACGGGATGGATTCGGCATGGCCGAGGTTGTCACCGGTGTTGACGACCAGGTCGGGGTGAAGATCGGCGAGGCCACGCACCCACTCCTGCTTGTCCCGCTGCCACGGAGCCATGTGCAGATCCGAGATGTGCAGCACCCGAATCGGCGCCGAACCGTGCGCGAGCACGGGCACGGACACCTCGCGCAGCGTGAACCGGCGTCGCTCCACGAGCGACCCCCAGGCGAACGCGGCGAGCCCGATGGCGCCGACCAGCGCCGCCGATCCGCCTACCGACAGTCCGGTGATTTTTCCGGCACTCACGGATGCTCCGGTGCGCGTCATTCCGGCCCCCCGATTTCGAGTCATCTCGCTCAGCCCCCGTTGTTGTTGTTGCCGTTGCCTCTGCCGTTGTTGGCGGGGGCCGCGCTGGCGGCGAGCTTGCCGATCACGATCGTGACCGTGTCGCCGGGTTTCGCGGCGCTCCCGGCCCCGGGTTCGACGGCGATCACCTTGCCGACCTGATTGGCGTCGCTCACGTCCTGCTCACGCTCGGCCACGTTGAAGCCGTAGGGGGCCGCTGTGAGCGTCGCGCGGGCGGCATCCTTGGTCTGGTTCACGACCTCGGGGATCACGACGCCAGTGCCGTTGCTCGACGTGACGGTGACGCGGGTTCCGCGGCTGACGGAGGCTCCGCCGGCCGGATCGGTTCTCGCCACGGTTCCGGCGGGCAGCTCTGAGTCGACGACGCCGCCGTCGGTGAAGTCGAATCCGGCCGCCTCGAGGGTTGACTGAGCGGATGCCATCGACTGGCCCCGCAGGTCGGGCACGGTGACCTGAACGCCCTGAACGGCGGCGTTGGTCGGTTCGGCGAAGTCGTCTCCGCCGTACTTGGCGTTGGCGACGCTCATCACGTCGGGCCACATGCGGTGACGCGCGGTCGCGGCCTGAAGGCCGGAGAAGTAGGTGTTGCGCTGGCTGCGGGCGGTGCCGCTGACCTTGACGACCCCGGCGACGGTGGCGACCTTGCTCGTGGCTCCGCTCATCCAGGTGTCCTGGCTCGCGTCGGTGGTTCCGGTCTTGCCGATCATCGGCACCTTCGGGAACGTGTTGCGGTTGGACTGTCCGGCGGTTCCGTCGGTCATCACGCGCTGCATGGCATACGTCATGCCGGCGGCGACCTCCGGTTCGACTGACTGGGTGACCTTCGACTCGGGGATCGGCAGTTCGACGCCGTCGGAGCCGATGATCTTGTCGATCGCTATCTCGCTGTGGGTCTCACCGTTGTTGGCGATGCCGGCGAAGGCGACCGCCATGCTCAGCGGTGCGATCTCGTTCGTGCCGAGCACGGCGCTGGCGCCCTGCTCGAGAACGTCACCGTTGGCGCGGTGCACGCCGAAGGCTTCGGCCGTCTTGCGGATGCCGCACAGGTCGAGTTCCTTGGCCATGCCGATGAAGCCGGTGTTGATCGAGCCGAGCGTCGACTGCAGGGCGCTGTAGTTGGCGCCGGCCTCGTTCGCGTCGTTGCGGGGGTTGAAGCCGCCGAAGGTCTGCGGGCCGAGGCAGCTGTCTTGGAAGGTGCCCCAGTTCGCCTTGCGGCGGGAGTCGACCCGCTCGTTGAGCGAGTGCCCCTCGTTCAGCCACTGGGCGAGGGTGAAGACCTTGTAAGTCGATCCGGGCTGGAACCCGGCGGATCCGCCGTAGGTCTGGTCGGTGTTGTAGTTGATGCCGGTGTACTTGGTGCCGGACGTGGCGAGCGAGGGGTCCTGACTGTACTCCTTGTTCTGCGCCATCGTCAGCACGCGGCCGGTGCCGACCTGCACGCTCGTGACGACGCCGCCCACGTCCCAGCCTGGGTAGGTTTGCGGCACGTTCTCGGCGATCGTCGCGACGGCGGCTGCCTGCAGTTCGAGGTCGATCGTCGTGTAGACGTCGTAGCCGCCCTGGCGGAAGGCCGCGAGGCGGGCTTCCGCATCCTCTCCGAAGGTTTCGTTGTTGAGCAGAATCTTGGTCACGTAGTCGCAGAAGTACGCGTTGGCGCCGGCCGTCTGGCATCCGGTGCTCGGGGCCGTGATGGTGGGCTCGATGGCCGAGGCCACGGCGGCGTCGTGCTCTTCCTGCGTGATGCTCTTGTACTCGAGCATCTCGCCGAGGATGTAGTCGCGACGCTCTTTGTTGTTCGCGTAGCCGTTGGCCGCGCCGTTGGTCTCGCTGTCGGGGCGGTCGAGCTGGTAGCGCACCGGGTTGTTCACGGTGGCGATCAGGCTCGCAGCCTGCGGCAGGGTGAGGTTCGCGGCGGTGGTGTTGAAGTAGTAGTTGGCGGCGGCTTCGATGCCGTAGACGGTGCCGCCGTAGCCGGCGATGTTGAGGTAGCCGCGCAGAATCTCGTCTTTGTCGTAGTTCTTCTCGACACCGATCGCGAGCCGCATCTCCTTGAGCTTGCGGTCAACGCTCGGAATCGTGGCCTCGGTGTAGCAGTCCATGCGTTCGGTCTCGTCGGGCAGCTCTTCACACTTCTGCACGAGCACGTTCTTCACGTACTGCTGGGTGATCGAGGAGCCACCGCCACCGCTGCCGACTCCGGGAGCGACCATGCCGATGACGGCTCGCGAGGTGCCCTGCAGGTCGATGCCGCCGTGCTCGTAGTAGCGCGGGTCTTCGCCGTAGATCGCAGCGTTCTTGGCGTAATCGCTGATCTGGTCGAAGGCGACCTCCACGCGGTTCTGCTGGTAGAACGAGGCGAGCAGCACGCGGCTGCCGACGGGGTCTTCGCTGTTGGTCGAAGCCCAGATGTTGCTCTTCTGAGCGAGCTGGTCGATCGAGAGGTATTCCGGCAGCGTCTCGAAGACGTTGATGGTGTTGGTTGCAGCCATGCCGGACACGGCGAGGGCCGGGGTGACCGCGGCGGTAACAAGAACGCCGGCAACGACGCTCATTCCAACGAAGCCCAGGAAGCCGCCGAGGGCCCCACTCACCGTACGATTTTTGGCAGACATAGACTTGAGCGTAAGGGACAATTCTGCAAAACAGCCTCAATAGGAGACGCATGACCGCCTGGGAGTACCTCACAACGCCGTTGATGATTCACAATACGGCCGCAATTTTGAATAACTGGGGGTCTGACGGGTGGGAGCTCGTGCAGGTCGTGACCGGTCCGGAGGGTGGGCTCGTCGCCTATCTGAAGCGCCCGCTCGCACCGAAGGATGCCGCCTAGATGTCGAAGATCGAAGCCCGCCTGGTTGAACTCGGCCTCGAACTGCCGTCGGTCGTACCGCCGGTCGCCACCTACGTGCCCGCCCTCGTGGCCGGAAATTTCGTCTACACCTCGGGCCAGCTGCCGATGGTGAACGGCGCCCTGCCCGCGGCCGGTAAGGTCGGCGACGGCCCCGGTCTGGTGTCGGCAGCGGATGCCCAGGGTTACGCCCGGCAGAGCGCCCTCAACGGGCTCGCGGCAATCAAGAGCGTCATTGGATCGCTCGACCGCATCACGCAGGTCGTCAAGGTCACCGGATTCGTCGCATCCGCCCCCGAATTCACCGGGCAGCCCGGTGTGATCAACGGCGCCTCGAACGTGCTCGGCGAAATCTTCGGTGACATTGGCGTGCACGCCCGCTCCGCCGTCGGCGTGGCCGTGCTGCCGCTCGACTCGCCCGTCGAGGTCGAGTTCGTCGTCACCTTCGCCTAGCCAGGACGACCCGCGCACAAAAAAACCATCCCGCCGTGTGCGGGATGGTTTTCTTGTGGCTGGAAGGGCTGAGTGTTACTTGCGCATCTTCGACGCGATGGTGTTCATGACCATCGTGTCGGCGAGCGTCGTGGTGTCGCCGACCTCGCGGCCTTCGGCCACGTCGCGCAGCAGGCGACGCATGATCTTGCCTGAACGGGTCTTCGGCAGCTCGTCGACGATGAAGATCTCGCGCGGGCGGGCGATCGCACCGATCTGCTGGGCGACGTGCGCGCGCAGCAGGGTGCTGATGTCCTCGTGCGAGGCCTCCTCGGCCTGGCTGAGCTTGATGACGACGAACGCCACCACGGCCTGCCCGGTCGTGTCGTCGGCAGCGCCGACCACCGCGGCCTCGGCCGTGAGGTGGTGCGCGACCAGGGAGGACTCGATCTCGGCCGTCGACAGGCGGTGTCCCGAGACGTTCATCACGTCATCGACGCGTCCGAGCAGCCAGATGTCACCGTCGTGGTCGAGGCGGGCGCCGTCGCCGGCGAAGTACAGCGGGCCGTCTTTCGCGCCCTTGGTGCCCTCGAACTTGTCCCAGTAGGTCTCTTTGAAGCGCTCAGGGTCGCCCCAGATGCCGCGGAGCATCGCCGGCCAGGGTTCGGTCACCACGAGCAGGCCACCGTTGCCGTAGCCAACGTGCTGGCCGTCGTCATCGAGCACGTCGATGGTGATGCCGGGAATAGCGACCTGGGCGGAGCCCGGCTTCGTCTCGGTCAGGCCCGACAGCGCCGAGACCATGATCGCGCCGGTCTCGGTCTGCCACCAGGTGTCGACGATCGGGGTGAGGTTGCCGCCGATGACCTCGCGGTACCACATCCAGGCTTCCGGGTTGATCGGTTCGCCGACCGAGCCGAGCACGCGCAGGCTCGACAGGTCGAACTTCTGCGGAATCTGGCGACCCAGCTTCATGAAGGTTCGAATGGCGGTGGGCGCGGTGTAGAGGATGCTCACCTTGTACTTCTCGATGATTTCCCACCAGCGACCGGTGTGCGGGGAATCGGGTGTGCCCTCGTAGAGCACCTGGGTGGCGCCGTTGGCGAGCGGCCCGTAGACCACGTAGCTGTGGCCGGTGATCCAGCCGACGTCCGCGGTGCACCAGTAGACATCCGTCTCGGGCTTGAGGTCGAAGACGTTCTTGTGGGTGAAGGCGCCCTGGGTGAGGTAGCCACCGCTGGTGTGCAGAATTCCCTTGGGCGCTCCGGTGGTGCCCGACGTGTAGAGGATGAAGAGCGGGTTCTCGGCGGGGAACGGGATCGCTTCGTGCTCGGCGTCGACGGATGCGAGTTCGTCGTGCCACCACAGGTCGCGGTCGTTCCATTCCACGTCCTGGCCGGTGCGCTTGACGACGAGGGTGTTGCGCACGGAGGAGTCGCCGGACTGGAGGGCGGCGTCAACGGCCGGCTTGAGGGCCGAGATCTTGCCCTTGCGGTAGCCGCCGTCGGCGGTGATGACGAGAACGGCGTTGGCGTCGTCGATGCGCGAGCGCAGGCTTTCGGCGCTGAATCCGCCGAAGATGACGGAGTGCACGGCGCCGATGCGGGCGACGGCAAGCATCGCGATGACGGCCTCGGGGATCATCGGCAGGTAGATCGCGACACGGTCACCGGCATTGACGCCGAGCTTTATCAGGACATTCGCAGCGCGCTTTACTTCGGCGGTGAGCTCGGCGTAGGTAATGGCACGGGAATCGCCGGGCTCGCCCTCGAAATACAGCGCGACGCGGTCGCCGTTACCGGCGAGAACGTGACGGTCGAGGCAGTTATAGGCGACGTTGAGTTCGCCGTCTTCGAACCACTTCGCAAACGGCGGGTTGGTCCAGTCGAGAGTCTTGGTGAATGGGGTGTGCCAGTGGAGCAATTCCCTGGCCTGATCAGCCCAAAAACCGAGGCGGTCGTGGGTGGCGTCGGCGTACAATTCCGGGCTGGCATCCGCCGCTGCGGCGAACTCGGGGCTCGGGGCGAACTTGCGGTGCTCGTGAAGAAGGCTGTCGATTTTCGCGCTCATACGGTGTCGCTCCTTTGCGATGATTGGCTGCGGGTACAAGGCCAGCCACCCCTGAACCATACCGCCCCGATGCGACCAGTCCGGTAACGAGAAATGGGGCTATATTCACGCTCGCGCGGACCACCCCGCGAACGGGGGCGGCCCTGTCCCCCTTAACGAGGACACGGGGGACTTGCGCAAGCGCCGGAGCCGCGTACACTAGCTCATGTCCGGATGAAAGTCCGGGCCGGCAGCTCGTCTGGTTCCCCCCAATCGGCGCGCTGCTAGGCGGCACCTGTTCCCCCCAATAGGTGCCGCCCCCTCTTTTTTAACCGGTCATCTCTAGTGCTGCGCCGGATTCGCAGCTGTTATGCGCCGGCGGCCGCGGGGCTGTCGGTTGCCGCTGCCCCCGTTGCGCCCAGTCGTGCCGTGGCGGCCGGGTGTTCGGCCGTGGTTGGGGCGGGTCGGGGCCGAAGGGTGTTGATCGCCCCCCGCGGCAGTGTCGGCCCCCGTGCCTCCGGCCTGGGCGTTGCGTGTGCCGGGGCCGAGGTTGCCGAAGGCATGGCAGATCGTGGCCCTCTAACTGGGGTGGTCATTTGGCCTTCTCGTGCTGAATTCGAGCGCTCTCGAGCTAATTCGCGGGGGTGGCCCCAGAGCCGGGAATATCGCCCGCCCCGCCCCGCCCCGCCCGCCCGCCCGCCTTGCTGCGGCCTGTCGGCGTGGGTAATCCCCGATGTCGTCGCACCTGCGGTCGTTCCCTCCACAGGCAGCCGCGGCGAGAAGTTGTTCCCAATCTGACATTGGGTTCCCCGCACGGCGGGCGACGGACGTAACGTCGGCGCATGCCTGAACCCTTCATCGCCGTTCCGTCGTATGCCGTGGCCCCGTCTGTCGTGGCGCCGTCTTTTCAGGCGCCGACGGATGCGGCTGGCCCGTCGCCGCTTGAGCCGGTTGTTGCCGGTGGGCTCGGCGGGACCCAGGCCGACGTGCTCTCCGACCGGGCCGACGTGCTCTCCGGCGAGGCCGACGTGCTCTCCGACCGGGCTGACGTGCTCTCCGGCGAGGTTGGCGTGCTCGATGTGTCGGCGCTGGGTCCGCTGTCACCGTTCGCGGCCGGCGCCGGGGTCACCGACCTCTTCGTGAACGGTGAGGCCGGGCTGTGGGTTGATCGGGGCCGGGGTGCCGTGCACCAGCCGGGCTGGTCCAGCACCGAACAGGCCCTGCGCGCCCTCGCCGTCAGCCTCATCGCCCGGGGCGGGCGCCACATCGATGAGGCGACTCCCTGTGTCGACGTGCGCCTCGCCGACGGAATCCGCGTGCACGCCGTGCTGCCGCCCGCGTCCAGCACGGGAACGCTGCTGTCGATTCGGCTGCCGGCAGCCCGGCGGCCCAGTTTCACGGCACTCGTCGCGGCCGGGCTGTGCGCCGAGCAGGCGGGTCAGCAGAAGCCCGGGCAAACATCCGTCGTCGAGCAGCGCTTGCGACGGGCCGTCACGAACCGAGAGAATATGCTGATCACGGGCGCTGCGGGCAGCGGCAAGACCACGCTCCTCGCGGCGTTGTTGGCGCAGGCGTCGCCCGCCGAACGCATCGTGGTCATCGAAGACGTCGCCGAACTGCGCATCGCACACCCGCACGTCGTGGCCCTCGAGTGCCGTCAGGCGAACCTGGAGGGCGCCGGCCGCCTCGGACTCGACACGCTGCTGCGGGAAGCCCTGCGTATGCGACCCGACCGCTTGGTGCTCGGCGAGTGTCGTGGCGGCGAGATTCGCGAACTGCTCGGGGCTCTCAACACCGGGCACGACGGCGGGGCCGGCACGCTGCACGCCAATTCGGTGACGGATGTTGCGGCCCGCCTCGAAGCGCTCGGCGCGCTCGCGGGCCTCGGCCCCGAAGCCGTCGCCCGGCAGGCGGTGAGCGCGATCCAGCTCGTGGTGCACCTGGAACGGCGGGGCGGCATGCGCCGAGTACAGGCCCTCGGGCGGTTCGCGCTCGACGCTCGCGACCGGCTGGTGGTGATCACGGTCACGCGGGCGGTCGAAGGTGTGGCAGCGCCCCGGCATGCAGCCGGGGGCGGGCTGTGATATTCGCGGTGGGCAAGACGACGGGGTCGCGGGCTGCGCGGGCTGCGCGGGCCCCGCGGGCTGTGCGGGCTGCGCGGGCGCGGGCCAACTCGCCCCCGCCACTCGAACAGGTCGCCGCGGTCGCCGAACGGTTGGCCGTGCTGCTGGCCGCCGGAGTATCGCCCGCCGCGGCGTGGGCGTATCTGCTGCCCGAGCAACCGGT
>NZ_SOHE01000089.1 GCF_004403305.1 Cryobacterium frigoriphilum | reverse complement strand
GCCCCGCGGGCGCGCCTGCACGCGGGCCGTTCGCTGCCCCGCCCCAGCCTGCCCAACCGCGGCGGACCGCCGACCGTCGCCGGCCGCTGGTCGATCGTGCCGGTCGCCGACGATTCCCCGACCCGCCGCGCGCACGCTCTCGGCGAGACCCTGCTCGAACGCTACGGCGTCGTCACTCGCGGCCCGGTGATGGCCGAAAACGTCACCGGCGGCTTCGCTCTGGTCTACCGCACCCTGAGCGGTTTCGAAGAGATGGGCCGCTGCCGCCGCGGCTACTTCGTGGAGGGCCTCGGCGCCGCCCAGTTCGCGACCGGCGGCACCATCGACCGGCTGCGCGGGCTGGTCGACGCCGGCATCGGCTCTGATTCCCGCGCCGAATCGGGCCGGGCAGCGGATGCCGCACCCCGGCAGGTCTCCACCCTCGCCGCCACCGACCCCGCTAACGCCTACGGTTCGGTGCTGCCGTGGCCCGAACTGCCCCCCGGCGTCACCCACCGCCCCGGCCGCAAGGCCGGCGCCATCGTCGTTCTCGTCGACGGGGCGCTGGTGCTCTACGTGGAGCGCGGCGGAAAGACCGTGCTGGCCTGGGACGGCGCGGCCCCCGCCGAAGCGGGTGGGCCGACCGCCGAACCGGAGGAGCAGCCCGGCCCGGGAACGCGTGGCGGGTCACGCCGCATCGTCGAACCGACCCCCGACTTGAGCGCGGCGGCCGGTGCCCTCTTCGGCCTGGTGCGGGATCGCCGGGTCGCCAAACTCGCCGTTGAGACCGTCAACGGGCTCTTCATCATCGGTACCCCCTTCGGGCGGGCGCTGCAGAGCGCCGGATTCACCGAGACCCCGAAAGGCCTGCGTGCCTGAGGTGCAGTGTGCCTGAGGTGCAGTGTGCCTGAGGGCGACACCGTCTTCCGCGAAGCGCGGGCGCTCAATGAGGCACTGGCCGGAGCCGTGCTCACCCGCTGTGATGTGCGGGTTCCAGAGTTTGCCACCGTCGACCTGACCGGCCAGACCGTGCTCGGGGTCATCAGCCGCGGCAAACACCTGCTGCTTCGCGCGGGGGAGAGCACCATTCACTCGCACCTCAAGATGGAGGGCAGCTGGCACCGCTACCGGCACGGGTCACGCTGGCAGCGGCCCGCTTTCCAGGCCCGCATCGTGCTCGAGACGGCCGACTGGGTCGCCGTGGGCTTCGAGCTGGGCATCCTTGAGATCGTGCCCACCCACGCCGAAGAAACCGTGGTGGGGTATCTGGGGCCCGATCTGCTCGGGTCGGGGTGGACATCCGTCGCCGCCGCAGAGGCCGCCGCGCGCCTCGCGGCCGATGCCGGCAGCCCCGTCGCGGTCGCCCTCGCGCGGCAGAGCAACCTCGCCGGGCTCGGCAACGTCTACGTGAACGAACTGTGCTTTCTGCGCGGGCTGCTGCCGACCCGGCCGATGACCGAGGTGACGGATGCCGCCGCCCTCGTCACGCTGGCCCGTCGCCTGCTGCTCGCCAACGTCGATCGGTTGGAGCGCACCACGACCGGCAACACCCGGCGCGGCCAGCAGCTCTGGGTCTACGGCCGCGCCGGCCAACCCTGCCGGCGCTGCGGAACTCCGATTCGCCGCGGCACCATCGGCCGCAATGAGCTCGAGCAGCGCAACAGCTTCTGGTGCCCGCGCTGCCAGACCTGACCCGGCCCGCCGAGTGGGCTCAGTCGCGGACTTCGCACCTTCGCACAGCCCGCGAGGGTGCGAAGTCCGCGACTCGGGTCGAACGGCTCGGTGGCGCGAGTGCCAGCGGGGCGGAACGCAGCCGGGTCTGTCGATACGTGACAGCTGTGAACGCGGGACCCGTCTATGGAGGGGTCGCGGCGTCACAGCTGTCACCTATCGACAGCGAACTCGGGGAACGGCTAGTTGACCGGGCCGGTGTACTTCTCGCCGGGGCCTTCGCCGATCGGGTCCTGAATCGCCGACGCCTCGCGGAACGCGAGCTGCAGCGAACGCAGGCCGTCACGCAGGCTGCGGGCGTGCATGTCCGAGATGTCGGGGGCGGATGCCGTGACCAGGCCGGCCAGGCCGGTGATCAGTTTGCGCGCCTCGTCGAGGTCGATCTGGGCGGCCGGGTCGTCGGCCAGGCCGCACTTCACGGCGGCGGCGCTCATCAGGTGTACGGCGGCGGTCGTGATGATCTCGACCGCGGAGACATCGGCGATGTCGCGGGTAGCCTGCGCCGTGCGGGAGGCCTGCTCGGCCTCCGACGCGTCGTAGGCGGCAGCGGCCGCGACTGTCTCGGCGGCGGCCTGAGCGGCCGTGTCTTGGTCTGTGCTATTCGTCACTGCATTCCTCTGTTAGACTCGTCCGGGTCCGAGATGAAAGTCTCGTACGAAAGTGGAGAATCTCCCACCCGCGCTTGACCGCTTCATAAAGGTTACCGGGTAGTTCGCACTCCGCCGGGCTTCACACGAAGCCAGGCAGCTAGGGTGCCGTGTATGAAATGCAGACAATTAGGTCTGTGTGAATGTGCGTGATTTTCCTCTCTTCGTCCCCAGTCGGCATCCGTCGCCTGAGTGTGGCCCAGAAGCATAGGAAGAGGAGAGACGCATCAGCGATCCCCGTACAAATGACCGTATCCGCGTCCCCGAAGTTCGTCTCGTTGGTCCCAACGGCGAGCAGGTCGGGGTCGTGGCAATTGATGTTGCCCTGCGACTGGCTCAGGACGCCGACCTCGACCTCGTCGAAGTCGCCCCCGAAGCCAAGCCGCCCGTGGCCAAGATCATGGACTACGGCAAGTTCAAGTACGAGGCTGCGCAGAAGGCCAAAGAGGCCAGGCGCAACCAGGCGAACACGATCCTGAAAGAGGTTCGCTTTCGCCTCAAGATTGATACCCACGACTACGAGACCAAGCGCAAACGCGCCGAAGGCTTTTTGAAGTCCGGCGACAAGGTCAAAGCCATGATCTTGTTCCGCGGTCGTGAGCAGTCTCGCCCCGATCAGGGCGTGCGCCTGCTCCAGAAATTTGCCGAGGATGTCAGCGAGTACGGTTCCGTGGAATCGACTCCGACCATCGACGGACGAAACATGGTCATGGTGATTGGCCCTCTGAAGAACAAGTCAGAGGCCAAGGCCGAGATCAACGCACATAAGGCTGCTGACAAGGCAGAAAAGGTTGCCGACAAGGCAGACAAGGTTGCCGATAAGGCAGCGAAACTGGAGGATAAAGATGCCTAAGATGAAGACCCACTCCGGGACCAAGAAGCGTTTCAAGGTCACCGGCAGCGGCAAAATCATGAAGCAGCAGGCTGGGCTTCGACACAACCTCGAGGTCAAGAGCACGCAGCGCAAGTCCCGCTTGAACCACGACCAGGTCCTTTCGAAGGCCGACACCAAGACCGTCAAGAAGCTTCTCGGCCTGTAACGGCTCACACACACTAAAGGATTCTGTAGAAAAATGGCAAGAGTAAAGAGGGCTGTAAACGCCCACAAGAGTCGTCGCGTTATTCTCGAACGCGCCAAGGGTTACCGCGGACAGCGTTCACGCCTGGTCACCAAGGCGAAGGAGCAGCTCACTCACTCCTTCACCTACAGCTACCGTGACCGCCGCGCCCGCAAGGGTGACTTCCGTCGCCTGTGGATCCAGCGGATCAACGCTGCGTCCCGTTCGAACGGCCTCACGTACAACCGCCTGATCCAGGGCCTCGGCCTGGCTGGCATCGAGGTTGACCGTCGTATCCTCGCTGACCTTGCGGTCAACGACGCCGCGACGTTCTCGGCCCTCGTCGAGGCGGCCAAGGCTTCCCTTCCCGCCGACACGTCGGCTCCGAAGGTTGTCGCTGCAGCGTAGTTGTACCAGCCGCCACCGCGCGACTGACCATGAAGAGGAGCGGGCTGCTTTATGCCCGCTCCTTTTCTGTGCGTTAAGCTGGACTTATGCTTGATAACCCACGTTCCCCGCGCGTTCGCGCCGTCGCAAAGCTTGCGAAACGCGATGCGCGTCTCGAGATGGGACTGTTCCTTCTCGAAGGCCCGCAGGCCGTCTCCGAGGCCCTCACCTTCCGCCCCGAACTCGTCGTGGAGCTGTACGCCACTCCCACGGCCCTCGATCGCTACACCGACATCGCCGCTGCTGCAATAGACGCCGGCGTCGAGGTGGAGTTCGTCTCCGAAGAGGTTCTCGACGCGATGGCCGACACGGTCACCCCGCAGGGCTTCGTCGCCGTCTGCCACCAGTTCCCCACCAGCGTCAAGAAGATCTTCGCCGCCGGCCCGAAGCTCGTCGCGATCCTGGAAGAGGTACGCGACCCCGGCAACGCGGGCACCATTATTCGGGCAGCGGATGCCGCGGGCGCCGACGCCGTGATTCTCACCGGACGCAGCGTCGACCTGTACAACCCCAAGGTCATCCGCTCCTCGACCGGCTCGATCTTTCACCTGCCCGTCGCGATCGCGGCGGACCTCGACGACGTGCTCTCGCGCGCCAAGGCCGCCGGGCTGCAGCTGCTCGCCGCCGACGTGAAGGGTGACGACCTGCTCGAGGCCCGCACGAGCGGCCTGCTGCTCGCCCCGACCGCGTGGCTGTTTGGCAACGAGGCCCGCGGCCTCACGGACGAGAACCTCAAGGGTGTCGACCGGGCCGTCAAGGTGCCGATCTACGGGCACGCGGAATCCATGAATCTGGCCACCGCGGCATCCGTCTGCCTGTACGAAAGTGCCTTCGCGCAGCGCAGCTAAACCCCGTTCGACCGGCGTAATTTCTGTGGCCCACCCGAAAATCGGGTGGGCCACACGTGTGCCCACTGTTACGAATGGGTTACCGTCGGGGAGTCGGTGCACCAAACGTTTCAATTGCGCCTAAGTTGGGGGGATGGAGCCAATAGACCCGACGCCGGCCACCTCGAATATCACGGTCCGTCGTGGCGAACCCCTGGTAGTCGTGAAAGACATCAACAAGCACTACGGAGAACTGCACGTTCTCAAGAACATCAACGCCACGGTCAACCGTGGCGAGGTGGTCGTGGTCATCGGGCCGAGTGGGTCGGGCAAGTCCACCCTCTGCCGGGCCATCAACCGCCTCGAGACCATCGACGACGGCGTGATCACCATCGACGGTGTGAAGCTGCCGGCCGAGGGCCGAGCCCTCGCCACCCTGCGTGCCGACGTCGGCATGGTGTTTCAGGCCTTCAACCTGTTCGCGCACAAGACGGTGCTCGAGAACGTCACGCTGGGCCCCATCAAGGTGCGCGGCCTGTCGAAGGCCGCCGCGGAGAAGAAGGCCATGGCCCTGCTCGAACGCGTCGGCGTGGCCAACCAGGCCAAGAAGATGCCGGCCCAGCTCTCCGGCGGCCAGCAGCAGCGCGTCGCGATCGCCCGTGCGCTCGCGATGGAACCGAAGCTGATTCTGCTCGACGAGCCCACGAGCGCGCTCGACCCCGAGATGATCAACGAGGTTCTCGAGGTCATGGTCGACCTGGCCAACGACGGCATGACCATGATCGTCGTGACCCACGAGATGGGCTTCGCCCGCAAGGCCGCGGACCGCGTGATCTTCATGGCCGAGGGCGAGATCGTTGAGGAGACCACCCCCGAGGAGTTCTTCACCAACCCGCAGAGCACGAGAGCGAAAGACTTCCTCTCGAAGATTCTGGCCCACTAGAGCTTTTTCCCTAGAACTCTCGTGCACTATTCAGTGAACGAGACCGTCCATAGCACCTCACAGCAATCAGGAGCAGACACATGAGACTCAAAAAAGGCCTCGCAATTTCGGCCCTTGCCCTCGCGAGCGCACTCGTGCTCAGCGGTTGCACCGATTCGGGCGCATCCACTGACGCTGTGCCCGTCGAGGAAGCCCCCGAGTTCGCAGCGGGTACCACGATGGCCGATCTCGCCGAAGCCGGCGAGATCACCATCGGCACCAAGTTCGACCAGCCGCTCTTCGGGCTGAAGGGCACCGGAGACCCCGTTGGGTTCGACGTCGAAATTGGCAAGCTGATCGCCGCCAAGCTGGGCATCCCGGCCTCCGGCATCACCTGGACCGAGACCGTATCGGCGAACCGCGAGCCGTTCATCCAGAACGGTCAGGTGGACCTCGTCGTCGCCACCTACACGATCAACGACACCCGCAAGGAGGTCGTGTCCTTCGCCGGGCCGTACTACTCCGCCGGACAGGACCTGCTCGTTCTCGCCGGGAACACCGACATCACCGGCCCGGAAGACCTCACCGACCAGCCCGTGTGCACGGTGAGCGGCTCGACGTCTGAGAAGAACATCGCGGCCTACACGACGGACATCCGCGCCACCGACACGTACTCGAACTGCCTCGGCCCGCTGCGCAGCGGCGAGGTCGTTGCCGTCACCACGGACAACGTGATCCTCGCCGGCATCGCCGACCAGAACGAGGGTGAGTTCGAGGTCGTCAACAACCCGTTCACCGAAGAGCCCTACGGCATCGGCCTCGCGCTGGAAGACACCGAGTTCCGTGACTTCATCAACGACGTGCTCGAAGAGTCCTATGAAGATGGCACCTGGGTTGACGCCTGGGAGTCCACCGCCGGCAAGGTTCTCGACACCCCCGAGCCCCCGGCCGTCGACCGCTACTAGTCGACACCGCAACAAGCCGGGATGGCCCGTTCGAGTTCGGACGGGCCATCCTGGTGAGTATCCCCGCCAGATCACAGTTAGACAGACCTAAGAAGAGGAGGTGAGTTGTGGACGCAGTCATCGACAACCTGCCAACGTTCCTGGAAGGCTTCCGGAACACCCTGGGCCTCCTCGCCCTCGCCGGAATCGGCGCATTCATCCTCGGCATCGTTATCGCCGCGATGCGGATCTCGCCCGTGGGGTCATTCCGTGCCTTCGCAACGGTGTACACCGAGATCGTGCGCAACACTCCGCTTACCCTCGTGCTGTTCTTTTGCGCTTACCTGCTGCCGTACCTGCAGTTCAGCCCGGGTTACTTTCAGCTGGCCGCGATCGGCCTGACGGTATACACCTCCCCGTTCGTCGCCGAGGCGTTGCGTTCGGGTGTCAATGGTGTGCATGTCGGCCAGGCCGAGGCCGCCCGAAGCATCGGACTCACCTTTGGCCAGACGCTGTCCTTCATCGTGATGCCGCAGGCGCTGCGGATGGTCATCCCGCCGCTGATCAACGTCTTCATCGCCCTCGCCAAGAACACCTCGGTCGCCGGAGCCTTCTTCGTCTTCGAACTCTTTGGGGCCGCCCGCCAGGTCACCAACGATCGCGGTGACGCGGTCATCGCCATCCTGCTCGGGGTCGCCGTGTTCTACCTCATCATCACCATTCCGCTCGGCCTGATCGCCGGCCGGATCGAAAAGAAGGTGGCGGTACTCCGATGACCTCCGTACTGTATGACGTTCCCGGCCCCAAGGCGCGTGCGCGCTCGCGCGTGATTTCGATCCTGGGCATCGTGCTCATCGCCGGCGGCATCGTCGCCCTCGTCGTGGTGCTCGGCCTGCCCAAGGAGAGCGCCAACGGCGCCGTGCAGCCGGGCCTCTGGGATGCTTCCCGGTGGGATGTCTTCAACGATGTGCAGGTCTGGCGTACCCTCGGGATCGGTGCCCTCAATACCCTGCGGATGGCCGCCGTCGCCGCGGTCTTCGCCCTGATTATCGGCATCCTCTTCTCGTTCGGCCGCGCCGCGGACAGCGCGTGGGTGCGCGTCCCAACGACGGTCGTGCTCGAATTCTTCCGCGGCATGCCCGTGCTGCTGATGATGCTCTTCATCCTCCTGGTGTTCTCCACCGGGTCGTTCTGGGCAGGCGTCAGCGCCCTGGCCGTCTACAACGGTGCGATCATCGGTGAGGCCCTGCGCGCCGGCATCAAGGCGCTCCCCAGCGGTCAGCGTGAAGCCGGTCTCGCCATCGGCCTGACACCGGTCGCCACCCGTTTCCGCATCGAGTTTCCGCAGGCATTCCGCCAGATGCTGCCGATCATCATCGCGCAGCTCGTCGTGCTGCTCAAGGACACCTCGCTCGCCTTCGTCGTGGGGTACAACGAACTGCTCCGCAGCGGTAACTACAACCTCTCTCAGTTCTTCGGCAACCGGTACCAGTTCTCGTTCTTCTTCGTCGTGCTGGTGATCTACCTGGCGATGAACCTCTCACTGTCCTGGCTGGCCCGCGTCATCGCGCGCCGCACCGGCTCGAAGAGCGGCGGGGTCACACCTACGGAGAAGCGCGACGGGCCGACCAAGCCGGGCGACCCGAACCTCGTCTACTCGAATGCTCTCGGCGCCCAGTCGACCGGTCAGCCATCGTAACCGGGCCGCCATAGCCACCGGGCAGCCACCACGACGAAGCCCGCTAAACTTGGGCCTTGTGTCTGCTCCCACTGAAAACCCCACCACAACTTCTGAACCGGCAATTTCTGAATCGGCGGTGAGCGCCGCGGTCACCGCGGCACTCACCGCCATTTCTGCCGCCGAGACCAGTGTCGCCCTCAAGGCCGTGAGAACCGAGCACGCGGGGGAGTCCTCCCCGCTCGCCAAGCTCAACGCCCTGATGCGCAGCGTGCCGAACGACCAGAAGGCAGCCGCCGGCAAGCTCGTCGGCCAGGCCCGCGGCCGCGTCACGCAGGCGCTGACCGCGCGCGAGTCCGAGATCGGCGCGGCAGAGGCCACCGCCCAGCTCGCCGCCGAAGCCGTGGACGTCACCGCGGCGGCGTCGACCTGGACGGCCGGGGCGCGGCATCCGATCTCCGTGCTGATGGAGCGTGCCGCCGACGTCTTCGTGGCGATGGGCTGGGAGGTCGCCGAAGGGCCGGAGCTCGAGAGCGAATG
Source organism: Cryobacterium frigoriphilum (assembly GCF_004403305.1). Classification (GTDB taxonomy): domain Bacteria; phylum Actinomycetota; class Actinomycetes; order Actinomycetales; family Microbacteriaceae; genus Cryobacterium; species Cryobacterium frigoriphilum. The sequence goes on along the minus strand of NZ_SOHE01000089.1, from coordinate 3,152 downwards.
GTTCAACTTCGACGGCCTCAACTTCGATGAGGACCACCCGGCACGCGCGATGCAGGACACCTTCTTCGTTGAACCGACGGATGCCCACCTCGTCTTGCGCACGCAGACCTCGCCCGTGCAGCTGCGCGCGCTGCTCTCGCGTGAGCTGCCCGTCTACGTCGTGGGCCCCGGGCGCGTGTACCGCACCGACGAGCTCGACGCGACGCATACCCCGGTGTTCCACCAGATCGAGGGCATCGCCATCGACAAGGGCCTCACCATGGCGCACCTGCGCGGCACGCTCGACCACTTCGTGCAGGCGCTGTTCGGGCCCGAAGCGAAGGTGCGCCTGCGCCCGAACTACTTTCCCTTCACCGAGCCGAGCGCCGAGCTCGATGTCTGGCACCCGACCTTCAAAGATGGCGCTCGCTGGATCGAGTGGGGCGGCTGCGGCATGGTGCACCCCAACGTGCTTCGTTCGGCCGGAATCGACCCGGAGATCTACTCCGGGTTCGCGTTCGGTGTCGGCGCCGATCGCGCCCTGATGTTTCGCAATGATGTAAAGGATATGCACGACATGGTCGAAGGCGACGTTCGGTTCAGCCAGCAGTTCGGGATGAACGTCTGATGCGGGTTCCACTGAGCTGGCTGGGCGAGTACGTCGACCTGGCCCCCGGCACCACGCCCGAAGACGTGCACGCCGCCCTCGTGAAGGTCGGCCTCGAAGAGGAAGACATCCACCGCTTCGAGCTCTCCGGACCCATCGTGGTCGGCGAGGTGCTCGAATTCGTCGGAGAACCGCAGACCAACGGCAAGACCATCAACTGGTGCCAGGTACGCGTGGCGCCCGGCGACGAGCTGGCCGCCGACGGCGGCCCTGCCGTGCACGGCATTGTCTGCGGTGCCCACAACTTTCTCGTCGGAGACAAGGTCGTCGTGACCCTGCCCGGCGCGGTGCTGCCCGGCCCGTTCCCGATCGCCGCCCGCAAGACCTACGGCCACACGTCCGACGGCATGATCGCCTCAGCGCGAGAGCTCGGACTCGGCGACGAACACGACGGCATCCTGCGTCTGGCCGACCTCGGCCTCGACGCGCCCGTCGGCACCGACGCGATCGCGCTGCTCGGCCTCGACGACTCCGCCGTGGAGATCAACGTCACGCCCGACCGCGGTTACGCCTTCTCGATTCGCGGCGTCGCCCGCGAGTACTCGCACTCCACCGGCGCAGCCTTCCGCGACCCCGCGCACCGGGTGACCCCGGTCGCCCCGCACGTCGAGTTTCCCGTTGTCATCGACGACCGGGCTCCTGTGCGCGACCGCCTCGGTGTGAGCGTGTTCGTCACCCGCGCGGTGCGCGGCATCGACCCGACCCGGCCGACTCCGGCCTGGATGGTCGCCCGCCTGGGGCTGGCCGGCATCCGCTCGATTTCGCTCATCGTCGACGTGACCAACTACGTGATGGTCGAACTGGGCCAGCCGATTCACGCTTATGACCTCGACAAGCTCAGCGGCGGCATCCTGGTGCGCCGGGCCCAGCCGGGTGAGAAGATCGTGACGCTCGACGCCGTCACCCGCACCCTGAACGGTGAAGACCTGCTGATCACCGACGAATCCGGGCCGATCGGCCTGGCCGGTGTGATGGGTGGGGCGTCGACCGAGATTGACAGCGCGAGCTCCAATGTGCTGATCGAGGCCGCGAACTTCGACTCCGTGTCGATCGCCCGCAGCGCCCGCCGGCACAAGCTGCCGAGCGAGGCCAGCCGTCGCTTCGAGCGCGGCGTCGACCCCGCTGTTGCCGCCGCGGCTGCGGCGCGCGTGGTCGAGCTGCTCGTCGAGCTCGCCGGCGGAACACCCGACGACCTCGGCTCGGTACACCACAACGCGCCAGCGCCGACACCGATCGTGCTGCCCGTCGGTTTCGTCTCTGGCCTGATCGGCCTCGCGTACACGGCTGAGGAGGTGCGGCACGCGCTCACCGAGATCGGCGCCCTGCTGGTCGAAGCGGATGGCGACCTGGTCGCGACCCCGCCGACCTGGCGGCCCGACCTGACCGACAAGTGGACGCTCGCGGAGGAGGTTGCCCGCATCGTGGGCTACGACCGCATTCCCTCGGTGCTGCCGATCGCGCCGCCAGGCCGCGGACTCACCACCTCGCAGCGCCTACGCCGCACGGTCGCCCAGACCCTTGCGGCGACCGGACACACCGAGGTGCTGACCTATCCGTTCGTGGGCAAGGGCGTGAACGCTCTGTTCGGGGCGGCTGCCGCCGGCTCCGTTGCGGAGATTCGCCTGAAGAACCCGATGGACGGGGAGGCGCCGTTCCTGCGCACCTCGATGCTGCCCGGGCTGCTGCAGATCGCCCACCGCAACCGCTCGCGCGGCATCATCGACCTCGCCATCTACGAGCAGGGCCTCGTGTTCCGGCCCGAAGCCGGGGCCAGCTACGGCACTGCGGTGCTTCCGGCCGGCGGAGCGCTCCCCAGTCTTGAGGCCATCGCGGCGCTCAACGACGGCATCCCGCCGCAGCCGTATCGCGTCGGCGTCGTCATCGTGGGCAACACCGTTCGGCACCAGCCCGGCCAGCCGGCCGTGCCCGCCACCTGGCAGGATGCCCTCGCCGCCGCGCAGCAGGTCGCACTCGCGACCGGGGTACGCATCGAGGTGCGCCAGGGGGCGCATCAGGCCATGCACCCGGGCCGCACGGCAGAGCTGTTCGTGTCGACGGATGCCGGCCCTCGGTCGGTCGGATTCGCCGGCGAGCTGCTGCCCGCCGTCGCCAAGTCGTTCGACCTGCCGGCCGTGGTCGCGGTCGCCGAGATCGACCTGAGCGTGGTGCTCGATCACGCCGAACGGGAGCTGACCGTGCACCCGATCGGCACCATGCCCGCGGCAACGCAGGACCTGTCGCTCGTGGTCGCCGCGGAGGTGTCTGCCGCCGAGCTGAAGGCATCCGTCGTCGCGGGCGCCGGAGCGCTGCTCGAGAGCATCGAGCTCGTCGACGACTACCGCGGCGCCGGCGTTTTGCCGGGACAGAAGTCGCTGACCTTCGCGCTGCGGTTCCGTGCGACGGACCGCACCCTGACGGCGGCCGAGGCGAGCGATGCCCGGCTGGCCGGCGTCGCCGCGGCGGGCGCGGCGTTCGGGGCGACCCTGCGCGAGTGAGCGGTGGGGCG
>NZ_SOHE01000073.1 GCF_004403305.1 Cryobacterium frigoriphilum | reverse complement strand
TGGTGGTGCCCGTGGTTCCGGTGGTGCCGGTGGTGGGGGCCGTGCTGGTACCGGTGGAGGTGCTGTCGCCGAGGATGCTGATGGCGTTGCCCTGAACGGCGACCGGGGTGGTCACGTCGGGGGTGACCTGGGTTCCGCCGAGGGTGCTGTCTTCACCGTTGGTGGTGGCGGCGGTTCCCGTTCCGGTGGTTCCGGTTGTGGGGGCCGTGGTGGTTCCGGTGGAGGTGCTGTCGCCGAGGACGCTGATGGCGTTGCCCTGAACGGCGACCGGGGCGGTCACGTCGGGGGTGACCTGGGTTCCGCCGGCGATGCTGTCGTCACCGTTGGTGGTGGCAGCAGGTGCGGGCGCAGCAGCAGGTGCGGGCGCAGCGGGTGCAGCAGCAGGAGCGCTCTGAGAGTCGCCGACGACCGAGATGGCGTTGCCGGTGGCGGTGACCGGGGCATCCGCTGCCACGACGGCCTGGGTGCCGGACGCAACGGCGTCAGCTCCCGATGTCGTCGGCGCGGCGACCGGCTGGGGCGCCGGTGCAGCCGCAGCGGGTGCGGTGGAGGTGCTGGATGAATCACCGAGCACGCTGACCGCGTTGCCGGAGAGGTCGATCGGGGCGACAACGTCGCCGACGATCTGGGTGCCCGAGACGACTCCGTCTGAGCCCGAGGTCACGGGTGCGTCGGCCGCGTTGGCCGCGCCCATCCCCAGCAGGGACAGGCCCCCGACGAGTAGGGCACAGTAGATGCCCTTGGATACGAATGAATTCATGATGGTTCTGCTCCTATAACGAATGATGGTGTGCTCCCCGAGAAGGGAGACTGTGGTCTGCGTTGCCGAAAAGCGGCAGGGCAGACCCATCAGTCGGGAGTAGAGCCGAGGTCGAAAGTGGGCGCGGACGGCAGCGCCGCCGCGCCGAAGGTCGAGAGAATTGTGGAGGCCAGAACGGCCGCGCGCGGCCCGGTGGGGGCATCACTGACGGCGACGGGGGCGCCCGGTGCTGAATGCGCGGCGGCACCGCTCGGCGCCGTGGGCAGCACGACGGGGTCGATCGGGCCGGGAACTGCGAGGCCGGTGGGCGGGCCTACGGGCGCGCTCGCGGCGGCGCTGACGACGGATGCCGCGGCCGGTTCGGTCGCGGCCGTGCGGTTGGTCGGTTCCACGGTCGGTTCGACGAAGCTCAGCGGCGCGATCGCCGAACTCGTCGAATCGCCGGTGGTGAGCCCGGCAACCGGGCTCGTGGCGGCCGGGATGTCGATGGCGGAAACGAGCGGCGCGGCTTCGATCAGAAGGGGGGCAAACGCGGCGGCGACCGGCACCAGGACCGGCTCGAGTACGGGCGTGGTGAGTGGCTCGACCGCAGCAGCCACCGGTGCGATGACCGGTGCGACGACCGCGGCCAGAGGCTGCACGGCCGGCGCGGTCGCGGCCGCTACGGGCGCGATGACCGGCGAAACGACGTCTGCCACGGGGGCTGCGACGGTCGCCAGGATCGGTGCAACCGGTGCGGAGACCGGCGCCACGACAGCGGCAGCCGGGGCGGTCGCCGGCTGCACAATGTCGGCCACGGTCGACGTAAGCGGAACGGCGCTCAGCCCGAGCGGGTCGGAATCGGCCGTTGACGGCGACACAGCACCCACGATGAGGCACACGGCGGACCATGCCACGGCGACGGATGCCCCGATGAGGGCCAGTCGCAGGGCAGCGGGTGTCGTGCGAACAGCGGCGTGATCCATGCGACACCCCCCTTTGGTGGGTCAGTTGGTGTCATCAGGTAAACACGCGATGGACGCGCTGTCTACCCCCATCGGCTGATTGACAGGAATGCTCAGGCGGGGCTCGCGGAGGCCGCCGTGCGTGCAGTGGACATTGGGTGCCTCATTTACCTGCTAGAGTTTACAAGTTGTCACGGACGAAATATCCACCGATAACTGCGCGCTCGTAGCTCAACGGATAGAGCATCTGACTACGGATCAGAAGGTTGGGGGTTCGAATCCCTTCGGGCGCACAACAGAAACCCCGTTCAACAGGCCGAAAGCCTGCTGAACGGGGTTTTTTCGTAGCTCATCGAAATTCGCTTCGTCCCACCGCAACGTGATTGCTGTTTCAGGGCGTGACTCAGTGCGCAATCGCGGTGGGCCCAGACTCAGAAGCCGAGGCTGGCCGACAATCGGTAGCCGATGCCGCGCACGGTTTCGATCCCGTGAAACTCCTCGGCAGAGTGCCTGCCGGTTGGGCTGCCCGGGCGATGCAGCATCTTGCGTCGCAGGTTCGCGATGTGCGCCTCCATGGCTCGTTTGTCGGAGTCCAGCACTATGTCGGACGTCATCGTATTGTCGGTGCGCAGCACCAGCACCAGGTCTCGTTTGGAGCAGACCCGGCCGCGGGCGTTAAAGAGTGCGGCGAGAAGCTCGAATTCACTGCGCGTGAGTGCGATGTCGATGCCGTCGATCTGGGCGAGACGATCGTGGGTATTTAGGCGCAGAAGGCCACATTCGACCCACTGCTCGGGTGGCGCGGTGTTGCGCGCAGCGAGTGTCGCACCGGTGTCCTCGCTCGTCGCGGCTCGAGGTTGCTGCGCGTTCGGAATCGTGTTCATCAGTTTCCCCGCCGTGCGGTACCCTCCCGCAATCACAGTCTAGTTTGCGCGGAACGGAGCTCGGCAGGGGCGCCCCCGAACGGGTGACGACACAAAAAAATGCGTAAACCTTGCGCCAAAGGGAGCCATTTTGCATACACCGACGACTCGGCCAGTGCCAGTCTGGGAGTACCCCAGCGTTGGGGTGACCGGGCCAACCCCGAATCAGAACTCTTTCCGATAGAAGGACTCGAATCATGAACCACACGATCATGGGGACCCACCGCCGTGTCCCCACCGTGCCCGCTGGCGCCGTCGCCTACGACACAGCCCCGGCACGCACCGTCAGCGGCTGGAACAGCCCCGGTATTCGCCAGCCCCAGGGCACGGCGGTTGACTCGGCGAAAAACTTCTACGTGCTCATGGAGAGCAAGATCACGGTCTATTCACCGGCCAGCCCCGACCCCATCCGCACCATCGAGGGTGACCTGACCGGCATCGACAATCCGTTCGGCTTCGCGCTCGATGCCGATGACTACCTGTACGTGCCCAACAGCACGCGGAATTCCGTGCTCGTCTTCGCCCCCGAAGCGGATGGCAACGTGTCGCCCCAGCGCGTGCTGGCCGGTGCGCGCACGGGGCTCAACGGCCCGGAGGCCGTCGCGGTGAGCCCGGAGGGGGTGCTCTATGTGGCCAACTATGAGTCGAAGTCGATCACCGTCTACGCACCGGATGCCGGTGGTGACACGGCACCGATTCGCACCATTACGGGTTCCGAAACGGGTATCTACTACATTCGGGGGATGGCGGTCGGTGCCGACGGCAGCCTCTACGCCATCAACAATCGCTCCTCCGAGATCCTGGTCTTCGGCCCGGACGCGACCCTGAACATCGCCCCGACGATCACCGATGGCAAAGCCCAGGGACTGACGAATCTCTCCGGCATCGCCGTCGACGCCAACGGCTACATTCTGGTGACCGACTGTGCCAGCTTTTCGGTGCTCATTTTTGCGTCGCTCGCCGACGAACCCGTAACGACAATCAGCGGGTCGGCCAGCCACCTGGACTATCCCACGGGGGTCGCCGTTGACGGCGAGCACAACGTCTACGTTGCCAACTGGGGAAACTGGTCGATCACGGTCTATACCGCGCACGCACCGGTGGAACAGCTGGTTTCACCCGCGTTCCCTCCGACCGGGGCGCTGGCTGCCCCGCGGCATCGGCCGCGTCACCGGCCCCTCTGACGGCTCAGGCGGGCTCGGCGTTGGGCCTCGCGGGCGCCTCGGCAGCGCCGTTAGAATCGGCAGATGCCACCGCGCTTCTTGTTCGCAGACCAACTGGGCCCACACTATGACGATGGCGGGCCGATCGTGCTGGTCGAGGCAACGGCTGTGCTCGGGCGGCGTACCTACCACCGTGCCAAAGCGCACCTGATCCTGAGCGCCCTGCGGCATCGCGCCCGCGAACTCGGCGCCCGCGTCGAGTATTTGCGGGCCGAGCACTACCGGGATGTGCTCGCCGGTCGTGACCTCGAGGTGATCAACCCCACGTCGTGGGGATCGCGTGCCCTGGTCGCCGAGTTGGGGGCATCCGTCTTGCCCAGCCGGGGCTTCGTCACGAGCGAGCAGGACTTCGCGACCTGGGCCGACGGGCGACCGGCCTCCCGGCTCGTGATGGAACAGTTCTACCGCAGCGTGCGCACATCGACCGGGGTGCTGATGCGCGGTACCGAGCCGGAGGGTGGGCGTTTCAACTTCGATCACGACAACCGTCAGCCGCCGCCGAAGGGGGCCGTGAGCCTCGGTCTGCCTGAACCCTGGGCTCCCGTCGAGGATGACATCGACGCCGAGGTGCGCCGCGACCTCGATCGGCTCGTGGCTGAGGGGCGCGTGCACCTGATTGGGAGTGACGGCCCGCGTCGTTTCGCGGCGACCCGGGCGGAAGCCCTCGCCGCCCTCGACGACTTCATCGAAACCCGGTTGTCGGACTTCGGGCCCTTCGAGGACGCGTCGCTGACGGGAGACAGCGACATGGCCCACTCCCGGCTGAGCGTGCCGCTCAACCTCGGGCTGTTGCATCCCCAGGAGGTTATCGACGCCGTCGTTGCTGCCTACTACGGTGGCGGGGAGCATGGCGGCGGGGCACCGCTGTCGAGCGTCGAGGCGGTCGTGCGGCAGATCATGGGGTGGCGGGACTGGGTCTGGCACCTGTACTGGCATCTCGGCGAGAACTACGTGGCCGAGAGCAACTTTCTTGCCGCCACCGAGCCGCTCCCCGCGGCGTTTCTCGAGCTGGACGGATCGGCCGTCGAGGCTCGGTGCCTCAGCCATGTACTCGACGAGGTGTCTCGCACCGGGTGGGCCCACCACATTCAGCGGCTGATGATTCTCGGAAACTGGTCTCTTCAGCGCGGTTATCAGCCCGCCGCGCTCTCGGACTGGTTCATCAACGCCTTTGTCGACGGCACACCCTGGGTCATGCCGGCCAATGTCGTCGGCATGTCCCAGCACGCAGACGGTGGCATCGTCGCCACCAAGCCCTACGCCTCCGGCGGTGCGTACATTGCCAAAATGACGGACTTCTGCGGCAGCTGCCGCTTCAATCCCAAGGTGCGCCTCGGACCCGATGCGTGCCCATTCACTGCCGGGTACTGGGCATTTCTCGACCGGGTGGAGCCGCGCATTCGAGGCAATCATCGAATGAGCCAGCCGCTCGCGGGACTGCGCCGCCTGGCCGACCGCGACGCGGTCGTGGCGCAGGAGCGTGAACGCACCAGCTGGTAGCGCCCGAGCCGTTGGCGGCGAACGGCGAGGCGGCGAACGGCTGGCGGCGAACGGCTAGTCGACGACCGGCTCGGCGAAGGCGGCGCTCGGCAGGTCACGCTCGCCGTTGACAATGGCGGCAACGATACGTCGGGCGACCAGGGCTGGGTCGAGCCCCTGGGCAAGTTTCGGTGCGCTGCCCTCGAGAGCGCGCGAAACGAGTCCGGTTTCGGTGTGCCCCGGGCGCGCGTCGAACACGCGAATGCCGGCCCGACGCAGTTCCCGGCCGGTTGCCTTGCCCCAGGCGGCGAGGGCTGCCTTTGAGGCGGAGTAGGCGGCCATGTGTGCCGTGGGTACCTCGCTCACGACCCCGCTGAGAGTGAGCACGAACGGCTCGCGGCCGGCCGCCGCGGAGGCGGTGAGTGCAACGCTTCCGGCGCGCAGGAGCCGCATCGGAGCAAGGGTGTTCACGGCAAAGAGGGTCTCGAGGGTGTCGTCACCAATTGCGCTGGCCGGCCCAAAAGCCACCACGCCCGAGGCATTGACGATGCCGTCAAGGGTGCCGTTGGCGTCGAGGGCGTGCTCGACGAGTGCGTCGGCCGCCGCGGGATCGCGCAGATCGGCAACGATCAGCGAGCCGGGCAGTCCGAGTGCCTCGAGCCGCGTTCGGTCACGCCCGGTCAACACCAATCGTGCACCCTTGGCGGCGAGAAGTCGGGCGATTTCACCGCCCAGAACTCCGGAGGCGCCCGTGACGAGGATCGATGAACCCGTCAGGATCGATGAACCAGTCAGGATCGATGAACCAGCCAGGATCGATGAACCAGTCGGTAGCGCTGAATCAGTCAGTGAGGTCATGCTTCACGCTACCCCGGAGCACCCTTAGTCCGTGACGGACCCGGCGGTTCCGAGCCGCAGGCGGTCGCAGAGCGCGGTGAGCTGGGCGAGTTCCTCGGTGCTCAGTGCGTCACCGACCCGGTCGGTGATCGTGCCCATGTGGCCGACTGCGACCCGGCGGAACAGGGCATAGCCGGCATCCGTCAGCTCGACGATGGCGCCGCGACCGTCGAGCGGGTCGGTCACCTTGTCGACGTAGCCGCGCGACACCAGGCGGTCGACGAGACGACTGACGCTCGGCTGCGTCAGCAGCACGTGCTGGTTGAGCTCGCGCAAGCGGATACGCCGATCGGGCTGCCGAGACAGGTTGAACATCACGTCGTACTCGTTGAACGAGATCTCGCGGGAGGGAAAATCCGCGACGAGGCTGCGCATGATCGCGACCTGGGCGCGAAAGAGCGATTCCCAGGCGGCCACAGCGGCGGCTCTATCGGTCATCAGACTCCTCACGTCGCTCTCAAGAATAGAGCGCTCCGGGTTGGAGTCGTGGGGTCACGAGGCCGCGGCGGCGCCGCTCGGCAATGAAAATCGCAGTTCACGGCCAACTCGCAGGTGAAAATCGTGCCGAAAAGTGGCATCCGTTATGCGTTCGTTATATGTTTTAGGTGCGTCAACCGTTTGCTGTGGCGGAAGACGTGAAATGTGATTGCAGGACACTCTTGGTGCAAGGGAAGAGGGTCGGTCGTAGCCCCCTACGACCGGCCCTCGAGTGCGTTAAGCCCCCAGCGTGCCAGCCTGAGCGTGCCAGCCTGAGTGTGCCCGCCTGAGTGTGCGCGCGAAAGCGGGTCAATCGTCGGTCGGGCGAGGCCATGGCGACGACTCAACCGCTCTCGCGGGGCGGATTAGAAGCGGTCTGAGCTCGGGGTCTGCGCCTGCTGGATCGACACGTCGGCGTGACGGTCGAAGCGGTAGCCCGCGCCGCGAACCGTGCGCACGATGTCTTCGTAGCGGCCGAGCTTGGCGCGCAGTCGGCGAACGTGCACGTCAATCGTGCGCTCGTTCGGGGCCTCATCTTCGTCGGCCGCGTTCCAGAGTGCCGAGATGATCTCGGCCCGCTCGATGGTGCGGCCCTCGCGCAGTACGAGGTACTGCAGCAGTTCGAACTCCTTGTAGGTGAGCGCGGCCGTCTCGTTGTCGAGCACGACCCGCTTGCGGGAGAGGTCGACGACGACGCCGCTGCGCTCGCTCACCGGCTCGTCGGCCTCGGTGCGGTGCGCGGCCAGGGCGGCCGGGTCCTGCAGGGCGAGGCGTACGACGTCGACGTCGCGTCCACCGGCTCCCTGCGGGGCCAGCGCTACGGCGGCGTAGGTTTCGGCGGTCGGGGCCAGCTCGGCGGCGAGGGCCTTGAGCGCCTCGACGATGCGGTTGAGGTTGGTGCCGGCGGCCGCGGCCTTCGCCTCGTCGATGCCGACGTAGAGCACGAAGCCGCGGGCCTCGGTGCCGCTCGGCACGGCGCGGATGCGGGGCGCAGGGGCGACCGGCGGCTCGGCGAGGGCGAGGGGGGTGAAGTTCGGGCGGCTGGAGTGGATGTGGGCGAGAGACATGGAGGAATCCTTCGATCTGATGCAGCACGAAACGGATGCTGCGCGGAACCCGTCCGCGGCGCGGGCCCGGGTTCGAAACTGTGACCCCTCAGCCGCAGTGCGACGAGCGAGGAAGGCCGGAATGCGAATGCTTCAGCGAGAAGCCTTCGGTGAACTCAACCGCGCTGGTGAGCGGCGGGAGTTCGGCGAGGTGCGGGCGTTAGCGGCACATTCGGCAACAGACAGCGCTGAGGATGCCGGGCATCATCATGCCGGCAGTCCCAGAAGCCTCGAGGGAGGTCAGGGGGTGTGCTCGCGTTGTCATAAATGTGAGTAAACCGGAGTGTGACGGCATGTGTCAATTTGGTGACGCCGAATGGCGGAATGAGTCACGCAACACGTTCGGGAGGTGCCTGCTGATTGGGCGGATCCGCCCTGAATCAGTGATTCATCACAGATGATTTTCCAGAAATGCGATCTGTCAAAGATTATTGAAGTTGAGGCCTGCGGGCGTGTCATCGCCCGCAGGACCTGCATGTGGCGCTGTGGTGCTGGGCTCGTGGTCAGACCAGACCGTAGAGGCGGTCGCCGGCATCGCCGAGGCCGGGCACGATGTAGCCGAGTTCATTGAGGCGCTCGTCAACCGCGCCGAGCACGATCGTGACCTCACGGCCTTCCAGGGCCTTCTCCACGGCGGCAAGCCCCTCGGGGGCGGCCAGAATGCAGATCGCGGTCACGTCGACGGCGCCCCGAGCGAACAGAAAGTTGATCGCGGCGATCAGCGAACCGCCCGTGGCGAGCATCGGGTCGAGCACGAAGCACTGGCGGTCGGACAGGTCGTCTGGCAGGCGCTCCGCATAGGTGGTCGGCTCGAGGGTCTCCTCATTGCGCTGCATGCCGAGAAAACCGACCTCGGCCGTCGGCAGCATCTTGACCATGCCCTCAAGCATGCCGAGGCCCGCGCGCAGAATCGGCACGACGAGCGGCTTGGGGTCGCTGATGCGCACCCCCTGGGCCGGCGAGACGGGGGTCTGCACCGTGACGGGCTCGACGCGCACCCCGCGGGTACCCTCGTAGGCGAGCAGCGTCATGAGCTCTTCGACGAGCGAGCGGAACAGCGGCGATGGCGTGTTCTGGTCGCGCAGCACGGTGAGCTTGTGCGTGATGAGCGGATGGTCGGCAACATGAACTCGCATAGGCTCAATTCTATCAGCGGGCATCCGGCGCGCAGCGAGGCAGGGCATGACTGACAGACGGGCGCAGCACGCGCAGTGGATGCTGCTGGCCCTGGCCGAAGCCCGGGCCGCCCTCGCGACCGATGATGTGCCCGTTGGCGCGGTTGTTCTCGACGCGACCGGACAGGTCATCGGCCGCGGGCGCAATGAGCGCGAGCTGCACCAGGACCCCACCCTGCACGCCGAGGTCGTGGCCATTCGGGCCGCCGCGGCGGCCACGGGGGACTGGCACCTCACGGGCTGCACCCTCGTGGTGACCCTCGAACCCTGTGTGATGTGCGCAGGGGCGATTCTGGCGGCCCGGGTGCCGGTCGTGGTCTTCGGCGCCTGGGACGAGAAGGCCGGCGCGGTCGGTTCCGTCTATGACGTGCTGCGCGACCGCCGCCTGAACCATCGGGTCGAGGTGATCGCTGGCCTGAGCGCCGACGAGTGTACCCGCCTGTTGCTGGACTTCTTCGACGACCCCGCCCGCCGCGGCCGGCCGGGACTGCCCTGAGCAGAAAATCCAGGAAAAACTAGACTGGTCGGATGACTTCTTCTACAACCGTGACTCTGCCCACCATTGCGTTCCTCGGAGCCGGCTCCATGGCACGGGCCGTTCTGGCCGGATTGCTGAAGCCCGGGGTCGAGGTGACGGGCGGCATCCGCACCACCAACCGCAGCAGTGAGCGCGCCGCCGAACTCGCCGGCACCGAGGGCGTGACCGCCTTCGCGACCGACACGGATGCTGACGCCAACCTGCAGGCCATCGCGGGCGCCCAGATCGTGGTTGTCGCCGTCAAGCCGTACATGGTGCCCGACCTGCTCGCCGAGATCGCCGACCACCTCGAGCCCGGAGCACTCGTCATCAGCGTCTGCGCCGGCGTGACGGTGGCGACGTTCGAGTCGCTGCTGCCGGCATCCGTTCATGTGATTCGCTCGATGCCCAACACTCCCGCCGTCGTCGGCATGGCCGTGACCGGCCTGAGCGCGGGCTCGCGTTCGACCGCCGAAGACCTCGCCCTCGCTCAGGCCCTGTTCGGAACCGTCGGCGATGTGCTCGTCGTGCCTGAAGAGAAGCTCGACGCACTCAGCACCATTTCGGGTTCCGGCCCGGCCTACGTGTTCTTTCTGATCGAGCAATTCACCGCGACCGCGATCGACAAGGGCTTCACTCCCGCAGAGGCCGCCGTGATGGTCAACGGCACCTTCCTCGGTGCGAGCGCGCTGCTCGCCGTCTCCGACAAGACTCCGACCGAGTTGCGCCGCCAGGTCACGAGCCCCGGCGGCACCACCGAGCAGGCCGTCAGCGAGCTGCAGAAGGTCGATTTCAAGGCCATCTTCGACGCGGCGACGGATGCCGCACTCGCCCGAGCCCGCGAGCTCGCCAAGTCCTGACCCGCTCGCAAGGCCGCAATCATCACCCGCTGAGTCGCGGACTTCGCACCGTCGTTTCGAGGACGAAGGTGCGAAGTCCGCGACTCAGCCCGGGCGGCAGCGCTGCGCCTGCTTGGCGCGCTACAGGCCGTCGGCAATCGCCGCGGTGGCGAGCAGCCACGCGGCACGGGTGCGCGGAGCGAGCGCATCGACGTTGAGCGGCCCTCCGCTGACGAGGGACGCGTCGAACGGCACGTCGAGCACGGTGCGGGTCAGCTGGGCGAAGTGCTCGTGCAGTCGACGGGACAGCTGCGGGTCGGCGGTTTTCGACGGGGACGCCAGAATCGTCACGGCCTGCGCCACCTTGTCGGCATGGCCCTTGGCGCGCAACCCGTCGATGAGCGCCGCGGCGCCGAAGCCGGTGTCTTCACGAATCGTCGAGACGATCACGAGCTGGTCGGCGGTGTCGACGGCGGCCTCCCAATTTGAGGCGCGCATGTTGTTGCCGGTGTCGATCACGAGCACCCGGTAGAACCGGCTGAGCGTGGAGTGCAGTCGGCCGAAGGCCGCCGCGTCGATGCTCGCCGCTCCGGCCGGGTCGAGGTCGGAGGCGAGCGCGTCGAACTGGGCGTCACCCTGGGCGCGCACGTAGCCGTCGAGGTCGCCAACCCGGGCCTCGCCATCGCCGAACCGTTCGAGGTCGCGCAGCAGATCGACCGCGGTGTTGGTGTGCGCGGCGGCCTGGGCGCGTACACCGAGGGTGCCCATGGTCTCGTTGTTGTCCCAGGCCAGGGTGAAGCCGCCGCGGTAGGTGCCGAAGGTCGCCGCGATCAGCAGCGTCGCCGTGGTCTTATGGGCGCCGCCCTTGGGGTTCAGCACCACGATCGTGCGCGGGCCGTTGAGCGTTCGCTGCACCGACGAAATCGCGTCGCGCTGGGCGAGCTCGGCGCCGCCGGGCGCGAAGGTGATCAGGCCGCCCGTCAGACGGCCCACGGCGCCCTGCCAGCCCTGCTGCGCCGGCCCGGTCGGCGCCGCCGGACGCGAGCCGAGAAAATCGGCCAGGTTCGGCGCGATACCGGCGTCACGGGCACTGTCGGGGTCATCGATCACGGCAAGCGGAGCCGGGATTGCCGGTGCAATCGCTCGTGCAGCGGATGCCGCTGCCGGCGGTGCCGTGCTGGCCGTCGGCGGTGCCGTGATCACGGCCGTGAAGGAGCTGATCGGGCTCGCCGGCGTCGTGGTCGCAGAAATGGCCGGCGGGGTGTCTGGCGGAGTGTCTGCCGGCGTGGCCGTGGAGGCGGCCGGGAACGACAGGAACGGGGGAGCCGAGACCCGTCCGCTCGACGCTGTCGGTGGCGCGGGTGGCGGTGTCGGTGCCGTCAGCGGGGCAGCCGGCTCGGCATCTTTGGCCGGGGAGGCGACAGCTTCGGGTTCAGGACTGAGGCTCGGGGCGAAGGCTGCCGAGGGTTCGGGCGGTGCGGCAACTGCGGCCGCTGACGCCGCGGCGGCGGCCTCACGCGCGGCGCGGCGGCTCAGCGGGGGAGCCGGAGTGTGCGCGGCGGCG
>NZ_SOHE01000066.1 GCF_004403305.1 Cryobacterium frigoriphilum | reverse complement strand
CGCGGGGGCTGCGCCGCTGCGCGGGGGCTGCGCGCCTGCGCGGGTCTTGCGCCGCTGCGCGGGTCTTGCGCCGCTGCGCGGGTCTTGCGGGGTGTGCTGAGCGGCGCCTGCGGAAGGTGCGCGGGTACTGCGCCGCTCCGCGGGGATTCTGCCACGCGGGCGCGGGCCGCGGGCGCGGCGAGCCGCGGTGGTTACGCGGCGGCGAAGCGCTTGGCGGAGCGGGCCTTGGCCTTCTCGGCTTCCACCTCGCGGCTCTTCGGCGGGGCATTGCTCACGAGGTCCTCGAGCAGATGCCGCGAGACGTGGGCGATCTCTGCGACGGCCCGGTCGAACGCCTCGGCGTTGGCCTTCGAGGGCTTCGTGGTGCCGCTGATCTTGCGCACATACTGCAGCGCGGCGGCATGCACCTCGTCATCGGTCGCGGCGGGTTCAAAGTTGTGAAGGGTGTGAATGTTCCGGCACATGGCTCCAGAATAACCGCAGGCGGCGGCATCCGTCACCCGACTGCAACCGGACTATCGCCGGACTATCAGCGGCGAGGGCCGCGCACCTGTCATGCTTACCCTTATGGAATCTGGCACCCCGCTTCCCTCGCCGTGGACCGCCGTGTGGGTGAGCCTGATTCCCGTGGGCCTGCTGCTCGGACTGACCGTTATCAGCTATTCGTTCGCGCCAGAGGGAACAAATCACAACGTGCTGTTCCTCGCCCTGATCCCGGGGTTTGCCGTGGTGACGCACATGCTGTTGCTGCGCTCGATTCGGGCGTTCGAGCTGCAGCTGCGCACCGCCCTTCCGGGGGCGCTGATCTTCTTCGTCGCTCGTTCTGAGCCGCTGCAGCGCGGGCTCGCCGATCTCACCGGCGACGCCGTCGTGCTCGGCCAGTTCGTGGGCGTCACCGCCGACGAGGAGGGCCTGCTGTTCTGGTCCGCCAAGAACAAGGGCCTGCCGATCACCGTGTTCGACTGGGATGAAGTCGTCTCGGTGTCGATCGGCGGCACCCCGATCGACATGAGCGAGCACATGGCGCTCGTCAGCGTCGTGCGGCAGTTCGGCTGGAGCCGGCTCGGCTACTTCGGAGTGCCGGCCATCACCCTCACGCTGCACCGCAACGGCCAGAACGTAGCCCTGCCCCTCGCGCTCTACAGCCCGCGCAGCGGCTACCCCGCATCGCGCGCGGATTTCGCGCTGACCGTCACGTCGTTCCTGCACCTGCGCGCTGCCGCCTAGCCCCGCACCCCGCCAGCTCGTCGCAAAGGCGGGAGGGTGCTGCGGAGGTGGTGCACGACGCTCAGGCGGTGATCGGCTCAGCCGGTGATCGGCTCAGCCGGTGATCAGCTCAGTCGGCGAGCACCTGAGCGGGTTCCCCCGACGGATGCGCCCCGGCCGCGTCGATCACCCAGGCGTAGTTGAACGCGCGCTCGCGCCAGGCACTGTACCGACCGGAGACCCCGCCGTGGCCGGCCGACATCTCGGTCTTCAGCAGGGCATCCGCCCCGACCTCGCGCAGTTTCGCGACCCATTTGGCCGGCTCGACATAGAGCACCCGGGTGTCGTTCAGGCTGGTCACGGCCAGAATACGCGGGTAGTGCGTGGCGTGCACGTTCTCTACGGGGGAGTACGACTTCATGTAGGCGTAGACCTCCGGATCGTGCAGGGGGTCGCCCCACTCGTCCCATTCGATGACCGTGAGCGGCAGCGATGGGTCGAGAATCGAGGTCAGCGGGTCGACGAACGGCACGACCGCGAGGATCCCCGCGAAGAGCTCCGGTGCGAGGTTCGCGACGGCGCCCACGAGCAGGCCGCCGGCGCTGCCGCCCTCGGCCACGAGGTGCTCCGGCGTCGTGTAGCCGGCGTCGATCAGGTGCTGCGCGCAGGCGATGAAGTCGGTGAAGGTGTTGCGCTTGTGGGTGGTCTTGCCGTTCTCGTACCAGAGCCGGCCGAGCTCGCCGCCGCCGCGCACGTGTGCGATGGCGAAGATCATGCCGCGGTCGAGCAGGCTCAGACGCGGAATGCCGAAGCCCGGGTCGATGCTCTGCTCGTAGGATCCGTAACCGTACAGCAGGGTCGGCGCGGGGATTCCGGGCGTCACAAGGTCGCGGCGAAAGACCAGCGAGATGGGAATGCGGGTGCCGTCGGTGGCGATGGCCCACTCGCGGCGCTGCTCGAAGACGAGCGGGTCGTAGCCGCCGAGCACCGTCTGCTGCTTGAGCTGGCGCATCTCGCCGGTCGCCACGACGTAGTCGTACACGGTCGAGGGCGTCACGAAGCTCGTGTAGCCGAGCCGGATGGTGGGTTGCTCCCACTCCGGGTTGCCGTGGGCACCGACAGAGAACAGGGGTTCGTCGAACTGCAGCTCGGTGAGGCCGGCACCATCGCCGCGCCGGTCGATCGCGACGCGGGTGAGGCCTTCGCGGCGGTACTCGACGACCACGAAATCGCGGAAGGCGTCGACGCTCTCCAGTCGGATCTCGGGGTTGTGCGCGAGCAGTACTCGCTTCTCGCCCTGCGGATCACCGGCGGCGACACTGACGAGCTCGAAGTTGATCGCGTGGTCGTTGTGTACGATCAGCAGCCGGTCATCGCCGTCCAGGACGGCGTGTTCGACGTCGTATTCCACGCCCTCGACGCGCGGCCAGACGATCGTGAAGTCGCCCGTCGGGTCGCTCGCGTCGAGCAGTCGGGTCTCGCTCGTCACGCTGGATCCGGCCTCGATCACGAGGTACTTGCGGCTGCGGGTGAGGCCGACGCCGACCCAGAACCGTTCGTCGGGTTCCGAGAAGACCTGCACGTCGGCGGATGCCGCACTGCCGATTTCGTGCCGCCACACCGTATCGGGGCGCCAGGCCTCGTCGACGGTTGTATAGAAGAGGTAGCGGCCGCTCGGGTCGAACAGCGCGCCCTCCGAGGTGTTCACAATCTCATCGGCCAGATTCTGCCCGGTCGCGATCGTGCGCACCCGAATCGTGTAGCGCTCGTCGCCCTCCACATCGACGGCGTAGAGCAGCAGGGTGCCGTCGTCGCTGACGTCGAAGCTGCCGAGCGAGAAGAATTCGTGGCCGGCGGCCTCGGCGTTGTCGTCGAGCAGGATCTGCTCGCCGGGCAGCCCGGCGGCGGCATCCGTTTCGGCCAGAATGTCTGCGGCGGGCAGCACCGGCGGGGTCCAGTCGGTGGGGTCGCTGATCGGTGCCCGGCAGTGGATGCCGTATTCCTGGCCCTCGACCGTGCGCGTGTAGTGCCACCAGAGGCCCTGGCGCACGGGAACACTCAGGTCGGTCTCCTGGGTGCGGCCCTTGATCTCCTCGAAAATCTGTTCCTGCAGCAGTTCGAGGTGGCTGGTGCGCCGGTCGGTGTACGCGTTCTCGGCCTGCAGATGGCTGATGACCGCGGGATTGTCCTTGTCGCGCAGCCACTCGTAATTGTCAATGACCACGTCTTCGTGGTGCTGGCGGTGCAGGGGGGTCTTCGCGGCAATCGGCGGGGTGGTCATACCTTCAGCGTACTCAGCGGGCGAGCATCCGCGTGATCTCGGCGGCCGGCCTGGCGCGTACGAGGCGGTGTCCGGTGCCGGCCCAGAGGGCCATCCCGTGCGGATCGCCGGCGGCGGCCGCGGCGGCGCGCAGGGGAGCGGTCAGCCGGTTCACCTCGGGATAGCCGAGCGGCGCGGCAGCGTGCGCCTGCAGAAACCGGTTGACCAGCCCGCGGGCGGCGCGGCCGGAGAACGCCCGGGTCACGGCGGTGTCGACGAATTCCGCCGAGTCGAGCGCGGCGCGGTGGGCGGCCTTGGTACCGGCCTCCGGCGACTGCAGAAACGCGGTGCCGGCCTGGGCGGCGACGGCGCCGTGGCTCAGCACCCGGTGCACATCCGCGCTGCTCGAGAGGCCGCCGGCGGCAATGATGGGCAGGTCGGTCAGCGCGACGAGGCTGTCGAGCAGGCGTTCGAGCGGCTGGGTGGCGAGCGTCGCGGCCGGGTCGAAGGTTCCGCGGTGGCCGCCCGCGCCCGGGCCCTGGGCGCAGAGCACATCGACGCCCACGTTGATCGCCTGTGCGGCCTCGGCGACGGACGTGACGGTGGCCACGACCACGATGCCGGCGGTGTGCAGTCGCGCAACGACCGCGATCGGCGGCAGCCCAAACGTGAACGACACCACGGCGGGGCCGCTCGCCTCGAGTACCGCGAGCTTGGCGTCCCAGTCGTCATCGTCGACGCCGGTCGTTGCGGACTGCGCATTCGCCGCGGATTGCTCGGTCGGTGCGGTCTCCGCGTGTGCGAGCGCGGGCAGCTCGACGCCGTACCGGGCGGCCTCGGGCAGCAACTCGAGGCGGTAGGCCTCGAGTTCGGCGATCTTGGCGACGGATGCCTGCGGCACGAACAGATTGACGCCGAACGGGGCATCCGTCAGTGTGCGGGTGCGGGCGATGTCGGCGGCCAGCTGCGCGGCCGTCAGGTAGCCCGCGGCAAGAAATCCGAAGCCGCCCACGGAACTCACCGCGGCAACGAGCTCGGGCGTGGAAGGGCCGCCGGCCATGGGGGCCGCCACGACGGGCAGGGCCAACTCGCGAAAAGTGAACACCCTCCAGTATGGAGGACGCGGGCGTCACGAGGGCACCTCGCGGGCACAACTCTGCGGGCGGGGCTCTCTGGTCGGCAACCGCGCTGTCACCGACCAGAGAAAGCGGTCAGCTTGCCCGGCGGCTCTGCGGCAGCTGAGCTGCCTGGGCTGCCAGCGCGGCCTGATTGGCCTGGTTTCTTTGGCGGCGCGGACTGGCCGCGATCGCGGCGGCGCGGGCCGCCTCTCGCAGGGCGCGGCGCACGGCGGCCGGGGTCGGGGGCACCGGAATGATGGTGCGGGAGCCGGGGCAGTCTGCCGGCGGGGTGCCGACCGAGTGGTAGGTCGCGAAGCGCGTGTCGGAGGTAATCCACACGGTCTGCTGGCATTCGGGGCATTGTGCTTCAAGCATTTTCACGATAGTCCGTCCTATCGCCGACACGGTTGGTGCGGATCGATGGCTTCAGGTTAGTGGGGATAGACAGGTTGATGTCCTCCCCATTCTGTGGGGTAGCCACGTGACCCCCGAGTGTGCTAATTGAGTGAACCTCTGTTTTGCGGCCCGTGCGCGACCCCCGGCCGGGGAGGGTGGATTTACACGCTTGTAACACGGGAGGGTGGTTGCGGGCATCGCGGTGTGGTTACTCTGAAGCAACACCATTCACTGACAGTCAATTTTTGTGCACGACTCCTGTGTCCGACTCAGATGAGAGAGATCACCGAATGACAATCCTTGCCGCAGTCCACGACGAACCCATAGCGCCGGTCATCTCCCCGGCCACGGCGGAGAACACGGCGGAGAACACCGCGCCGGCCGTGCTCTCACTGCGTGAACGCGCCGAGGTCGACGGCGTGCGCTTCATCCTCGCCGTCTTCGTCGACATGAACGGCAAGCCGTGCGCCAAGCTGGTGCCCACCGCCGCCGCCGACGAGCTGCAAGACGGCGCCCTCGGCTTCGCCGGTTTTGCGGCCGGGCTGATCGGCCAGCGTCCGCAGGATTCCGACCTGATCGCGATCCCCGACCTCGACTCCTATATCCCCATTCCCTTCGTGCGCGAGGGCCTGGCCATCGTGCACTGCGACCCACACGTGAACGGCAAACCCTGGCCCTACGCCCCGCGCGTCATTCTCAAGCGCTCGCTCGCCGCCCTCGCCGAGAGGGGCCTGACGGCCAAGGTGGGCGCCGAGGTCGAATACTTCCTCGTCACCAAGGATGAGAACGGCAAGATCGTGACCGCCGACACCCGTGACGACGGTGCCCGCACCTGCTACGACGCCCGCGGCGTGACCCGCATGTTCGACCACCTCGCCGCCGTCAGCGACGCCATGAACACGCTCGGCTGGGGCAACTACGCGAACGACCATGAAGACGCTGCCGGCCAGTTCGAGCAGAACTTTCGATACGACGACGCCCTCGTCACCGCCGACCGCGTGGTCACGCTGCGCTACCTGATCAGTGTGCTCGCCGAACAGCGCGGCATGACGGCGACCTTCATGCCCAAACCCTTCGCCGACCGGGCCGGCAGCGGCCTGCATTTTCACTTCTCGCTCTGGGCCGACGGTGAGCCGGTGTTCCCGGATGAAACGGATGCCCGCGGCCTCGGTCTCTCCGACACCGCCTACTCCTTTATCGGCGGCATTCTCAACCACGCCTCCGGCCTGCAGGCGTTCCTCGCCCCCTCGGTCAACTCCTATAAGCGCCGTGGTGCTTCGACGAGTGCCTCGGGGGCGACCTGGTCGCCGAAGAAGGCGACCTTCGGCGGCAACGACCGCACCCACTTCATCCGGGTGCCCGACAACAAGCGCCTCGAACTGCGCGCCGGCGACGGATCGGCCAACCCCTACCTCGCGATCGCGGCGACGGTGTCGGCGGGCATCGACGGCCTCGAGGCCCGCACCGACCCCGGGGACCCGTGCGGCCCCGGCGAGTCGCGCGCGACATCCGTCACCCTGCCGCAGACGCTGCTGCACGCCGTCGAGGCGCTGCGCCGGGACCGGATGCTGCTCGACAGTTTCGGCACCGAGCACCCGGTCGGTGAGTACTTCGCCAACGCGAAGGAGGAGGAGTTTCTCAGCTGGCACAACACGGTCACGGACTGGGAGATCCAGACCTACCTGACCGCGTACTGACCCCCACGTTTCACAACAAGACACAAGACAGGACACCGAATGTGCGGAATCGCTTCTCTTCAACTGCGTGACCCGGCGCTGCGCGGCAGCCTCGGGCTTCTGATGCACGGCATGCTGTGCGGCATCGTCGACCGCGGCCTCGACTCGGCCGGCATGGCCCTCTACGGTGACCCTGGTCTCACCCCGGCGGGCACGAGCACGGTCACCCTGCTCGACGTCACGCTCGACCCCGAGGCGCTCGCCGCCCAGCTGCGCGGTGTGCTGCCCGCCGGCACCGAGGTCGCGGTGCGGATGTTCGGTGAGACGACCCTCGTCAACGCGAGTGTCGCATCCGCTGCCCTCGAAACGGCCGTCGCCGAGCTGCTGCCGACCGCGCACATCGCCGGCCGCGGCGAACACGTCGCGGTGCTCAAGGGCACCGGTCACCCGCTCGACCTCGCCGCGCAGTACGGCCTCGAGGGTATTTCGGGCAGCCAGGGCCTCTCGCACACCCGGATGGCCACGGAATCGGCCGTGACCGCCTCGGGCGCGCACCCCTTCACCGTCGCCGACGACCTGTGCCTCGTGCACAACGGATCCTTCAGCAACCACGCCACCATTCGCCGCCAGCTGCGCGCCGAGGGCGTCACCTTCGACAGCGAGAACGATTCAGAGGTCGCCGCCCGGTACATCGCCTGGCGCATGAACGACGGCGACTCGCTCACGACCGCCCTCGAAAAGCTCGGCACGGTCTTCGACGGCTTCTATACCCTCGTCGTCACCACCCCCACGAGCATGGCCGTCGTGCGCGACCCCATCGCCTGCAAGCCCGCGATCATCGCGGAAACGGATGCCTGGGTCGCCATGGCGAGCGAATACCGCGCCCTCGCCCACCTCCCGGGCATCGAAAACGCCCGCATCTTCGAGCCCGCCCCGGGCGTCGTCTACACCTGGACCCTCGACTCGACCAAAGAACTGGTGACCCTGTGACTGCCTTGACATCGACCCTGACCCCGATCCAGACGTTCGACCTCGAGTCGGCCACGGTGCGCGAGCTCAACGCGGCACTGCACGAGGCGGCGGATGCCACCAGCTGGGTTGTCGAGAACCCCGCCGGCCAGCACAACATCGCCGTCGGCATCGACCGGGAGGTCGACGTGACCGTGAACGGACACGTCGGCTACTACTTCGCCGGAATGCATCAGCGCGGCACCGTCACCGTGCACGGCAGCGCCGGGGTCGGGCTCGCCGAGAACATCATGTCGGGCACCGTGCACGTCACCGGCGATGCCTCCCAGGCGACCGGTGCCACCGGGCACGGCGGCCTCGTGATCGTCGACGGCAACACCGGTGCCCGCTGCGGCATCTCCATGAAGGGCGTCGACATCGTCGTGGGCGGTGACATCGGCCATGCCTCCGCGTTCATGGCGCAGGCCGGCCGACTCGTGGTCTGCGGCGACGCCGGCGAGGGCCTCGGCGACTCCATCTATGAGGCCCGCATCTACGTGAAGGGCACGGTCGCCTCCCTCGGCGCCGACTGCATCGAAAAGCCGCTGCGCGCCGAACACCGTGCCGAACTCGCCGAGCTGCTCACCGCCGCCGGCCGCGACGACGACCCGGCCCTGTTCAAGCGCTACGGCTCCGGCCGCACGCTGTACCACTTCGCCGCCGCGAACTCCCACGCTTACTAGAAAACGACCCGAGGACAGATCATGACATCCAGCTACGCCAGCCAGGGCCTCCGCGAATCCGCCACCTTCGACCGCGCCGTCATCAACGACATCCAGCGCGCCGCCGAAACCGGCATCTACGACATCCGCGGCTGGGGCGCCAAACGGGCCCTGCCGCACTTCGACGACCTGCTGTTTCTCGGCGCGAGCATGTCCCGCTACCCGCTCGAGGGCTACCGCGAAAAATGCGGCACCGACGTGACCCTCGGCGGCCTCAACGCCCTCGAGCCGATCAAGCTGGCTATTCCGATCACGATCGCGGGTATGAGTTTCGGCGCCCTCTCCGCCAACGCGAAGGAGGCCCTGGGCCGCGGCGCGACGGAGGCCGGCACCTCGACCACCACCGGCGACGGCGGCATGACGCCCGAGGAGCGTGGGCAGTCCAAGAACCTCGTCTACCAGTACCTGCCGAGCCGCTACGGCATGAACCCCGACGACCTGCGCAAGGCCGACGCGATCGAGATCGTGCTCGGCCAGGGCGCCAAACCGGGCGGTGGCGGCATGCTGCTGGGCCAGAAGATCACCGAGCGGGTCGCCGGCATGCGCACCCTGCCGGTCGGCATCGACCAGCGCTCGGCGAGCCGCCACCCCGACTGGACCGGCCCCGACGACCTCGCGATCAAGATCGCCGAACTGCGCGAGATCACCGACTGGCGCAAGCCCATCTACGTGAAGATCGGCGCCAGCCGCCCCTATTACGACACCGCGCTCGCGGTGAAGAGCGGCGCCGACGTGGTCGTGCTTGACGGCATGCAGGGCGGAACCGCCGCCACCCAGCAGGTCTTCATCGAGAACGTCGGAATTCCGATCCTCGCGGCAATCGGGCCGGCCGTCGCGGCCCTGCAGGAGCTCGGCATGCACCGCAAGGTGCAGCTGATCGTGAGTGGCGGCATCCGCTCGGGCGCCGATGTGGCCAAGGCCATCGCGCTCGGTGCCGACGCGGTCGCGATCGGCACGGCCGCGCTCATCGCCCTCGGTGACAACAGCCCGCGCTATCAGGCCGAGTACGAGAAGCTCGGCTCGGCGGCCGGGTTCTACGACGATTTCCAAGACGGCAAGGACCCGGCCGGCATCAGCACGCAGGACCCGGAACTCGCGAGCCGCCTCGACCCCATCGAGGGTGGCCGCCGCCTCGCGAACTACCTGCGGGTGCTGACCCTCGAGGCGCAGACCATCGCGCGGGCGTGCGGCAAGGCGCACCTGCACCACCTCGAGCCCGAAGACCTCGTCGCGCTTACCGTGGAGGCCGCCGCCATGGCCCGGGTGCCGCTCGCCGGCACCTCGTGGATCCCCGGCAGCACCGGCTACTAGGCCGGCGGGCTGCCGACATGTACCCGACCGCCGTTCGCCGGCTCGCCTTCGCGAACGTTGCCGTGACGGCGTGGCGCAATGGCGGCGGGTACACCCGCGAGCTGGCGACCGGTCCTGATTCCTGGCCGCCTGCACGGGCGACGGATGCCTTCGGCTGGCGCCTGAGCATCGCCGACCTCACGCAGCCGGCGCTGTTCTCACCGTTTCCCGGGGTCGACCGTCAGTTTCTGCTCGCCTCGGCCGCGCCCCTGCGGCTCGACGTCGACGGCGCGCAGCACCTGTTGCAGAGCGGTGAGGTACTGGCCTTCCCCGGCGAGGCGCGGGTGAGTGCGAACCCCACGACCGGCGGCGGTCGGGCCCTCAACCTGATGACCCGCCGCGGGCGGTGCACCGGGGAGCTCACCATTGTGCGGCTGACCGGTGCCGCCGCCTGGGACGACCCCGACCTGGTCGCCGTCGTCGTGCTCGGCGGAAGCGTCACCCCGCGCTCGGGCCGCACGCTCGGCCGCTACGACTCGCTGCACTGGAACGCCCCGACCCGGGGCATCCGCTGTACCGCGCACTGCTCCGCCGCAACCGTGGCGGAAGTCCGAATTCGTCCCGTCACCGCAACCGACATCTAAAGTCAGTAATGACAACCTCAAGGAGCCTGCCCGTATGAGTGGATCATCGAAATACGTCGTCATCGGAGCCGGCCTCGCCGGCGCAGCCACGGCCTGGCAGCTCGCCAGCCGCGGCCACGAGGTGACGATCGTCGAGCGCTCGCACCCCGCCAATGATGCAGGCAGCTCGCACGGCTCGGCGCGCATCTTTCGCTACGCGTATCCCGACGAGTTCTACACCGGCCTCGTGCAGCAGTCCAGGCTCGGCTGGGACGAACTCGCCCGCCTCGGCGGTGCCCCGCTCATCACCCCGACCGGGTCGGTCGACTACGGCGCCGACCGCAATCCGGTGCAGCTCGCCCGCATCCTCGAGGCCCGCGGCATTGAGCACGAACTGCTCGGTGCGGCAGAGGCACGCTCGCGGTGGCCGCAGATCGCCTTCGACACCCCCGTGCTCTGGCACCCGGGAGCCGGCGTCATCGACGCCGAAACCGCCGTCACCACCATGGTGAACCTGGCCGTGGCGCACGGCGCGCAGCTGCTGAACGACTGGCCCGTCGCATCCGTGGCAACCACCCCGACCGGCTACCGGCTGGTCTCGGCGACCGGAGCAACGCTCGACGCCGACAACGTCATCGTCAGCGCCGGAGGCTGGCTGCCCCAGCTGCTCGGCGATCTGCCGCTGCCCGCGGGCTTTCTCGCCCAGATTCCGGCATTCGAGGTGCGGCAGGAGCAGGCCTACCACTTTCCTTATCGCGATCAGCCTGCTGCTCCCGGATCCACGCCGGCCTGGCCGACCTTCATCCACAAGATGGCGGGCATGCAGGTCTACGGACTGCCCGGCGGCCGCGACGCCGACTTCCACGGCCAGAAGGTCGCCGAGTACAACGGCGGCAAGCGCCTGCCGTCGGCGGCCGACCAGGACGGCCTGATGGACCCGGCCAACCGTGCCCGCGTCGTCGACTACGTGAGCCGTTACCTGCCCGGGGTCGTGCCGGAGCCCTATGCCGAGACGACGTGCCTGTTCACGAACACGCCCACCGAGGACTTCATCCTCGACCGGGTCGACGGCATCACCTTGCTGTCGCCGTGCTCGGGTCACGGCGCCAAGTTCGCCCCCGAGATCGGCCGGCTCGCCGCCGACCTCGCCACCGGAGTCGGCGAGGTGCCCGCGCAGTTCCGGGTTGCCGCGCTCGCCGCCGCCGGCCGGGGCGACGCGTGACCACGACCGGCCGGGCGGATGCTGCGG
>NZ_SOHE01000043.1 GCF_004403305.1 Cryobacterium frigoriphilum | reverse complement strand
GACTTAAACGCCTGCTACCTGTAAACGATGCCGTGAGAGAGCCTGTAAACGAAGACCTGAGTGACGATGTAAACAATGACCTGAGAGTTCACATACCAACTCGCCGGACTACCGCTACCACCAAGGGCTACTCGCCACGTTGTCGCTCGGACAGAATTGCGATGCTGGCTACGGGATCGAATTTCGAGTCGCGTAGGACCCCCACTCGTCCCATGAGGGGGTCACCTCACGGGAATTGAGGCACGTTCGTCGGCGGTTGGGGCGAGCTGTGCAGGCGAGTATGAACACTTGTGCAGACGACTTCGAAAAATGTCAACTGCCACGACTGGCACCCCAGCTGGAACATCAAGCGCCAGCGCCAGCGCCAGCGCGAGGGCATTGCCCTGGCAAAGAAACGTGGCGTCTACCGCGGTCGTACCCCATCACTGGACACGGTTCGCGCGGCCGAGTTGCGCGAGAAGGCTGCCGCTGGCGTGCCGAAGTCTGTGCTTGCTCGAGAGTTTGGGATCAGCCGCGAAACCGTTTACGTCTATCTCCGCGCGAAAGCCTGAAAGAGTCTGCTTACTCCGCTGTCCAAAATGCCCGCGGCAGCTGACGAAAACCGCATTCCCGAGGTGGAGGCATGGTTCGCTCTGTTGGCGTCCGCCGTCGGGCCGACGGCCACATCTGTGGGAAGCGCCATGTATGCCGGCATGCTTGAAACGACCCGGGAGCGCGTGGCTGGCTGGCTGGCTGGAGCGCCTCGCCGAGGAGGGCGCGATCGACACCGAGGATATGTCGCGATCGACGACGGCGCCGCTGTCCCGGATCGATGGCATCGCTTTGGAGCTCCTGCGCCCAGGCCAGATGCCGAACCTGGCCACAGCACACGCGATTCTCCACGCGGATGTAGAAAACCTTATGCGTTCCACACCTCCCTTGTGAGGAGCGCGCGCGGGCCTGGTTCCCACTCGCGCGAGGAGACGCTCTAACCGGGGAGTGGCGCTTCGATCGATAGAATCCCCGGGGTGTAAACGGTGTACTCCAGCATGACCGGGATGCTTATCGGATACGCACGCGTATCCACCAACAACCATGACCGTACGGCCCAAAAGAACGCCCTCGTCGTCTTCGGGCTCTCACTTCAAAAGACGTTCATCGATCAGGGCTTCACCGGAAGTAACCAAGCCGGCCATGTTGAACGGAGGCCCCGGTTTATGACGTGACATTGGCTCGGCACGACGTCGAGCGGAATCAAACTCTTCACTATCTCAAAGTGTTCGGCTTCTCGGTGCTCTGACGCTCCAGGATCACGACGAAGACTCGGTAGAGCACCAGGCTGAAGGTAGCGACCGCCGTGAGAATTAACAACACTGATCCGTAGGAGGACGCTTGGTCGGCGCCGGTGATGCCATCTAGCAGGTTGGGTTTTAGCTTCATCAGGGTTGCGGTGTAGGCGATGCCGATTGGCACGGCGATGTTGATGGTGAGGTTGTAGAAGCCGATGGCGATACCCGAATTCTCGACCGGCACCCGCATAATGGCGGTCGAGACGAGTGGGCCGTACATCAACGCGAAGCTCATCCCGAACAGGATCATCGAGATCACGAAGATCCCGATCCACGTATCCACTAAGAGTGCCGGGAGCAGCATCGCGACGATGATCCCGATCAATGCGATGGTGATGGCTTGCTTGGACGTGAGGAACTTGGCGATCTTGCCGGTGGCCGAGCCGACTATCACGGCCGCGATGTACCCGGGGATCAGCAACAAGGAAACCTCGCCGAGGTTATAGCCGTAAACGTCGGAGACAAGGAATGGGAACATGAAGGTGTAGCCCAGTTGGACCGAGTAGATGACGAACACCACGATTATCATCAGCGAGTATTGGGCGTTGGCGAAGAACGCGATAGTGATCACGGCGTTGTCGTGGGTTCGGATGTGCCAGACGAAGAGGATCAGTCCCGCTACGACCGGCAGCAAATACCACAAGTTAAAGTTCTGCATGAACAAGATGGTGCCGGTGGCGAACACCGCGATTAGGAAAAGCCCGAACGCGTCCACGTGGCCGTCGTGTGTCGTCTCTGCGGGAACTGTACGCAGCACGACTGGGATGGCTAGCAAGGAAAGTAACGTGATTAAAAAGAAGGCTGCCCAGCCGATGTAGGTGGCGATGAAGCCGCTGCCGACGGTGCCGATCAGCAGCGACAATTGGAAGGCCGCGGTGCTGAAGCCTAGGTACTTCTTCTGCTCGTCGCCGCTAAAGTGCTTGGTGACATAAATCACGTAGAGGGTCTCGGCGGCCGCCAAGCCGGCGGTCTGAATCAGACGGCCGACCAAGATCAGCGAAAAATTAGTCTGGAAGATGAATCCGACGATCGAGCCTGCCGTCATCACGATGATCGCGAAGATGATGAGCTTTCGGATGCTGATCGAGTCGGCTAGTGCGGCGTAAACTACGGCACCGATACCAATCAGGATGCCGGCTAGGGTGGCTTGCAGGCTGACGGTGTCAACGGGCAGATTGAGATCTTTCGCTAACGCCGGCGACAAGAACTTGAAGCCATTGTCCAGCACCAGCGAGAAGACGAAGAGGGACAGCAGAATGGGTACGGCCCGGGTTGGTTTGAAAACCTGGAACGGACCCGGAGCGTTGGTCGCCGTGCCCATCAGACCAATTCCAACGCGATCTCGATCATCGCGGTGAAGGCGGTTTGCCGTTCCGCAGCGGTGGTCTCGGCGTTGGTGATGAGATGGTCGCTGACGGTAAAGATGCCAAGCGCATCGACGCCCGCGGCCGCGGCGTTGGCAAACAACCCCGCCGACTCCATCTCTACGGCAAGGATGCCCATCTTCATCCATTTGGTCATGGCATCGGGATCGGCGCCGTAGAACAGGTCCGACGAGAGCACGTTGCCGACGTGAGTACGCTGGCTGCGGTTGTCGGCGATCCGCTTGGCCTGCTCTAGTAGTCGGTACGACGACAGCGGCGCCCAGAAGCCGGGCAGGTTGAACTGGTGCAGGTAGTTGGAGTTGGTCGACGCACCCTGAGCGATGACTACGTCGTAGAGGTTCATGTTCGCCTGCATGGCGCCGCAGGTACCCACCCGGATCAGGTTCTTAACCCCGAAGAAATGGATCAGCTCATAGCTGTAGAGCGAGATGGAAGGAATACCCATACCCGTGCCCATTACGGACACAGGACGCCCCCGGTAAGTGCCCGTAAAGCCCAATATGTTACGAACCTCGTTGAAGCACCGGATGTCGTCTAAGTAGGTCTCGGCGATGAATTTCGCTCGCAGTGGATCCCCAGGAAGGAGGATTGTCTCGGCAATGTCCACCCCTTTCGGATTAATGTGCGGCGTGCTGGTCGTGACCATAGTGGGGAACGGATCCTTCGCCGTTGACGGTGATTCGGCCTTAACGCTTGTTGAACTCACGTGGACTCCTTTGTCTGGATTACAGTATGAGGTTATACCTCTTGAGTAAGATGTCACATATGATATTGTCGGGCAACAAGGAGGTCGAGTGACGACACGTTTGGAACCCCACCCGTTCTTGCAACAGCAACTTCGTCTCGCCGTCGGCCAACCGATTCGGGTCGCCATTTATACGCGGCTTGCTGAGGGGATCCGCTCTGGCGCATTCCGGCTCGGTGAGATGCTGCCCAGAGAAACAGAGCTCTCGATAATGCTTGGCGTCAGCCGCACGCCCGTACGCGAGGCGCTGATGCTCCTCGAAGAAGACGGGTTGCTGGTCACCCGGCGCGGAGTGGGGCGATTCGTCACGGACGCCCTTCCGCACGGCGGGCTGGAGCAGATGCGACCATTTGAGGTTGTCTTAGCGGACCCGACCATGACAATTACGGTGCAGCCGGTGCGCTTCGAGTTGGAAAAGGTAACAGACTTCGTGTCCAAACGGCTCGCGCTGGACCCGACTGCTAACGCTTGGATCCGCGAGAGCGTCTTGCTGCAAGACGGCCTTCCCGTTGCGACTGTTCAAGAGCATCTCCCTGCTGGGCGCTACCTCAGTGATGTGAGTGCCCGAATCGCATCCGAGCTTTTGGAAATCGCTGCCGAGC
Organism: Cryobacterium frigoriphilum; assembly: GCF_004403305.1. GTDB lineage: Bacteria > Actinomycetota > Actinomycetes > Actinomycetales > Microbacteriaceae > Cryobacterium > Cryobacterium frigoriphilum. The sequence goes on along the minus strand of NZ_SOHE01000043.1, from coordinate 6,653 downwards.
CACGGACGCTCCTCGCATCCATGCAGGCCAACGGACACGTCTTTACAAACGGCGTGTGCCAGATCGTCGCAACCGATGCTGGCCCCACACGGGCGAAACTGCTGAACGTGAAGCCGTCGGCGGCGGTCCTCATCTTTACTCAGACCGCGGAGCACCGCGGAATGCCGCTCTACGCCGCGAAGTGTGTCGTCGCACCCGGTCACGGGTCGCTGTCGATAATGCAACGCAACCCGAGCTAGTGGCGCTTCACGGTGGAACTGGGACGTGACTCATATTGTCTTCGATCAGATGGTTATCGTCCTGAGAACAACCCCACCGCGGTGGGTTCGGTTGAGCTTGTCGTAGCGGATGGTGATGCGGCGCTATTGCTTGCATACGGCGAAATAGTATTCGATGACGTTGTGGCGCTTGCAGGCGTCTTTGTCGGGTCCGGGACGGTTGGTCATCGTTGTGACTGCTCGTTTTGCGGTTGATGATTTGATGTGATAGCGCCAAGGTCACGGTTTCGCTACAGCGTTTCCAGGGCAAAATCAAGCAGTCAGAGCAACGTAGGGTTTTGCTTAGAGTAGTAGCTGGTTGAGGCAATACGGGGCACGTTCGGACGCCTCAGATGACTCAGTGGTGAGGTCCAGTGCCCGCGTTCGGCGATAAAAAGTTGCACGAGACATTCTAAGATCTCGGGCAACTGTTGTCGCTGTCTCTCCACCGTCGATGAGTCGACGAGCGTTGCGGACTTGGCTGTCGGTGATGATCCGTGGGCGGCCGCCTAAATCCTTGCCGGCTTCGCGGCGTTTGTTGATGGAGTCGACAATACGCTCTCGTTTGATTTCGTGTTCCATCTGCCCGAGCGCTGCCATGATCGTGACTAGCAGGGACCCCATCGGTGTCGCAGTATCGACATCGCCACCACCCAGGTTGAGTACGCGAAGACCAGCGCCGCAACCGCGGGGCTGTTCGGCGAACGTGAGCATGTTCTGTGTTGACCTCCCGAGCCGGCCCAGGGTCGTGATGACGAGGGTGTCGCCGTCTTGGAGTGCGCCGAGCGCACGGCCGAACTGGGGCCGTGATGCTCGAGCACCGGAGATGCCGTGGTCGACGTAGAGGTCGTTACGCCGGACGCCAGCGGCGAAGATGTCGATCTGATACCGGTCGGTGGACTGCTGTCGCGTGGACACGCGCGCGTAGCCGGTCAGTTTAGTCATTTCTGCTCCTGGGTGAGTATTTGATGCTTTGAGAGCCACCCGATCGTGCGGTTCAGAGCCACCGTTCGTGCGGAAGAGAGCCAGTGGTGGTCCGGCTGGGAGCCACTGGCTCTCTTCGCCGGTTCGTTAGGCGCTGGTGAGGGCCGCTTGCTCTCTCATGTTGTAGGTGCCGGTCTCGACCCAGATGGTGTTGTGGATGATGCGGTCCATGATCGCGTCGGCGTGAACCCCGGAGCCGAGTCGCTGGTGCCAGTCCTTCTGCTGATACTGGGTGCAGAACACTGTCGAGCTCTCGCCGTAGCGGCGTTCCATCAGCTCAAGCAGCATGCCGCGCATCGATTCCGTCGGGCGGTCAAGCAACCACTCATCAATGACGAGCAGGGTGAAGGAAGCATATTTGCGCAAGAACTTTCCGCTGCCGCCGGTGGTGTCTTGGGCGGCCACCCAGGCTTCCTCGAGGTCGGGCATGCGGACGTAGTGAGCGCGGATGCGGTGTTCGCAAGCGCGTTTGGCGATCGCGCAGCCCAAATACGACTTCCCCGATCCGGTGAACCCCTGAAACACGACGTTCTGCTGCCGGGCCACGAACGAACACGTCCCGAGCTGGGTCAGCAGCTGCCGGTTCAAGCCCCGCTCGTCGAGCAGGTCGATGCGGCGGAGATCTGCGTTGGGATAGCGCAACCCCGCCCGCCGGATCAGCCCGGCGACCTTCGAGTGCGTGAAGGCGGAGTAGGCTTCATCGACGACCAACCGGACCCGCTCTTCAAACGACAAACTGATGCTGAGCGTCTCGTCTTGGGTGTCGATCGCCGCGAGCAACTCGCCAGCATTCATCTCCCGCAGCTTGCGCTTGGTCTCTGTGTCCAGCGGGCTCATCGGGTGCCTCCGGCGTAGTAGGCGCTGCCGCGGACGTAGCCGCCGTCATCGGGTTCCGGCTTGTCGGGGACGTGGCCGGTTTTGTCTTGTCCGGTGTCGAGGATCGGCCGTAGGTGCGCATACCTCGGCGAGCGAATTGGGCCCCGCAACGCCAGCGCGCAGGCCGCCTCGACCCGAGTCGGCGAGAACCGGCGGGACAGCCGCAACACTGCCAACGCCGGGTCGTAACCGGCCTCCTCGATCGACGCAGCTTCGAAGATCTTCCTGATCACTGTGACCATGGCAGGTCCCATCCGGGCCGCCCACTCGTCGATCCGGGTCCGATCCCAGGCCTGAAAGCTGCGGCCCTCGGGCAGGTCCGCGTCGTTTGTCTGATGCTGGTTCGTCGTGCTTGCTGGCAGCAGCAGGTGACTGGTCAGGCGTTCGTCGTTGCGATAGACCTCCAGCATGGTGTCCGTGATGCGAAGGTCGACCTGCGCGCCGATGTGGCTGAACGGAACGGAGTAGAAGTTCCTCGCCCAGACCACGTGAGCGTTCTTGTTCACTTTGCGCTTGTAGGACCACGTGCTGATCTCGAACGGGGCCGCCGGTAACGGTTGTATCAGCGGCTTCTCCTCGGTGGTGAAGACACTCAACCGGGACCCGTCCCGTTTCTGGAACGGCTGGCGGTTGTAAGCATCGATTTGCTCGTAGATCCGGACCCGCAGCTCGGGTAGGGATGTGAACTGCTCCTGCCTGAGGCTAGCGATGACCCAGGTCGCGACATGCGAAACTGTGTTCTCAACGCTCGCCTTGTCCTTAGGTGCCCGGACGCGGCCCGGCAGCACCGCGGCAGAGTAATGCGCCGCCATCTCACGGTAGGCGTCGTTGAGAACGATCTCTCCCTCTCGAGGGTGAGAGATCACCCCAGTCTTCAGGTTGTCGGGGACCAGGCGCGGGACGCTGCCGCCGAAGAAGGAAAACATCGCCACGTGGGCGCGCAGCCACGACTCCTGCCGCATATCCAACGCGGCCTCCACGAAGGCGTATCGGCTGAACGGCAGGCATGCGACGAACAAATACACCTTTGAGATCTCGCCCGTCGTCGGGTCCAGCAGTTGCATCGTGGGCCCGGACCAGTCAACCTCGATGCTGCGGCCGGCCTTGTGACCCACGCGCGACGTCGCGCCCGAGACGGCGGCGAAGTCGCCATAGAGCCGACAGAACCGGTCATAGCTCATCACCGCCTGCGCCTGACCCGATGTGTCGACGTACTCCTGGTGCAGCAGCTTCAACGTCACCCCGACCCGGGCCAGTTCGGTGTGCACCCGCCCCCAATCCGGCTGCGCGAACACGGACTCGTGCACTCCACGGCCGGGAAACAACACCGTATAGACCTCGGCCTCCGGCATCTCCTCGACGTCGTCCCAGCCGAGGCCGAGCCTGTCAGCCGTCTCAAGCACTGTCTGGACGCTATTGCGAGCGATGCCCTGCGCCGACGCGATCGCCCTACCTGACAAGCCTTGGTTGCGTAACTGCAAGACGAGTTTCGCCTTGATCTTCCGTACCATTACCGGTACTCCTTCCACCACGTGGCCCTCACGTGATGGAAGGAGCTTTTCAGGTGGCTCTCAACAACACCAACTATGGCTCTGAAGCACACGATTCATGGTTTGGTACAGCGGCCTTCACGGGCACCACCCCCGGCTCCCTCGGAAGCCAATATTCACCTGGGGCGTCTCCTAACCAATGGCGAGCACCACAGTTCAAGCATGCGGTTATGCGACGTAGTTATGAGAATCGGCGCGCCGCACGATTCCGGCGAACGTGGGGGAGCCAAGGCGTGGGCGTGAGCCGTCTTGTATCCCTAGGGTTTCGAGACGCCGACACCGGTTCTGTGAGTGTCAGAAATTATGCAGAGTATTCCTGCGCGCGCGGCCGCCCGTCAGGATTCGGACGCATGGCCCCCGGGCAGGGAGCCTTCCCTCGTCACCCACCGCCGTCAGCTTTAGCAAGGCTTCGATATGCGGCCGGTCAGGCTTCTGTCCTTAACAGTGAAAGCGAGTGAATTCCGCACGTGGGAAGCGATCACGGTTTTGTGAAACTGACCTGCTTGCTGAGAACAGAGTCACTGACTCCCAACGAGTTTCGGTTTGCCGAAAAGTCCGCGGTGGATCGCTTCATCGAATACGGCAACCGCCATTCTGGCTCAAAGACGTGCTGTTCGTTCCAGGATGTCGGAGGTCACCGCCATACTCAGACCGGGGGCATTCGCTGGATGTGTGTGCTTCGACTGTTCAAGAGTGCTCGGAGCGAAATGATCAACGATGACGCCGGCCGCGACCGGTACCTGCTTGCCCAGGGGCGCGAGGCCTTCGGGCGCGTGGCGTACACCCACAAGACCCACGAGAAGCAAGCGGACATTTGCTTCACCAAGCACCGCTGGCAGCAGGGCGTGCTCATCGCGCTGACCGCGGTCAGCTCCGGCACGTTCCTGGTCGCCGTGGTGAGTCAGCTCGCCAGCACAACCACGACCAGCCTCATCACCGCCACCGTCGCTGTACTGGTGACCTGGGTGACGCTTGGGGCCAAGACGTTCCGGTTCCACGAGGAGGCCGAGGCGCACCGAGACATCGCGTCGCGACTGTGGGACGTGCGCGAGTCCTACGTCTCGCTCATCGCCGACCTGATGTCCGGTGAGATCGCGGACGTTGATGCCCGGGCTCGCCGCGACGAGCTGCAGGAGACCACCCGCGCGGTCTACTCGTTCGCGCCGCGGACCACCCCTAAGGCGTACGGCCGCGCTCAGAAGGGCCTGAAGTTCAACGAGGAGCTGACGTTCTCCTCCCGCGAGCTCGACCTCCTGCTCCCCGAGGCGTTGCGGCTCAACGAAGGCGAGGTCTGAGGATGGACACCTCCGAGATCTTCGACGGGTTGCTGGCGAACCTCAAGGTGGGGCAGAAAGTCGCGGCGATCCGAGCCCGCCGTGACGAGATCACCAAAGCCCTGAATAAGGACTTCCGCGGTAAGGACGCCTGCGTCGACTACAAGCTGATGATCGGCTCCTTCGGACGGCACACAGCGATCAAATCCATCTCCGACCTAGATATGATCTTCATCCTGCCGCCGGGGCTGCGCGACGGGTTCTCCGACGCCAACGGCCCTCGCCGGATGCTCGAGCGCGTGCGCAACGTGCTCAGGGCGCGGTACACGAACACCGACATCCGGGTCGACCAGTGCGTTGTACGCGTGCAGTTCGCGTCCGACGCGTTCAAGTTTGAGGTTCAGCCTGTGTTCGAGAACCCCGACGGCAGCTTCGACTACCCAGACACCAAGGCCGACGGCTGGAAGACCACCAAGCCGCGCGCGGAGATTGCCGCGACGAAAGAGTGCAATGACCGAACCTCGACGAATATGCGTCACCTCGCCCGGATGGCCCGGGCCTGGAAGAACGCGAACGGCGTGAATCTAGGCGGCCTGGTTATCGACACGCTGGTCTACAACTTCTTCACGCAAACCGACGACTACGATTCCGCGAACACCGCAACGTTTGACCTGATGTCCCGGGACTTCTTCGCGTTCCTCATGGACGAGCCGGAGAAAGACTATTACCTGGCGCTGGGTAGCCGGCAGCGCGTCTACGTCAAGGCCAAGTTCCAGGCCAAGGCGAAGAAGGCTTACAACCGCTGTGCCTCTGCGATCGAGAACGAGGGCAAGACCGCATCGGTCAAGAAGTGGCGCGAGGTCTTTGGCACCAGCGTGCCGCTGACGGTCAGCGAGGCCGTTCTCAAGGCCTCGGCTAGCGGTTTGCGGACGGGCACCGAGGAGTTTATCGAGGATCAGTACCCGGTCGACATTACCGAAAGTGTGTCCATCGACTGCGAGGTCACCCAAAACGGCTGGCGACCGCTGTGGCTGCGCGCGATGGGGCGTGTCGGAGTCCCCCTCAATGCTGGCAAGCACCTGAAGTTCCAGGTCGCCAGCTGCACGGTTTCCGAGCCGTACACGCTGCAGTGGAAGGTGCTCAACCAGGGCCCGGAGGCGGAGCGTCGCAACGTGATCCGCGGCGACATCATCGATTCAACACAGCCCGGTATCCGCAAAGAGAGCTCGATCTTCCGCGGCGAGCACATCGTGGAGTGCTACGCCATCAAGGACGGAATCGTCGTTGCCCGAGACCGCATCGACGTGCCGATCACCACAACCGCAGACGTTTGAACCAGACCGAGCGCGTCGGAGCCTGCCCCGACGAGCTCGCCCCGGGCAGTGCAAGGTTATGGTGCCGGATCTCGGGCGTTCCGAGTCTCTCCACGCAGCGCTCGAATGTGTATCGTTGCTTTCTGTCTCGTAATGCATGGGTTACGAGACGGCCCGAACGGTCGAAACGCCGTCGCGTTAAAGGCACCTGAGCGCGAATCCTCAACGGGCAGGTCATACGGGCACCTCCCGAGCAAGCGCCATGCGGCACCCAGCTGTCGCGGGGGAGTATCCGTAGGGGGTCCCCCTGCGACACAACGTTGGCGTCGTCGGTTGCCGGCTGTTTTGGCCCAGATCTGTCGCGTTCGTCGTTGGGTTTATGGTGCCCGTCGTTGATGG
>NZ_SOHE01000001.1 GCF_004403305.1 Cryobacterium frigoriphilum | reverse complement strand
GGCCGCCCGGCGTCACTCCCGGCAACTACCATCCCGAACCGGGCATCCTCGCCTGGCTCACAGCCCTATAACTATGCCGACATATCAACCCCGAAAATCTCATCTGACCAGCACCATTACAACAACCATCGGCATAGCCCCAACGTCGGCATAGGACATCACCTACCTGAGGACCTGGGAGGGCTGGGTCTATCTGGCGACTGTGATCGACGCACACAGCCGCCGGGTCATCGGCTGGGCCATCGCCGATCACATGCGGACCGATCTGATCGAGGATGCCCTCGTGATGGCCATGACGCTGCGCGAGGACAGGCCGGCGCAAGTTATCTTTCACAGCGACAGAGGCACCCAATATGCCTCGGCCCAGATCACCGCATTCGCGATCAAGAATGGCATCACACGCTCGATGGGATTGACCGGTATTTGCTGGGACAACGCAATGGCGGAAAGCTTCTTCGCGACGCTGAAAACTGAGTTCTATTACCGCCGCGTTTGGCCCACCCGGGACCGCGCCACGCGGGGAGTCGGAGCCTGGATCGAGGACCGATACAACCGTCGGCGTCGGCACTCCTCGATCGGAGATGTCAGCCCCGTCGCCTTCGAACTGCAATACTCGTCAGAGACCGCGGAAGTTCAACTCGCCGCTTAACCCGTGTCCACTAACCGGGGGCAAGGCCAGTATCTCGCATAGCCGCAAAAGCGGCGGTTGCAGGGAGCGGCCTGACTTTGTCAGGCGGGCGGAGAGGCTCCGGTCGCCTGGACGGTCCAGGCGACGTACTCACGCGCGTCGACCGTGAGCTGTTCGTCGGTGATGTGACCGACCCCAGTGAGGAAGTGGCCGCCGAGGTAGGTCATGCCGACACGGATTGCGGTGACCTCAAAGGCTGAGGTGAGCTCGTCGAGAGTGCGGTGGTACCGGCCGAGCTTGGAGTAGTCCTCAGCGCTGGACCAAGTGGAAACGGCGATGCCGAGTTCCTTGCCTTCCAATGCGCGTCCCCCGGGTCCGTAGGCCCAGCCGCGCTCAAGCACTGCGTCGAGCCACGCGTGGAGCAGTGCCGGTGCGCTGTACCAGTGCATGGGAAACTGCAGGATGATCCGGTCGTGCGCGGACAACCTCTCGTGCTCAGTGGTTACGCACATCGGTGAATTTGAGATGGCGTCGCCAAGGATGTGAACGCCGGTATCGTCGCTGCTCCTCAGGGCTTTGAGCCACGCTTGGTTGATGCGAGAGGACGGTAGGTCAGGATGGGCGACGATAACGAGGGGGCGGGTCATGCTGATTCTCCTTCGGTGACGGACTCGGCAGTGTGTCGCTTTACGCTGACGCCGGTTGCGATGAGTGCGACTATCGCAGCGGCTGTCAGGGTTGAGGCAAAGAGGGTGACTGAGATGGAGAGACCGAACGCGTCAGCTGCGTATCCCACCAGGACTGAGGCGATGCTTGCAGGGATGTAGCCCCCAATGTTCAAGGCCGCGTTGGACTCTGCACGTTTTCCTGGGGTGATGTGCGTGGCAATCAGCGACAGGCCTGCGAGTTGCCCGAGACCTTGCGCGGCACCAGCGAGGAGCGCTGCGATGATCGCGGCGGCAGCAAACGGTACGACTGTGACGGCCAGGACCATGAAGATCATCGCAGCTATTGCGGTGGTCGAGCTCAGTGCGAGGTGAGCGCGAGTGGTCAGGTGGGCGAGCGCGAACTGAATACCGGTGGCCACCAGGAACATGGCGCAGGCGACCACTCCGGTCACGAAGGCACCTGGCGCGCCAACGTGGCCGAGCACGGTCGGGCCGAGGGAGAGCACGAAGGATGTGGCGGTGATGCCCGGCGCAAACGCGCCGATGCCCCATCGGAGTTCGCGGCGGTTTTCCCGCGGAGCCGATGGCCAAGCCAGCAGACGAACTTTGTTCTGTGTGACGGGTCGTTTCAGCGGAAGCACGATCGCCACGAGGAGCGCGGCGACTTCGACACACAATACGACGGTGAACACGAGTTGTTGGGTAGAGGGTGATCCTGCCACGGCGAGGCCGCCGGCCAGGAGTGGTCCGAGACCGGCGCCGAAAACCATCGAGACAGAAGCGATGAGCGAACTAGTGCGTTTGCGGTGTTCGGGTGCGAGGTCGACCACCGCGGCCATACCTGCGGTTACGGCCGTGCCGACGGCGACGCCGGCGAGTAGCCGGGCGACCAGCAGCCACATCACATCTTGTGCAGCAAGAAACAATACCGACGCGATCACCGCCGCTGCCAAGCCCGGAACAAGAACCACCTTGCGACCGAACCGGTCTGCCAGGCGTCCGGCGATGATCAATGCTGCGACCAGGCCGACGATGTACGTCGCGAAGATGATTGTCAGTAGGCCTGACTCGAACCCCCATTCGGCCTGCCAATGTCCGTACAGGGGGGTTGCCGAGTTAGAAAGCAGGAACACCGCCGTCACCGTTGCAGCTGCGGCGATGGACCAGCCCAAACCGCGACTGGGCCTGCCGAATGGTCTCGGTGCGGTGCTGGTGCGTTCGCCATCCAAGGCTTGTCCGACTAAACTCGTACTAGTTCGCATAAAGACGAACTTATCGCCCAGTACGAGAAAAGTCGAACAACAATGTCTCCTCATGCACTGGATCTTCTTGCCCCGACGTACGTCACCCCGCCCACTGAACGGGAACGACCGCCGGGTCTTCCTGAGCCGACCTCCGATGAAATCCGGCTCGACAGGGTCTTCGCTGTCCTGTCCGAGCCGTTGCGGATCACGATCGTCCAGCGGTTGTTGACCTCATCCGATGAGTTCGACCACACCTGTGGCTGGTTCGGGTTCGATCGTCCTAAATCGACACTGACGCATCACTTCAAAGCACTGCGCGAGGCAGGGGTTCTCACTCAACGGCAATACGGGTTGGAGCGGCGCAGCCGGGTTCGACTGGGTGACCTCAATGAGCGATTCCCCGGGCTCGTTGATCTGGTCCTGGCCTGGGAGCCCACACCGTCGGCGTAGAGGCCTGCCGAGGAGCCTCTGGCGAACAGCGGTTTTTAGCCAACGTCGCAACACCTGACGTTCAGGAGAAGCGATGCTAGATAGTCCAAGAAAGCGGCAAAAGGGCACCGGCGCACTGCCGATGGTCAAGACACGCAACAAATATGCTCAGCTGATGAGGCAAGGAATCAGCAACGCCGAGGCGCGCCGAACACTTAACATCAACCGGCGTACAGGCATGCGATGGTGGCACGGCGGACAGTGACGAACGCGCAAGGACGCGCGAAGACCTACGCGCCGATCTCGCTAAAGACGCCACCGACGATTTCGTCGCGATACCTATCCGAACCAGAGCGGATCCATATCGCTGATGCACTGCAAGCCGGCGAGAGCCTGCGTCAGATCGCGGCCGGATTGGGGAGAAGTCCGTCGACGGTCAGCCGTGAGGTGATCCGAAATCGGTCCCCACGCCTGAAACGTTATGCACCGCACGCTGCCCAAGCCTTGGCCGATGCTGCACGGAAACGGCCGCGCCTGGGGAAGATAGCGGGGAGCACTCTGTTGCGGGACGCGATTCAGAAACTCCTGCTGGAGCAGTGGAGCCCGCGTCAGATCAGCCACCAATTGCGCCTCGATTATCCCGGGCAGCCCTAGATGCACGTCCTGCACGTCCTGCACGAAAGCATCTACCAGTCCCTGTATTCGCCTCAGATCAATGGGGCGGTTTCACGCGGTCATTGCAACAGGAGCTTTCCAATCGCTTCGATCGGATGGGTCCGTCGAGATCAGACGCTGTGAAGAGCAGGCTTCATGCTACGGACACAACCGGGATCGATTCCCCCCGTTGGTTCCGAGCTGATGGTTTCCGAGCACGGGTTTTGGTGGCCTGATTCAGTTTCAGGCAAGTGCCCGTAAGCCCGTCGGCCAGCGGGCTGTTAACGCCGACCGAAAACACGGCCAGTATCGCCGTTTGAAAGTAGGGCCACCAGCCACTATGGAGGGTGATCAATATGGACGATTGGGCGAGGATACGCCAGCTGTTTTCAACGGGGCAGCATTCGAAGCGGGAGATCGGCAGAGTCGTCGGGGTGTCGGGGTGTCGCGGGGAACGGTGGATCGGGCGTTGGAAGCGGACCGGCTGCCGAAGTACCACCGCGCCGGGACAGGGTCGAGTTTCGACGCGTATGCCGCGCAGGTTCGGGTGTTGTTGGCCACGACGCCGACGATGCCCGCGTCGGTGCTTGCTGAGCGTGTCGGCTGGTCGGGGTCGGCGTCGATGTTCCGCGACAAAGTCGCCGCGATCCGGCCGGAGTACGTGCCGCCGGACCCGGCGGATCGTCTCGTGCACGAGCCGGGCAAGCAGGTCCAGTGCGACCTGTGGTTCCCGCACGAGCCCCTACCGCTGGGGCATGACCAGGAGGGCATGCCGCCCGTGCTGGTGATGACCTCGACGTTCTCCGGATTCTTCCAAGCCCAGATGCTGCCATCCCGCTCAACTCCCGGCCTGCTCGGCGGGATGCGGTCCTTACTGCAGACAGCCGGCGTCGTCCCGCAGCGGCTGGTCTGGGACAACGAGACCGGCATCGGCAAGGGCAAACTCACGCACCTGCTGCCGCGTTCGCAGGGACCCTTGGCACTGAGATTCATCTGCTGATGGCGCGTGATCCGGAGTCCAAGGGCATGGTGGAGCGGCGCAACAAGTTCTTCCGATCCTCGTTCATGCCCGGCCGGCAGTTCGCCTCGCCGATGGACTTCAACGACCAGCTGACCGACTGGCTGCCGCGCGCCAACGCCCGTCATTCCCGGTCGCGACGCGCACGGCCGATGGACCTGATCGAGCGGGACCGCGCCGCCATGCGGCCCTTGTCGCCGGTGGCGCCGGACGTGCTCTTTCGCAACACCGTGCGTCTGCCGCGGGACTACTACGTCCGAGTGCTCTCCAACGACTACTCCGTCGCGCCGGCGATGATTGGCCGGCTCGTGGACGTGACGGCGAGCCTGGACACCATCAACGTCACCCACAATGGGGTGAACGTCACCTCGCACGAACGAGAATGGGCGCGCGCACTGACCGTGACGGACCCGAACCACGTCGCCGAGGCTGACGTGCTGCGACGACAGTTCCAAAGCGTCAAACGACAGGACCGACCTCTCTCGAAAGTCGCGTTCGTCGAGACGGCCAACCTCGCGTCCTACGACACCCTCTTTGGGGTAGATATGAGCCCGGACCTGACCGACATGGACGTGTTCTCATGAGGAGCAGCAGCAGCGCGGCGGCGGAGATCGAGCACTACGCCCGGGCGCTTCGGGCGCCGCGGATCGGTGACGCCTTCCGCCGCCTCGGTGACCAGGCCCGCTCGGCGGGCTGGTCGTACGAGGAATACCTCGCCGCGGTCCTTTCCCGCGAGGTCTCGGAGCGAGAAGCGTCCGGCGCGGCCCTGCGCATCAAGGCAGCCCGGTTCCCGGGGCACAAGACCCTCGAGGACTTCAACTTCGACGCCCAGCCCAGCGCCGACCGCACCCTGATCGCGCACCTGGGCACGAGCACCTTCGTCGACGAAGCGAAGAACGTCGCCCTCCTCGGCCCGCCCGGCACCGGCAAGACCCACCTCGCCGTCGCGCTGGGCGTTCAGGCGGCCAACCACGGCCACCGCGTGCTCTTTGACACCGCCACCGGCTGGGTCGCCCGACTGCAGGAAGCGCACTCCCGCGGCAAGCTCGCCGGCGAGCTCACGAAGCTCCGGCGCTACAGCGTTTTGATCGTTGACGAGGTGGGCTACATCCCGTTCGATCAGGACGCCGCGAACCTGTTCTTCCAGCTCGTCGCAAGCCGCTATGAACATGCGTCCCTGATCTTGACCAGCAATTTAACCTTCGGCCGTTGGGGCGAGGTCTTCGGTGACCAGACCGTTGCCGCCGCGATGATCGACCGGATCGTGCACCACGCCGACGTTCTCAGCCTCAAGGGCGCCAGTTATCGGATGAAGAGCCACCAGCCCACCGCCGATACGGCATAGTAGGAACATCGATAGTGGTCCTGTTTTCAAACGGCACTATTGGCCCTGTTTTGGGTCGGCGTCAACAGACGTCGACATGGAACAGCACAACTGGCCAAAACTGGGCCCCCTATTTCAACGATGATGTGAAGACGATGAACGATGCAACCAACGGAGACTGGTAATGCCCAAGCGGTGGATCACGCGAGTAAGGATGATGGCTGGAGTCATGATGATCACCGTTGCTCTTGCGGGCTGCTCAGGCTCTGGATCGTCTCCAGGTGCGGGGTCCACCGCCACACACCCGCCTCAAAGCGGCAGTGCCACACCCCAGACCATGACGTCACGCGACGACCTGATATCGCCGAGCGTGCTGGTCTGGGATTCATGGCGCGAGGTGACGCCAACCACCATTGAGGTCACCTTCCTAGCGGGACCAGCATCATGTACCGGCATTCATGCAACTGTCACGGAGGCCACGAAAGATGTCACTCTCGACCTGACAGAAGGTGCACTCCCCGGCAGTACCGACTGCCAGGCAATCGCCCTGACCACAACGACCAGAGTCAGTTTGACCCAGCCGCTCGATGACCGGCAAGTTCGCCAATCCGCCAGCTAAGAACACAACCATGAAGGATCGTTGATGATCGGGTCCGTTCAGTGGGCCTCTGGCCAGGGATACAGCGAGGCGGAACTTGATGCTCCTATTGTTGTCAAGCGCTGACGTTCGGTTGCTCGCTGAGCCATGTGCGGTAGCGCTTAGAAAGGACTCGATCTTGGGTGGCGCCGCGTTCAATGCGCGAGATGGCTTTGGGCCAGACGCTCAGCTCGAGTGCTACTGCGGTCTGGGTGAGGTGCAATGCGAGGCGCCGTGGACGCAGGTCGTTGGTTAGCAGGTCGGGCCGTGGGTTTTGCAGGACGCGGTATATTTCGCGGGCGACGTAGCGCTTGAGGCAGCGCATGATCTCCTTCTTGCCTTTGCCCTCGCTGGTGCGTTTGACGACGTAATCCTGGGTGCGTTGGTCCCTCGCCATGCGCACGAGAACGATGCGGTGAATCGCGGAGTTCGCGGCGCGGTCGCCACCGCGGGAGAGCCGGTGCCGTGTCGTCTTGCCCGATGATGACGATCGGCATCGTCGGCATTCTCCTTGTAGTTGCCGACGTGCTGCTCATTTTTTTCGACCCGACCCGAGCCGACTCGCCCCGTACTTTACTGCGGTCTGCGGCATCTGCCTCATCGTTGCGGGATTCGTCGGCCACCGGGCAGTTCGGAACACGGGCTCGGCAGGATAGGACGGCCTCTGGTTTCCCAGCAGGTCTGGCCGGAGGACGTCCGACTGCTTCCGCCCACGACAGACTCACCGTGGCCATATGGGGAACGTCTAACGGGACGCCAAATCTTTGTGGTGGACGTGAAACTGCTTCTGTTGGCGCAGCGTTAGGTCTGTGATCCACAAGAATTCGATGATCCGAGGTTACGGGGCGTATTGCTACATGATTGAACCGCCGTGCTTGATTGGCGTCACGCTGGCCAACGCAGATCGGATTCGCAAGCGGCGGTATCGGCGGCATCGATGCGTTGGCATCCGCCGTCGAGCAGTGTGCGTTCCCCGAGTGGTTGGTCGAGTTGGACGGTTACAGGGACGGCATCATTCCCTGGGCAATCAGCCGCGCCGCCGCCGAAAGGTTCAACGTCAATCCGGATCGTGATTTGTTCTGACTTGTACGTCACGACAGGAGTTAGGGTCGCGCCGGTAACACCGGAGGAGCAGCCGAGTCGGGTAACGACGACCTCAATAATAGTGCTGTCCCTACCCAGATTAGTGGGATTACTAATTCGCCAGGTCGCGGTCTCTCCAGACTGGACAACATCTGGATCGCCTATACCCTTCCCATTTTCGGGCCCGGTCTGCTGACATCCAGCCAGAAGTATCGCGACAGCGATCGCTCCGATCAACCGACCAGCAGTGCATTTCTGCTTCATGCACTCATGATCCATCGTCCACGCCCAACAGCACAATACTGTTCGTGTACTGATACACGAACGTAGTCGAAGGCATTCGCTGTTACGCCCTGAATGTCGAACAAGGCAACCCAAGCAGTCGTGCCTGACTACACCAATTCAATCGCACGCGAACAACGGCGGGTAGGAATGTCATACGTCCGCACGTTCATCGCGCTGACTTCATAAAATGGAAGGGCCCGACTCAGCCCGTAAGCCTAACCCCTGCGGGGCGAGCCGGGAGGGAGCCAGAGGACGTGCTTGGAGCGCTAACTTGCAAAACTCGAAGCGCGGTCGAGCCCCCGTAACGATCGCCTACCGTCTCCGTGTGGGGCTAGTCTTCGCCCATAGAATGTGACCATGAGTCCGAATCGACCGGCGCTGATCGCGATCGCGATTGCCGTAGCAGTCGGCATGTGTGGGTGTACGACTGAGCCGTCGAAAGTAACTCCGGCAGGCGCTGCAACAACCGCATATCCTGGCGCGCCGACACCTCTGCCGAGTGGTCTGGTCGACCCTTTTGCGGGCTACGCAACAGTCGTCGACGGGCGGCTGGCGATTGTCTTGTCCGGCAGCTCGAGTTGTCCGCCGAACGGAATTTGTCAAGGTGAATGAGGCCAGTGGGAGTTTAGGCGGCTAGTTTTAGCCCTTCAACCTCAACTGGTTTCTCGGCTGGTTTGTTGATCCATGCC
>NZ_SOHE01000049.1 GCF_004403305.1 Cryobacterium frigoriphilum | reverse complement strand
CGCCAGCCTGGCCACTTCGCCAGCCTGGCCAGTTCCACCTCCCCGGAACAGCAGTACCAACAAGGTGGACTAGCAGTACCAAAAGCGACTACTCGCCAGTAGGCTCCGACCGTGCATCAGCTTCGGTGCCAGGCGGCCGCAGCAGATCAACGGGGTATGGGACCGAGCCCTTAGGCCCACGAGGCGGCCCGGCGCCTGCGCTCAGTCGAGGAAGACCTGGATGTTGCTTCCCGGCATTCGGGGCGGATCGCCTGGCACCCCGCTGTCGCGCCGACGAAGCCTCTGGCGGCCAGGCGTGACCCTGACCGTCGATTCGATGTCCTCCCAATGAGACGCCACGACGAGGAATCTCGCTCTGATCGTGGCAGTCGGTTCGCCCGGCTCAACTCTCCCGCCCAGTTACCGATCCAAGCTGCTGCCGGAATCGATGGTACCAGGGAGACGTCGCTCCCCTAGACGATATGAGGGTGACCGGCTCTTGAGGCTGTGTGCCTGTGGTCGTGCAGCCGAGGATGTGCGACTCGGTGTAGTAGCCGTGGCTGGCACGGTAGAGGGCCGTCTTGCGCCGTTCTGGCTTAACGCTTTCGCACCTCAAAAGTTTCGGAAGGATGGCTCCGGTGGAGTTCCAGAACATCGGCGACGCTCGTCGATTCGCCTCTTTGGATGCCGCGACATGTCCCCGCGAACGCAGCTAAAACAGTTCTTAGGGGATTCAATCGATTGATTTGTCGAATCACGTCGTTCGTCCCCAGATCCAGCTGGGTTAACCGTGGCACTCCCTCATCGGACTTGATTTTGTATGCGGCGGACGGGAGAGGCTCATTCGTGTCGGCATTCACCCAACCCAACGACCAATCAGCATGCGCAAGATCGTTTCGGAAACTTATGTTATGCGTAACCTCGCGTTTCAGAGCATTTCGAATACGGCCGCCGGTCTCATCCAAGTCGCCAACCGCAGTTGCCATTGCAAAGAATGAATCCGAGATCGGCTTCGCAGTCATCGTTGCAAAGACGATATTTAGCAAGGGATTTGGGCGCGGGAATTCGTCATCAACCGGCGCTAGATACTCGCCGATCATCTGCCGCATGAGGGCCGTCATCTCCGAAAATGTGGTGATGTACCCACCAATCGCGCGATGTAGCTGGATGACGCTGGGGTCTTCGTGGTAGCCGGGCGGGATCATTGACGAACTGGAGGCAGACATCATTGCAGAATAGCGCCAGCGGAAGCCTTCAGGAGCAGGTCAACTGTTTGAGCGCCATTCGCACCGGGACGCGAGCGTGGTGCCAATTTCTGCGGTCCGCAGAACAAGTAGTCTCGTCAAGGTACCCCAAGCGAGTACTCCTCTTCGCTAGTTCGCTGGGGGTTCCCCTTGCGGGTTCTGCTCCAGGATGGCGCGCCAGCCGCGAGATTGGCTCGGGAGCGTGGTGCGAGTTCGCGCGCACCTCACTGGCGAACTCAATCGTCAAGAAGACTCGTGCCCACGTTCCACGAGCCCATGTCCGCTGCCGACGCCGCCAGCGAGTCGATGCGCACTTTGGCACACGCGACCCGCAGCATTGATGATCCATGCCAGACCTATGATGTGCTCGGCAACTTGATCGCGGCTGTCCGTTCGCTGGGCCAGGTGCTCGACCAAGTGGCATCCGCTCATTTCGACCACCGCGACCAGGCGTTCACCGACGCTGGTAACAGCGCGGCCGGCGCCCCGCAGGCCAACTGTGCCGCTGAGGCACTGCGCGAGGCAGCCCGGCACCTACGCTCAATCGAGGACGACCTGGATGTCGCTTCTCAACATTCGGGACGAATCGCCTAGCACCCGGCGGTCGCGCCGAAGAACCTCTCGCGGTCGCGGGCGTGACTCTGACCGCCGATTCGATTGCATCCGCCATGAGACGCCACGACGAGGAATCTAGCTCTGACCGTGACAGTCGGTTAGCCCGGCTCGACTCCCCCGGCCCACCTGTCACCGATCCAAGGCACCTACCCGAGCGAGCGTCCCTGAGCCGATGCCCCCATGGTGGTCCGGCGGGTATCAAGAGTCGTCGAAACGTGCAGCCCAATGATGCGGGCGGCCCCGCGTGCATCGTCCGCGGTCAGCCGGTTCGTGGACATGCGTTCGCTGACGTCCTTCATCGCGATCTGCACCATCAACGTCTCGGCCTTCACCTGCGGCTTTCCCCGATGCGCCCGGGCCTTGTTCTCGATTTTTGCATCGCTGCCGAGCCGCACCCGATAGCGATTCACGCGCGCCACAACACCCTTCACAAGCTGGTCGAACTGCTGCTGCCGCTCGATACGCGGGACCTCGGCCTGGGTGCTCCGGACCGCGGCGGCGACGTCGCGGCCGGTCAGGAGGTCGACCCGGCGCATCCGCTGCATGACCAGTTCAACGGCCCGGCCGTAGGCGATGGTCTCAGCCGAAACTGGTGGAAGGCCCATGCGGGCCCGGTCCGTGACGTAGGCCGTCGCGAAGTCCAGCATGCGGGTGCCGTTGTGGAGCATGAGTTCCGTCAGCGTCTCGGCGAAGACGGTGAACTGGCGCAGGTGCTCGGGCAGCGCGGGGTCGGTGAAGTAGGCATCCGCGTCGCGGTCGTGGGCCCGGCGCTCAGCGGCGGTGGCCAGGTGCAGCTGTTTGGGCGGCAGGCCCAGGTGGCTGAGCTGGCGCTTGAAACGCCGCGCGGCCGCGTTGGCCGCGAGCTCCACCTGGTAGATGTCGGGGTCGCTGCGCCGGGCGCGCTGCCATTCCGCCCGACGCTCTTTGTTGCGCTCGGCCCACTCTTTGCTGATCTGCTTGGTTCGTTCAGGGTCGGCATCGCGGCGGGCGATGGCCCGGGCGTTCACCTCGGCGCTGTGATGGTCGTAGTAGCGCCGGTAGTACTCGCGGATCTTGTCACGGTTCTGCTCGACCCACCGCTGCTGATACTCACGGTTACGCCCGGGATGCGCCTCGCGCCAAAGTCTGGCGCGCTCCCTCCCCCGGGCCCGGACTTCTTCCTGCTGGCGTCGACGGACCACCGCTCGACGCATCTGCTCACGATTCTGCTGCCGGGCCCGCTCGAGGTGCTCCAACCGCCAGATCCGATTCAACTCACGCACCCGGTCCGGGTGTTCCTGCGCCCACTTGCGCCGCTTTTCGCGCTGGCGTTCTCGGCGGATGTCCCGAGTCCCGTCATCGTCAACGGGACGGTGCTCAGGCGGCTGGCTGACCGGCGCCGTCTGCGGCGTGGTGTTCTCGTCGGTGGGGCCGTTCATGATCGCGCTACTCCGACGGCGGGGCCAGCTCGATGACGAGCGCAAGGAGATCGGAACGGTGCGCCGTCGGGTTGGTGATCACGCGGCCGACCGCGACGCGGAGCCGTTCGGCATCCTCGGCGGCGATCTCGGCGACGGGCTCCAAGCAGTAGGTGATGTCGTTCTGCAGGTTGTAGTCGTCATCTTCGACGGCGATCTCCGGGTAGTAGAAGAGCGCAGCGAGCGCGGTGCGGCTGAGCAGGTCATCGAAGCGTTCTTGAGGGATCGGCATGGCAGGCCTCCAACGGGCGGGTGTGGGTTCGGTCACATCCTGTCGTGAATATCAGGTGCGCACGCCCTGACCCGCCGGACTAATCAGGCTGGGCCATTCGATGCGTGATCAGGCAGTAACAGCTCAGCGGGACAGCAGCGTCAACTCGTCAAACGGCTCGGCTGCGCCGTCGTCACGAAGCCAGGCCCGAATCGCATGGCGCCGTGCACGGGCCTCGCGCCATCGAGCCAAGAACAGGCGTATCAGCGAGATCGGTCCGTTCACGATGAACTTCAGCATGTTCAAGATGAACAAGAGCACCAGCAAGTTCAGCCAGCCGGGACCACCAGCCTCAATCAGCCGCGTGAAGACCATCGCACCGATCGCGTATGGGACCGCGAGCAGCATGGCAGGCATGCCCCACTTGAGTCCGCGTCGTGTGTGGGTCGCGTCGAGGAGAATCGTGGTCGGCATGATGCGACGCAGGGCGTAGTGGCTGCGGGCGGTGAGCCCCAAAATCAGATCGAACATGTGGCAACCCTTCAGATTGGCAACAAGAACCTGAAAGGACTGCCCTGAGGGAGTTATGCCGACGCGACGAGCGCCGGCCGCGTATGGAGGTTGCCTCAGAGAAATTGTAGAACCGGATGTCCGCGGGCGAAAGTCCCTGCTGTCGGGACAGAACGGCAGGAGAAACTTTTCGGCAGCCACCTTCCCGACGCCCCGGTCGGAGAGTTGATCCCGCACGGAACGCGAACCGCCCCAGCCAACGTCTCCCTGACTTGCTTCATCACGTCCACCCAGAAGTATTCGGAGCCCCTGGGGCGGATGTCCAACTCACTGCCCTGAGCTCCTACGCCCTTCCGACAAGGCGCCGGATACCGCCTCACAGCATTTTGAACGAATCGCCTGGCAACCCTGGCCTCACCGACAGAGCCTGGCTGCATCGGAGGCAACGATCATCTGGCGGCCGGGCCTGGGCGCGACCACGGGTCCGTTGGCATCCACCACGAAGCACGACCGCGAGCACTCCAACTCTGACTCTGAATGACGGTTGAACGCAGCCTCCGTCCGCCACTTGCCCGCGCAGTAGCCTCAGGAGCCCGCCCGCCGTGGTCATACCGGCTACTCCCGGCCAACCACAATACTGATCGCGTCTCCGGCTGGCAGAGAGTCGCCGGCAGCTGGCGACATCGACACGACAGTCCCAACGAGGTCCGGGTCGGCAGTGGTGAGGTCCTGTACCTGCACGTCGTAATCCACCAGGGCCTCCTGCGCCTCCTCCTCAGTCAGGCCCACAACATCGGGGAAGGTCGGCTGAAGTCCCGTGCTGGCATAGATGGTGACCGTGGAGCCCAGTTGTGCTCGGGTACCAGCAGGCGGATCAGAGCGCAGAGTTCCTTCGGGTTGGTTGGCCGCAGTCTCGCCACCGTTGTCGAACGTGAACCCGGCCGATTCCAGCGCCGTTCGCGCCTCTGCCACCGATGCACTTTGAAGATTGGGGACGCTGGCGCGCAGGGTTCGGAGCGAGCTGGCCGATGCCTCAGTGAAGTCGTCTCCGCCGTACTTGGCGTTGGCGACGCTCATGACGTCCGGCCACATCCGATGGCGGGCCGTGGCGGCGTATCCGCTGTCGAAGTACATCGACCGCTGGTCGAGCGAGCCGGTGACGCTGACGACCCCCGCCACGGTCGCGACTTCGGTACTGGAGCCGCTCATCCAGGTGTCGGCTGCGCCGTCGGTGGTGCCGGTTTTGCCGATCATGGGAACGCGAGGACTCGTTTGGTAGTACGAGGAGCGAGCGGTTCCCTCGCTCATCACGCGCTGCATCGCGTAGGCCATGGCTCCTGCGACATCGGGCTCGACGGAGACGCTGCACTCGGACTGGGGAACGGGCAGCTCACTGTCATCGGCCGCCACGATCCGGTCGATCACGACGGGGGTGCAGGTGACCCCGTCGTTGGCGATGCCGGCGAAGGCGACGGCCATGGTGAGGGGCGCGACTTCGTTGGTGCCGATCACGGAACTTGCACCCTGGAAGAGAGGACCGCCGTCGGCGCGGTGCACGTCGAAGGCCTCGGCCGTTTTGCGGATGCCGCACAGGTCCAGTTCTTTGGCCATGCCAATGAAACCCGTGTTGTAGGAGTTGATGGTCGATTCGAGTGCGCTGTAGTTGGAGCGGTTCTGACTCGACGAGTCGTTTCGAGGATTCCACCCGGGATAACGCTGTGCGCCCCGGCAGCTGTCCTGGAAGGCACCCCAGCTTGACGTGCGCTGAGAATCGACACGCTCATTGAGCGAATGCCCCTCCTGCAGCCATTCCGCCAGAGTGAACACCTTGTAGGTGGAACCGGGTTGGAAGCCGCTTGATCCACCGGCGGACCGGTCGGTGTTGTAGTTGATCGCGGTGTAATTTCCCCCCGATGCCAACACAGCCGGATCCTGGCTGTAATCCTTGTTCTGCGTCATCGCGAGCACCCGGCCGGTACCGACCTCCACGCTCGAGATGACGGCGCCCACGTCTCCCGCATCGGAGATCTTCGGAACATTCTCGTTCATGGTCGTCACGGCTGCGCCCTGCACGTCGAGGTCCAGCGTGGTGTAAACGTCATACCCGCCGCGGCGAAAATTGAGCAGCCGTGCCTCTTCGCTCTCACCAAAGGTGGTGTCGGTCTGGAGTGCGTGTACGACGTAGTCGCAGAAGTAGGCGTTAGCTCCCGCAGTGGCGCAGCCAGTGCTGGGCGCGGTGATGACCGGCCTGATCACAGTGGCCACGGCTGCCTCATACTGCGTTGGCGAGATCTTCTCACCGGAAAGCATTTCGCCGAGAATATAGTCGCGACGTACCTTGTTGGCGGCATAATTGTTGGCCGCGCCGTTCGTGGCGCTGTCGGGGATATCGAGCTGAAACTTTCTCGGATTGTTCACGATGGCCACCAGACTCGCGGCCTGGGGCAGGGTCACGGTCGCCGCCGTGGCGTCGAAGTAGTGGTTCGCGGCGGCTTCGATGCCGTAGACGGTGCCGCCGAAGCCGGTGATGTTCAGGTACTGACGAAGAATGTCCGCCTTTTCGTATTTTTTCTCCAGAGCGATCGCGTAGCGCATCTCCCGCAATTTGCGCGCGCCCGTGATCTCGGTCGCCGTGAGGTAGCAGGTGTCGCTCTGTTCCTGATCCGCGATGACCTCACATTTCTGCACGAGCACGTTTTTCACGTACTGCTGGGTGATAGACGAGCCGCCCTGGAGAGAGTCGCTGAACGCTGTACTCAAAACCGCCCTCAGAGTGCCCTGGACGTCGATACCGTTGTGCTCGAAGAAACGCGGATCTTCGCCGGACACGGCGGCATCCTTCACGAATTGGCTGATCGCATCTGACTCAACCTCGACCCGGTTCTGGTCGTAGAACGACGCCAGAAGCACCGGGGTGCCATCGGTCGCGGTGGCGTAGATATTGCTCTTCTGAGACAGCTGTTCGATTCCGAGGTAGCCGGGCAGGCTGTCGAAGGCTGAAATGGTGTTCGTCGCCGTCAGCCCCGCGAGAGCGACCACCGGGGTGACACCCGCCGTCACAAGCACGGCGACGACCACGCTCATCCCCAAAAACCCCATAAATGCGCGGAGAGACCGTTTGCGTGTTCTCGTGTGGACGGTTGATTCAGTGCCTAAGATTTTCGCGAACTCCTGGATTGACTTGTAATAAGGGGTTGAGGGCGACTCGAACGCTCACTCGTAAAGGTGACGCCGAGGTCAGAGCCGCACTAGTGAGAGGGGATGCTGCGGGCAGTGTCGGACTACACGCCCAGAACCAACAGATCCTCAGCGGGGGTCTCCCCTGCAGCGTCAGCGAAGAGTTCAAAAGCAGCAACGATGGCGGACTTCTGGTCGGCCGACAGATCAGACATAATCTGGGCAATATTGTCCCGGCGCTGCTCGAGGGCATTCGTGACCAGGTTTTGACCGGCCATCGTGAGTTCGATGAGCACCTCCCGCCGATTGGCTGGTTTGGTCGTGCGCCTCACCCACCCGGCCGCGACAATACGATCAATGGCTCGGCTCAACGTGGAGGGAAGAACTCCGATGGCTTCTCCCAAGACCCCCATCCGCAGGGGCCCGGCACCGTCCAAAACCACGAGCACACGAAACTGGGGCAACGTCACGACCTCGAGGGCGCCTGACACGGATCGAGCCACCACACCCATCAGCGCGCGAGAAGCTGCCAAGGCGGCGTCCGCCGAGCGAGATTCGAAAACGTCGTCCGTACTCATTCACGCCCCCACTATCTACAACAGTTGCTAAAACACAACTGTTGCGAGCATACATCAGAGGTTGGCCACCACCCTACGTGTCAGGGTTGGGTGAGGCCAGTAGCTAATAGTCAGTCCGCTGTTTGACGTAGGGCGAGAATCAGGAATCATCACCATGTCCAGTCCGTCTT
>NZ_SOHE01000059.1 GCF_004403305.1 Cryobacterium frigoriphilum | reverse complement strand
CGCGACCCGCGCCCGCGCTCGCACGGCGGTTGAAGGGGCCGACGATCGGGGCGATCGGGGCGCTCGACGCGCTGGGCACAGTGACGGGAGTCGCGGCGGCGGGCGCGGACGGGGCGGCGGCCGCCCCGGGGGCGGGAGCGGGGGCATCCGTCGCCGTGTGCCGTGGACGGCGCAGCATGGCCTCGATGCGGGCACGCAGTTCGCGGGGGCGGAAGGGCTTGGTGAGATAGTCGTCGGCGCCGGCCTCGAGGCCCTGCAGGGTGTCGATCTCGTCGTCGCGGGCGGTGAGCATGACGAGGTAGGTGCTGCTGAAGGCGCGAATGCGCTTGGCGGTTTCGAAGCCGTCCATGCCGGGCATGCTCACGTCGAGGGTCGTCACGAGCGGATTGTGCGCGCGCACCGCGTTCACGCCGTCGAGGCCGTTGCTGGCGGTGATGGCTTCGAATCCGGCCTGGGTGAGCACCGCCTCGAGCAGATGGCGAATGTCGGCGTCGTCTTCAATGATCACGGCGACGCGCCGGTCGTCTTGTGGAGCGCTCATTGTTTCAGTATCCCCCACACGGGGCGGCGGGCGGTTGCCGCGTAGACTCTCACGGTGATGAAACAGCCGATCCCTGACGCGGTGGAGGAGTGGTTTTCCGACCTCACCCCCGCAGCCCGGGCGGTGCTGTACCCGGTGATCGACACCGTGCGTGACGCCATGCCCGACGGATACGAGCTCGGCATGTTTTTCGGCATGCCCGGCTGGGTCGTGCCGCTCGCGACATATCCGAACACGGTGACCGGGCATCCGCTGCTCTATGTCAGCGTGTCGGCGCAGGTGACTTCGCATTCCCTGTATCTAATGGGGCTCGCGAGTGACCTCGAAGCGGATGCCGCCTTCCGCGCTTCCTGGGCGGCGACCGGCCTCGCTCTGAACCTCGGCGCCGGATGCCTGCGGTTCAGCTCGCTCGGCGACATCGACCTCGACGTCGTGCGCCGCTGCGTGGCGGGCATCTCGGTGCCGCGGTTTCTGGCGGGCTACGAGCTGAGCCTGCCGGCCTGACCGCCCGCCCAGCCCCTGCCGCGCGCCCCGCTCCGCGTACCATTCGACGGAGTTGGACCTGCTTGTGACGGGTTGTCACGGGACAGGGGCCATTTGGCCGCCAGACTCCGTCGAATGGTACGCACGCCGCGGGTCTGAAGGGGTCCGTTGGCACGGCGCCGCAGCACCTGTTCGGGGCTTATAATAAAGCTTCAGATTTGGGGGGAACAATGCGGGCAACGCGACGGATGCTGCTGCTTCGCATCATGGTGATCCTCACGATGCTGCTCGGCACCAATTACATTGCGTGGCGCTGGCTCTTCTCCCTGAACTGGGACGCGTGGTGGATCGCCGTGGCGCTGGTCGCCGCCGAAACCTACAGTCTGATCGACGTTGCCCTCTTCAGCCTCACCATGTGGCGGGCGACCGACCGGCCCGCGCCGCCGGCTCCGGCACCCGGGTTGACCGTCGACGTCTTCATCACCACCTACAACGAGCCCGTCGCGATGGTCGCCCGCACGGCCGAGGCGGCCCGGGGCATCCGCTACCCGCATCAGACCTGGATTCTCGACGACGGTGCCCGGCCCGAGATGGCCGAGGCCGCCGCCGCTCTCGGTGTGGGGTATCTCACCCGCGGCCCGGACTGGGCCGACCGGCCCCGCCACGCCAAGGCCGGCAACCTCAACAACGCTCTCATGCAGACGGAGGGCGAGTTTCTGCTGATCCTCGACGCCGACCAGGTGCCGTACGCCGAGATCCTCGACCGCACGCTGGGCTATTTCGTCGAGCCGACCCTCGCGCTGATCCAAACACCGCAGCAGTTCGGAAACGTCGAGCCGGGAGACCCCCTCGGCAGCCAGGCGCCGCTGTTCTACGGGCCGATCCAGCAGGGCAAGGACGGCTGGAACGCCGCCTTCTTCTGCGGCAGCAACGCCCTGCTGCGCCGCGAAGCCCTGATGCAGCTCGGCATCACCCGCTACGTCACCGAAATGGAACGCGCCGTCGGCCGTGCGCTGGCCGGCGCGCACCGCGTGCTCGCCCGGGCGCGCCGCACCGAGGGCGCCGGTGACCCGTTTGTGCGCGCCGCGCTCGCCGAGGTGAGCGACGCAATCGATGAGACCCGGGCCGCGATCGCGCACGGAGCGACCCTCGGTGCAGCGACCTACGCGCTGCAGCAGCGCATCGGCGCGGTCTCCCACGAGCTCGTCGCGGTCGACCTGCACCTGCTGGCCCTGGATCTGGCCGTGATCGCCGATCTGCAGGCGGCGTCAGGCCAGCCGGATGCCCCGAGCCCCCTTCCGCAGGACATCGACCAGACGGTCGCGGCCCTGGCCGCGCGCGAACTGTCGCCGCTTGGCGCCCTGGAGAGCGTGCAGGCCCTGCTGCGCTCGATCGACGTCGACCGCGCCCACGAGGCGCAGCCGCTCATGCCGCTCGCCACGATCTCGGTGACCGAGGACATGGCCACCTCGATGCGGTTGCACGGCCTCGGCTGGACCAGCGTCTACCACAACGAACTGCTCGCGGTCGGCCTCGCCCCCGAAGACCTCGGCACGATGCTCACGCAACGGCTGCGTTGGGCGCAGGGCACGATGCAGGTGCTGCTGCGCGAGAACCCGCTGCTGCAGCGCGGGCTGAGCGTGCCGCAGCGGCTGATGTACTTCTCCACGATGTGGAGTTATCTCAGTGGATACGCCGCGCTGGTCTATTTCATCGCCCCGATGGTGTTCCTCTGCCTGGGGATCCTGCCGGTCGACTCGACCGCGCTCGAGTTCTTCCTGCGGTTTCTGCCCTTCATGATCGTGAACCAGCTGCTCTTCGTCGTCGCGAGTCACGGAATCTCCACATGGCGCGGCCAGCAGTACAGCCTCGCCCTGTTTCCGGTCTGGATCCGGGCGACCACCACGGCGCTGGCCAACGTGGTGTTCCGGGTTCCGCTGGACTTCGCGGTCACCCCGAAGACGCGGCAGACGGATGGCCCCGGCTGGCGTCCGCCGTGGCATCTGGTTCGCCTGCAGATCATCGTGGCGGCGCTTCTGCTGATCGCGACCGTGGTCGGCATCACCCGACTGGTGCTCGGAATCGGGGAACCGATCGGTACCGCCGTGAACGTGGCCTGGGTCATCTTCGACCTGACCATTTTGAGCGTGCTGGTGCCCGCGGCCCGCTACCGCGGCTTCGAGCCGGCGGCCGCTCGATCTGAACCTGAACCTGAACCTGAACGTGACATCGAAACCGACACCGACAAGGACCCGCGCTCATGCAATTCACAGTAGACACCCCGAGCGAGGGGATCGCCGTCTTGCGCTTCACCGGACGCCTCAATATGGTCACGGCACCGCGTCTGCGGGAGGCGGTGGGGACATCCGTCACCGCCGGACGCACACGCGTGGTCGTGGATCTGAGCGGGGTCGAGTTCATCGATTCGTCCGGTCTGGGGGCGCTGATCAACGGGTTGAAGACGGCCAGGCAGGCCGGCGGCGACCTGCGGATCGCCGCGCCGAACGAGCAGGTGCGGCTCGTGCTACAGCTCACGAACATGGAGCGGGTGTTCACCGCCTACGCCAGTGCCGACACGGCCTTTGATGTCTGAACACTCGAAGCCGGAAGCGACCCGGCACACGCTGCTGCTGCAGGCTCCGCCCGACAACGTCGACGCCGTTCACGCGTTGCTCGAGACGGTGTGGGCTCACGACGTGCTCGTGTCGGCGGCGGATCGGGTGCGGTTCGAGACCGCCCTGATCGAACTCGCATCCAATGTGTTGCAACACACCGACACCGGTTCGGGCGTGACCTGCTACCTGTGGGTAGAAATTTCGGCCGAACAGATCGTGGCAACGCTGCGCGATTCCGGGGCCAAAGGGGTCGCCGAACTGCCCGACTCCGGGATGCCGGATGAGCTCGCCGAGGGCGGTCGGGGGCTGCCGCTGATTCATGCCCTGGTCGACGAGCTGGATTATCAGCGCGACGGCGACATGAACGAGTGGCGCATCGTGCGCCGGTTGAGCGCATGACCGCGCCGACCGCTCCAGCGCCCGCTGTGCCGACTGTTCCCGCTGTACGCGGCCTGTCGGACCGTGCGGGTGCGGAACTCGAGGTTCCGGCGCCCGCGGTTGCGCCCAGCGAGGCGTTGGGGGGCGTAGCGTCGCTGCGTGAGGGGGCGGTTCCGGAGCTGGCGGTGCCGGTGCCGGTTCTTGTACATCCCGTGTTGGCGGGGCCGGCGGGGCCGGAGGCCGCTCGGCAACGGGCGGTCGACGAGCTGGGGTTGGTCGATACTCCGCCCGAGGATCGCTTTGACCGGGTGACCCAGCTCGCGCGTCGACTCTTTGGCGTGCAGATCGCCGCCGTCACGCTGATCGATCACGACCGGCAGTGGTTTAAATCCTGCACGGGCGCCGACGTCACCGAGGCCGACCGGTCGACCGCGTTCTGTTCGGTGACGATCACGCAGAGCCGGGCCCTGGTCATCCGTGATACCAGGGAGGATGCTCGATTCCGGGAGAATCCCCTGGTCACGGGGGATCCCGGCATCCGTTTTTATGCGGGATATCCCTTGGAAGCGCACGGTGAGCGCGTGGGCACGCTGTGCCTGCTCGATTCGCGGCCGCGAGAATTTTCGGCCGCGGAAGAGGAGCTGCTGAGGGATCTCGCGTTCTGGGTGCAGAAAGAGCTGACCGTGACGCAGGAACTCGACCGAGCCGCGGAGGTTCAGCGCGGATTGCTGCCCAAGCGTTTGGTGAGCCTGCCGGGCTTCGACGTTGCCGGCGGATGCGCCCCGGCCCGCGCGGTCGGTGGGGACTTCTTCGACTGGTATCCGGTGGGGGAGGGCGCCGCGTTCACCCTGGCCGACGTGATGGGTAAGGGCGTCGGGGCGGCGATCATCGCGGCAACCGTGCGGGCGGTGCTGCGGTCGGGGTCGCGGCTGGCGGATATCGGCGACGTGCTCGCGGTGGCCGCGGCGACGCTCGAGGAGGATCTCGACGAGGCGGCCAGCTTCGTGACGCTCTTTCATGCCCGGCTCGACATGGATTCCGGACTGCTGCGGTACGTCGATGCCGGACATGGGCTCTCGATCGTGGTGCGGGCGGGCGGGGGCGTCGAGCGTTTGACGTCGCTGGACCCGCCGCTCGGATTCGAACTCGATGCTCCCTGGCAGGAGCAGTCGGTCACGCTGGGCTACGGCGACACGCTCGTGTCGGTCAGCGACGGTGTGCTTGACCTGTTCGACGGCAGCCTGGCCGCGCTCGCCGAGGTCGCGGCCTTCGTGCGCTCGGTCGAGGCTCGCGCCGGGTCCTCTTTTGCCCAGGCAATCGTCGACGAGCTCATGCGCCTGGCGGCCGGTGGGGCTGCGGCCGACGATGTCACCGCCCTCGTCGTGCACCGCATCGACCGCCGCGCCCGAAGCGCCGG
>NZ_SOHE01000014.1 GCF_004403305.1 Cryobacterium frigoriphilum | reverse complement strand
GGAGCTTGCTCCTTGGATCAGTGGCGAACGGGTGAGTAACACGTGAGCAATCTGCCCTTGACTCTGGGATAACTGCGGGAAACTGTAGCTAATACCGGATACGACCTGAAGAGGCATCTTTTTGGGTGGAAAGAATTTTGGTCAAGGATGAGCTCGCGGCCTATCAGCTAGTTGGTGAGGTAATGGCTCACCAAGGCGACGACGGGTAGCCGGCCTGAGAGGGTGACCGGCCACACTGGGACTGAGACACGGCCCAGACTCCTACGGGAGGCAGCAGTGGGGAATATTGCACAATGGGCGCAAGCCTGATGCAGCAACGCCGCGTGAGGGACGAAGGCCTTCGGGTTGTAAACCTCTTTTAGTAGGGAAGAAGCGACTGGGTTTTCCTGGAAGTGACGGTACCTGCAGAAAAAGCACCGGCTAACTACGTGCCAGCAGCCGCGGTAATACGTAGGGTGCAAGCGTTGTCCGGAATTATTGGGCGTAAAGAGCTCGTAGGCGGTTTGTCGCGTCTGCTGTGAAAACCCGAGGCTCAACCTCGGGCCTGCAGTGGGTACGGGCAGACTAGAGTGCGGTAGGGGAGATTGGAATTCCTGGTGTAGCGGTGGAATGCGCAGATATCAGGAGGAACACCAATGGCGAAGGCAGATCTCTGGGCCGTAACTGACGCTGAGGAGCGAAAGCATGGGGAGCGAACAGGATTAGATACCCTGGTAGTCCATGCCGTAAACGTTGGGAACTAGATGTGGGGACCATTCCACGGTCTCCGTGTCGCAGCTAACGCATTAAGTTCCCCGCCTGGGGAGTACGGCCGCAAGGCTAAAACTCAAAGGAATTGACGGGGGCCCGCACAAGCGGCGGAGCATGCGGATTAATTCGATGCAACGCGAAGAACCTTACCAAGGCTTGACATATAGAGGAAACGGTTGGAAACAATCGCCCCGCAAGGTCTCTATACAGGTGGTGCATGGTTGTCGTCAGCTCGTGTCGTGAGATGTTGGGTTAAGTCCCGCAACGAGCGCAACCCTCGTCCTATGTTGCCAGCACGTAATGGTGGGAACTCATGGGATACTGCCGGGGTCAACTCGGAGGAAGGTGGGGATGACGTCAAATCATCATGCCCCTTATGTCTTGGGCTTCACGCATGCTACAATGGCCGGTACAAAGGGCTGCGATACCGCAAGGTGGAGCGAATCCCAAAAAGCCGGTCTCAGTTCGGATTGAGGTCTGCAACTCGACCTCATGAAGTCGGAGTCGCTAGTAATCGCAGATCAGCAACGCTGCGGTGAATACGTTCCCGGGCCTTGTACACACCGCCCGTCAAGTCATGAAAGTCGGTAACACCCGAAGCCGGTGGCCTAACCCGTAAGGGGAGGAGCTGTCGAAGGTGGGATCGGTGATTAGGACTAAGTCGTAACAAGGTAGCCGTACCGGAAGGTGCGGCTGGATCACCTCCTTTCTAAGGAGCACGTGCCGTCCCGTCTGTATACAGCGGAACACGTCGGCCAGTCAGACCAAGACGAACGTTCTTGGCTGGCGCTCATGGGTGGAACATTGACATTGATACAAGAACGGCTGAGATCGTTTCGGTACGCCTGGTCCGCAAGGACGGGGTTGGAAAGAACGGTTTCAGAGAGACTTGTATATGCACGCTGTTGGGTCCTGAGGGACCGGAACGACTTGAACTTCGGTTTGGGTTGGACTGTTCCTCTGGACTTTTTCTTGTTCACATCAATCGTGAGCATGAAGGGGTACCGCCCGTACTTTGAGAACTACACAGTGGACGCGAGCATCTTAAATTTGAACCCTTCGGGGTCAAATTACAAAGATCAAAGCACATGCCTTCGGGTGTGTGTTAGATCATTGGTCAATTTCTGTCGCGGGATTTATTCCGTGGCACCAATCGATTCAAACTCATGTGATTTCAAATTTTTAAGAGCAAACGGTGAATGCCTTGGCATGTAGAGCCGAAGAAGGACGTAGTAATCTGCGATAAGCCTCGGGGAGTTGATAAACGAACTGTGATCCGAGGATGTCCGAATGGGGAAACCCCGCCAGGCCCGTGAGGTGACCTGGTGACTCCCGCCTGAATATATAGGGCGGGTAGAGGGAACGTGGGGAAGTGAAACATCTCAGTACCCACAGGAAGAGAAAACAACAGTGATTCCGTTAGTAGTGGCGAGCGAACCCGGATGAGGCTAAACCGATCATGTGTGATAGCCGGTAGGTGTTGCATGGTCGGGGTTGCGGGACTTTTCTGCCTATTCTACCGAATGGTGAGGGTTAGAGCGTTGTATAGACGAACAGGATTGAAAGCCTGGTCATAGAGGGTGCGAACCCCGTAGTCGAAATGCAGTAATCACCCGAGAAGTATCCCAAGTAGCACGGGGCCCGAGAAATCCCGTGTGAATCTGTCAGGACCACCTGATAAGCCTAAATACTCCTACATGACCGATAGTGAACAAGTACCGTGAGGGAAAGGTGAAAAGTACCCCGGGAGGGGAGTGAAATAGTACCTGAAACCGTTTGCTTACAAACCGTTGGAGCTAGCTTTGTTCTAGTGACAGCGTGCCTTTTGAAGAATGAGCCTGCGAGTTAGTGATATGTGGCGAGCTTAACCCGAGAGGGGAATGCGTAGCGAAAGCGAGTCTGAATAGGGCGATTCAGTCGCATGTCCTAGA
The DNA here is from genome assembly GCF_004403305.1 of Cryobacterium frigoriphilum. GTDB lineage: Bacteria > Actinomycetota > Actinomycetes > Actinomycetales > Microbacteriaceae > Cryobacterium > Cryobacterium frigoriphilum. The sequence continues at coordinate 2,393 of NZ_SOHE01000014.1, read as the reverse complement.
CCCGAAGCGAAGTGATCTATCCATGGCCAGGTTGAAGCGACGGTAAGACGTCGTGGAGGACCGAACCCACTTCAGTTGAAAATGGAGGGGATGAGCTGTGGATAGGGGTGAAAGGCCAATCAAACTTCGTGATAGCTGGTTCTCTCCGAAATGCATTTAGGTGCAGCGTTGCGTGTTTCTTGCCGGAGGTAGAGCTACTGGATGGCCGATGGGGCCTAAAAGCTTACTGACGTCAGCCAAACTCCGAATGCCGGTAAGTGAGAGCGCAGCAGTGAGACGGTGGGGGATAAGCTTCATCGTCGAGAGGGAAACAACCCAGACCACCAACTAAGGTCCCAAAGCGCGTGCTAAGTGGGAAAGGATGTGGAGTTGCACAGACAACCAGGAGGTTGGCTTAGAAGCAGCCACCCTTGAAAGAGTGCGTAATAGCTCACTGGTCAAGTGATTCCGCGCCGACAATGTAACGGGGCTCAAGCACGCCACCGAAGTTGTGGCATTGATATTTTTGGTTAGCCGCACACTTGTTGTGTTGGTTCAGCCGTGTTGATGGGTAGGAGAGCGTCGTGTGGCCAGCGAAGCGGCGGTGTAAACCAGCCGTGGAGGCCACACGAGTGAGAATGCAGGCATGAGTAGCGAAAGACGGGTGAGAAACCCGTCCTCCGAAAGATCAAGGGTTCCAGGGCCAGGCTAATCCGCCCTGGGTAAGTCGGGACCTAAGGCGAGGCCGACAGGCGTAGTCGATGGACAACGGGTTGATATTCCCGTACTGACGAAAAACCGCCCAAGCTAATCCAGTAATGCTAAGCATCTGAATCCTACTGACTGAAGCCTTCGGGTGGAGGGGGTGGGCCTAGCGTGCGACCCTATGCTGGTGCGGTTAGCGTATTAACAGGTGTGACGCAGGAAGGTAGCTGAGCCGGGCGATGGTTGACCCGGTCTAAGGATGTAGGCCGAGAGATAGGCAAATCCGTCTCTCATATAAGGTTGAGACCCGATGGGTAGCCCGTGAGGGTGAAATCAGTGATCCTATGCTGCCAAGAAAAGCATCGACGCGAGGTTTTAGTCACCCGTACCCCAAACCGACTCAGGTGATCAGGTAGAGAATACTAAGGAGATCGAGAGAATCGTGGTTAAGGAACTCGGCAAAATGCCCCCGTAACTTCGGGAGAAGGGGGGCCTGAGGCGTGAACGGATTTACTCCGGGAGCGTTCGAAGGCCGCAGAGACCAGTGGGAAGCGACTGTTTACTAAAAACACAGGTCCGTGCTAAGTCGCAAGACGATGTATACGGACTGACGCCTGCCCGGTGCTGGAAGGTTAAGAGGAACGGTTAGCCGTAAGGCGAAGCTGAGAATTTAAGCCCCAGTAAACGGCGGTGGTAACTATAACCATCCTAAGGTAGCGAAATTCCTTGTCGGGTAAGTTCCGACCTGCACGAATGGCGTAACGACTTCCCAGCTGTCTCAACCGCGAACTCGGCGAAATTGCATTACGAGTAAAGATGCTCGTTACGCGCAGCAGGACGGAAAGACCCCGTGACCTTTACTACAGCTTGGTATTGGTGTTCGGTGTGGCTTGTGTAGGATAGGTGGGAGACTGTGAAGCTTGGACGCTAGTTCAGGTGGAGTCATTGTTGAAATACCACTCTGGTCATATTGGATACCTAACTTCGAACCGTGATCCGGTTCAGGGACAGTGCCTGGTGGGTAGTTTAACTGGGGCGGTTGCCTCCTAAAAAGTAACGGAGGCGCCCAAAGGTTCCCTCAACCTGGTTGGCAATCAGGTGTCGAGTGTAAGTGCACAAGGGAGCTTGACTGTGAGACTGACAAGTCGAGCAGGGACGAAAGTCGGGACTAGTGATCCGGCAGTGGCTTGTGGAAGCGCTGTCGCTCAACGGATAAAAGGTACCTCGGGGATAACAGGCTGATCTTGCCCAAGAGTCCATATCGACGGCATGGTTTGGCACCTCGATGTCGGCTCGTCGCATCCTGGGGCTGGAGTAGGTCCCAAGGGTTGGGCTGTTCGCCCATTAAAGCGGTACGCGAGCTGGGTTTAGAACGTCGTGAGACAGTTCGGTCCCTATCCGCTGCGCGCGCAGGAAATTTGAGAAGATCTATCCCTAGTACGAGAGGACCGGGATGGACGAACCTCTGGTGTGTCAGTTGTTCCGCCAGGAGCACCGCTGATTAGCTACGTTCGGAACGGATAACCGCTGAAAGCATCTAAGCGGGAAGCCGGCTTCGAGATGAGATTTCCATCCCTTCGGGGGAGAGGCTCGCAGCTAGACTACTGCGTTGATAGGCCGGATGTGGAAGTGGGGACTAAAGACCCATGGAGCTGACCGGTACTAATAAGCCGATAATTTGATAACACTTGTAGTTTGAATGAGCTGCT
>NZ_SOHE01000075.1 GCF_004403305.1 Cryobacterium frigoriphilum | reverse complement strand
GGGTGCCGACGCCGCGGGAGTCTGCTGCCGGGTGGCCTGCGCGGCAATGGCGGCCGCAGCGGCCTGCGCCGCGGCGAAAGCCTCCGCGGCGGCCGCGGCGTCGAGGCCGGTCTGGTAGCTGCGCTCGGCCTCCGCCGTGGTGTCTTTCAGCAGGGCCAGTTGTTCGTACAGTTCCTGTGACTTGCGCTGCTCGGTCTCGAGGGCGGCCTGCGTGAGCGCGGCCGCCGCGGATGCCTCCTCGAACCGGGTCGCGGATTGCTCGGTCAGGCGCTCCCGCTCGGCCTGTGCGGCGGCGGCCTGGTCGGCGAGAGAGGAGGCCGTGTTGGCGTCCTGGGAGGCCTCAGCGTAGATGCGCGCCGACTGTTCGCTGAGCTTGCTCGCGGTGCCGAGCTGCCCCAGCAGGTCGTCGGCGCCGTTTCCGTTCAGAAAGAGGTTGAGCGAGAGGCTTTGGGCGCCCGTCTTCGCGAGGTGCGCTGCGATCAGGCCGGCGCGCAGTTTCGAGGTATCAGCCGTGGCCTGCGCGGCCACGGCCTGGCCCGTGAGGCTCGACTCGCGCAGCACGGCCGCATCGAGATCGTCCTGGGTGATGCGGTAGGCCTCGGCCGCGATCTGCGACTGCGTCGCCGCGTCGGCGGCGGTCGTCTGCAGCCCGACAAGCAGTTCCGTCAGGTTCTCGATCTCGGCCTGTTTGGTGTCCTCGTTGAGCTTGGCCTGCTCCACATCGGTCCAGCTCGGGTAGTCCTCATCGGCAACGGCGGCCGGGGCCGTGAGGCCGAACGAGGCCGCCACTGCTCCCACGGCAACGGCCGAGAACAGGGTGATCGGGCGAACTGAGCGGCGCACTCGGCGCGTCGGCCGAGAACGCGGCGGTGTAGCTGCGGTACCGGATTGCGTGCCGGTGCCTGGGCGAACGTTATCCAAGGGTGGCGCCACGGGCCGACATGAACGGAACCGCGTTGCTGCGAACTCCGTCAAGCCAGACCTCGAAGTGCAGGTGGCACGCGGTCGACGCGCCGGTGGATCCCGAGCTGGCGATGTTCTGTCCGACGCTGACCTGCTGGCCGGCGCTGACGAACACACCGCCGTCGACGATGTGGGCGTAGCCGGTGGAGACACCGTTGCCGTGGTCGATCTTGACGAAGTTACCGTAGGTTCCGAGGCGACCGGCATAGGTGACGGTGCCTCCGCTCGCGGCATAGATCGGCGCGTAGCAGCCGGTACCGAGGTCGGTTCCGTAGTGGTACCCGCCGCTGCAGCTGCCGCCGCCGCAGATCACCGAGCGGGGGCCATAGCCTCCGGTGATGCGGCCGCTGGCCGGAACGCCCCACCCGGAGCCGCTCGTGTAGCCGCCGCCGAGACTGGCACCGGCGGAGCTGCCACCCGAACTAGAGCTGCCACCAGACGGCCGCGCTGCTGCAGCAGCAGCGGCTGCGGCTCGTGCGGCCGCTGCGGCGGCTTCGCGGGCAACGCGCTCCGCTTCCACTCGCTCGGCCTCGATGCGGGCTCGTTCAACGACTCCGGCCTGATAGCCAGCGGATGTTGTCGCCTCGGCATCCTGCAGGAACGCAAGCTGAGCAGCGAGTTCGACGCTCTTCGCTTCCGACTCGGCGAGGGCGCCCGCGGCGGCGTCGGCCGCGGCCTGCGCGGCCTCGAGTGCACCCTCGGCGGCGATGCGCAGGGCTTCCCGCTCGGTCTGCGCTTCCTTCGCCGAGTCCCCGAGGGCCTGAGCGCTGTTCTGCGCGGTCTGGGCTTCTTCGTAGACGCCGGTGCTGCGTTCGACGAGCTTGCTCATGTTGCCCAATTTGGACAGCAGGGCATCGGCGCCGTCCACGTCGCCGGTCGACCCGGACTCGGCCGAACCGGACGAGTCGCCATCGAGGAAGAGGTTCACGCTGAGATCGGTGCCGCCCGTGCGGTAGAGCTGGGCGGCGAGCTGCCCGGCCTGGCGAGTGGCGGCATCCGCTACCGTGGCGCTCGCGTCGGCCTGGGCCTGCAGGTCGGTCGCCCGGCGAGTGGCGTCGTCATATTTCTCCTGGGCGACCTCGAGCTCAAGGCCGCGGGCCTCTGACTCGGCCTGGGTCTGTTCGACCTGCGCCTGAAGACCGGTGATCAGACCCTGAATCTCGGTGACTTTGCCGGCCGCCGATGACGTGTTGGCCTTGGCGTTCTGCAGGTCTTCCCAGGAGGGATACTCGATGGCCTGCGCCGCAGAAACGGGTGCGAGCAGCGTGGCGAGCAGCGCAAGCGTCGCAACGAGGCCGGCGACAGAGAAGGCGGTGTGCTGCGCACGGTCGGATGCGGGAGCGCGAAACCGTCGTAGGGCGGTTCGGCCGCGGCCGATCACGAGTTCCGTGCGATTCATTACTCCCCGATCGGGCCTGGGCTTACGAAAATACTGACTACTGCACAATTCACTACTGCACGACGGGGTGTCACGTCGAAACGTCCGTTAACAGAATTCACAATAACAAACCGCACGCTATTCACCCAATGTCGAAACGAATCTAACCCGCCACGGGGGTGGAACACCGTTGATTCGTGGGCGTGGTGTGAGCTCACATCGACCAGTTCTTAGGCAGTTTTCGCTCAATTTGGGAAAATGGCGATTCACCCTTTATGATTACTCGTCGGCAGCCATTCAGTTTGTGGCCGCTTCGGCCCCATCGTTTAGTGGCCTAGGACGGCGCCCTTTCACGGCGTTAACACGGGTTCGAATCCCGTTGGGGTCACGCAAGTGATGGGCAACAGTTTCACGTGTACACAGCAGGACAAAAAATAGAATAGTCTTACCAAGTGCCTCGCACACAGATTCACTCGAGGCCCTGTAGCGCAGTTGGTTAGCGCGCCGCCCTGTCACGGCGGAGGTCGCCGGTTCAAGTCCGGTCAGGGTCGCAAAGGCAAAAGCCCTTTCGAAAGGAAGGGCTTTTCGTCTTAGAGAGCGTGCTCGCACGCTTTCTGGCCCTGTAGCTCAGTTGGTAGAGCGTTCGACTGAAAATCGAAAGGTCACCGGATCGACGCCGGTCGGGGCCACTGAAATCCTCATAAGCCACGTGCTTACGGGGATTTTTTCGTTTCTGCGGAAGTCTTTCGGGCTTGCTGAGCGGGTCCCCGTATCGTCGGCGCGCCCAGCGACCTGGGCGGTGGTGCGGGACACCGCCCGGAGTCAGGCCAGAAACCTGCGGTAGTTGGCGTCGTTGGCCCGCAACACCCGCAGCACGTTCTGGTAGCCGAGTTTCAGCAGGTCCTCCCGCTGCCAGCCGCGGGAGGCCAGTTCAGCGAACAGGTTCGGGTAGTCGGCCACGGTCTCAAGGCCCAGAGGCATCTCGGGGCTGCCATCGAAGTCTCCCCCGATACCGATGTGGTCGATGCCGGCGACGCGTCGAGCGTGCTCAACGTGGTCGGCCACGTGGGAGACCGTCACGATCGGCGCCTCACCGTTCGAACCGGCATCCTGCCAGGAGCGAAAGTCGGCCGAGATGAATGAGGGCACGAAGGTGATCATCTGCACGCCGCCATTCTGCGCGAGCCGGGCCAGGATCTCGTCGGGTGCGTTGCGCGGGTGCGGGTTGAGCGCGAAGCACGAGGAATGGCTGAAGATGAGCGGCAGCACGCTTGCATCGAGCGCATCGCTCATGGTCGCCGCCGAGACGTGCGAGAGATCCACGATCATGCCGATACGGTTCATTTCGGCAATGACCTCACGGCCTCGATCATTGATGCCGTCGTACAGCACCTCGCCAACGGCAGCATCGGCCCACTCTGTGGAGGAATTCCAGGTCAGGGTCATGTAGCGCACGCCTGCCCTGGCGAATTCGCGCAGCACGGCCAGGGAATTGTTCATCTGGTTGCCGCCCTCGACCCCGAGCAGCGATGCGACATGCCCCGTCTCCTGCGCCCGGTCGACGTCTGTTGCAGTCACGGCCCACTGCAGGTCACCCGGATACGCCTCGACCATGCGGTGCACAAAGTCGATCTGCTCCAGGGTGGCCTGCACGGAGTCGGCACCCTCAAGATCGGTGTGCACCCAGACCGACCAGAACTGGCCCTGCACTCCGCCACGGCGGAGCTTGGGGATATCCGTCTGCAGCAGACTCAGCGCGGAGTCTGGCTCCGAGTCGAGACCGGCCACCGAGTACTCACGCTTGTCACGGCAGGCCCAGGCCAGGTCATTGTGCCCGTCGATCACCGGAATAAGGTCGTGCTGCGTCATGCAAGGTCCCCCTGAGTCTCGTCCCGCCAGCCTACGGCCCATGGCCAGCCAGATCACGTGCAATCGTTCCCTCACGTGACCGCGGTGCTGGCCGCCGTGGTGCGGGGCGCGGAGCACGGAGTGTCAGTGGGTGGTGAGAGGCTCGGTTGCAGAGCGAGCCGATTCGATTTCCGGCAGGTGACGGATGTTGCACCTCGTTCAGTCGGCAGACTGGGCCGCTACTCGGAGTGTCGATAAATACCAGACTCAGGAAAAGTTCTTGAGATTCTCTGGTACTTTTCTCCATTCAAGAGCAAACTGAGAATATGTCACAGACACTCCCGTCGGACACAGATGCCGACCACGATCCGGTTTCACGCCTCGCTCACATCAACGAACTCCTCGCCAACGCTCTCGAGGGACTCGTCTTCCCGCTGGTCGCCGATGATGAATCGCTCGCACTTCTCGATGGTCTTGAACAGATCGGC
>NZ_SOHE01000010.1 GCF_004403305.1 Cryobacterium frigoriphilum | reverse complement strand
TCGCCACCCGCTACGACAAGCTCGCACTGACCTACCGCGGCGGAGCTGTCCTCAGAGCCATAACTATTTGGTCGAAGGCATTAGGAGACACGCCCTAGTGGTATCGCCCACCGTGGAGATCATGACTCACGAACCTCTCAACGTCGTCGTCCTACTTTTCCCGAACAGCAGCAGAGTCGCTGACGGCCGAACAAACTCCTGCGGAGAGAGCACCAATTTTATTTAGTGGCTAAACTATCTGCATGATGGAGAAATCTCGAACAATCGCGTTATTCGGCGCAACAGGCAAAACCGGACGCAGGGTGCTTGCGCGATTACTCGGGGCAGGATACTCGGTACGGGCTTTGGCGCGAGCACCCGAACGCCTAGGTGTGATCGATGGGTTGACGGTGATTGCGGGAGATGTGCTTGACCCCGACGCGGTCGCGGAGACGATTCGTGGGTCGGACGCGGTCATCAGTGTGTTCGGACAGGTGAAGGGGTCGCCACTGCAAGTGCAAACCGACGGCACCCGACTCATCGTGAAGCAGATGCACGCGCACGGTTTGACCCGTATTGTCAGCCTGTCTGGCGGAGGTTTGCGGGATCCACACGACAGACCGAAGGCCGCCGATCATGTGATCCGGTTCCTGTTGAAGACATTGTCCGGCCGTGTCCTAGCTGATGCTGAAGGCCATTTGCGTGTGCTGGAGCAGAGTGGACTTGATTGGACGGTGGTTCGCGGACCGCGCCTGACGGAGAAGCCTGGCACGGGTTCATACCGGCTCGGCTGGGTCGGGCTAGACACCGGTATAGAGATCAGCCGCGACGACCTGGCAGACTTCATTCTCACCCAAATCGACGACGACCGATTCGTGCGCGCTATGCCCTTCGTGAGCGCATGAACACTACCGCCCCGCAACGGCGAAAAAGCGTGGCGCAAATCCTCGAAGCTGTCGTCGATCTGCAGCGACATATCCAGCCCAAGCAGCCTGCACCGTTCCGTGGGCACCGGCTCAGCAGCTCACACCTGGGGTTACTTTTCGTGCTGTCCCACCGCAGCCAGTGCACCCCCTCGGACCTGGCGACGCACCTGCAGATCACGCCGGGTGCAGTCACACAACTGGTCACGCGGTTGCGAGATGCGGAGCTGGTGGTCTCGACACGACATCCCGATGACTCTCGGTCGGTGATCTTGACCCTCACTGAAGCGGCGCAGGTGCACGTCGCGGAGTTCGAGAGCAGCGTCCTGAACAAATCATTGCCGTTGTTCAACTCGCTCAGTGACGCCGAACTGGCCACACTGGCCGCGCTATTGCACCGAGCGGGCGAGCGCACATGAGCGAACCAGCCGTCTTCGTCACCGGCGCCACCGGGATAGTTGGCGGAGCCGTCGTAAGGCACCTCTTGAATCGTGACGTCCCGGTCATCGCTGCTGTGCGCTCCGTGACGGATACCGCGATGCTGCCCGCAGGAGCTGTCGCGCGCCAATTCGACTTCGACTCCACGCCCGCCGAACTGACTCAAGCCTTGGTCGGCGTGGATCGGTTGTTCCTGATGCGGCCTCCGCCGATCGAGAATGTCGCTTGTTACCTTTTCCCGCTGATCGACGCAGCTCAGAAGGCGCAAATTCGGCAGATTGTCTTTCTGTCCCTGCAAGGCGTGCAAAGTAACCGTAAAACTCCGCATCACGCTGGCGAGAAGTATCTGCGACAACAAAATGTTCCGTACACGTTCCTGCGTCCGAATTTCTTTATGCAGAACCTGTCAACCACCTACGCCCAACGCATCCGCGACCAGAGCGAGATCTTTGTTCCGGCTGGCCGTTCCCGCACTGCATTCGTGGACGCCCGCGACATTGGCCGCGTCGCAGCGAGGGTTTTCACAGAACCGGGGCACCTTCGCAAGGCATATACACTATCTGGTGAGCAATCCCTCAGCTATAGCAACATCGCCGACATCATGACGGACGTCCTCGCGCGGCCTATCCGCTACTCGCGGCCCACAGAAGCCGAGTATCTGGCACAGCTCGCAGCCGAAGGACACCCAACGGCCTACATCGACGTGCAAAAAATGATTTACCGCGTGGTGCGCTGGAACATCTCAGCCTTCCCCAACCGCACGATCCGCAAACTCACCGGAATGCCAGCCACCACCTTCCGCGAATTCGCCCACGACAGTCGCACTACCTGGCAATAACGGCGAATACTCTCGACCTTCGAAGCCGACAAAGTTCACAGCCAGCAAACCAACCAACCGGAGACGGTCACGTACACAACACTGATCGAGTAACTCGTGACCCACACGGCCCACGCGTGCCGTGGCGCGCAAGCCGGACAGCGTCCGGGACACGCAAATAGGCGATCCACGAGTGTTACGACGACCGATTGAATCCGCCCAGCTTGTCATGGCCGCCGACACAGTGGCCTTGCCCCCGTTGACTGGACACCTCACAAGAGAGAATGTTCACATGGGAAAGACACGTCGGGAGTTCACTCCTGAGTACAAAGACGAAGCCGTGAAACTGGTGATCAACACCGGCAGGGCCATCGCGACCGTGGCCCGCGAGCTCGGCATAAACGAGGCATCGCTGGGCCGTTGGGTCATCGCTTTCAAGGCCCGAAACGACACCGGCGAGACCGGTGTCACCGAGTCGGAACGGGCCGAGCTGCTCCGGCTGCGCAAAGAAAACGCGGACCTGAAACTGGATCGGGCGTTTCTAAAAAAAGCGTCCATCTTCTTCGCCCAGGAAGCGTCGGATACGAGCGCAAAGCGTTCGAACTGATACTGGCGGAGAAGACCAACTTCACCATCACCCGCATGGTCCGCCTGCTCGAGGTGTCCCGCTCGGGATACTACGTCTGGCTCGACCGAAAGCCGTCCGATCGCTCGATTCGGCGGGAGGGTATCGAGCAGAAAGTGGCGTGGTTCCACGGCGACTCCGACGAAGTTTATGGCTCGCCCCGGATCCTCGCCGACCTCCGCGCTGACGGGGAGACCATCTCGCGCAAGACCGTCGCCAAGACCATGCAACGCCTCGGATTGGTGGGGATCTGCCCCAAAAAGTGGCGGACCACCACGATCATCGACCACGCCGACGCATACCCCGTCGACGCCGTCAAACGAGAATGGGACACCGGGGCCCTGAACCAGGTCTGGGTCGGCGACATCACCTATCTGAGGACCTGGGAGGGGTGGGTCTACTTAGCGACCGTGATCGACGCACACAGCCGCCGGGTCATCGGCTGGGACATCGCCGACCACATGCGGACCGATCTGATCGAGAATGCCCTCGTGATGGCCATGACCCTGCGCGGAGATAGGCCGGCGCAGGTCATATTCCACTCAGACCGCGGCACCCAATATGCCTCGGCCCAGATCACCGCGTTCGCGATCAAGAATGGCATCACTCGCTCGATGGGATTGACCAGTATTTGCTGGGAGCATCAACGCCATGGCCGAGAGCTTCTTCGCGACGCTGAAAACCGAGTTCTACTACCGCCGCGTCTGGCCCACCCGCGACCGCGCCACCCGCGAAGTCGGAGCCTGGATCGAGGGCCGATACAACCGTCGACGCCGACACTCCTCAATCGGAGATGTCAGCCCCGTCACCTTCGAACTGCAATACTCGTCACAGACCGCGGAAGTTCAACTCGCCGCTTAACCCGTGTCCACTAACCGGGGGCAAGACCACACAGCCCCGAACGCCTGGCTGAAGTCGCCGCCAAGATCAACGCACGACCACGCGAATCGCGCAATTGGGAGCCATCCCAAACGCACTTCGATAGGCTCAAATAACTAGCCCACATTTGATCAAGTGTTGCGACGATGGCTAGAAAGCGCCAAACGCTCCATCTATTGAAGCGTTGCTACGACCATATGACTTTGCCGTCCTCTCAAACGGTGAAGACGCCGATCACAGAGATATGGCAGGCGCTGCTGCCACCTTTCCGCCCGCCAGAGCTTGGCATAAGGGCGGGTTGGTGTTGGGAGCCCCAGCCCACCAGCTCGCGCAAAAAAGCCGCCCATTCGTCGCGGCGATGCCAGCCTGAATCCACGTCACCGTGACGGTCGCGGCAAACCGACGACCCACCCCTTCCGCGAACGCCATCAACACCGACAACGCCTCACCGCCGGCAAAACCGGCAGGCTTGGGCCAGAGCACCACCGCGTCGGGCGCATCCCGAACCAACAGCGTCGTGAACCGCTGCCCGATTGCGACCGCCGACGAGGCGAATGAGCGCAACCAACCGCGCACTGTTGAGGGCGGTCTGCCGCAGCTCGCGGCGATCTTTCGGTGACCCCACCCCAGCACCGTCTTCGCCTCGATTGCTGCCGCGATCACCTCGGCCGTATCAGCCCGGCGCACGGCCTGAATATTGGCTTCCGAGGGAGCCGGGGGTGGTGCGGATGAAAGCCGTTACGCCAAACCATGAATCGTGTCGTTCAGAGCCAGAGCTGGCGTCGTTGAG
>NZ_SOHE01000052.1 GCF_004403305.1 Cryobacterium frigoriphilum | reverse complement strand
GTGCCAGCTCGCGCGACGGGTTGTGGCGGCGCGGGTCGCTGCCGCACGGGTGGCGGCGTGGGTTGTGGCCGCGCGCGCAGTGGCGGCGCGGGCGGGGCGCGGGGATTCTGGGGGCCGTGATTGCGCTGGGGGTGACGGCGGCATCCGTCGTCGCCATCGTGCCGGCGAACACGGTCTCGGCATCGTTCAGCGCCCGCACGGTCGCGGCGGCGAACTCGTGGGCGACGGGAGTGGCCCCGGTGCCGCTCGGAACGGCGGCCGGCTATGCGGTGTTGGCCGGCACGCTCGTGAGCAACGGCGCGGCGAGTCGGCTGGCGGGCAACGTGGGCACCAGCCCGGGAGCTTCGATCACCGGTTTTCCGCCCGGGCAGACCACCGGAACCCTGCAGCGCAACACCGCGGCGGCGACCGCGGCGCAGAAAGACCTCGCGACGGCCTACGCTGCGCTGGCAAGCCGCGCCGGAACGAGCCGAGCGCCCGCACTCACCGGCACCCTGCTGGCGGGGGTGCACTCGAGCAGCACGGGAGCCTTCACCGTGCCGGGAGTACTGACCCTCGACGCGAAGGGCGACCCGAGCGCGGTCTTCGTCTTCACCTCGACGACGCTCGCGACGGCGCCGAGCAGCCAGGTGCTGCTCGTGAACGGAGCCGCCGCGAAGAACGTGTTCTGGCGGGTCGGCGGCACGGCGAGCCTCGGCGATTCGAGCGTCTTCGCCGGATCACTGCTGGGCGCGGGAAACATCTCGGTCGAGACGAACGTCGCCGTCACCGGACGGCTGCTGACGACCGGCGGTTCCATCGTCATCAAGCACCTCGAGCAGGTATTTCCGGCCGCCTAGGGCAGGTCTCGGCGAGCCCACAACTGCTCACTCCTGATCTATTGGGCGAAACAGTACCCGGGTGAAGAGGTAGTTCGCGGCGAACGACAGCGGAATGCTCGCGAGCTTGAACGCGAGCGGCGGGCCGTCGGTCAGCGTGACGGCGAGCTGGATCAGGCCGGAGAAGAACACGATGTTCGCGGCGTACCAGGCGAAGAATGCGAGGTAGGTGCGCACCCGGGCTCGGGCCGCGAAGGCGAAACGGGCCACCAGAAAGTACACGACGGTCAAGGCGATCGCGGAGCTGATCGCGTTCGCCTGCCAGGGCAGCAGCCCGGCGAGCACGAGCAGCGCGAACCCGACGAGATCGATGACGAGTCCCACGGCGGACCCGCCGAAGAAGCTCAGAAACTGGCGCATACCCTCAGTGTGCGTGATGTGGCTGTGCCCAGGCCGGGCGGGGGTTCGGCACGGGGGCGGGGGACATCCGCTGCCGCAGAATTGGGGTGGACGGGCTGGGTCTTGAAAAGTGGGGGCGCTAGCAGTGGGGGTAGTCGGGCACTCGCCCCCCGCGGGGGTCTCACCCTACGGTTGAGGTTCCGGGGGGAATTGGTCTTCGTTGGGTCATCTGAAACACACCCCTGGGAGTACCGAGAGGCAACACCGTGACCATCGCTCCGACGTCCCTCCTGAAACGTTTGCCCGTTCGCGCCATGCTGGCCAGCGGCGCCGCCCTGGGCCTGGGCACCATCCTGACCTTCGCCGCCTTCAGCGATGACGGCGCAGTCACCGCGGAATTCAGCACCGGCAACGTCGACATCGCCTTCGACGGCGGGGCCCAGGGCACGCCGACGCCCTACGCATCGAACCTGAAGATGTCGGACGCGAAGATCGGCGATGTGGTCTACCGCCAGCTCATCGTCAACAACCAGGGCAGCCTGGACTTCTCGTACGGGGCCACGCAAGACGTTGCGCTCTCGCTCACACCTGACTCCGCGAAGCTGGCCGGTGCCCTCGACATCTCCGTGGTCAAGGTGACCACCGTCGACACCTGCGCCGCCGCCGACTTCACCACGGCGGCCCCCACTCCGATTCGGGTCAGCACGGTCAAGAGCCTGACGCTGCCCGTATCGCCCATTCTGGCGGGTACCAAGAGCAAGGGCAGCTATCCCACGAAAGACATCTTCTGCTTTCGGCTGGCCCTGATCGGCGCCACGAGCGGTGGCAGCGTCACGGCCAACAATGCACTCGACAGCGCCCTGATGAACGAGACCGTCGGCGTGAAGTTCGACTTCGTCGCGACCCAGTTGCCGGCCTAACCCGCGGAGTTCCAGCGTGCACCAGACCGAACGTGAGCCCCTGCCCGGCGCGATAGAGCCCCGGCGGGTGTTTGCGCGCGTGCGCGTCGCGCTGTCGCTGTTCGCGCTGCTGGGCCTCGGCGTCTTCGGCACCGGCGCAACGCTCACCGAGTCCGGCAGCGTGGCGGCGGCCTTCGAAACCGCAAGCCTCGATCTGGCCGTCACCGCGAACGGCCAGTCGGTGTCGGCCGGCTATCTGGTGCCGGCCAGCGGTAACGACGCCCTCTACCCGGGCGGCGCCGGCGTGCTGACTGAGCTCACCGTGCACAACGTCGGGCGGATTCCGCTGCGACTGAGCTCGCTGGTCTTCGACGCGACCCGGGCCGCCGGGCTGTCGGCGACGGATGCCGCGGCCCCCACCGACGCGGGCCTCACCGCCCTGCGCGGCGAGCTCGTCGTTGCCGCGGCCGTCAACGTCGTGTGCGACGCCGCAGCGATGTCCCCGCTCGCCGGAACGTCCCACTTGGTCGGCGACCCGGCCGGTCTGGCCGTTGCCGCGCCGACCGTGGCTCCGAACGGCCGAGTCTCCCTCTGCGTGCGCGTGTTCATACCTTCTATTAGGGCGGCACACGCGACGATCGACCAGAACGATACGCCGACCCTGAGCATCCGTCTCGATGCCGAACAGGCCGCCTCGTGAACCGCGCGCTGCGGGTGGCCCGAGAGGTCGGCCTGACGCTCGGGGCCGTCCTCGGGGTCGTGAGCATTCTCGCGGCACTCGCCGCGGCATTTTTCGGCATCACCCCCCTCATCTTTCGCTCGGGATCGATGGCGCCGCTGATCGAGACCGGCGCGCTCGCGATCGCGCACCGGGTGCCGGCCGCCGATATTCGGGTGAACGACATCATCAGCGCGACGAATTCCTCCGGCACCCGCGTCACCCACCGGGTCGAGGCGATCGACGAGCTCGAGGGCGGGTCGGTCGCCCTCACCATGCGCGGCGACGCCAATCCGATAGCGGATGCCGAGCCCTACGTGCTCGCACAGGCCGACCTGATTCTGTGGCACGCCAATGGTCTCGGGTTCGCTCTGCAGGAGGCGCAGAAGCCGCAGTGGATCTTTGTGATCGGCCTGTTCGTGGGCGGCATGCTGATCGTCTCGGCGCGCCCGCGACGTGTGGCCGGCGCCGTCGGGGCCGACGTGGCGGTGCCGGATCGGCCGCGCGTTGCCGCGGTGCGCGTGCCCGCGGTGTACGGCTGGCGGCACGCGCAGGAACTCGTGCCGCCGCGCGCTGCGCGTTGGCT
>NZ_SOHE01000012.1 GCF_004403305.1 Cryobacterium frigoriphilum | reverse complement strand
GGAATCGGCAACACCCGTCGTGCTGCCGTCCTGACAACGAGACCAGATGCACATGGCCGCAGTACCAACAGTGCGGAACGGCAGTACCAACAACGTGGACTAGCCGTACCGAGACGGACTACTCGCCACACTGCTGGCATGTCAATCAGACCGAGATGGGATGATCCAAGCGTTGCTGTCGAGGCGGATTGCGCTCGAGCCTGTCGGCGACCCAGCAGACGGTTTGGTCAGCGCCGCGACAATCACGGGAGTCCGGTCTTCCCAGTTCGCGAGGATCGTGAACAGGTCGCTGTTGATCCCTTGCATCTCGACGATGAAGAGCTCCTTCGACACCTCCTGATGGGCGAAGGCCAGGTCGGGACGCGGGTCAACACGGGTTCTGGGCCCGTCATGGTCAATTCGCATGTCGACGTGCAGCCGGTTCTGACTTGGATACGCCACCACATTCACCAACTCGGCCTGGTCATTCCACTCGTCACTTGCCGCTGCCAGCCGGGGAGCCAGACGGCAGCCTGGCATTGCTGATCGTGACCGCCGAAATTTGGCCCGTTCCGGGCCTTCTGGACCTCCTGCTGATCCCAGGCAACGTCGCCGTCACCCCACACCCGAACGCTTGTTCCGGAATTTTGCTACCCGGTCGCCAGTGCTGGCGCTACCACCAAGCGCTAATCGCCAGCTGGTTTCCTGCCACCAGAGCGATAAGAATCAGGCCAGTCACCCCTCCGAGACTCCAAGAGGATCATTTTGGGGAATCTGCAGAGTTTGGGGTCCCCGGGGGTCAGGGCTACATCCAGCGTGTTGGAATCATGGGCCCGCGACCGAGCAACGAAAGGGCAGATGAGCCTTGCTGACGAAGTGCGACCATATGCCCTAAATATCAGATCGGATACGACGACCGACCTCGGGCGCTGAGCGTCCCATGGACCACGCATGTTTGAATCCTGCACGACGCCGAGGGCAGTAGTCGTCTGTACTCCCCCGTCAATGGCAACCGATACGATCCAGACATGGGCGCTCTCACAGCAAATGTATTCGGAATCGAATTGGACGAAACAATCGTGCCTCGAATGAAATCGCTCTTGGAACGCTTCGTGCTCTCGCGGATCCAAACGATAGACATGAAAGCTGCCCGCGTTTGGGCTGCAGAAACCGGTGAATGGCAACGTGAGCCCACTCTCAGCGGAGCCGATCGAGTCGACGCGATGCTCAAAAACAGATCGACGGTGGGCACCATATACGCACAAATAACGGAACGGACTGTAGCCGGGCGCACTTGGACAGCGGATAAACTCTATCGGGATCGACCGTTTGAGGCCGTCGCCGACTTGAATCTCGCCAAGTTTTCGCCTGACTACGAAAAAATCACCATCGAGTTCGCGGAAAGTGGTCTGGCAATCCTTTTTGGGAAGGACCTCGGACAGGACCATGTGATCGGCACAATAAGGCTGACCTCGATCCGCAGCGGCACCACCCAAGTCCACGTGGAAGATCCGAATGACACCAACGAGACGCTCCTGGCCGACATCGAGGACCTTCTTCTGAGCTACAAGCTCCCAACCACACCGTTTGAGCTACCGCCACTGAAAGTCTTTATGGGCCACGGCGGTGACCACCAATGGAAGTCCCTCAAACTTGCGCTTGAATCTACGAATGGTTTCGCAATCGAGGCCTTCGAGTCTGAGGAGAGAGCAGGGTCAACCACATTGGGCTCTGTCCGCCAAATGATCGAGTCCGCTGGCGCCGCAGTAGTTATAATGACGGCAACCGATGAGATGCGAGATGGCACTTTTCGTGCACGCGAGAACGTCATTCACGAAATTGGACTTTCTCAGGGCATTCTGGGCGTGTCGAGAACAATCATCTTGTGCGAACAAGGTGTTTCAGAATTTTCCAACATCGCGGGGCTAACTCAAATTCGGTTCCCAACGAATGACATTTTGAGTGTGGCACCGGCTGTGGCGGCTGCGCTGGACAAACGAATCCGCGCAGCCCAACAGGCCATCGGGCCAGTCTTCTGAGGACGTCGCTGCGCTGGCTCACCAGCCCACACGCACTCGAGGCTGCCGGGTTTAAAGAGATTGCACGGCTGGTCCACACTTCGAGGCCGATGGTGTGGCTAGGTCCAACAGGGATGAGCGCGGTCGATCCTGAGGCTTAGTGCGTAGGAATCTCATCCGAGGTCGCCCCGCCGCCACTACGATTCTGCAAAACCGCCTGCACAAAACAGGCGCTCGATGCCCAAGTTCGAAAGGCAATAGATCACCCGGGCATCATCCAGCTCAAAGCGTAGGAACCCGCTAGTTCATTCAGGGACCGTCGTACGTCCTCCGCGGTTCCAGACCTTGAAATGTTTCTAAACTCAAAGACTACGCCGCTTAGTCCGCCGCCCCACTGGCGGGGTAGAGAACATAAGCTTTATGTTTCTCAAACTGAAAGTGCGTACGCGCAGCAAATTCCGTAGTTCAATGCGCAGGATGTCGAACATCGAACCTTAGCGGAGCGTAGGTCGTTTCTGAAAGTGAGCCTGTCAGCCAGGCGATCTGGCTAGCTTCTCAAAATAGGCAGGGAAAGGTTACCCACCAGCAGCGGTCGAGAAGAAAGCTCCCAGTCTCCAGAGTGCGCCGGAGACTTCTCAGAGTGGCGAGCACGTCGTCGATGCTGGGTCTTGGACGAATCCCCATCACGGCGCCCGCCACTCCTCTTATATACAGTCCTCCACCCAATACTCCTCGCACTCATTCGAGCACCAGCGCCGCACCCGCCAATCGGCGACCGCCGCCCCACACCGCACACACCGATTCCGGCGGCCAACCCACCACATTCGCACTGACGTCATCGTCGCTAACTTGTGCATCGCATTGCCTCCTGGCACCGTTCGGGAAGACGGTGTCGCCAACCTAGACCTCTACCAGTCACAGCGAAACGGATGCACCCAAGTCCGACCCAGAACTGGGGTCACGCCAGTGCGCTGGTCTACACAGCCGCAGACATGAATGCACCCGTCACAGCGATTCGGATGCACGCAACTCCGACCCAGAACGGGGACCTACCCGCCCCACAACAAGCCACCGCCCACGCGATCCGCCTCCACGCCTCCGCTACAGTCCTCCCATGCACACCTGCAAGCTCTGCGATTACCCGACA
>NZ_SOHE01000071.1 GCF_004403305.1 Cryobacterium frigoriphilum | reverse complement strand
GATCAGATCAACGAACTCAGTACGGGTGTTAGCGGGAAACAACTTAGGCATGAAACGCTCCATCTCCTGAAGCGTTGCTACGACCATATGACTTTGCCCGCCCCAGACCGACGATTCACCCGCTCTCGCGGAACGGGACGGGACCGATGGGCGCTCAGCGGCGGTGGGCGCTCACCTCGGTCGCCTTGACCGAGAGCCAGACGTTGCTGCCGACACCGAGGCCGAGTTCGGCGACGGATGCCGCGGTCACCTCCGCAATGATCTGCGGATTCCCGCTGGTGCGTAGTCGCACACCCCCGCTGCCGGGCTCGATTCCGGTGATCGTGGCCGGCCACACGTTGCGCGGGCTGGCGTGCTGCGGCCGCTCGGTCTGCACGACGACGGCCGACGGGCGAAAGACCGCGGCGGCGGCCGGACCCGAGCCGGTCGGGGCGAAGGGAACGCTGTCGGCGAGTGCGGCGTCCGGGGCGGAGTCGGGCTCCGTGGCGAGGGCGGCGGAACCCGGGGCGGGGACTGGCGGGGCGGGGATTGGCGGGGCGGAGAGGGCGGCGGCATCCGCTGGGCGCACCCGAAAGATGCGGCCGTCGGGGGCGACCACCGCGTCGTCGACGATGCGGCCGACCACGAGGTTCACCCCGGCGAGCGCCGCGACGAACGGGTTGCGGGGGGCCTCGAGCACGGCGGCGGTCGCGCCGACGTCGATGATGCGGCCCTCGTGCAGCACCGCGACGCGGTCGGCGAGCACGACGGCATCCACCACATCGTGGGTGACGAGGATCGCGCTGGTTCCGGTCGCGGCGAGCTGCTCGCGAATCAGCTGCCGCATCTCCGGCGCGGTTTCGGCGTCGAGGGCGGCGAGGGGTTCGTCGAGCAGCAGCACCCGCGGCCGGGCGGCGAGGGCGCGGGCGAGGGCGACGCGCTGCTGCTGTCCGCCGGAGAGTTCGGCGGGCAGGGCGTCGCCGCGGCCGGCGAGTCCGACCCGGGCGAGCCAGGCATCCGCTTCGGCACGGATCGCGGCCCGCGACCGCGCGAGCTGGTGGGGCTGGTGGGACGGGTCCACCCGGCCGGCAGCGCGCGACCGCGCCCGAAACGGGTGACCGCTACGGTAACGGCCGTAGCGGCTGCCCGTTTCGGGCGCGGTCATGACCGCGACGTCGCGGTGCGGGGCCAATTCGGGTGAAGCGGATGCCCCACCCACCCGGATCGCGAACTCCACGTTCGCGCGCGCACTGAGGTGCGGAAAGAGCAGCGCGTCCTGGCCGAGGAGGCCGATCCCCCGGCGTTCCGGCGCGACGAGCACCCGCCCGGCGGCCGTCTCGGCGCCCCGACCCGCACCGCCGCGGGTCAGCACGACCCCGCCGAGCAGCACCGTGCCGGTGTCGGGCGCGAGCAGCCCGGCGAGCAGCTCGAGCACGGTCGACTTGCCGGATCCGTTCGGGCCGAGCAGCGCCAGCACCTCTCCGACGGCCAGGTTCAGCGTCAGGTCGAGGGCGAACGCGTCGCGCGTGAGGGCGAGGTGTGCGCGGAGGAGGGGTGGGGCATCCGTCGCCGCGTTCTGGGCCGGCGACCCGACACGCGCGGTCATGCCAGCGCCCCGGTGCGGCGGCCGCCGACGAGCACGAGGATGATCACGGCGACCGCGATCAGCAGCAGCGACAGGGCGACGGCCTGGTCGGTGGTGACGCCGGATCCGTTGAAGGCCGTGTAGATCGCGAGCGGCATGGTGCGGGTGACGCCGGCCTGGTTGCCGGCGAACAGGGCGGTCGCGCCGAATTCGCCGAGCGCGCGGGCGAAGCTCAAGACCGTGCCGGCGACGAGTCCGGGCAGCACGAGCGGCAGGGTGATGCGGGAGAAGACCGTGCTGCGCCCGGCCCCGAGGGTCGATGCGACCCGCTCGAAGCGGGTGCCCTGGGTGCGCAGAGCGCCCTCGACAGCGATCACGAGAAACGGCATGGCCACAAAGGTCTGGGCGATTACGACCGCGGCCGTCGTGAACGGCAGCCGCAGCCCGAAGGCGAGGTCGAGGTATTCGCCGAGCACGCCGGTGCGGCCGAGCAGCAGCAGCAGCGCGATGCCGCCCACGAGCGGCGGCAGCACGAGGGGAACGGTGACGATCGCGCGCAGCCACCCGGCCGTGCGCGGGGTCGACCGGGCGATCACGACGGCGAGCGGCACCCCGAGCAGCAGGCAGAGCACCGTCGAAACGGATGCCGTCGCGAGCGAGAGTCCGAGCGGCTCGAGCGCCTCCCGACTCAGCAACAGGCCGGGCAGGCCGATCCAATCGACGCGCAGCAGCAGTCCGGCGAGCGGCAGCACGAGCAGGGCTAGCCCGATCGCCGCCGGAATATAGAGGACGCGGGGGATCACGGTGAGAGAAACCCTTTCTGCGCCAGCACGGCCTGCCCCGCGTCCGACAGGACAAGATCGACAAACGCCTGGGCGGCCGCGGCGTGCGGGCTGTCGGCCACGACCCCGATCGGATACCGCCCCACGACGGCGTCGGCTCCGGCGGGGGTGACGCCCTCGAGGCGATCCGGGTTCGCGGCGATGTCCGTCGCATAGACGAGTCCGGCATCCGCCTCGCCCTCGGCGACCTTGGTGACGACGGCGGTCACGTTCTGCTCTTCGCTCGCGGCGGTCACGGCGACTTCGGCGTTTCCGAGCAGGGCAGCGGATGCCGCCCCACACGGCACCTGCGGAGCGCACAGCACCGTGATGAGCCCGGGTTTCGTCAGGTCGTCGAGCGCGTCGATGCCGAGGGGATTGCCCGGCGCGACCGCGATGCGCAGGGTATTGGAGGCGAACAGGGTCGCCGTATCGACGAGCGACTGCCTGGTCAGCACCGCCATGTTCTTCTCGTCGGCGCTCGCGAAGACATCCGCAGGGGCGCCGGCTTCGATCTGGGTGACGAGGGTGGAGGATCCGTCGTAGGTGACCTCGACCTCGACGGCCGGGTTCTGCTGTTCCATCAGGGTGGCGAGCTCGTCGAAGGCCGCGGTGAGCGAGGCCGCCGCATAGACCGTGAGGGTCTGGTTTTCGAGCGCGGCGCCGGGGGCCGCCGCGCCGGGGGCGAGGTTGGGCGCGGGCGTGCCCGTGGTCGCGCAGCCGCCGAGCG
>NZ_SOHE01000093.1 GCF_004403305.1 Cryobacterium frigoriphilum | reverse complement strand
ATCGCCACCCGCTACGACAAGCTCGCACTGACCTACCGCGGCGGAGCTGTCCTCAGAGCCATAACTATTTGGTCGAAGGCATTAGGAGACACGCCCTAGCTGAATGGCGTCGCCTCCAGGCGTCGGAGGGGCAGCCCGTGCAGGGTCCGGGAGGTGAAGGGCTTCTTGGACGAGATAAGTGATATCAACGGAGATTGTTCGTGCATCTGTCATGAGGCTCCCTAGGGCTGAGATGGACAAGCGATTCTCTCTGGAATGTCCGGGTGGGTGCGAAAGGTTCGATAGCGAGGAGGAACGGTTCGTGACGAACCTTGTCGCTGCACCCCGTAATCAGAGGTACATGTGGATAGCGACCGGGAGCTGACCGCCTAGTCTGGGAGTCGGCCGGGGGGAGAACTTGTGGGCGATGAAGTATCGGATGCTGCGCTTTGGCTTGAAGCAGTAACGGGCACGGAGAGAGCGTTTGCTGTCCTTTTCGATCGGCATCGAGCTCGCATATTCCGTAAAGCGTATTCTCGGGTGCGCAATGTGTACGATGCGGAGGACGTTGTCGCAATGGTGTTCATGGAAGCGTGGCGATCCCGAGAAAAAGTGCGGATCGTGGACGAGTCCTTGTTGCCGTGGTTACTGTCCGTTACGACGTACGTCACTCTGAACAGTGATCGCGCCGCACGGCGCTACCGGCGGCTGCTTTCAAAACTCCCTGTTTCTCGCCCCGTTGATCCGGTCCCGGATATTGACGACAGGCTAGACCAGCGGGAACGTGCCAACCAGCTCACGCGGGCCTTGCGACGCTTAGGCTCGGCCGAGCGGACTGTCGTGGACTTATGCCTTGTCGAGGAGCTCTCGATGTCTGCTGTCGCTGGAGTGCTGGATATCCCGATTGGCACGGTTAAGTCACGGCTGAACAGTGCTCGCCGAAAACTTCGAACCTATTTAGGTGAGTCGGACATATCAGTACACACGGCCAACGAATTGACGGCAGAAGGGATATCAGGATGGACTCCATTGAGCCCGAGATGACCCCTGAACGAACCGACGCAATTCGAGGACTCCTCCTGTGCACGCTTCGGAACGAACCCGCTCGTCGAATCCAGCGTCAGCGCCGCCGAGTTCTTGTTTGGGTGAGCAGCTTCGTCCTCATCGCGGGCGTAGCCACCACTGGGGCCACGGTACTGCTGCAAGAGAAGAGCGTCGAGAACACAGCGATCGTTCATTGCTACAGCTCAACGGCTCAAGGCGCTGATGGGACCTATCCTGGATCCTCGGCGGCGATTGCGGACAGCAACGGACGCGGCCAAGCTAGGGATGCTCTAGCGCTATGCACCTCTATGTGGGAACAGGGAGTGTTCGAGGCCGGGTTCGAACCCACAACACCGGCTAGTAACCCGGGTGTGGCGCCGGAATTGCAGGTGTGTGTGATGCGCGATGGGAGTGCGGCCGTTGTGCCTGGCAAATCGGCGAGCGTCTGCCAGATAGTCGGGCTCGCACCCTTGGTGGCGTAACCGTTACCCGAAGGTGCCGGACGGTCGGAAGACCAACGACTTCACATTGTCGTTCCAGCTCCCGATGCTTGCGCAGTATGGCGTGCAATTCAGCCGGGATCCGCCATAGCTCACCGCGGTGTAGAGGGTCAGCCAGCAACCGTTCTCCCCGCTGGCGGAACTTATGGTGTTGGTCCAACCAGACTCCAAGGATGAAAACCCAAATACCGAACCGGCACAGCCATTCGACCCCCAAAGCGTGAGGCTGGAACCGCTTCGGTTCGTGTCCTGGTAGACGGTCCCCAAGATCGTTGACGCGCTTGCACTCCGTGCAGCAGGATTTTGTGGTTGCTGAATGCTCTCGATATACGCTTCGGCTTCCGCCTCGGTTCCGAAACAAACAGGTTCGCTCTGCATCGTCGGCTCGTTCAACGGTGTTGCCTCTGCTGCGCAGTGCACATCAATCGCCGGGACGGTCGGTTGCGCGAGTGCGCTGGACACCGGCCCGAATGACAGCACGCTTGCCGCGACTATGACCGCGATGGTCGTTTGCTTGCCCAATTTGCCCATGTGGGTTCCTCTCTGTAATCGGGGTGTTCCCCGTCACAGTGAGATGTCCGGATGCCCGGAACGGTTCATACGAGTTCCGCACGGACGGCTGGGAAGGCGGCTACAAGTCCATGGCGGATTCGGTGGAGGGCACGCTCGAGCGTGAACTAGAACGCCTTGCCCGTGAGTTCAGAAATGGGGAGCAATTCCCACAGAACGTCGGAGGATTTCGCCCAGGTCGGCTTGGAAGTGTGAGTGCGGATGTTCACTGAAGTCACTGGAAAAGAGGATGCTCTAATCCTATTTTCAGATTTTCACCCTCGGGGCAAGGGCGGTGTGAACCATTCGTCCGCAATCGGACATCCCTATACATGTGCGGCAAGTAGCAGCGCACGGGAGAAAGGCAAGAGCGGATTGAACTAGAGAGCGTTCGTGATGGCCGGGTTCGTTGCCGACTGCAATGCTCTGCTGAATTCTCATGATGAGGTCTGAGCGTCTGCAAACTGGCGAGACCCGTAGTCGTAAATAGAGATTTTTAAGAATGACCAACTGTTCTTTGAGGAGAATCATGAATCACAAATTCAAGCTAATGGCCGCAGTTGTCGCTTTTTCGCTCCTTAGTGCCAGCGGAGTGCAGGCGGCCTCCCTACGTGTCAGGGTTGGGTGAGGCCAGTAGCTAATAGTCAGTCCGCTGTTTGACGTAGGGCGAGAATCAGGAATCATCACCATGTCCAGTCCGTCTT
>NZ_SOHE01000076.1 GCF_004403305.1 Cryobacterium frigoriphilum | reverse complement strand
TCCACGTTGTTGGTACTGCCGTTCCGCACTGTTGGTACTGCGGCCATGTGCATCTGGTCTCGTTGTCAGGACGGCAGCACGACGGGTGTTGCCGATTCCTGATGGAGGGGGCATTGATGGCGAGCTACAAAGCCATTACAGCGTTGGTGTTCGAGGGCCGTAGCTACGACGAGATCACAGGTCTAATGGGGTGTTCACGCCGGGAAATCTCGATGGTGAAGAAGACCATCGCGGCGAGGAGCTTGACCGCCGCGACGACCGCGGCGATGAGCGACGAGCAGTGGGCCGAGTTGTTTCCCGACAAGCGCCGCAGCGTCTCGGACGCGTTCATCCAGCCTGACTTCGCGGGGACGTTGAAGTCGATGAAGAGCAATAAGCACTTCACGCTGCAGCAGGGGTGGCGTATGTATGTGGGGTTGGACTCAGCGCTGCCTGGGCGAAAGTACGGATATTCGCGGTACTGCGAGCTGTTCACCGAGTTCGTCAACACCCATGACGTCGTGGCGACTTTGCACCACGATCCGGGCCGAGCTCTGCTCGTGGACTGGGCCGGCGACACGCTCCCGGTGACAGACATGGTCACCGGGGAGATCCGTAAGGGTTACCTGTTCGTGGCGGTCCTGCCGTTTTCCGGGCTGATCTTCTGCTCGGCCTATGCCGACATGAAGCAGGATTCGTGGAACAACGCCCACGTCCAGGCCTTCGAGTTCATTGGCGGTTCAACCCAGATCATTGTCCCCGATAACGCCGCGACGGCCACCCATCGAACGGTCAAGGGTGACAGTGCCCGCGTCGTCCAGGTCCGATACCAGGAGCTGGCCGAGCACTATTCCACCGCCGTCGTGCCGGCCCGCGTGCGCCGCCCTCGGGACAAAGCCGCCGCAGAATCTGCGGTAAACACCATCAACAAGCGAGTAATAGGCTACCTCGCTGAAGAAATATGGACAACCTTCGCCGAACTCAATGCTGCGATCAAGGAACGCATGGTGGAGATCAACGAGCAGATGCACCGTGCCGACGGCACCACCCGCGCCGAACGCTTCCGCGCCGACGAGGCCGAGCTCCTCCAGCCGTTACCGGCGCACAGGTTCGATACTGTCTCGTGGAAGCAGCTGAAGGTCGGCCGGAATTACCACGTCACGGCCGATTACCAGCACTATTCGGTGCCTTACAAGCTGGCGGGGCAGATGCTGCGGGTGCGTCTGACCGGCGGCAACGTCACCATCTTTGACGGCGACACGCTTATCTGTGAGCACCCCCGCAAATCCGGACGCAAGGGCCAGTACTCCACGGTGGCCGAGCATGCTCCGGAACGCCACCACGATCTCGAGGGTCTCTGGACGCGGCAGTGGTTCGAGCATCGGGCCAAGAGCTTCGGGCCAGCGACCGTGACGGTGATCGAGATGATCCTGGACCGGTCCGTCATCGAAGCGCAGGCCTACCTCGACTGCCAAAACATCCTCATGACCCTCGGCAAGAGCAACAAGCAGCGGCTTGAATCGGCGTGCCAGCAGATCGTCAACCAGCGCGGTTACCCGACCTACACGACGCTGAAACGCATCATGGCGACCATCACCGGTGACAAGAAGCAAAGCCACCCGCTGGTGCCGGCTGCCTCGAATACGAAGAGCCCGCCCGGGCCTGCCGATACGCCCAGCGTCATGGTCCGCGGCGCCGACTACTACAAGGACCGCTGATGATCGGCAGCGTGTTCACCAGCGTCGACCACGACAAATTCAAGGCTCTGCGCATCACGCACCTCGCGGCGCGGTTCGAGGAGTTGATCAAGGACGAAGCCAACGATGCTGCCGCGCCCGAGGCATTGTTCCTCACGGCGGTTGATGAAGCTTTGGAGCTTCGCCGATCGATCCGGATCGAGAAGCTGATCCGCCAGGCCAAGTTCCCGATCCCGGAGGCGTCGGTGGCTGAGCTGAACTACCCGCCGGGACGAAACCTCACCCCGGTGCGGATGAAACGCTACGCCACCCACGAGTGGAGGGCCGACCCGACGAACCTGCTCATCATCTCGCCTACCGGTGGCGGGAAAACTTATCTGGCCTGCGCGATTGGCATCGCGGCCTGTCATAGCGAGCACAGCGTTCACTACACCCGGATGGATGACCTGGCCCGCCAGCTGGTCATCGCTCGAGGCGACGGGATTGGTCATCAGAACATGCTCAACAAGCTCAGTGATGTGGATTTGCTGATCATCGACGACTTTTTGACGGTGGGCATCGACCCCAACGCGGCCAGCGATCTCTTCTCAATCTTGGCTAACCGGGATCACCGGCTGCCGACGATCATCGTCAGCCAATCCGGGCCTTCTTACTGGGTCGAGGCCCTCCCCGACCGGATCGCGGCCGACTCCACCGTCAACCGGCTCGCCAGTCAAGCCCGCACGCTCAACCTCGGCGAGGTCGACATGCGACGCCTACGCAGCGACGAAGCCAAGACCGCGAAGGACTACTGGGAGTAACGCCCCGGACTTCGCCGAGACGCTCTGGCCAGGCTGGCCACATCGCCAGCCTGGCCACTTCGCCAGCCTGGCCAGTTCCACCTCCCCGGAACAGCAGTACCAACAAGGTGGACTAGCAGTACCAAAAGCGACTACTCGCCAG
>NZ_SOHE01000058.1 GCF_004403305.1 Cryobacterium frigoriphilum | reverse complement strand
TCACGGCTTCGTCTTTGTACTCAGGAGTGAACTCCCGACGTGTGTTTCCCATGTGAACATTCTCTCTTGTGAGGTGTCCAGTCAACGGGGGCAGGGCCAAACCAATGACGCTCAAAGAAGACGTCGACGCAGCTGTCGTCGACATGGCCAAGGAGTGGTCGGTTGTTACCCAACAGAGTGGCTCAACCAGCGTCCCTGACACGGACACTCTGGTGGGGACTTCCGCAAAGAAGATCTTAGCCACCTACTTGTACACGGACATCAAGAACTCGTCCGGCCTCATGAAAGTTTCACCCGCCGAGACTGTGGCTAGCGTGATGGCTGCGTTCCTCAAGATATCCGTACGGATCATTCGTCACTATGACGGTCACATTCGTAGTTTCGACGGCGACAGGGTCATGGGCGTCTTCACAGGGCCGGATAGGCAGTCGAGAGCCGCTACTGCCGCGCTAAAGATCAACTACGCCGTCCGCACAATCCTCGAGGCGAACATCCAATCTCAGTTCGGGAGCATCCACCGCTCGAACTGGAATCTGCAGCAGATGACGGGTATTGCGAGCGGAGATGCGCTCTTAGTGAAAGTCGGAATTCGCAACAACGCGGACATCCTGAGTGCTGGAATAGCGCCAAACCTGGCTGCAAAGCTCAGCGATCTCCGCCTGAGCAACAGCGCAATCGCCACTGCTATTGGCAAAGGCACTTATAACTCGCTGAATGACTCGGCCAAGCTCAGCAAAGGAGTCAACATGTGGACGGGACCGTATTCGATCGGAATTTGTCAAGGTGGATGAGGCCAGTGGGAGTTTAGGCGGCTAGTTCTAGGCGATCATTTTCGGGGGGTTTGTCGGCTGGTTTGTTGATCCAGGCCGTCGTGGGAATGGACAGGATTTGCGGCGCCTGGGTGGTGTTGAATCGCTCGGGGAATCGTGCGCGGGCCGCGTCCAGCGTCGATGCTCGTTCGATTGCTTTCGCTTCGGCGAGGCCGTAGTGGACGTCGGCTGGGGTGTTGAGGCCGATCCCGGAATGGCGGTGATCGTGGTTATAACCGTCGACGAAGGAAGCCATGAATGTCTTTGCGTCGGCGAGGGAGCCGAAGCGTTCGGGGAATGTCGGGGCGAATTTGAGGGTCTTGAACCAGGCCTCGCTGTAGGGATTATCGTTGCTCACGCGCGGCCTCGAATGCGATTTGGTGACTTCCAGATCCGACAGCAACGCCGCGACGGTCTTGGATGTCATCGACGTGCCGCGGTCAGCGTGAACGACCTGTGGGACGCCGTGAATGCCGAAGATTTCCTTCATCATCTCCACCGCCAGCTCTCCCGATTCTGAGGCGTGAACATACGCGCCGACGATGTATCGGGAGTAGATATCGATCATCACGTAGGCGTCGAAGTACTTCCCTTTGACGGGGCCGGCGAGTTTGGTGATGTCCCACGAGTAGACCTGCCCGGGGCCGGTGGCCGTCAGCTCGGGGATGGCCCGTGCCGGGTGGCGGGCCTGGCGGCGGCGGTCTTTGACCTGCTTGTTCTCGTTCAACACCCGATACATCGTTGATATAGAGCACAAGTACGTGCCGGCGTCGAGGAGTTGGGCGTAGATCTGGATCGGTGGCAGGTCCACGAACGAGTCCGAATTGACCACATCAAGAATCTGCTGGCGGTCGGCATCATCGATCTTGTTCGCCGGGATCAATGCCGGCCCGGCCACCGGGATGCGCGGCTTCCGGGTCGCGGTCGTTCGAGAAATCCCAACCAATTCGGCGGCGACGCGAGTCGAGATTCCTCGGCTGGAAAGTTCGCGGTAAGCGGTCATTACGGCTTCGTATGCGGTGTTTCGTCCCGCGAGCTCTTCGAAAGACTTTCGAGTAGCTCGTGCATTTTTGACATGATCTCCAATGCCACCCCCGTCGTTTCCAGGCGCTGCTCGGTCTGGGCGAGTTGGCGGCGCAGCCGAGCAATTTCGGCTTGCTCGGGCGTGAGCCGGCCAATCTTCTCGCCGGGTTTCTTCCCCTCGAGGACACCGGCGTCACGCAGCTTTCGCCACTCCGTGATCTGCGAGGAGTACAACCCCTCGGTACGCAGATACGCGCCGCCCTCGTTGTTCTTGATCGCAGCGTCGTACGCGGCGAGGTACGCCAGCTTTTGCGCTGGCGTGAACGACCTTCTCGAGGTCGGACCACCCGCTCGGGGTCCGGGTTTACTCATATGACTATCGTCGCGCACGGCGATTGCTGACGGGCTGGACATGGTGATGATTCCTGATTGGCCTTGCCCCCGGTTAGTGGACACGGGTTAAGCGGCGAGTTGAACTTCCGCGGTCTCTGACGAGTATTGCAGTTCGAAGGTGACGGGGGTGACATCT
>NZ_SOHE01000080.1 GCF_004403305.1 Cryobacterium frigoriphilum | reverse complement strand
GGTCCCCCTGCGACACAACGTTGGCGTCGTCGGTTGCCGGCTGTTTTGGCCCAGATCTGTCGCGTTCGTCGTTGGGTTTATGGTGCCCGTCGTTGATGGTGACTCGCAGTGGACATTGTTAGGTTGTCGGTGCGGAGGTGTCGGCGGCGTCGAGGGCGGCGTCGGTGAGAAGGGGCATTAGGGCTAGGAGGCCGAGGGTGAGTAGTCCCATGATTCCGAACATGGCTTGCAGTCCGAGCCAGTGGGCGAGGAGGCCGCCCGCCGCGGCTCCGATGGGCATGGTGCCCCATGCGAGTAAGCGATAGACGCTGTTGACCCTGCCCAATAAATGGTTGGGTGTGATGCGCTGACGCAGCGACACGGTGATCACGTTCCAGAGCACGATCAGCAGTCCTCCGATGAAGAAGATCGGACCGAGAATAAATGGATTGTCGGTGACGGCGGGGGCGCCGACGAAGACTGCGACCCCGACGATGGTGAGCGTCAGGGCCCGTGATCGACCGAGGCGCGCTTCGAGCCGATCGGCCAAGATCGAGCCGAGGAAGGCGCCGAGAGCCGAGGTCGTCAGCAGCAGGCCGTAGCCCGCCCCTGACAATCCCATCTGTGAGGTCGGGCCCACGGCGAAGAGCACCAGGAGGGCGAACGCGGCGCTGGAGGCGAAGTTGAACATGCCGGTCATCACAGCGAGGGTGCGAAGGATCTTCTGGCTCCACAGGAACCGCAGCCCCTCAGCGATGTCGCCACGAAGTGTGGTCTTGTTTTCCCGTTCGATTCGGAATCTGCCCGGGACCACGAGCAGCACGCCGACGGCGATCAGCCACAGTGCGGCCGGTACGGCGAACCCGGCGATTACCCCGACGGCCATCAGTAATCCGCCAAGCGGGGGCCCAGCGAACTGATTGGCGGTGAGTTCGACGGCGTAAAGGCGTCCGTTGGCGCGGGAGAGCTGCTCCCTCTGCACGAGCTGCGGGAGGATCGACTGCGCCGACGTGTCGTAGATCGTTTCCGAGACGCCGACCAGGAATGCGACGCAGTAGAGTGCCCAGATCGAGTTGATGCCCAGAAACATGACGGCAACTAGCGCGAGCAGGAGGATCGCTCGGACGAGGTTGGCGACCAGCATCAGCTTCCGCCGGTCCAGGCGGTCGGCCAGGGCCCCTGCGGTCAGGGCGAAGACGAGCCAGGGGAGTCTCGCGGCCACAACCAATCCGGCTATCAGCGTTGGCGACTGGGTGAGCTGGATCGCTACAAGGGGCAGGACGATGGTGAACACGCCGTCCGCGAGATTGGAGAACCCGGAAGATGCCCACAGCTTCCAATAGGGCGAACCCAGCGGTATTGGGCGGGGGTGTCCTGCACGTCGGGTAGTCATCTGTTTACCCTGCCACGGTGATTGAGAAACTTCAAGGTGATTTGAATTTTTACATCAAACGGTAGTCTTGACGCATGGTGGACAAAGAACCAACAAACACGACCGCACAGAATCCGTCTGCGAGCGCGCGCGAGATCAAAGCTTTGGCGCACCCTCTTCGCCTGAGGATCCTGCGATTGTGTGGCCTCCATGAACTGACCAACAAGCAACTCGCGGATCGACTCGGCCAAGACCCGGGCACCGTGCTCTATCACGTGAGGCAATTACACGCCGCTGGATTCCTCGAACGCGGTGAAGTTCGCACCGGCGAGAGTGGCGCGCTGGAAAAGCCCTACCGATCCACAGGCCGTTCCTGGAATCTCGACACCGCGCTCAGTGACGCGGGAACAGATGCGCCCCTAGCTCCACTTGACGCGCTCCGGGACGAGCTGATGGACGCCGGGCCGGACTCCCTCGCCACACTGTCCCGCTTTGTTCTCCACCTTTCCCCCGAGAACGCGGAAAACCTCATCACCCGAGTTCAAGCCGTGCTCAACGAATTCGTAGACAGCGATGAAGGCCGATCTGACCAGCCGGCATTCGGCGGAATGTTCGTCCTGCATCGCACATCCGACTGAGGCCCAAATGTCTCGTAGGGGGTTC
>NZ_SOHE01000081.1 GCF_004403305.1 Cryobacterium frigoriphilum | reverse complement strand
ATGTGAACTCTCAGGTCATTGTTTACATCGTCACTCAGGTCTTCGTTTACAGGCTCTCTCACGGCATCGTTTACAGGTAGCAGGCGTTTAAGTCGGTCCAGGGCGACCCCGGGCTTTTGAATGGGATGTGCAAAATACATTGTCGGCGTCGATACGTCGAAAGATCATTGAATTCAATCCGGACCTGCCAGATGCGGTCAGCATTTCGGAGTTGTGCAAGCAGCTCGGCATCAGCAGGCCCTCTTATTACAAGGTGAAGAAGCGGTATCTCGCTGAGGGCAATAAGGCCCTGAATCCGCATTCGCGGGCGCCGAAAGCAACGAGGCGCGTTCATGGGGACCAGACCAAAATGGTGGTCCTCCGAATTCGTGAACGGCTAAGGAAATCCGGGTGGGACAAGGGGCCACAGTCCATCTGGTTCGAGGGCGTCGACACCGAAGAGTTCGGCGAAAAGATCCCCTCGGTGTCAACGATCGGTCGGATCTTGGCCGAAGCCGGCGTTACGAACACCAACGCCCGTAAGCGACCTCGTGGTGCTTGGATGCGGTTTGCCCGGTCGTATCCGATGGAGATGTGGCAACTGGACGGGATGGAATATCGCCTGTTCGATGCCGACGGTACGAAGGCGTTGATTTATCAGCTGATCGATGACGGAACCCGCTTCGACGTGGGAACGCAGTGCTTTGACAGGCTGGAAAACGGTGAGGATGCCATTGCCGTGTTGCAGGCAGCGTTCGACGCCTACGGAGTGCCTCAGCAGCTCCTCACCGACAACGGAGTCGCGTTCAACCAGTCTCGGCGTGGGGTGGTCGGCCAGACGGAAATCTTTCTCGGGGGCAAGGGATGTCAAGGGATTACGGGGCGTGTTCGGCATCCGCAGACGCAGGGAAAGAACGAGCGCAGCCATCAAACGCTCGTCAGATTTCTTGACGCGCACACACCAAAGAATCTGGAACAGTTGGCGAAGCTCCTGGTCCAATATCGCGAGCACTACAACTATCGGCGGCACCATCAGGCGCTGAAAGTCGGCTCCACCTACCTCACCCCCGGTCAGGCATGGGAGGCCGGGGAACACCGAGGCGCGGAGGGCACCCCAATTGATATCGCTGTGCTGGAAGCCAAGGCGGTGACCTACAAAGATCGGCAGATCGCCCAAGACGCTGCCGCATCAGGAGAGCACGCAAATACCGTCGTGATCGCCCCGCTACAGTCCGAGAACGCGGCCGTGCCCGCGCGCACGGTCAGGCTCCGGGACCAATCCGAGGACGTTGTCGAGATCCGCCGGACGAACCCGCAGATCTATTACCGCGGTCGCATATTCAAGGTGCCAACCTATCTGGTGGGCACCTACCAGGTGGTGGCCACGGCCACCGGATACACACTCTTCAGCAGCACAGATGGGGAGGAATGCATCTACTTCCCGCTGCCGGTGCGTGTTGCCTCGAGCAAGCGGCTGGTGCCGCTATGGCAGGTCTACGGCGCCAGAATACGTGACCCCAACCCAGCGTGGACGGCGAAAATGACCGACTACGAAAACGACCACTACCCGGCCGTGGTCGCTTCCTAAGCAACGGTTTCTCTTGCCCGCACGGTGTCAACGAAGTCGTGAGTTCCACTGTGAGCGATGTGTTGACACCGTGTGTAACCGAAGTGGTGAGTGCGTTTGTAAACAAAGTGGTGAGCGCGGATGTAAACAAAGAGCTGAGTGATTACAT
>NZ_SOHE01000084.1 GCF_004403305.1 Cryobacterium frigoriphilum | reverse complement strand
GACTTAAACGCCTGCTACCTGTAAACGATGCCGTGAGAGAGCCTGTAAACGAAGACCTGAGTGACGATGTAAACAATGACCTGAGAGTTCACATACCAAGTGTCTGGACTGGCGCTACCATCAAGCGCTACTCGCCAGACAACGCATTTCTGCTCAGTCTGGAACCCAGGACGAACTACGGATTTATTCGCATTCATCGTGGTGGATTCTTGGCCATTGGCGAGCCACGGGTTCTGAATTGCTGGAGGCTGGGCTGTGAAAGAATCAACGGATGACGGCTACTTCTTTCGACGCTGCGCCACTTCTGCATTTTGAGAAGTGGGATTCGTTGAGCAACGACTACTGGATCATCGAACGTAAACCTTGAGCCAGATTGCGATATCTGCAGTCGAAGTACGGTCCCTGTACCCCCTTTACGCAGAGGGAGAACGGCCCCGGCGTAATCCTCAAACAGCGCACGCCGGGCCATTCGTCTATCCGGACATCGTCAGCCTGACGCCGCTGGAGAACAGATAAATCCTGGAGCGCTAAAACCCCTCGTCACCGGGGAAGACGCCCACATCGTCACGCCGGGAAACGTTCAACACTCAGGCAGCGCTCAGAGCCCGGGACAACTTCGCGAGTCTGAAAGATGTCAACCTATATGAGTCAGTTCTTTAAGCGGTCATTAATTTCCCGGCGTCGAGCTGGTGGGCGAAACACTGCGGCCGGGCGCGCCCACGCAACAATGGGGCACGGTGCGAAAAGCGCACGGCACCCCACTGTTTCATTCGACGCTATTCCGCGCTTACGGCGCGAGCGATTCTGCGCGCTCGGCGCACGGGGAAATAGACCAATGCCGAACTGATTCCGATCAGCGCGAGCCAGCTAAGGGCGTATCCGAGAGTTGCCATATCCGAAACTAACATCAGAACCAGGCGTTCGTCGAGGCGGAACCGCCCGTTGTGACACTCACCTTGAGCCGACACGTCGTCCCAAAGGTCGCCCCTGTGGGGCGGAACGTCATTTCCGCAGTGGCAGGCGCACTGCTTGTTGCGATCGCCTTCGTTACGCCCAACGTCAGGTCCGCATAGCCCGCTCCAAGCGAAAGAATCGTGATGCTGTGACTACCCGTGGAGCGGATCCAAGCTCCCCCGGTTTGGTGGGTGGAGTAGTTCACCGTGAATCCCGCGGAGATGAGGATGGTGCTCTCACTAGCCCAGCAGCCGGTGTAGTCGGTCACTCCATTGCTCGAACTCACACGGCAGCTCGCCACGCCACGAGCACTTATCTCCCCTTCCTGGGCGCCCTGTTCTGCCTTCGGGCGCTCCAGCATCGACACAGATACGGAGCCATCTTCATAGCGACGCGTGGTGACTTGCGTATCACCGTCCTGGCGTTCATCGACAGAAACCGGCTCCGAGTCATTCATAGAGTCCCAAGTCTCCCCCGCAACGTGCTTGGCTAGCAAGCTCTCACGGGTGCCTTCTTCGATGCCCCATTTCTGCATCTCTACATCGATCTGAGTCAACGTCGCGGGGTCAGCCAGGTTCGCGGTCTCGACGCTTGCCGAGGCGGAATTTGTCAAGGTGAATGAGGCCAGTGGGAGTTTAGGCGGCTAGTTTTAGCCCTTCAACCTCAACTGGTTTCTCGGCTGGTTTGTTGATCCATG
>NZ_SOHE01000086.1 GCF_004403305.1 Cryobacterium frigoriphilum | reverse complement strand
CGCCACGCCGCCCGCGTGCCGCCGTGCCGCCCGCGTGGCGCCACGCCGCCCGCGTGCCGCCACGCCGCCGTGGCGAATTCAGGAAGACCGGGCCCTCGACCGACCGGATGTGCGTGACGTCGGGACCATAGTCTGGCCGCGCCGCCTGTTTTCCTGAATTAGCCCCCGGTGACACTGTCGTTAGCGCCGCCGAGGATTCAGCGTTTCGCTACCTGGCTTGCACTCTTCCGCGCCGCTCGCAGCGCTGTCTCCCGTCTCCCGTCTACGTCGTGGCGAAATCAGGAGATCGCCGCACTGTAGGCGAGCTGTGCCGGGCATTCAGGGGATGCGCACGCGCTTGTCGTCCGTTTTTCCTGAATTCGCCACGGGTGGACCGGTGGGATGGGCGTGCATTCGGCTGGCGGCCTCTCCCTCCACAGGCCGGGGGCGGCGCGACTTATTCACATATTGGCTCGAGCGGCCGATGCCGACCGACCAAGCCGGGCACTGTGTGGCCATGACCTGGTCTGAGTACTTTGAGCGCAACAACCGCAGGGTCTTTGAGACGGCTGAGCTCACAGCTGCCGGCGCGAGTTGGCGAACTCTCAAAGGCGCGGTCGACCACGGCGACCTCGTGCGGGCACGACGTGGGCACTACCTGCTGGGCAGCGCCGACCGGCACAGTCTCGAAGCGGTTCGGGTGGGCGGCCGGTTGGCCTGCATTTCGGCGGCAGCGGATGCCGGGGTGTTCGCCTTCGACGACACGTTCAGTCATATCCACCTCGATGCAACGGCGTCCCGGCTGCGCACCCCGCAGGATCGCCGCCAGCGGTTGACCGCGCGGAATCGAGAGGGTGTCGAACTGCATTGGGACCGCCTGCTGCAACCCCGCGGTGGCTCTGAGGTCGCTGTCGGCCTCGTTGACGCGCTTGTGCAGATCTTCCGTTGCCAGGAACCGAACTTCGCGGTGGCATCCCTCGACAATGCCCTGCACCAGGGGCTGATCCCCGCCCGGTCCGTGCACACGATTTTCGGCGCGCTGCCGGAAAGTCTGCAGGTTCTTCGACCTCTGATCGACCCCCGCAGCGAGGCCGGCCAAGAGACTGTGCTGCGTCTGATCGTGCGAGCTGCCGGCCTCGAATGCGAGATCCAGGTCACAATCGACGGCGTCGGTCGGGTGGACATGCTCGTAGAGGGGTGCGTGGTCGTCGAAGCGGACAGTCGCAGATTCCACGAAGGCTGGCCCGCACAGGCGAGGGATCGAGCCCGCGACCGGGAGCTCGCGGTTCGGGAGTACATGAGCTACCGCGCGCTCTACCGCGACATCATGTTCTTCCCCGAGCGAGTGATTGCCGCAATTTGCGGTCTGCTGGCTGCCCGCAATCGCTTTCGCACCGTAATTCTCTAGCATCTCGGCGCGGGCGCGGGCGGCTGTTGCCCTCGCTGGTCGAGCGGTGGGGGCGTATTCAGGAAATCGGCGCGGCGTCGCGCGGCCAGGCCCCGGCATCCGGTCGTCTGGTGAGTGTCGGGCCGAGTCTTTCCTGAATTCGCCACGTGCGGGACACGGCGGAAGCACGGGAGGAGGCACGGGCGAGGACGGGGGCGGGACGGGACCGGGGGCGGGGGCGGG
>NZ_SOHE01000045.1 GCF_004403305.1 Cryobacterium frigoriphilum | reverse complement strand
CGGAATTTGTCAAGGTGAATGAGGCCAGTGGGAGTTTAGGCGGCTAGTTTTAGCCCTTCAACCTCAACTGGTTTCTCGGCTGGTTTGTTGATCCATGCCGTATCGGGAATGTTCAGGATTTTCGGGGCGTGATTCGTGCTGAAGCGTTCCGGGAATCGTGCCCGGGCCGCGTCGAGTGTCTCGGCTCGTTCGACTGCCTTGGCCTCGGCGAGGCCATAGTGGACGTCCGCTGGGGTGTTCAACCCGATCCCGGAGTGGCGGTGTGTGTGGTTGTAACCGTCGACGAAGTCGGCAATGAACGCCCGTGCGTCGGCGAGGGAGCCGAAGCGTTCGGGGAACACTGGGGAGAATTTCAGGGTCTTAAACCAGCTCTCCGAAAATGGATTATCGTTACTCACCCGGGGCCTGGAATGCGATTTGGTGACCTCCAGATCGGACAGTAACGCGGCGACGGTCTTGGACGTCATCGACGTGCCGCGGTCGGCGTGGACGACCTGTGGGACGCCGTGGATGCCGAAGATTTCCTTCATCATCTCCACCGCCAGCACGGCCGACTCCGACGCGTGGACATGCGCACCAACGATGTAACGCGAGTAAATATCGATCATGACGTAGGCGTCAAAATACTTCCCCTTGATCGGGCCAGCCAATTTCGTAATATCCCAGCTCATGACCTGACCTGGACCGGTCGCGATCAGTTCCGGGATCGCCCGCGCCGGATGGCGGGCCAGGCGACGGCGTTCCTTGACCTGCTTGTTCTCGTTCAAAACCCGATACATCGTTGAAATTGAGCACAAGTACGTGCCCGCATCCAGCAGCCGCGCATAGATCTGGATCGGCGGCAGGTTCACGAACGAATCCGAATTCACGGTATTCAAAACCTCGAGACGATCGAGGCCGTCGATCCGATTCGCCGGCACTGGCCGCGGGCCAGCGACGGGGATTCGTGGTTTCCGGGTGGCGGTGGCCCGGGGCACTCCGGCCAGATCGGCGGCAACCCGGGTCGAGACACCCTGGCTGATCAGTTCGCGGTAGGTGGTCATTATGGCTTCGTGTGCGGTGTTTCGTCCCGCGAGCTCTTCGAAAGATTTTCCAAGAGCTCGTGCATTTTTGACATGATCTCCAAGGCCACCCCCGTCGTGACCAAGCGTTGTTCAGTCAGGTCAAGCTGACGGCGAAGCCGAGCAATTTCGACCTGCTCGGGCGTGAGCCGGCCGATCTTCTCGCCGGGCTTCTTCCCAGCCAAAACGCCAGCGTCACGCAGCTTTCGCCACTCCGTGATCTGCGACGAGTAGAGGCCTTCGCGGCGCAGATACGCGCCACCCTCGTTCTTCTTAATCGCCGCGTCATATGCGGCAAGGTGGGCAAGCTTTTGCGCGGGGGTAATCGACCTTCGGGTCGGGCCACCAGCACGGGGTCCGGGACTACTCATATGACTATCGTCGCGCACGGCGATCAAAGACGGACTGGACATGGTGATGATTCCTGATTCTCGCCCTACGTCAAACAGCGGACTGACTATTAGCTACTGGCCTCACCCAACCCTGACACGTAGGG
>NZ_SOHE01000020.1 GCF_004403305.1 Cryobacterium frigoriphilum | reverse complement strand
GTTCGTCGCGAGCCCTCTGACCATCCATCCGTTGGGTTGCATCTGTTGGGTCGGGGCGGTGGGGGTGAAGCTGATGAGGTCGCTGATGCGCACGGCCGGTGTTCCGGGAGTGATCACGGTGATGGGTACGGCCTGGTTGCAGGGATCGTCGGCTTCGCCGGGAAAACACACGCGATAGTACCGGTCGGGCCAGATCTCGACGAGTCCCGGGCCGGGCTGGTCGCCGGAATAGGATGCGATGATCCGGTCGGGCACGGTTCCATCGGGTGCTCGAGCGGCGTTGTAGACGTCGGAGGTTTTCTGCGCATAGGCCTTCTCCTCCGCGGTCGCTTCCTCCTCCTTCTCCGCTTCCGTAGCGGCATCAGCACTGATGTAAATGTCATCCTCTTCGACGGCGGCCCAGGCAGTCGGGCACTCCCCAGTAGACAAAAGATCCTTCGCGCAAGGGGGCTGTGTAGGAGTCGCCGCGGACGGCGAAGCACTCCAAAGAATCACGAGTAGAGCCAAAATCGAGGCACACATTGAGCTCAGTAAACTCCGGAAAATCAACACACGCCGCCGCCCATCCAAATGTCGCTGTGTCCGACTAGAAGCGAATTGCCCTCCGCATTCCAGTCGAAACTCACCTCGAAGGGTGTCCGGTCTGGCCGCCCCGGCTTAACCGTCGACGCCCCAGAGGCGTCGAGGACGTCTGTCCCCGTAAGAATTTCACACAGGTACACAACAACGACACCGACTCCGCCTATGGCCTGTTCATCGACGCGCTGGAGGACGACCTTGTCAAACTTGAAAGAGCCCGTTAAGCGTTGACCGCGTGCCTGAACCCTTTGGTAACCATCAAGCTCGACTTCGAGTAAGTCCCCGGTCGCCACGGTCCGGAGCCGGTCCGCGTTCGCTCCGCCCTCGGAGAATATCAATGTGGCGACTTCTTCGTAGGCGGCATAGGCGTCAATTGCGGCGGCGAGGGCTTCGTCGTCGTTGGCGAACACCGGAGCAACGGCGGTGGTCGGTGACGGCGCGGATGTCGGGGGAGCGGGATCGGGGGCGGCGGCGCATCCGCTGAGGCCGACAGCTAGAGCGAGAGCAACGAGTTTCGGCAGAAAATTGCGGGAATGTGGTCGCATGCGGTCACCGTAGGGCACGGACGCCGTCCGTGGGAGTTATCCACAGCCCCAATCTCGTAGGTTGGGGATTAGTTCCGCAAGTGAGCAGGTTTAGCGCTTCCCGCGTTGCTTCCCGTGTTGGCGCGAATAGTGCTCACTGGCGGGGTGTGGGGTCGTTTGTGGTGTGGCAGCCGATGCCGTCGGGGTCTTCGAGGCAGTTTTTGGCGACGAGGGCGGTGGTGATGACCCAGG
>NZ_SOHE01000039.1 GCF_004403305.1 Cryobacterium frigoriphilum | reverse complement strand
TCTGGCAGGCCAGGTAGCCTTGCGCTTCGATCGTCTGGCTGTCGAGGATCTGCTCAATCACCGTGACCGTCGCCGGCCCGGCGCTGCGCGCCCGGTCGATGAACCAGCGCCTGGACCACAACCCGTCGATATCGCGGTGCTGCGGCGGAACATGCTCCGGCAGGGTCGAGTATTGGCCCTTGCGGCCCGTCAGCCGCGGGTGTTCACAGATGCTGTCGTTGCCGTCGAAGATCGTCACCCGCGACGACGTCACTCGGACCCGCAGCAGTTTGCCGGTCAGGGAGAAGGGCACGGAATAGCGTTGGGTGTCCGCGGTGACGTGGTAGTTCCGGGCGGCTTTGAGCTCTTTCCACTCGACATCCTCGAAGCCGATATCGGGCAGCGGGCCCAGCAGCTCGCGTTCCTCGGTGTCGAAGCGTTCCCACCGGGTGGTGTCGTCGGCGCGGCGAATGTCATGGTTGATCTCCCGCACCCGTTCCTCGATCGCTGTGTTCAACTCGCTCAGCGTCGTGAAGACATCGTCTTCGAGGTATCCGATGACACGTTTGTTGACGACGTTCACCGCGTTCTCGGCTGATGCCTTATCGCGCGGTTTTTTCGGTCTGGCCGGGACAATTGCTGTCTGATAGTGGTCAGCGAGTTGCTGATATCTCGCGTTTACGACCCGCTCCGCATCGCCTTGGTGGGTTCGGTGGGTCGACGTCGTCGGGTTATCCGGAACGATGATCTGCGTCACACCATTGAAGAACGCGAACGCTTGAACGTGAGCGTCGAGCCAGGCTGGAGACTTCATATCCGCATAGGCGCGGCAGAACATCAGCCCCGAAAAAGGCAGCACCGCGACGAATAGGATCGCCCGGACCACTTCGCCGGTGATGGTGTCGACGATGTCCATCGTGTCACCGGCCCAGTCCACCAGCATCGCCCGTCCCGGCTCGTGACGGAGCACCGCGACAAGATCGTGAGTGCGGAGGTAGCCGGTGAACAGGGCGCAGAACTGGGAGTACCCGTATTTCTTCCCCGCGTCTTTGGTGTCAACGTAGCGGCGCCAGGCCCGCAGCAACGTGAAGTGTCGGTTCGCTTTCATCGACGCTAATATCCGTGCCAGGTCGGGTTGGTCATACTCGTCCGAGACTTTCCGGCGCCCGTCGGGAAACCATTCCGCCAGCTCAGTGTCGCTAACCGTGACGGTCGCGGTCAGGCCCCGAGCCTCGACCTCCTGCCGCACCCGAGCCACGTCGCGATGCGAGCACCCCACGAGCTCGACGACATCACGGT
>NZ_SOHE01000009.1 GCF_004403305.1 Cryobacterium frigoriphilum | reverse complement strand
GGCAAAGTCATATGGTCGTAGCAACGCTTCAGGAGATGGAGCGTTTCATGCCTAAGTTGTTTCCCGCTAACACCCGTACTGAGTTCGTTGATCTGATCTGTGGCGGCCACGCGCTGGAAGTTGCGGCCCGGCGTGTCGGGGTGTCGAGTTCAGCTGCCGGGAGGTGGTGGCTCCAGTCTGGTCAGATGACACTGAACCAAGGCCGGACCGGGGGTCTTGCTGACCCCGCGCCGTCGCCGGAGAGCCCTAACGAACGGACCTTGAATTTGGCGGATCGGGGCATGATCCAGATGGGTCGGAGAAACCACATGAGCTATGCCGCGATCGGCGTGGCGATCGGGCGGAACAAGTCTGTCGTCTGGCGGGAAGTGAACCGCAACAGCAGCTCGGACGGGGTCTATTACGCCGCTGTCGCGCACGCGAAAGCTCACCAGACCCGGCGGCGGCCGAAGGTGTTGAAGTTGATCGAGAACGAGTCGTTGTGCCGGCTGATTGCGGTCTGGATG
This sequence comes from Cryobacterium frigoriphilum, assembly GCF_004403305.1. Lineage (GTDB taxonomy): Bacteria > Actinomycetota > Actinomycetes > Actinomycetales > Microbacteriaceae > Cryobacterium > Cryobacterium frigoriphilum. Next base: position 761 of record NZ_SOHE01000009.1, on the reverse strand, counting down.
GACGACGGCTGGAGCCCGAAACTGATCTCGCAGATGTTGGCGAAATACTGCCCTGACGATGAGACTATGCAGGTGAGCCACGAGACGATCTACCAAGCGTTGTATGTCCAAACCCGCGGAAACCTGCGGGCAGACCTGGCCGAGAAGCTCTCTTTGAAGCGCAAGCAGCGCGTCTCACACGGCGCCGACCGACGCAAGAACAGCCCCTACAAGGACGCGTTCAAGATCAGCGAACGACCTGCTGAGGTGGCCGACAGGGCCGTCCCTGGGCACTGGGAAGGTGACCTGATCGTCGGGTGTGACGGGACGGCGATCGGGACCCTCGTCGAGCGCACCACCCGCTTCGTGATCCTGCTCCACCTCGACGGCGACCACACCGCAGACACCGTCGCCACGGCCATGATCCGCGAGATGAAAGACCTCCCAGACCACCTGCGCCGATCGATCACCTGGGACCGCGGAACCGAGCTGGCCGAGTACGCCAAGATCCAAACCGCCCTCGACACGACGCTCTACTTCTGCGACCCGCACTCGCCCTGGCAACGTGGCAGCAACGAGAACACGAACCGCCTCCTGCGGTTCTGGTTCGAGAAGGGCTCCGACCTCTCGACTCACACCGCCGAAGACCTGCGCCGCACGGCGGCCAAGCTCAACCGTCGCCCCCGCCCCACCCTCGACCTCGACACCCCGGGCCAACGGCTCAACCAGCTGCTCCTCGCAGCCTAAAACCACCACGTTGCTCCGACGACTTGACTTTGCCG
>NZ_SOHE01000034.1 GCF_004403305.1 Cryobacterium frigoriphilum | reverse complement strand
TGGCCCTGCCCCCGTTGACTGGACACCTCACAAGAGAGAATGTTCACATGGGAAACACACGTCGGGAGTTCACTCCTGAGTACAAAGACGAAGCCGTGAAGCTGGTGATCAACACCGGCAGGGCCATCGCGACCGTGGCCCGCGAGCTCGGCATAAACGAGGCTTCGCTGGGTCGTTGGGTCATCGCTTTCAAGGCCCGAAACGACACCGGTGAGACCGCGGTTACTGAGTCCGAACGGGCCGAGTTGCTCCGGCTGCGCAAAGAGAACGCGGACCTGAAACTGGATCGGGCGTTTCTAAAAAAAGCGTCCATCTTCTTCGCCCAGGAAGCATCGGATACGAGCGCAAAGCGTTCGAACTGATGCTGGCGGAGAAGACCAACTTCACCATCACCCGCATGGTCCGCCTGCTCGAGGTGTCCCGCTCGGGCTACTACGTCTGGCTCGACCGGAAGCCGTCGGACCGCGCCATTCGACGAGAGAACATCGAGCAGAAAGTGGCGTGGTTTCACGGTGATTCCGATGAGGTTTATGGGTCGCCGAGGATCCTTGCCGACCTCCGCGCTGACGGGGAGACCATCTCGCGCAAGACCGTCGCCAAGACCATGCAACGCCTCGGATTGGTGGGTATCTGCCCGAAAAAGTGGCGGACCACCACGATCATCGACCACGCCGACGCTTACCCCGTCGACGCCGTCAAACGGAAATGGGACACCGGTGCCCTGAACCAGGTCTGGGTCGGCGACATCACCTATCTGAGGACCTGGGAGGGCTGGGTCTACCTGGCGACCGTGATCGACGCACACAGCCGCCGGGTCATCGGTTGGGCCATCGCCGACCACATGCGGACCGATCTGATCGAGAATGCCCTCGTGATGGCCATGACGCTGCGCGGAGACAGGCCGGCGCAAGTTATCTTCCACAGCGACCGCGGCACCCAATATGCCTCAGCCCAGATCACCGCATTCGCGATCAAAAATGGCATCACTCGCTCGATGGGATTGACCGGTATTTGCTGGGACAACGCGATGGCTGAGAGCTTCTTCGCGACGCTCAAAACCGAGTTCTACTACCGCCGAGTATGGCCCACCCGCGACCGCGCCACCCGAGAAGTCGGAGCCTGGATCGAGGACCGATACAACCGTCGGCGCCGACACTCCTCGATCGGAGATGTCACCCCCGTCACCTTCGAACTGCAATACTCGTCAGAGACCGCGGAAGTTCAACTCGCCGCTTAACCCGTGTCCACTAACCGGGGGCAAGGCCA
>NZ_SOHE01000061.1 GCF_004403305.1 Cryobacterium frigoriphilum | reverse complement strand
CACATCGTGCCGTGGGAAGTCGTGCGAGAGCACACGTTCGAGAACATGATTCTTCTCTGCGCGGTGGACCATCTTCGCTATGACCTGGAGAAGTCGATCACGACACTCTCCGTGAGGAATTACAAGCGCAACCTGTCGATTGTAAATCACCGATACAACGACTTTGAGCGCCGAGTTCTCGAGGCCTTTGTTGATCAAGGGGTTGATGGCACCATCGAACTGGATTTCAGCTCCACGGTGACGATTAGCGTTCGGAACTTGGTTCAGGATCGTTTGGTGACGGTGTCGAGCCCTCCGCAAATGTCCGTTGTTCGTGCCGCACCGGGCAACTCGATTCGCAGCGTTCAACGGGCAGACGGCAGACACTACGTCGTTCCGGGTTCAGGTGTGCGAGTCGGCGGCTACGACGAGTATCGGCTCACGGAGCTGGGCAAGGATTTCGTTGAGCAGTGGTTTGGAGCGGGGGAGATTGACGCGCACGGGTGAAAAGCTCGTGGCGATCCGGCTGAGGCGGCGGTTGTGGGTTGCTGCGCGGCCATTTGGCTGCGTGCGGTTCTGATGATGACGGTGGCTGGGGCATCCGTCGTCAGGGGCTTGGGACGGTGAGGGGCGTTGCTTGCGTGAGCGATCGTGAGCTCGCGGCTTGAGCCGAGGTGAGGGGCGACTAGGCCGTCGGGTTGTCGTCGGTCTGCGTGGCCTGGGCTTCGTCTGGGGCTGGCGATGCGATCGACACCACTGGCCGCATGGTGCCGGAGGTCTTGCGGGCCGTGCGCCGTTTGAGCGCGTAGTCGTGGAAGTCGGCGATGGTGGGGCCGTCGGGCGGTCGCTCGACGGCGTCGTCGGGTTGGCGGGGTTGCATCGCGAGATCCGGGCGTTTGCTCGCGTCGAATGTCTCGCTGCTCCACAGGCAGTTGGGGCAGCGCAAGTAGAAGCCGAGGTCGTGGAGGTAGAGGACTGTCGGGTAATCGCAGAGCTTGCAGGTGTGCATGGGAGGACTGTAGCGGAGGCGTGGAGGCGGATCGCGTGGGCGGTGGCTTGTTGTGGGGCGGGTAGG
>NZ_SOHE01000062.1 GCF_004403305.1 Cryobacterium frigoriphilum | reverse complement strand
ATCAACGAACTCCTCGCCAACGCTCTCGAGGGACTCGTCTTCCCGCTGGTCGCCGATGATGAATCGCTCGCACTTCTCGATGGTCTTGAACAGATCGGCCGCCGCCTCGACGGTGCTCGGGTCGCGGCGACAGCGGAGGTCGCCCGCCGCGCCGACGTCGAGCTCTACGGCGGTACCGCCAGCCTCTCCAAGCGCATGGGCTGCACCGGCAAGCTCGACCTGATCATGAGTGTCACCCACGTGTCAGTGCGGGAAGTGAAGCGACGCATCAGCCTGGGGGCGCTGACCAGCGTGCGATCCGGGGTGGGACCGCTGCGACCGGCGGTGTTTCCCACCGTGAGCGCGGCACTGGCCGCGGGCGAGATCGGCGTGGACTCGGCCGAGATCATCGCGAAAGGGTTGCAAGAGGTCATCCGGCAGGCCGACCCCTCGGATCTGCACCTCGCCGAGCGGGTGCTCGTCGCCAACGCGACGGGCGCCCTCAATGCTGATACCGCAGGGCTGCCGGGTGCCGGTATCGCGTTGCCGGCTGATCGGATGCGGGTGTTGGTGCATGAGTGGCAGGCCCGGCTCGACCCCGACGGCATCGCACCCCAGGAAGAGGCTCGGGAGGCCAAGAGCAGCATCAGCTTCGGCTCATTCGAACGGGGCCTCTACCGAATCTTCGGCGGCGTCACCCCCGACCTGCGCGGAGAGTTCGAGACGTATTTCGCGTCGCGACTGTCGGCGCGGGCGACGGTGAAGTTTCTCCCCACCGCCGGACCGGCTGAGCTGGCCGGGGCCGACGGGTCCGACGTCGTGCCTGACACCGAGCTGGCCGGGTCCGACGGGGCCGAGGTCGTGCCCGACACCGAGGTCGTCGACATCGACCGTCGCCCCGGCGGGGAGAAGCGGGCCGACATTCTGCGTGACATGGTCCGTGAAGCGGCCCGCGACCCGAAAGCCGGGGTGATGGGCGGCTCCGCCCCCACCGTCACCGTGCACGTCAACGCGGTCGACCTCAACGCCGGCCGCGGCGTCGGCTGGATCGACGGGGTTGAGGCCCCG